>NZ_CP048115.1:1295726-1943589 GCF_010093045.1 Mucilaginibacter sp. 14171R-50 | reverse complement strand
TTTTGTAGATGATGGTAACTTGCCTGCAACCAGCAATACTACCCTAAGCAAAAAATAGATTAGCAACCCCTGCCATAACGAGTGGATAATGGTTATCCCCAAAACCTGGCTAATGTTATACAGTATATTTTCCATAACCTTTAAATTCTAAATCATAAAAGGGAAGCTCTAAATCCTAAACCCAGACCTCCAACTACTTACACCTGACTACTCACTATTCACTACTCACCATCACCAAACTGTTTCAAATAATCTTTTATCGCGTCTATTTCATCTTTTGAAGCCCGGTGCTGGCCCAGTGCCTGTATCACCAGGTCGGATGTAGAGCCCTTAAACACTGTCGACAAAATTTTATCCAATGCGCCCTGTTGAGCCGCTTCGCGGGTTATCAAAGCCGTATACAAATGGCTTTTAGCCGTCGTATCGCGCTCAACCAAGCCTTTCTCGTGCATTATCTGCATTAGCTTAAGTGTGGTTGTATAGCCCGAGTCCTTATTTTTGGCAAGCTCCTCGTGTACATCGCGTACGCTGCACTTCCCCTTTTTCCATATCACCTGCAATATTTCCAGTTCGCTTTCCGTCGGTTTCAAATCCATGTTTCTAAAGTTATACGAATTTCTTCGTACAAATATGTACGATAGTTTTCGTATATCAAAATTTATTTAAAAATATTTTTTAATTGATCTTACCTAATAGACGTTAAGCGAATAAAAACGTTACAGCGGGCATTTAAATCAGCTATAGAATAAACCGGTAATATCTAATTGCGGGGTTTTAACCCGGGGGGATCAAAGGTTTCAAGGCCATGTTAAAGCTAATGTCATTTATCCACCAACATTCCCCGCTTAGCTTTCTGCACCTTATATTTGCGCAAACATTAGTTATGGAAATTTTTGCTTTGGGCGAGGGCTCATACTCAGTTGATGCTACCAAAAAATTCATTCCCTTTAACCCCGAAACGGATAGCAAGAGGGACCGCCCGGGCTCATTGTTCATTCATGTCAATCCTTTCCTGATAAAAACCGCTACCGATCTCATCGTACTTGACGCCGGCCTTGGCTATAAGGACACCCGCGACGAACTGTTGCTGCATCAGCATATCCGCAACGCAGGTTTCGACCCTGACGATGTTACCCTGGTGCTCATGTCGCACCTGCATTATGATCACTCGGGCGGGTTGGTGGTTGAGCGTAACGGCCAACTGGAACCAAGCTTCCCGCAAGCTAAACATGTTATCCAACGCCGGGAGTTTGAATTTGCCTTAAGCGGCGCATCCTCATCATACCATAAAGAAATTTTTGAAGCGTTGAGGGATAAAGCCGATATTGATTTTGTTGAAGACAGCGGGGAGTACCAACCCGGTATTAAATTTGAGCTATCTGCCGGCCACAGTAAGTTTCACCAGGTGTTTTGGATAGATATTGAAGGACAAAAAGTATTTTTTGGAGGCGATGAACTCCCCGAACCCGAGCAACTGATAAGAAAGTTTGTAGCTAAATACGATTATGATGGCAACCGCGCCGCGGGACTGCGTATACAATACGGACAAAAAGCCGCAGCCGAAGGTTATACCTGTTTATTTTATCATGCACGGGCGACACCAATAGGAACTGTTAGTTACCGCGACGAACAGTTTGTAGTTACGCCGGCTTAATTTGACGATACTCCGAAAAGCTCTTTTATTTTCTCAACATTAAGCGGCTTTGAGATAAAATCTTTTACCAGTGGGTATGATCGGGCCTTGTTGATGTCGTTACTGAACACCGATGATGAAATAATATAGATCTTGCTTTTACCGAGCGGGTCGAGGTTTAAGCGCTTGTATTCGTCCAGAAATTCCCAGCCGTTCATGATCGGCATATTGATATCCAGCAGGATGTAGTCGGGCAGCTTACTCGGATCTTTACGTTGAATATCAGCCAGTTGATCAATAGCAAATTTGCCGTTAAGGCATGCCATAATATCAGAATTGGTCAACGCTTTCTTTATCAACTTTATCGAAATAAAGTTATTTATCTCATCATCATCAACCAATAAAACACTTACTGTTTTGTCGTTATTAAGGCTCATAGGGTCTTATACGGAATTGCAAATTAAAAAGTTATATTCTTAAAGGTTGTAAACGTTAAAATTTCATTAAAGTTACGTGTAAACGCGCTCTTTAAAGCTTAAGTGTTTACGGCAACCAATTCAGACAATATTAGTATAAATACGTAAATAATGTACAAATAGTTGCAAAAGGCAGCAAATGAGAATCATATAACAGGATACCCATTATTCTCCCTTTGCAAAAAGCCAATTTATGCCGCTGCCGGGGAAGGGCGAAACCAATAAAAAAGGCCCCTTAAGGGGCCTTAATTCAGTCATTTTTCACCTGCACATCTGCATATTTACACATCTGCACACCTATCTTCACGTTCCGTACTCGGGCGTAGTTACTTCGCTCTCTTCAAATTCATAGTCGCTTAGCGGGGGGCACGAGCAGATGAGCGTACGATCGCCATAGGTATCATTTACCCTGCCAACCGAAGGCCAGAATTTGTAGGTCGCAACATAAGGCAGCGGGTATGCCGCTTTCTGGCGGGTGTAGGGGTGTTCCCAATCGTTGCCGGTGATCACTGCGGCGGTGTGCGGCGCGTTTTTCAGCGGGTTATCTGTTTTATCAGATATGCCGTTTTCTACATCCGTAATTTCGTTACGGATAGATATCATCGCGTCGCAGAAGCGGTCAAGCTCGTGTTTTGGTTCCGATTCTGTTGGCTCTATCATCACCGTACCCGCAACCGGGAACGATACTGTTGGCGCGTGGAAACCATAATCCATCAGGCGCTTGGCTATATCTACAACCTCTACACCGTAAGCCTTAAATGACCTGCAATCCAATATCATTTCGTGCGCGCAGCGGCCGTTAGCGCCGGTGTACAACACATTATAATGATCTTTTAAGCGTGTTTTAATATAGTTGGCATTCAGTATGGCGTAACGGGTTGCGTTGGTTAACCCGTCGGCGCCCATCATGGCAATGTAAGCGTGCGATATGATCAGGATAGATGCAGAGCCCCATGGTGCTGCAGATACGGCGTGGATGGCTTTTCCGTTATCGATATCAACAACGGCATGGCCGGGTAGATATGGCACCAGGTGCTTAGCTACACCAATCGGGCCCATGCCGGGGCCGCCACCGCCGTGCGGTATACAAAAGGTTTTATGCAGGTTAAGGTGGCAAACATCAGCCCCAATATTGGCAGGGCTTGTTAAACCTACCTGCGCGTTCATGTTGGCGCCATCCATATAAACCTGCCCGCCGTTTTGGTGGATGATCTCACATATCTCGATAATACTTTCCTCGAACACCCCGTGAGTTGACGGGTAAGTTACCATAAGGCACGAGAGCTCGTTCTTGTACTGCTCTGCTTTTGCCTTCATATCGGCAACATCAATGTTACCGTTATCATCGCATTTTACTACAACAATCTTCATCCCTGCCATAGCTGCCGATGCTGGGTTGGTACCGTGTGCCGATGATGGGATCAGGGCGATATTGCGGTGATGGTCGCCCCTATCGTTATGATAAGCGCGGATAACCATTAAACCCGCGTATTCGCCCTGCGCACCTGCGTTTGGCTGCAGGCTCATGGCTGCAAAGCCGGTAATTTCGCTCAGCCATTTGTTCAGTTCGTCAAACAACTGCATGTAGCCGCCAACCTGATCGGTTGGTGCAAAAGGGTGCATCTTGCTAAACTCGGCCCAGGTAACGGGTACCATTTCGGTCGTCGCGTTAAGCTTCATGGTACACGAGCCCAGTGCGATCATTGAGTGGCAAAGCGAAAGGTCTTTAGCCTCCAGCGATTTAATGTAACGCAGCATTTCGTGTTCGGAATGGTGCGAGTTAAACAAGCTGTGTGTTAAGTAAGCCGAGGTGCGCTGCAATTCTGCAGGAATAATACCTTCAACATTTTCCTTCAGTGAATCAAAATTTGAATCGGTAAGCGTTTTACCTTTTACCTTGGCAAAGAAACGTACAAGTGTCTTGATATCCTCGGGCGATGTAGTTTCATCAACAGAGATGGTAACCACGGAACCGTTATAATTCAGGTTTGCTTCATTGTTCAGCGCTTCTGAATGCAGCGGGCCCCCCAACGGGCCAACGTCAAATTTCAGGGTATCAAAATAAGTTTCGTTCAACTGCTCATAACCAAGGGCTTTTAACGAGTTAGCCAGCAGAACGGTTAACCCGTGTATGCGTTCGGCTATGAGTTTAATACCTTTTGGACCATGGTAAACCGCATACATACCGGCCATAATGGCGAGTAATGCCTGCGCTGTACAAATGTTTGAGGTAGCTTTATCCCTGCGGATGTGCTGCTCGCGGGTTTGCAGCGCCATGCGCAAGGCATAGTTACCGGCACTGTCTATGGTTACGCCAATGATGCGGCCGGGGATGGAACGTTTATATTCTTCTTTAGTGGCAAAAAATGCCGCGTGCGGGCCGCCAAAGCCCATTGGTACGCCAAAGCGCTGGGTGCTGCCCACCACAATATCGGCGCCCCACTCGCCCGGCGGGGTTAGCAGCACGAGGCTCATGATATCGGCAACAACCGTAAGTTTTATATTTTTATCGTGCAGGGCGTTCGCAAAATCCGTATAGTTATAAACGGCCCCGTTACCTGCAGGATATTGTACAATTGCACCAAACATATCGTCGGTTAATTGTACGGTGCGGTGGTTGCCAATCTGGAGTTTAATGCCGTAAGGCTCGCTGCGTGTTTTTAAAATATCGATGGTTTGCGGGAACAACTCTTCCGAAACAAAGAAAACAGTGGCCTGCTGGTTTTTGCGCAGGCTGTATTGCATAAACATGGCTTCGGCAGCTGCCGTGCCTTCATCAAGTAATGATGCATTGGCAATTTCCATCCCGGTTAAATCGATAACCATAGTCTGGAAATTCAGCAGGGCTTGTAAACGGCCCTGGGCGATCTCGGCCTGGTATGGGGTATATTGGGTATACCACCCCGGGTTTTCAAGGATGTTACGCTGTATAACACCGGGCACAATTACATCATAGTAGCCCTGGCCTATGTACGATTTAAATACCTTATTTTTTGAAGCTGTTTGCCTTAGCGTATTCAGGTAATCGAATTCGCTTTTAGCTGCCGGCAGGTTTAGCGGGGCCTTAAGCCTTATCCGGGCCGGTACGGTTTCATCAATTAATTCATCAAGCGAATTTACACCGACAGTTTTAAGCATTTTTTCGGTATCTGCCTGGTTTGGCGCTATGTGCCTTTGCTGGAATTTTTCCTGGTAATCTACGTTCAGCTTCATTGAAATGGTTGTCCCTTAAAATTTATCGCAAAGGTACAATTTAGCTGTTGAATAACAATCAGGTAATACGATAGTGACAGTAGGTTTACCAAAGGAAAAATAGGCGATGTTTACACTAAGCCAGCTGCCTCAAATACATCTGTATAGTATTCTCTAAGCCATAGTACAGGGCATCGCTGATAAGAGCGTGGCCTATGCTTACCTCATCAAGCGCGGGTATGTTTTGCGCGAAGTATTTAAGGTTGTGCAGATCAAGGTCGTGGCCGGCGTTGATGCCCAGGCCACGTTTATGTGCGGTTTCGGCAGCCTGTACATAAGGTGCTATGGCTTCGTCTTTATTGGTTAGGTAGTTGTGTGCATAAGCCTCGGTGTACAGTTCAATGCGGTCGGTACCGGTGGTGGCTGCGGCCTCAATCATGTCCACAACGGGGTCGACAAATATGGATACGCGGATGCCGGCATCTTTAAAAACGCTAATGATATCCCTTAAATATTGTTGATTGGCTATAGTATCCCAACCATGGTTTGATGTGATCTGCCCTAAAACATCGGGCACCAGGGTTACCTGCTCGGGTTGGTTAGCCAGTACCAGGTCCACAAATTTTTGTTCCTGGCAATTACCTTCTATATTAAACTCGGTGGTTACAACCTTTTTAAGGTCAAAAACATCCCGGTAACGGATATGCCTTTCATCCGGGCGCGGATGTACAGTTATACCCTGCGCGCCAAAACGTTCGCAGTCGTTTGCAACCTGTACCAGATTTGGGTTGTCGCCACCGCGGGAGTTACGCAGGGTAGCAATTTTATTAATGTTGACGGATAAGCGGGCCATAGTTGTTAATATGAAGGGCAAATATCATTAAAATAGCTTAAAACAGGAAAGCCCCGACAAGTCGGGGCTTTCCATATATATTAAAGTCTTCCTATTTAAGCGGCGGGAATTTCGCACCGTCAAATATACTTTTTTCCGCGTCCATTTTTTCAACGTCCTGCCATTTTCTGGGCGCATCTAACGATAAAATAGTGCCCTTATCTTTGCCGATAACTACATCGTCTTCGATACGTACACCTATGTTCCACCATTTTTTATCGCATTTGCTGCCCGCAGGGATATAAATGCCCGGCTCAACTGTTATCACCATGTTCTCTTCCAGGTTGCCTGTGTACGAACCTTTATCATGCACATCAAGCCCCATGTGGTGCGATACGCCGTGCGGGTAATAGGTACGCAGCTCTTTCGCTTCTTTTATGATACCGAGCTTTATTAAACCAGCGGCCAGTATTTCGCCCGTTTTTGCTTCCAGGGACGAATATGGCACACCTGCTTTACACAGTTTAAACACTTCTTCCTGCGCATCGTAAACTATTTGGTAAATAGCCTTCTGCTCTTCGGTAAACTTGCCGGTTGGCGGCACCGTGCGGGTAACATCGGCCGAGTAGCCATGATACTCCGAGCCTACATCCATCAGCACCAACTGGTTGTTCAGCACCTGCTCATTATTTTCTTCGTAATGCAGGATGCAGCCGTTTGCACCTACACCTACTATCGGCGGGTAGCCTTCGTTTTCGGCGCCGTATTTGCGGTGCACATACATTAATATCCCTTCAAGCTCGCGTTCGCTCATGTTTGGTTTTACGGCGCGCATTACCTCGGCATGGGCAATGCTCGATAATTGCACCGATTTGCTCAGCAGCGTCAGTTCTTCGGGCTGCTTAACACCACGCAGTTTGGTTGTGTATTCGGTAAATAAACCTGCATTACCAAAATCGGCCTTTATTTTATCTTTAACACTTAGCAATGTGGCGGAGTCGGGCTTAGCAACCAACTCCTGTATTATAGCACTGTTTTTATGGGCATCGTCTTCAAGGCGGGGCTTCATAAAATTCATTATCTGTGTTAAATTCTTCGGTGTGGCATATTTAGTAATGATATTAAAATCATTCATCAGGCCTTTATCCAGATCCCGGATCGCGGCCTTGGTTTTAAATGTGCTTATTAAAGCCTTCAGGTCGCCTGTGGCATCGTCGTTAAGGTTGTCATATATAACAGCGCTGAATTTTTTAAAATCGACCGGGAATTTGGCAAACTCGCTGCCATTGTAAACCCTTTTAAAACCCAACTGGGTTTTGGCACCGTCAACACCCATGCGCCTGCCGGTCCATTGCTCCTGCTGCGGGTTGCGCTTGCGCACAAAAAGCACTTCGTTATAGCTGGTATCGCCGGTGCCCTGCATATCCTTAAATATCAGCAGGGCGGCATCAGGTTCTTTATATCCCGAAAAATAATACATATCGGGGTTTTGGTGAAAAACGTAGTTTACATCGTTAGAGAATACCTGCTCGGGGTAGGCGAATACTACTGCTACCGAGTTGGCGGGCATCAGGTTGCGCAGCGCCTGGCGGCGGCCGGCATGAAATTCTTTGGTAAGATAATCTTTTGGCAGGTTTTCCTGCGCAAAAGCTGTAAAGCTGCCCAGGCACACAGCCACGGCCGTGATAAAGGTTTTAGTTAATAGTTTCATTATAATTAGGTCTTTAAAAACGGCTTAAGTTACAAATAATATAAAATAAATTTATGCGATTATCACCTGTTTAGACCAGCCTGTACCTGTAAACCATTATAATATTTCAATTTTAGCATCCAAAAGCAAACCATTATTAATGAACTATTTACTAATCAACTTTGATTTTTTTATATTTATTTTACATTTATAAAAAAGCAGCCAGTTAATATTATGATGAAGTATTTATATGTATTGATTTTATTAGTTTTTTATAATAGCTCATTTGCCCAGCAAATAAATGGTGTTGAAGGGTTGCAAATTGGAAAAACAGAAAGCGAGGTCTTATCCGCATTAAAAATAGATCCGAGTGTAGTTATTGACGGTTCGTTAAAAACAATGAAGTTTATTGAAAAAAATAAAGATAAAGTGTTTAAGGTTATATACGATCCGCTGAGTCCTTTGGTGAAAAGTATATTAGATTCAAAACTCGACCTCGATGCTTCACTAAATAAACTTTACATAAAAAAATGTAAAGACGCGGTTAGTTACAGCATACCCAAATACGAGGTTTATGGTACCACTTTAAACAATATTATTTTAACTTTTTATAAAGGATCGTTAATTAAAATTCTTACCGTAGATAGTAAAGGCGATAATAACCAGTTTTTAGCTGTTTTTGAAAGTAAATATGGGGAGGGCGAGGTTAACGAATCCAAGTCTGTTTTGGATGCGTGCGGCAATTATTCCCTGTCAAAATCCAACACATGGAAAACGGGTGACCCTGATATATTAGCCATAAATGTAAAACATGATTATTGTATAAAAGAAGACGATCAGCCTAAACAAGTGATCGAGAATCGTTTTGTTATACAGTACAGCGCGTTGTATGAGGCCATGTTAGCCTGTGCTAAAACTGGCGAAACTATTAGATAGCCAACCGCAAGGCTTCGGCCTCACATATCTGTTATATGCCCTACAACTGCCCCAAATGCGACCGCGAACTACCCAGCGAAAGCCAAAGGCATTACTGTGCCAGGGTTAGCCTCGACGACCTGTTTAAAGGCAAGCCCGAGGAGTTATTGCTACTGTTTGATAAACTGCTTGCCGAAGTTGCCGACTGGCCCGATGTTTTGGTAGGCACTACCCCAAACTGCATCACCTTTGTGCATAGGCAAACGTTTTTTGTTATCCGCCCCATGCAAAAAGTGCTGGACCTAAAGTTTTACTCGGCCACCCAAATAACCGAGCCGCCGGTTTACAAAAGCATTGCTACGGCAGGCAGGTTTCAAAACAACATCAGGCTGAGCCATACCGGCGAGTTGCGCCCGCAATTGTTTGGGTGGATAAGGGGATCTTATGAGTTGCTGTAAAACGTGTTTGTCATCCTTACGGATAGCGAGGATCTACCGATAAACCGTGAACCAGCGAATAGGTACTTCACTCTCGTTCAACATGAAAGGCCATAGACGCGAAGTATCGCGTCTCTACAACGAAATGCCGATATACTCCGGCATAACGCTTGTAAACAAAAAAAGGGACATGGTCTAAACCACATCCCTTTTTACTTTTTACTTTAAACTTAGTACCTGTAATACTCCGGTTTAAACGGACCATCAACAGTCACGCCGATGTACTCCGCCTGATCCTGGTCTAAAACTTCAAGTTCAACACCAATTTTTTCGAGGTGCAAACGCGCAACCTTTTCATCAAGGTGCTTTGGCAGCGTATAAACTTTGTTTTCGTAAGCATCACCGTTTGTCCAAAGCTCAATTTGAGCTAAAGTTTGGTTGGTGAACGAGTTACTCATTACAAAGCTTGGGTGGCCGGTAGCGCAACCCAAATTCACCAAACGGCCTTCGGCCAGTACGATCAGGTCTTTGCCATCAATGGTGTATTTATCAACCTGTGGTTTTATCTCGATCTTGCTATCGCCGTAAGCGCCGTTTAACCAGGCCATGTCAATCTCGTTATCAAAGTGGCCTATGTTACAAACAATGGCTTTATCCTTCAACGCGCGGAAATGCTGCTCGCGAACAATGTTTTTGTTACCTGTTGCAGTAACTACAATATCAGCCTCGGTTATAGCAGTGCTTAATTTTTTCACCTCGAAGCCTTCCATTGCTGCCTGTAACGCGCAGATAGGGTCAATTTCGGTAACGATAACACGTACACCTGCGTTGCGCAAGCTATCGGCAGAACCTTTACCCACATCGCCGTAACCACAAACAACAGCCACCTTACCGGCCATCATTACATCGGTAGCGCGGCGGATGGCGTCAACCAACGACTCGCGACAGCCGTATTTGTTATCAAATTTCGATTTGGTAACCGAGTCGTTTACGTTAATGGCAGGCATTGGCAGTGTGCCCGCTTTCATGCGCTCGTACAAACGGTGTACGCCTGTGGTGGTTTCTTCAGATAAGCCTTTAATGCCATCTATCAGTTCAGGGTATTTATCTAACACCATGTTGGTTAAGTCGCCGCCATCGTCCAGTATCATGTTCAATGGTTTGCGGTCTTCGCCAAAAAATAAGGTCTGCTCAATACACCAGTCAAATTCCTCGGCGTTCATACCTTTCCAGGCGTAAACAGAGGTGCCCGCGGCAGCAATGGCAGCAGCGGCATGATCTTGTGTAGAAAATATATTACATGACGACCAGGTAACTTCGGCACCCAGTTCTATCAAAGTTTCAATTAAAACAGCGGTTTGGATGGTCATGTGCAAACAGCCCGCGATACGTGCGCCCTTTAATATCTTAGCGGGGCCATATTCTTTACGCAGCGCCATTAAGCCCGGCATTTCGGCCTCGGCCAATTCAATCTCTTTGCGGCCCCAGGCGGCCAGTGAAGGGTCCTTCACTTTATTTTTAACGTATGCAGTTTCTACTGATGACATATTATTATTTTTTTGAACTGCAAAAATAGTGATTATAAATATTTTAATGAAATAGGTTGCGTTATGATTACCCGGCAATTACACAACCTCAGGAGGTGGACCTTAAGTTTGGTGAAACCGATGTGGACAGGAAGCATTAGGCTTGTTTGGTAGAAAAATCGTCGGAGCTGAATACTAAGTAGAGCAGCAAGGCTGCTGATGCGTAGGCCCAAAAAGAGTTGAATACAAACAGGGTCGATTCGCTGCCGCTGCTGATGTCGCCGCCCAAAAAAGGGTATAGCATAATAACGGCAAACGAAAGACAATAAACAAGGGCGAAAATTATAACGTGCCTTATTTTACGGGCCAATTGCCTCTTGTAGCATATAAGCAGAAAGCCTGCAACGGCCAGGTACTGGCAAATATCTTTCAGGTTACTCATTTGTATATAGTATAACCCGTTGTGGCTGCCTTGTATTAAAAAGTAATAGCCAATACGTGTTATAATAACCCAAAAGCAAAGAATAATTATTTTCATATTGCGTTAGGCGCACGCGGTAAACCGGCCCTGCTCGTCACAATACCCGCATCTGCCCACATGGTCTGCCTCGCATATTTCTTTAAGGGTTAAATCCTTCTTATCCTTTAACTGTGCTTCTTCAGATACAACAATAATTTTCCCTTTTTTAGCCAATTCGTCTTTTTTAAGTTCGTCTTTCATTGTGATAATATTAAATTGTATAACTAATATAGGCAATAATAAACTAAAAAAACACTTTCTAAAGATTAATACTCAGGTATTGTTTGGGGTTAACCGGATGGCCGTTGCGTCGTATCTCGTAATGCAAATGCGGGCCGGTGGAACGCCCTGTTGAACCAACTTTGCCAATGATATCGCCAACGGTAACCCGTTCGCCTTCCCTTACATTTATTTTTGATAAATGCCCGTACCAGGTTTCCAGGTTATTGGCATGGCGTATTTTTATGCAATTGCCGTACCCTCCTGCCCTGCCTGCGAATATCACCCTGCCGCTGGCTGTACATTTAACGGGGTCGCCTCGGTGGCCTTTAAAATCAATGCCGGGATGAAACTCCTTGCCGCCAAAATCAAATGGATTGCCGCGCGAACCAAAAAAAGAGGTGAACGAGCTTAATCTTGGATAACCCATGGGGGTAAACGCTATATTATTTACAAGTTTATCCAGATAACTGCTAAACTCGGCGTATAGCTTGGTTTCGTTGTTAGGTTTATCGCTAACGTTTATTTTTTTAAACGATATACTGCGCAAACCACGTTTGTGCATAAAATTGTTTATGATCTTTAGCTTAGCCTGTATGTCCTGTATGTACGATACGGCTTTGCTGCGCTGGCCTTCCTTTTCGGCATTTAGCAACACCGCGTCCTGCGATTCTTTATCAATTTGTCCCTGTAATGCAGCTATCTGCGATTGCAGCCTGCTGTTCTCCTGCCTTTGCTGCGCACTTTGCGAGCTAAGGCGCACAATGGCCGTCATCAGTACCATTACTACTATTAATACAGCGGCGATTGTAAACTTAAGCGAGTTAAAGTGTTTTGCCTTTACTTGTACTACGCGTGGCTGGGCGCTATCTTTTCGTGTAATAATTCCCATACCTAAAACATTGATTTTAAGTTCATTACAATAGTGTTAATTAGGGTTAACAATATTAAAAATGCAAGATAAAAAATAATTCTTAAAATGCCTGTAACCGTTATTATAACCGAAACGTCAATTATTGCGGATTATTCTGATAATGGGTTGTTTTTATTTTGAATTAAGTATTTTTGTGCTGAATATAAGCGAAGTAAAATTATGTACCCAGAATATTTAGTTGCCCCAATGCGGGAAGAATTGACCAGAGTTGGTTTTGAGGAATTAAAAGACGCGCAAGCTGTTGAGCAAGCTATAAAAAGCGAAGGCACCGTGTTTGTGATGGTAAACTCGGTATGCGGGTGCGCAGCAGCCAATGCCCGCCCTGCAGCACGTATGGCCGCAGCTAACGAAAAACACCCGGACAAACTGGTAACCGTTTTTGCAGGCATGGAAACCGAGGCTGTTAACGCTGCCCGTAACCTGATGCTGCCATACCCTCCATCGTCGCCATCAATGGCTTTGTTTAAAGATGGTAAATTAGTGCACATTATAGAGCGCCACCAGATTGAAGGCCGCCCTGCACAAATGATAGCGGATAACCTGATCGGCGCATTTGAGCAATATTGCTAAGGTTTAGTGATGAGAGATTTGTAATCAGAGATCAGTTTCTTTGATGTTTATAAAAAGGTTCGATGCAAAACATCGAACCTTTTTTGCGCTTGCAGTTTTAAGTACGCTATTTGGCGTTGGTGATCTTTAAATTTTTCCAGTCGCCGGGCGAGCCGTTGCCTACCCAGTAACCAATTTTGGTTCCGCCCGTTTTAAGCAGGGGCTCGACCGTTAAGGAAGCTTTTTGCTGGCCGTTCACATACACATCTACCTTTGCTGGCGTAACCGTTATACGCACGTGAAACCACGCATTAGGGTCGGGTGCGGGCACAACCGCCTGTTCATATTTGTTCGGATATTTTTCGCGGAGTATAGGCCAGTCATATTTTGGCGGGGCGATGTACTGCACCCCATGGCTCTTTCTAACCGGGTCGACAGCCAAAAAATTGAAGGGCCTGAAATACACACATTCGTAAGTACTATCGTTTAACCCATGGTACGCTACGCCTACAAAGCTGCCCTGCATCTGGTCGTTGCCTTTTACATCAAACTCTATTACACCATTGGTAAATTCCAGGTTATTGATCCATGCCATGCCCGCGTTGTCTACGCCGTTTAGGTGCAAACTGCCATCGCTTGCAAAACTCGCCTGGCGGTTAACAACGGTTAAGTTGCCGGCTTGCGGCTTAACCTGCTGGGCAAAGCAGTTAATGCTGTACAGGCAGGCTAAAAAAATCAATGCTTTGTACTTTTTCATAACTAATATCCTTTTATTCCGCTCTTAAGCTTTTTACCGGGTTGGCTATGGCAGCCTTTACCGCCTGCAAACTAATGGTTGCCAGCGCGATGACAAATACCGATACCATTGGCACAATAAAGAACCAGATACTAAAATCAATACGGAACTTATAATTCTGCAGCCATTTATAACAACCCCAATACGCCAGCGGTATTGCAATAGCGTTGGCAATAGCCAGTAATTTCACAAAATCTTTTGATATGAGCAGTAAAATATTGGGTATGGATGCACCCAACAGTTTACGGATGCCTATCTCTTTAACCCGCTGGCCAATGGTAATAAGCGTTAGCCCGAACAAACCCAGGCAGGCAACCAATATAGCCAGCCCCGAAAACAAACTGAATACCTGGCCAAAGTGCTGCTCGGTTTTATATTGCTGGTCAAAAAACTCATCCAGAAAAAAGTAGTCGAAAGCAGCATCGGTGAAAACGGCCTTATAAGTTTTATTGATCTGAGCGATGGTGGCAGGCATGTCGGTCGTGTTTACCTTCAACTCGTAGTGGGTTACGCTGGATGGGTCTATCAGCCTGAAAACCGTAGGTGTAAACCCTTCTTTAAGCGATGTTTGATGGAAGTTTTTTATCACCCCTACAATGGTATTATCAAACACCCTGCCGCGGCCATTTTTGGTCTGGATGATTTTACCCACTGCATCCTGCGGGCTTTTATACCCTAATGACAGCACCGCCGCTTCGTTCAGCATCATTAACGACCCGTTGGTTTGCACAGCCGAATCAAAATTACTGCCGGCTATTACTTTTACCTTAAACTGGTTTAAAAAACCGCCGCCTATTTCAAGGGTTGGCAGCCTTATCCTTTTTTCGCCCGCTGCTACCTCAGGGCGGCTGTAAGCCATGATGTAGTTAATAACTTCGCCGGGTATTGCCGATGATGAGGTAACGTTTTGCACGCGCGGATTACGCATTATCTCCGTCTGGAAAACGCTGTCCTTATGCATAAAACTCATAGCCTCGGCATCGTTATCCCTCACAATTTGCGGCGCCCTTATAACAAGGGTTTGGATCATGTCCATCCCCTTGTTGGCGCTTTTCATGTAATTAACCTGCCGGTAAACCACAAGGGTGCCTATCATAAAAGCTATGGTGGCCACAAACTGAAAAACCACTAACGATTTGCGCAGCGATATACTTTGCGCGCTGGTTTGAAATTTACCTTTGAGTATCTGTACAGGTTTATAATCAGAAAGTACCAGCGCTGGGTAAAATGCCGAAAGCACAATCCCTGCTAATAAGCAGCCTGCAAAGCCTGGTAAAAAGGCGGGGTTTTTACACAGCGTAAATTGTATTTGCACACCGCATAAAGCGCTAAACCAGGGCATTAATAAAATTACAGCAAATACCGCCACGATTAAACTGATGACATTCAGTAATGCCGACTCAAACAAAAACTGAATGATAAGCTGAACGCGCTGCGAACCCAATACCTTGCGTATGCCCACTTCGCGGGCACGTTCTATTACCTTAGCGGTAGCAAGGTTGATGTAATTGATATAAGCGATGACCAAAATCAATGCTGCTATAATACCCATATACCAAACCATATTGCCATTGCCGCCGGCGCTTATCTCGTCGGTAAGGTTCGAGTACAGGTGAATATCGCGCAGGGGCTGCAAGCTTAGCGCTATGTTGCTGATGTTGGTTTTCCCCAGGGTAAAGCTGGTGTTGTTCAGTTTATCCTTACCCGCTACATGATTTTTGATAAAGGCAGGCAGCATGGCCTCAAAACGTTTGTAATTTGTCTTTGGCGACAATAAAAGATAGGTGTATGAATCGGCGTAAAGCCAATCGCCCGCGTGCGGATCTTGCGATACCAGGAAATCAAACTGCAGGTGCGAGTTGGCGGGCACATCTTTACAAACCCCGGTTATTGTAGCCGTGATATTCGTTCCCGAGATTTGCTGCTGTATCCTGATGGTTTTACCAATGGCATCGGCGTTACCAAAATATTTTTTCGCCGTACTTTCGGTTACCACCACGGTGTTTGGGTTGCTTAGCGCGTTAACAGTCCCCTGCACTAAAGGGAACGAAAACACTTTGAGGAACGATGGTTCCACCAGGTACAAACGGCGCTCGTTAAACGCAACTACATTGGTGCCCAATTGTGTGCTTACCTGCCCTTCGAGTTTAGAGATACGGGTTTGCTCTTCAACGCCGGGCAGCTCTGCTTTTAAGGCCGGGCCAACTGCCGAGTAGGTTTTTGGCAGGTTTTCAATTAAATTCCCCTGGCTGTAGTTCTGGTGCTTTACCCGGTATATCCGATCGGCATTAGCTTGAAACTCATCGTAACTTAACTCAAAGCTGATGTATTGTACAATAAGCATACACGCCACCATACCAATAACCAGGCCCAGTATGTTGATCAACGAGAATAGCTTTTGACGGGATAGTACACGCCAGGCCATTTTTAGATAATTATTAATCATGATGTAGAAATTCTAAATCCTAAACGCTAAATCCTAAACTCTAAATCCGGAATTCTAAAGCTGAAATTAAATCCGAAATCGAACATCCGAAATCCGAAATCGAATTACTCTGTTTTTAAACTTTTAACCGGGTTGGTTAACGCGGCTTTGATGCTTTGATAGCTTACCGTTAATATGGTGATGCCAATAGCGCCCAAAGCCGTAAGCCCGAATACCCACCACGAAAGTTCGGTGCGATACTTATAATCCTGCAACCAGCCGTGCATCAGGTAGTAAGCCATTGGTATGGCTATTAAAAGCGATATACTTACCAGGATAACAAAATCGGTTGACATAAGGCGCCACAGGCTAAACACCGACGCGCCAAGCACTTTTCGTACGCCTATCTCTTTAGTGCGCTGCTCGGCCATGAACGATGCCATGCCAAACAAGCCCATACAGCTTATAAATATGGCTAATAGGGTAAAGAAACCGGCCAGCTTACCCACCCGTTCCTCATTAGCAAATTTTTGAGCGTACTCATCGTCTGTAAACTTATACTCAAAGGGGCTCCCGGGATCGTATTGTTTAAACACGGCTTCAATTTTAGCCAATGCTTCGTGTGTGCTTTTTTTGGGGTTCAATCGTATATCTATAGTGCCTTCGGACCCGTTAGACAATATTAAGATAGTTGGTTTTACAGGCTCATACGGCGATGACATCACCATATCTTTTATTACGCCTACAACTTTATATTTCTTACCCCAGTCGATAATTTCGCCAACCGCATGCTTAAAATTCATAAATTTTGCTGCCGACTCGTTCAGTATCATTGCTGATGTATCGCTGCCAAATTCCCTCGAAAAATCACGGCCTTCAATAAGTTTCCAGTTGGCTACCTTGCCAAATTCGTGCGTTACACGCATGGTTGCAAAGTCGTCCTGCAGGTCGGGCGACTTACCGCGCCAGTTTAAACCGCTGTTGTTTGAATAAACCCCGGTTAACGGGCTGTTTGATTCGGCAATTTCTACGACAGTGCCGCTTTGCAGCAAGTCGTTACGTACCGCAGCAAAACTATTGTGTATATCGTCTGATTTCATGCTTACCTGCACCAGCCCTGTACGATCATACCCTACCGGCCTGTTTTTGGTGAACTGCACCTGCCTGAAAACGATAATGGTCCCTATGATAAGGGTTGCCGATACAAAAAATTGAAGTACTACCAATACCTTACGCGGCAACGCGGCGTACCTGCCCGCTTTAAAGGTACCTTTCAAAACCTTAACCGGCTGGAAAGACGACAGGTAGAACGCGGGGTAACTCCCTGCTATAAGCCCGGTGAACAAGGCAAAGCCCAATCCCATTATCCAGAATACGGGGTTATTCCATAACACCTGAACGGTTTTAGAAGCTACCTGGTTAAACCATGGCAATATCAACAGCACCAGCACTATAGAAAATAAAAATGCAAAGCCCGTTACCATTAACGATTCGCTAAAGAACTGGCCTATCAGCTGGCTGCGCAGCGAGCCCACCGTTTTACGGATACCTACTTCTTTTGCACGTTTCTCTGACCGGGCGGTGCTCAGGTTCATAAAATTGATACAGGCAAGCAATAGCACAAACATGCCGATAATGCCAAACAACCATACAAATTGTATCGCCCCGCCGGTGTTAATGCCATCCTTAAACTCCGAGTACAGGTGCCATTTATTCATCGGATGTAAAAATATCGCAGGCTTGGCCGCCGCGCCTACCGAGTCGCCCTGCGCCGCAATGTTTTTTTGCTTCAGAGGCTTTATCCGTTCATCAACCTTTTGTATGTCAACGTTATCGTTTAACTGTGCAAACAACTGAAAAGAGTTGTTGCCCCACCGGGTTGCAGCGTTCTTTAGCCAGGGCTGTGTGGTCATATAAAAATCCCAGGGGATAATTACATTCAGATCATTAAACGTAGTGTTGTGCGGCAGGTCTTCGTAAATGCCGGTAACCTTAAGCAATTGCTGGTTATCTATCTTAATGGTCTTGTTCATCGGGTCGGCATCACCAAATAGGGTTTTGGCCACCTTAGCCGATAACAGGATGGACGACGGATCTTTTAACCCCCCGCGTGTCCCCTTCAGCATTTTAAGTGACAGCATATCCGGCGCTTCGGCCTGCATAAAGTTGCCCGTTTGCGTAATCTTTTTATCGCCAACGGCAAGTATATGTTCAAATGTCCAACTGGAAAGCACCATATACTTAAAGTCTTTACCCTTGCCGGTATAATCTGTACGCAGCAGCGTTCCTAAAGGGATGGGTATAGAGGTTTGGCTGCCTACGATGCCGTTAAAGGTTTGGTGCTGCCAAACCTGCACTATTCTATCGCGGTTTTTAAAATACTTATCATAAGATACCTCGTCCCATATCCAAAGGCCTATCAGCATAGCTACCGCCATACCAACCGATAGCCCGGTAACATTAATAAACGTATGCGCCTTGTTTTTTAACAGGTTGCGCCACGAAATTTTTAGATAATTTTTAAACATTGCCCTACAGTTTAGTTTATTGTTAGTTAGCAAGCAAGCTTGCTATAAGGAACAATATAACATACGTGCCAAAACCACAACTTGTTGATTATAAATGATTTATAATGAAAAGCAACTCGTCAACCGTTCGTAAACGGACGGTACGGTGTTCGGTTATAAACTTTTTAAAATGAGCTGTTTAGGTGTATGAGAGAGCGGGAGTGCAGCCTGAGCCTGTCGCAGGGTGTGCGGCGGACATAGTCCGCTCGGTTCGACAGGCTCAGGATGACATCTTACATGATCTGTCATCCTGAGCGATAGCGAAGGAACTAATACCGAACTATGCATGTCGGTTATATGCCGGCGATCAGATGCACCATGACAAAGACAAAGGGTTATTTTAACTCTTTAATCTTCACGTTCCTGTAATCCACGTCAAAGCCGTGGTCCTGTAACAGGATGTGCCCTTCCTTAGCTTCGCCAAAATCTTTCCAAACCTTGTATTTGCTTATGGCTACCAAGTCGCGGTAGGCTTTGGACCCACGGTCGTATTCCAGCACCTTAATACCATTCAGATAATGCACTACATGGTTATTTGGCAAAACCACAATACGCCCGGTATTCCATGAGCCGATGGGGTGTACAAAGCGGGGTTGTTTTTTTGCAGGGATCAGATCATACAACGATGCCAGGGTGCGGTTACCATCCCGGCCCAGTTTGGCATCGGGGTGCACGGCATCATCCAGCACCTGGTACTCCAGCCCAATGGCCGAGCCTTGTGTTTTTTCATCAAGCGTAACAAAGTATTTAACCCCGCTGTTAGCCCCCCGGCTCATCCGGAACTCGAACGACATATCAAAGGCGCTGTACATTTTATCGGTAATGATATCTCCGCCGTTGGTAGCCTCGCCGCCGTTAGCGCCGATAACAGATATCATCCCGTCCTCAACCTTCCACCCTTTTGCCGGGAAGGTAGCCGCGGTAGCGCTATGCCATCCCGCGCTGGTTTTTCCGTCAAATAAAAGCTTCCAGCCATCCTGTTTTTCGTAAGCCGACAAGGTGTTATGTTGCAGATTAACCACGTAAACATCCTTCGCAAAGGGCTGCGGCTGCAGGTTAGTAGTTTTTATACGGAGGTTTTTAAAGAATATCTTCTTCCCTGCCTGCCCGGCATCGTTAATGGCGTGTACCTGCAATCCGATGAAACCTTTGGTATCTATGGTATCAATAACGTAAGCTGCTGCTATACCATTTATCCATGTCTTTGTAGTGTTGCCAATGCACTCAATTTTAATGTGGTTAAATTGTCCGTTCTTCCAGGCGTTTTGGGCTTTGGCGTTTAGCTCCATTGGGTAAAGCCAATCGCGGCGGCCCTCGTCGTATATCCCGCCGCTCCATTTGCGGTCGCTGGGGTCAATTTCGCATTGGCGACCATAAACCAGCCCTTTCCCATTATGCCCTGCCGGATCAAAATGACTGCGCAATTGTATGCCCGAGTTGGTCAGGTTGCTTTCTGTTTTAGCATCAAGTTCTAAAATAAAATCGCCATACTCCTTTTCGGTAACTAAAAAAGTATTACCACTGTTTAATACGGCAGTGCCGGTTATGCCGCCATTCTCTGCTTTATATTCTGCTTTGCCGGCCAGTATTTTCCAGCCGTTAAGATTTTTACCGTTAAATAAATTGGTGTAGCCGGCTTTGCTTTGCGCCGATGTAGTTTGGACACCGGCGGCCATGGCTATAGCAAGCAGGTAGGTTGTTAAGTTCTTCATAATATATTTCAGGCTGATGTTAAACTTTTAAAGTCCATCCGGGTTCGTATTCGCGGCCCCAAAGTTTGGCCGCTTCGGCATCGTGCAGGATATGGCCATTAGTGGTATCCAGATTCAGCACACGGCCTACGCGCTGGGCGATATTACCCAACTGCGGTATCACGGTTGATTTATGACCGTTTATAATGGTTTGGTTCAGCTTTTCGGTGCCGCGTATGGCGTTCACAAAATTTTGCAGGTGCACGCGGTCAAGCATTTCAGTAGGGCTTACTTTGTTAGCAGCATCTACCGGGGTTTCATCCTTTATTTCTTTTACCAGTTTGTTATCATAATCATAAACCTGGTAGCCATTACCGCCCCCATAATAAATAGTACCGTGATCGCCATAAAATACAACACCACGGCCCACTCCTTCAGAATTAAAGCCGTTGCAGCTGCGCCCCTCCCATGATAGCGCGGTGTTATTCGGAAAGTTTACCAATATGGTTTGCGTGTCGGGGGTTTCCCAATCATCCTTAAAAGCAAAGCGCCCGCCGGATGATGTTACCCGGTTTGGGAAATCAACCCCAAGCCCCCAGCGCATTACATCAATTTCGTGCGTGCCGTTGTTCAGCGCCTCGCCGGTGCCCCAGTTCCAGTGCCAGTGCCAGTTATAATGGATCAGGTTATCTTTATAAGGCCTGCGCGGGGCATACCCCTGCCATAGTTCGTAGTTTAAGTTCGACGGCACGGGCACTACTTTACCTACCCCTATGCTTTTGCGGTTATTAACATACCATCCCCTTGCAAAATAAGCCCGGCCAATAATGCCGGCATGCAGCTCGGCAACCATTTTCTGTACATTATCAAACGAGCGGCGCTGACTGCCCATTTGTACCAGCCGGTTATATTTGGTGGCCGCGGCTATGGCAAGCTCGCCTTCGTGCGGGTTATGGCTGCAGGGCTTTTCTACATATACGTGTTTACCCGCCTGGCAAGCCAGTATGGTAGCAGGCGCGTGCCAGTGGTCGGGCGCGGCTATTACCAGGGCGTCAAGGTCTTTTTTCTCAAGCAGTTTACGCACGTCGGTAATCCCGGTAGGTTTTTTGCCGGTTATTTTTTCGATATCGGCGATGCATTTAGCCATGGCAATGCTATCTACATCGCATATATAACCAATTTCTACATCGGCCAGGGCCGCTAACTTTTGGGCAAGGAAACCGCCCCGGCTGTTAACTCCCATTACCCCAATGATAACTTTTTTATTTGGCGACCCCGTGAAGGTACCGGCCGCTGCTAATTGCGATCCAATTAAAAAACTGGTGCCCGTGAGGGCTGCCCCCTGGATAAATCTTCTGCGTTGCATAACAATAGGTATTAGTGATGTATAAGCACAATTGGTAAAAGCTAAAATAGTAGTTTAATCATAAAATATGCGGCAGGGTAGCGATTTTATTACATAAAAGCCACCCGTACTTGCGTTGATGTTCATAAAGCACAACACTTCATTTGTTCTTCGTTAGGAATGGCAGTGAGTTGATGGATCGTCAGTGGATGTACTTTCCCCCTTTACAGCGGCCTTTCTATCGAGATTGCCACGCTACGCTCGCAAGGACGTGTCGGTGGGGAGTTGTGATTATGCGTCAGCAAAACAGCTTCGGGCGAAAGCGGGCAGAACGATGGTGGCCTTGAGCGAAGGCAAGGGCATAGCAATACTTGCCTGAAGCGCATGGCCAGGTGCGAACGAAGTTGGGGCAAGATTTTGCAGCCCGTGGTTCTGCCTGCTTTGCGGGGGAAAAAGGCCTTGTGCGGCAGAGAAGCCTTTTTGCTGACTTGATCTTTGGTTACTTTGTATCAAGACAAAGTAACAGCCCTCCGCGGCAATTGAGCGGACTACCGTTCATGAAAGCACAACACTTTATCTCTTCTTCGTTAGGAATGGCAGTGAGGAGTATGAATCGTCAGTGGATGTACTTTTTCTTTTCTCTCAAAAGAAAAAGTACCAAAAAGAAAAGTCGCGGCTGCGTCCTGTTCTGTGAAAGGAAGTGCTTTAGCAATCGCTATACTACCCGAACAGGCCAATGCCGCAGTTTGAAGGTGTTGTTAAGGCAGTGCTTTTTCTTGCGGATTGCTTTTCTATCAAAGATTGCCGCGCTACGCTCGCAATGACGTTAAAGGGATTGTGTTTCCACATCAGCAAAGCAGCTTCGGGCGAAAACGGGCAGAACGATGTGGTCTTAAGCGGAGGCAAGGGCATAGCAATACTTGCCTGAAGCGCAGGGGCGAGGTGCGAACGAAGTTGAGGCAAGATTTTGCAGCCCGTGGTTCTGCCTGCTTTGCAGGGTAAAGGCCTTGTGCGCAAAGAAGCCTTTTTGCTGACTTGATTTTTGGTTACTTTGTATCAAGACAAAGTAACAGCCCTCCGCGGCAATTGAGCGGACTACCGTTCATGAAAGCACAACACTTTATCTGTTCTTCGTTAGCAATGAGCTGACGTTCGGTCTGTCAGCACTCCTATTGGTATAGGGTTGGGTTATCCCTAATCATTACATATTATTAAAATACTAAAAACACCCCCCTTTTAGGGTGAATTACTGTATAAAACCGAACATAAATATATTTTTGCAATGTTAAATCCGATAAAAACTAATACTTTAGCTTTTATTATGCATGCATATCAATCAAACTATTAACATATGAAAACTCTTTACGCTGCTATCCTGATCAGCAGTATCGGCGCACTAACCCTGAACAGTGCATCTGCGCAGCAAACCGCAGCCCCGCAGGAAGATTCTGCAATGAAGATCTACCGCGAAACTACACCTAAGATCAACGACCTTGTACATACCAAGCTCGATGTACGTTTTGATTATAAAAAACGCTATATGTATGGTAAGGAGTGGGTCACTTTAAAGCCGCATTTTTATGCTACCGACTCGCTGCGTTTAGATGCACAGGGTATGGATATCAAAAATGTATCAATTGTAAAAGCGGGCAAAAACACACCGCTAAAATATACTTACGACAGCCTGACCATTGATATCAAGCTTGACAGGGTGTACCATAACAACGAAAGCTATACCATTTATATCGATTACACGTCAAAGCCAAACGAGCTTAAAGCTCAGGGCAGCGCCGCTATAACCGACGCGAAAGGTCTGTACTTTATTAACCCCGACGGCACTGAAAAAGATAAGCCGACACAGATATGGACACAGGGTGAAACCCAAAGTTCATCGGCATGGTTCCCAACTATTGATAAGCCAAATCAAAAAACGACCGACGAGATCAGCATGACTGTTCCAAAAAAATATGTTACGCTGTCAAACGGTCGCTTAGCTTCGCAAAAGCTTAATGCCGATGGCACCCGTACCGACACCTGGAAAATGGAGTTACCGCACTCGCCATATTTATTTATGATGGCCGTTGGCGATTTTAAAATAACCAAGGATACCTGGAAGGGTAAAGAAGTGAGCTATTACCTTGAGCCTAAATACGCCCCTTACGCAAGGGATATTTTCGGCTTTACACCAGAGGTGATCGATTTTTATTCGAAAACCCTGGGTGTTGATTACCCATGGAACAAATACTCGCAGATTGTTGTGCGCGATTATGTAAGCGGCGCTATGGAAAATACCAGTGCTACCCTGCATGGCGATTACGTACAGGCTACCAAACGCGAACTAATAGACGCTTATTACAGCCAGGGCCGCAGCACCATTGTACACGAGCTGTTTCACCAGTGGTTTGGCGATTATGTTACAGCCGAAAGCTGGAGCAACCTTACCGTTAACGAATCGTTCGCTGATTTTAGCGAGACCCTTTGGGCCGAGCACAAATACGGTAAAGATGCCGGCGACGCGCACATTAACGGCGACAGGCAGCAATACCTGAGCCAGCCAAACCTGAAAACCAAGGACCTGGTACGTTTTCATTACAACGATAAAGAAGAGGTGTTTGACGCGGTTACCTACCAAAAAGGCGGCAGCATACTTTACATGCTGCGCAACTACCTTGGCAACGCAGCATTTTACAAAGGCTTAAATATTTATTTAAAAACAAACGCGTTCAAAAACGGCGAAGCGCACCAGCTGCGTTTGGCAATGGAAGAGGCCAGTGGCCGCGACCTGAACTGGTTTTTTAACCAATGGTACTTTGGCGCAGGGCACCCTATTTTAAACATTACCTATAAATGGGATGACGCTACCAAAACGCAAACAGTTTACCTGAACCAAACACAGGATGGCAATGTATTTATTTTACCGCTGGCCATTGATGTTTACGCGGGTGGTAAAATGGACCGCCGCAAATTCTGGATGCGCAATAAGATTGATAGCCTGGTGTTCCACTCGGCTACTAAACCAAGCCTGGTGAATGTTGACGGCGACAAAATGCTGCTGGCTAAAAAAACGGATAATAAATCGCTTGACGAATTTGTTTTCCAATATTTTAACGCGCCGTTGTATTTAGACCGTTTTGAGGCTATTACCGCCGCCGCCAAGCAACAATCAAACGCCGGGGCGCGAAAAGTGATCATTTCCGCCTTGAATGATAAGTACTACGAGCTGCAAATAAAGGCCATTAAAGCGGCTGATATGACCAACGACGATGTGCGCAACGCGGCCCAACCAATATTAGTTAAACTGGCGCAAACCGACCCAAATACTTTAGTTAGGTCCGCTGCTATTAGTGTATTAGGTAAATTAAAAGCATCGGGACTTTCTAATTTGTTTAAAGAATCATTAAAAAGCCAGTCGTATGCGGTACAGGGCGCGGCTTTAACTGCATTAAGCCAGCTAAACCCTGCCGATGCGGTAGCCTTAGCCAAAACATATGAAAAAGACAGCGAAGGTGCTTTAACCCAAGCCATACTAATGGTATATGCGACCGGTGGCACCGACGCCCAGTACGATTATGTATACAACGCGTTTAACGAAGGTGCACCGCAAACTCAATTTAACATTATGTCGAAGTTTGCGGAATTTACCGGCCGTGTCAGCGATCCGGCTAAAGCACAAAAAGGCATTAAAGCTATTGCCGATTTTGGTGTTAAGTACAAAAAATATGGCATTGCCCCACAGGTGGTGCAAATATTAAACGGCGTTAAAGAAAGCCGTGCCAAACTTAACGATACTGCATCGGTTGCCGCTATTGATAAGGCTGTTGCCGAATTAAAATAAACCGCGACAATAAATTAATTCTATTCAAAGCCCCTTCAAATAACGAAGGGGCTTTTTTTGTACCCCGTATTGTAGTATTATTGAATGATGAACGGAATAGTAGATACCATTAACCGCAAACCGCTGCGCGAATTGCTGGTTACATTGGATGCAGGTACGGCCCCCCTTTGGGGCAACATGAATCCGCAGCAAATGATTGAGCATTTGATAGACCAGGTGCAGTACACCAACGGTACAAAAATACCTACCTGCGATGTATCGCCCCGGCAAGCTGCCGCGGCCAAACAACGCGGTATATATACCGATGAGCCAATACCACGGAATGTAATATTAGGCAAGCTTCCTGATTCTCTTCTTTATCCGGATATGCAAGCGGCTATAGATCAATTAATGGCCGAACTGGAAAGCTTCGACCGCTTTTTTAAAGAGCCCGGCATAACTGTGCTGCATGGTGGTTTTGGCCCGATGAATTATACCGAATGGCTGATATGGCACCACAAGCATTTCACTCATCATTTAACACAGTTCGGCTTAATTTCTTAGTGCCCGCTTTCGCCTTTCGGTTAAATATCTCCGCACCGGTGTATCATAAAATACCATTACCAGCCATGCCACACCCACCAGAATGATGATACCTGCTATAATAATAAGGGCTAACTGGCTGGTGCCGGGTTTATGGCTGCTGTAATAGTTGCCGAACATCCATATCACGGCGTAATGGGTCATGTACAGCGGATAGGATATGTTACCCGAGAAGTTACACAGCTTTTTAAGCCCCGGCGACAGGGTAGCGCCCGCCCCTAATGCTACAATCAGCGGGAAATAAAAAAGTACCACCAATGGCTCGGTGATCCAAACCAAATTATTAAAAGGCATCACAAATGGCAATACCAGCAATATGCTTAAAACGCCAAACCCCAGGTTAGATCTAATGATCCATTTTGAACGGTAAACAAGCAAACCTGCCAAAAACGAATAAGAGATGCGGGCGCTGCCGTCCCAAAAGTTTGGGCCGCCCCACCCGCCCATGATATTGCCGGCGCGGTAAGTAACCAGGCAAAGCGCAACTGCCGATACTATTGTTAACACAAGCAGCCACCGGCGTGCTAAGCGGTAAAGTACCAGCGCATACACAATATTGGCCACGTACTCCCAAAACAACGACCAGGCAGGGGCGTTAAAACTAAACAGGTTAAACGCGCGGTCGGCCACTACCGGGTAAGGGATAAGCAAAACAGAACTTATAAACACCAGTATGATCTTTCCGGCGCTGTATAATTCGAGATGGCCGCCGAAAGGGTCGAACAGGAAACTAAGCAGGCCCAACACCGAACCCAGTATAACCAGCGGGTGCAGCCTGATAGCCCTCGACTTAAAAAACGCTATTGCACCCATTTTACCAATACGGTCGTCATAGGCATAACCAATTACAAAGCCCGATAAACAGAAAAAGAAATCGACCGCCAAAAAGCCATGCGCCAAAAAATTTTGCGGAGGGAGGTAAACCATTTCCATAAAATGAAAAGCTACCACCGCCAGGGCCGCCAGCCCCCTTAACCCGTCAAGAATTTCGAAATGCTGTTTTGTTTTTAGTATACCGGGGGTTAGCTTTTCCATACAGCTTCAAGGATACCGAATTATAATTTTTTGAGCAAAAAAGCCTGCAACTTTCGCTGCAGGCTTACACTAATTTAGTACTTATTGCAGCAATTAACGCCGGATTGCCAGCGGTTTCAACTGGTAGTCATATGGCGCTTCGGCACCTAAAAGGTTCTTCACAAAATAATCCCAGCGGCGGCGCATCATATAGCCCGAGTACTGCCCGTAGCCATGCGCGCTGTTAGGAAATATCACCAGGTCGAAGCTTTTATTGGCTTTTTCAAGCGCCTCTACCACTAACAGGGTGTTGTAGGGCGGTACATTGTTATCCATCATACCGTGCGCAAGCATCAATTTACCCTTAAGGTTTTTGGCGATGTTTTGGTTAGCCTGCGCATCGTAGTTGGCGTTCTCAACCAGGCCGTTATAGCGCTCGGCCCAATCATCCTCGTAGTTACGGTTCTCGTGGTTGCCCGATTCTGAGATGCCCACCTTAAAGAAATCGGGGTAGCGGAACATAGCCGCCGCGGTAGCAAAGCCGCCGCCCGAATGGCCCCATATACCAACTTTGGTGGTATCTATGGGGTATTGAGCGGCCAGTTGCCTTATGCCGGTTATCTGGTCGGGCAAGGTATTTTCGGCCATGTTGCCGTAATTCATATCATGAAAGCTTTTTGAACGCAGCGGGTTGCTGGTGCCTTCTATCACTACCACAATAAAGCCCAGCTCGGCAAGCGCCTGATGGTCGTTCCTTGAGGCTGCGAACGACCAGCTGCCAACACCGCCACCCTGCGGACCCGGATAAATGTAATCGATAACCGGGTACTTTTTGCCGGCATCCATTTTTGTTGGTGTAAACACCAGGCCATAAATATCGGTAGTGCCGTCGTGCGCTTTAAGTTTAACCGGGATAGGCGGTTTCCAGCCTGTGGCAACCAGCCTTGAAATATCTGTTTTTTCGAGTGTTGCTATTAGCTTACCCTTCATATCGCGCAGCACGGTAACGGGCGCCACATCGGGTTTAGAATAGCTGTCTACAAAATAGTTGTAATCGGGCGAAAAGGTTACAGTATGGTTACCATCTTCGGGGGTAAGCAGGGTTAAGCCCTTTCCGTTAAAGCCAATTTTATACAGGTGCGAAAAATAAGGATTGCCCGGTTCGCGGCCGCCTGCGGCAAAATAAAGTAAGCGGTTCTTCTCGTCAACCTTCAGCAGTTTGGTCACTACCCAATCGCCTTTGGTTATCTGGTTTTTTACTTTGCCGGTGGTAGCATCATAAAGGTATAAGTGCCCCCAGTTATCGCGCTCCGAGAACCAGATGATCTCTTTTGAATCGGGCAAATACCGCCAGTTGATAGCACCCCAGCCAGATTCGTACTGCGTTTTAACATTTTCTTCAAACACCTCGCGCACGGCGCCTGTACGGGCATCCGCTATACGGAACTTCTCGTTCTTGTGGTCGCGCGAGGTTGATACGAACGCGAACTCCGAACCATCATCCTTCCAGTCGGCGTCATCAAAAGTACCGCTGCTTGATATATCATCACTCAGGGTTGCGCGGTGCGGGTCGGGCGGGATATTAAAACGGATAACCTTCGCATTATCTACATCAACAATAACCCTTTGTATGGTAATGATCTCCTTATCGCCTGGCAGCGGATATTTCCAGGCCCTGAGGTTTGGCTTGCCCACATTGGTGGTAACCAAATACATATCGCTGGCGTTACGCTGGTCCTGCTGAAAGGTAGCTACCTTTTTTGAATCAGGCGACCACGATACAATAGGCCTGTCGCTCATTGTCCACCCGGCGTTATCGGTAGCATAGCCAAAATCCTTTACGCCATCGGTGGTAAGCTGGGTTTGCTTGTTGGTAGCAACATCGCGCACCCAAAGGTTATAATCTTTAATGAAAACGGCACGTTTACCATCCGGCGATAACACTTCGTTACCCCCGCCCCTCGCGGCACGGCCGGTAAGCCTTTCGGCCCGGGCTGGCGGTGCGGTGGATGTATCAGGGCTTAACTGGTTAGATGCGGGGTTATAAGCCCACTTTTTAGCATCGGCAGTAAACAAAACAGACTTACCATCGGCCGTATAATTGATGGATTGAAAAGGCAGCCTGTTGGCATCATACGTTTTACCGGTTGCTGCTGATAAAGCACCAGCCAGCTTCTGCGCGTCGAAAGCAACGGTACGCGTTTTTTTTACCGGGTCAACCAATACGTATTCGCTGCCCTGGGCTGTATAAACCCGGTACCAGAACTTATCGCCCTGCAGCCAGTTTGGCCTTACGTTGGCGCGATCTATAAAGGGCTCGGTGTTGTAGCTTAAAAAGCTTTCGGCATGCGCGTAATCCTTAGCGGTAAGCGGGGCATGCTGCTGGGCATTAGCGCCATAAGCCAATGCCAACGCCGTTACCGTTAGTAGGTATTTGTTCATATCAATAATATTGGTCAGTAAAATTTAAAGATACCAAGGTAAGGCAAATTACGAATTTATAAGGCAACCAAAAGTATAATGATTGTTACACTAAACTGCACGAACTGGTCATTTTCATATCCGGCTTTCTTAAAGCGAATTTAAGTGTGTTAATTGATAACAGCCCTGACCAATAAAAACAGGCCGATAGCTGACAAAACCACATAAACGTATTTAAAAAACTTTTCGCCATGCAGGCGATTATTGATGGCCCGGCCAATAAAAACCGCGGGAACCATTACCGGCAGGCTTAACAGATAGTAATGGATAACATTTGTTACCAGCAGGCCGGCAAACCAATACCCTACGGTACCAACCATACTGGCTATAAAAAAGTAGCCCTGCAGCGTAGCCCTGAAATGTTGTGCCGACCAGCGGCGTTTAGCACCGTAAATAACAAGCGGCGGCCCGTTTAAGCCATACGCCCCGTCAAGTATGCCCGCCAGTAGGCCGCAGCCAAAAAGCCAGGCAAAATTATCGGTTTTTAATTCTTTAAGCTGTTTGCCGGTAAGTAAATAAACCGAAAATATAAGGATGATGGCACCCAATACAGCTTTCACTATCCGCTCGTCGGTATTAATTAAAAGCAGCAGCCCTAACGGGATGCCTATTAGTGTGAACATAATAAGCCCGCTTGCACTACGAAAGTGGATCTTTTTCCAGTCCTGCACCACCACTATGCCCGCGATAGTAACAGATACCAGCACCGAAAGCGGTACCGCGATATTAAGGGGTACCCACAAAGCCAGCAGGGGCACCGCTACCAGCGATTCGCCGAAACCAAACGCAGAACGGAACACGGTAGCGATAAAAATAATGAGCAGGATATGAATAGTGATGGAACTGATGAGCATTGGTTGGATAGATGTGGAGGATTAAATATATGCAACTACCCCTTGTTATGCAAAAAAGGCTGCCTCATTTCTGATGGCAGCCTTGGTATATCAATTCAACTAATATGTTTTATTGGTTCAGCCCGAATGATTCCCAGCCTTGCGGGGTGGTGCGGTTGCAGGTCATGGCTTGTGTGCCGTTCTCGCTCGATACGTATTTGCCGTTATTGCCTTGCAGGGTTATCTTGCCATCGGCGGTTACGCCCCATGTGAATTTTTCCCAATCGCCGGGGGTGGTGCGGTTGCAAGTCATGGCTTGTGCGCCGTTTTCGCTCGATACATATTTACCCATGCTGCGCAAATATATTTTACCATTACCGGCATCCAATACGGTAAAATGTTCCCAATCGCCATCGGTAGCGCGGGTACAGGTCATGGCTTGGGTGCCGTTTTCGCCGCTAACGTATTTTCCGTTAAACCCTGTAAGCGTTATCACGGTGCCAATAGGCGGGTTATTATTAGCAGGAGGAGGTGTTGTACCGCCACTCAAATTGTAGTGGGTGTAGGTAGTAAAGCCTAAAAAGGTGTTATCAGCAGGTGCGCCCAGCGGGTCGTGCAGGTCGCGAAGCGCGCCCATGTTTGAAGTGCCGTAATGATGATAAGCCACCTCTACCCCACCGTATACCGCGCTGCCGGTGCTGCAATAATCGCAGCTGATGTTCTGGAAGAACGAGCGGTACATAAAATCGTACCCGGCGCTTATGCGGTTTGATAAAGCGGTGTATAACGAGTTATCGCCCTGCATGGCGGCAATTTCGGCCGCGTAGGTAAAGCCCGTTAACGAGTATTGGTAATGCACGCAGTCTGTACGGTCGCATTCCTCGGGCATGGTGCCATCCGCGTGTATCATATTTGGCATGGTAATGTTTAGCTGCGCCTCGCCATCGTTAAACACGCTGGCGCTGTTCAGGAAAACGCCAACAGCCATTTTAGCATACCCGGCAGATACGTTCCAGTTATTGTTGTAGTTATAACCGTTGCCGCCAAAGGTGTGGTTAATGTAATTGTTTTTTACATTGTTAAGGTAGTTGCTAAAGGTGTTGATATCCGCCTGCGACCAGTTGGCCGATACGCCGTTTGGCTGGTAATACCTGATGATCTCGGCCGCGGCTACAAAGCTCGGGGTTGTCCAGGATGCTTCCAGGTCAGACTGGTGCGGATTATCGGATGCATCTATAGGAGCATAGTTCTGAAAGGTAGATGCCCAGCCGTTCAGGATGAACTTACATTTATCAGACCATTGCGTATCGCCTGTTTTGGCAAAACGCAGCGCCAGCGCGTAGGCAAGTATCGCATCTTTACGGATCTGCGATTTAGACGGGCTGGTGTGCCCGTTTGAACCTACATACACGGTAGAGTAGAACTGCGTTGGCATAGGGTTGTTGTTTATAAAATCTACCACTTTTTGGTAGGCTGCATTACGCGCGACGTCGCCGTTGTTGGCCTCGTTTCGAATCAGGTCAAGATTGGCAGCGGTGTTTAAAACGCCCGGGTGCACAAACGATGTAACCGAACGGGGGGCAGTTGCTGTGGCTGCATTTGCAGGGGCATTATCAGTAACTAATGATTTTTTACACTGCGTAAAAATAAAGGCAGATGCAAGCAGCAGGACGCAACCCAGCCAATAAGAAAGGTTAATTTTCTTCATAATAAAATTTAATAATTGGTTATAGATGTAGTTAATTACAATTGGTTGTTCTCTCCCGGACAAGGCGGTATGCGGCGTCCGGAAAAAATTGATTATCAGCACATGTCGGCCGGCACTGTCAGACCAAAACTATTTAACTAAAAGATAAAACCACCAGATTTACGAGGATTTATTTACTAAAACGTTTTCGTAATTAACTGTAAAATAACTGTTTATGAAACGGTAAAAGTAATTTTAAAAGCAGGAACGCAGGAGATCGAGGTGAATATGTGTTCAGACGTAATGACAGGTAATGCTATTTTGGGCTTGCGGTCAACGAAAACTTAAAGCCCGCACTTACAGGCAGCGCCCGGCCGTCAATGTGTACCCGGTGCCGTTCGGCCTTGCTAACTTTTTCTTTATTGACGATGTACGACCGGTGTATACGCACGAATTTATCTGCGGGTAAAAGTTGCTGTACCTCGGCCATGGTAAGGCGCGAAAGCACCTGCCTGTCGCCGGTGAGCTTTAGCGTCACATAATTTCCGCCGCTTTCCAGGTAAAGCAGTTCGTCAAAACTTACCCTCAGCTGCTCGTAACCCGATTTGATAAAAATACTGGCAGGAGGATTGTCATTTTTTGATTCACGATCAGCATTCAACACTTCGCGTGCTTTGTTGCATGCCTTTAAAAACCGCGCGAAAGAGAACGGTTTAAGCAGGTAATCTACCGCGTCGAGCTCATAGCTAAGCACAGCATGTTCGGCATAGGCGGTTGTAAACACAACCAGGGGCTTTTGCCTCAGGCTTGCTAAGAGCTCCATGCCGTTAATATCGGGCATTTTTATGTCCAAAAATAAAAGGTCTACCGGGTGCCCGGCCAAATGGTCGATCGCTTTAAAGGCGTTGGTAAAACTTTCCTGCAGATCAATAAAAGGCACCTTTTCCGCAAGGGAGCGGATCACCTCGAGCGCCAATGGTTCATCGTCAATTGCTACCGCCTTTATCGTCATTTAAAAATCCTTCTATTTGTTTGTATAGTTCGTCCAGGTCGCTTGGCCGTTTGGCATCTGTTTTCACCAGGGCGCCGTTTTTGTCAAAAATAAAGTAAGTGGGGTAATATTGTGTTTTTTGGCCGGGTTTTAATTCATTCCAGAACGACTGGATATCCTTATTGCTTTTGCGCAGGTGCAGGCCGGTTAACCCGTTTACCTTTATAAATTCGCGCCATTGGGCATCTTTAGCGTCGTCATCCATATCAAGGTACACAAAAGCTACATCTTTGCCTTTAAAGTGGCTTTTTAATGCCGCATTATACTTTAATTCCTCTTTGCAGGGGCCGCACCAGGTTCCCCATATATCCAGGTAAACTATTTTACCTTTCAGGTTTTTGATCGCCTCATAAACAGAGGTCATTTTTTCAAATCCATCCGCTATCACAATCTCCTTATTTGCTGCGTTTGCTGCCAATATCTTTTCCAGCTTATCTGCTTTAAGTTTAAAAGCGGGCAGGTAACTGCTGCGCGGATAATATTGCTGAAGCTCGGCAAGCAGCGGCCGGGTCTGCGGCAGGTCTTTGTTTAAAAGTTTTGTTTCTATAGCCTGCGCCAGCCAATGCTCGGCAACGGTTTTATCAAACTCGTTCCTAACCAGCATCCATTGTAAAAACGATTTCCCTTTTTGTTTGGCAATGCGGGTGCCGCTATCTATAGTTACATTATAGTATTTTACAAAGGTTTGAGGGTTTTTAGCGGCATCATCCGGCAGGCCCTTAAAGGCAAGTGTTTCCAGGTAACTGATGTAACTGTTTGCAAACGCATAATATTTTGGCCCGGCAGGCAGCACCTCCGGCGCTAAAGGCGAGTCTTTGTAAATTTCAAGCACCAGGTCAAACACCTGTTTGCGCCCGGCCTTTAATACTCCTCTTGCAAAATCGTTTAGCGCTACTATCGCGCCGCTCCTCACTTCCTGGATTATCAGTTTTTTATCCGCCGCGGGCAGATCACTTTGTTCAATGCGGTTCAGCTTTTCATCGCGGATAGCAAACCATTTTTGCAATACCTGCTGCTTTAGTTCGGGCAGGCTAAGCCTTGCGTAAAGTGTATCTTTAAAAAAGAAGGGCATCTTCTCGAGCCCCAGGCTGTAAAGCAGCTTGTTTTCTTTTGCAGCAACGCCTTTAAACCCGGTTATGGTAGTATCGGCCATATTAATGGTTACATCGAGTGATTTACCTGGCGTAAGCAGCAAGGTATGCTCTTTGCCATTAATATTAATGGTTGCAAACCGCTGCCCGCTGATGTTTAACGTTTTATTGAAATAACCATTAGCGTTTACGCCTGCCGGGATAGTATTTTCGGTATAGTAGCCATACACAAACGGCATATTAAGGTGCACCGAATCGGGCGGCGTGCCAATGACCTTACCGGTTAGTTTGAACTGCGCGAAGGTATGGCTGCTGAGCAAAAGCAGCAGCCCGGTTAATAACGATCTCATGACAGGTGAAGGGTTAAATGAATAAAAAAATCCTCTTTGGTTTCGCGTATTTGCAGCACATGTTTTTGGGGATAAAGCAACTTTAAACGCTGCTTTACATTATCGAGCCCAATACCCGGTTGGTCTTTCTCCGGGTTGCTTTCTGCATACCTGCTGTTATGCACGTTAAGTGTGAGCCGGTTGTGGTCAATTTGCAGGTTGATGGTGATAAACGACGGATTTTCAAAGCTGATACCATGCTTATACGCGTTCTCGATAAAAGGGATCAGCAGCATCGGCACAATTTGGAGTTGGCTGTCGCTATCCGAGATCTCTGTTTTTATAGTAACACCCTCTGACGATGCGACGCGGAGGTTTTGCAGATCGATATAATTGCGCAGGTATTCGATATCCCTGCTTAGCGGGATAGTTTCCCTCATGTTTTCGTGCAGCATAAAGCGCATCATATCGCCCAACTTTTGGATGCCTTCGCCGGTGCGGGCAGCGCCCTCTACCAGCGCGGTGCCATACAGGGCGTTAAGTGCATTGAACAGGAAATGCGGATTGATCTGCGACCGCAGTAGCTGCAGCGTGGCATCTGAAGTGCCCAGGGCTGTTTTCAGGGCGGACAACTCTAAATATTTTTCCTGGTTTACAATATAAACCCGCCACGACACGATAACCGTAATCACCAATGGGATAAACCAATAGAACAGTACATATACATCTACCGAGAAAGATGGTACTGATTGCAGCAGGAAGGCGTTTTCGATAAAGCCGAGGAAGGCTGCAATGCCCAGCAGTTGTATCGCGTAAACCACCCCGGCGTGCCGCCCGCCACTACGGTAGCGCGGTATCATCAGATACAGGTTTAAAAAATAAATGCAGAAACAAAACGGCAATGCAAACAGGTAAAACGAGCCGGCCGTATAAAAAAAGCCGGTAACGTTAGTTGCTATCAGCAGCATTAAAATAAGCAGCCAGGTACCAACAAGCATAATTGCCTCGTGGATTATTTGCGATACAATGGTTGGCCTGCGGCTATGAAGCCGGTATTGATATACAACCGCACAGCGCAGCAGTAAATAAATACCGTAAATAAAAAAGGCGATGGCGGCTATGTCAAATCCCCTGCTTATAAACCGGGTAGCGGGTAAGTCTGCATTACAATACTTGCGGTATATCCAGCTACCAAAATAGCTTTGAGCCGAAAGAATGGCCCCGGTAACAATAAAAATCGCAAGGATAATGCCACCGGCGATCAAGTAACGCTTTGCGCGCCAAAACCGCGGCATAACATAAAAATGAACAGCTAAAAAAGCGCCATATAAAACAGCTATAACTGCCAGGGCAGGCAGCAAAGTATAAAAGAGCATTTGGGTGCCGGTATGTACGCCATCATCAGCAGCATTGTATTGGGTAAGGCCCTGGTAAAGCCTGCTAAAAAAGATGATGGCAAAACAGGCAGTAGCTATCCAGAATTCTATTTTATTGTATTTCATCGTCGCGTTTATTTGATACAAGGTTAGTTAGCCGCCTTGTATCCATAAAATAAATGTGACGAAGTATGCAAAATATGTGCTGGATACTCCGTTAGTGCTAAACGGGAACAGTACTATAAACTGATGGACAAGATTAATAAATACCTTACGAAACTGAACTGCTGCCTTGTGAGTGCCGGTCGCCAAAAACCAAGAGCACGGCTATGACGCCTATCACAAAATAGCTGATTACAAGGGGGAACACACTTTTCACCAGCAGGTGGCTGATGACCGAGCCTAAGGCCGACCCGATAAAGAAGAAAATGGTGCCATAAACTGCAGAGGCCATCCCCGCCGTTTGGCCCATTGGCTCCATAGCCAGGGCGCTGCTATTAGGCTCAATAGCCAGGTTAAGCGACATTAACAGCGCTATCGCAATAAAGAATACCAACATATCCGGCCGGCTTTTAGCCACCACCGTGATGATCATTAACACGGTGGCCACCAGCAGATAAATGAACAGAAGTGCCCTAATGGTTCGCCTGGCTCCAAACCTGGACGACAAATAGGAGTTGAGGAAGGTGCAGCACGACATGAGGAAGCCCATACTGGCAAATATTGCAGCAAAAGCTTTTGGTTTGCCATAAATCTCGCCTACAATATGCTCTGAACTTGCCACATACGAACTTAAAGCCGTAAATAGCGCGGTGGTAATGGCGGTGTACCTTAAAAAAGCGCGGTTACTTAAAACTCTACTAATGGATTGAACAAGGCTTGCCCACCGAAGCGAGCTGCGCCTGTCGTGTGGCAGCGACTCCTCCAGTTTTAACGACCATAAAAACACAATAACTGCAAATAATGGCGGCGTTAGCATTACCATTTGCCAGGATGCTACAGACATAATAGCGATACCCAAAAAGGGCGCAAACACCGGCGTGCACAAAAAGATGGTAAAAATAAGTGACATGGTGCGCGCCATCTGGTCGCCAACGAACCGGTCGCGCACGCCCGCGATGGTCGTCATGAAAACCGCTGAAGCACCTATACCTGCTACAAAGCGTGCAGCGCACATGAGCGGTAATGTTGGTGCAAAGGCTGCGGCTATCCCGCTAACGATATATAACGGAAAGCCTATACGAAGGATAGCCAAACGCCCGAAACGGTCTGAAAGCGGCCCGAAAATAATTTGGGCCACCTGCCCCATGAAAAAGAACGAGATTACCTGCGCCGTTGCGGTTGATTGCGGCGGCAAGCCAAAATGCCTGCGCAGCTCGCCAAACACCGGCAGCATAATATCAATTCCCAAGGCTGTCAGCATCATGGTACATGCGGATAACGTAATAAACTCGGCAGGTTTCATTTTCATGTTGCCTGTAAATATATTATTATTAAAGTCCCAAAAAGACCCGGCCCCTCATGTTCCTCATATAAAATATCGGCGGGTAACAGCATAATTGTGCGCCGCCGATTTAGTGAGGCGATCTTTTGTTTAACAGCACCTCCAGGTTCTTCAGTTTAGATTTCCAGAACTCATCGAAATAAGCCAACCAGCTTTCCAGTTCCTTAAAGCCATCCTGTTTGAGCGTGCAATATCGCTCGCGGCCACTATCTGTCATCGATATAAACCCCGAATTATGCAATATCTTCACATGTTTTGAAACAGCGGGGCGGCTCATGTCAAAATGCTCGGCCAGGCTGTTAATAGACAAGCTATCCTCCGACAGCAACATCAGCATTTTGCGTCGGCTTGGGTCGCCTATCACCTGGAATACATCAAGCGCCGGTACTGCCATGTTCTACTGGGGTTAAAAGGTTATCAATATTTTGCAGTTTTTCCACCCAGCCATGCAGCAGGCCGTTATAAAAGTCAAGGTTTTCTTTTTTAGCAAAGCCACGATGGTCCAGAAAAACCTGTGTGCCGTTTTCGCGGGGCTCCAGTCGCCAGGTAACCACCGATTCCAGTGTGATCTTACCATTGCCCGGCCCGCTGCTCCAGGAGTAGCTAAGTTTTTTTTGCGGCTTTACTTCTAATACCCTGCAATGAAAAATGCCATCAAAGTCGAGGCTTGCGATAGGCCCGGTCCTGAACTGGAAACTGCGGCCCACCAGCGGCTCAAAGTCGTTCTTCATGAGCCATTGCGCCATAAGGTCGGGCTTGGTCAAATAATCCCAGACGATTGCCGCCGGGTGGGCATAAAAAAATTGATGTTGAATGATCTGTTCCATAATGTTTAGTTTTTTGGTGTTATGTTTAGTTGTTCGTTACCGCCGCGGTATCCAGCCTGCTTATTAGCCGCCTGCCAATTTTCAGCCAGCCCTTGTTCATGATCAGGTATGAGAAATAGTTTTTCACCCCCCTGAAACCAGTATGTTCCAGGCGCAATATGGTGCCATTAGCCTTCGGTGTAAGCGTCCATGTTACTATCGAATCGAGGGATGGATTTTCCTTCGACATGCCGCCCTGCCAGGAGTACACCAGTTTTTTGCCGGGGATAATTTCCAGCACCTGACAATAAACGATGCCATCAAAACCGATTGGGATTCGCGGTTTTGTTTTAAATTGAAACTTACGATTCAATTCAGGTTTAAAATCATTTGGCATAAGCCATTGAGCCAACAAGTCCGCGTCGGTTAGGTAAAGCCAAACATCTGCCGGCGCGTGGGCGAAAAAAAATTCATGAATTATCTCTTTTTCCATAATAGGTAACTCAGAAGTTACCCAAATGTATGTGTAACTTCTGAGTTACGCAAATATTTTTAAAAATTACGCGTAAATGGGTCAGAAAAACCCGGAAAAAAGTCAGGGATTTTTAAGGATGCACCACCGCCCACCCCTCGTATTGCCTCAGGATGATCTCGCCATTACCGCTCGGCACAAACGAGATAAAAGGGAAGAGCTCGGCCTTATCTATCTTGCGTTCCTTTAAGGTATTGTTGCATTGTGCCAGTATTACGCCCTTAGCTTTAAGCGCCAGCAGCAGGGGTTCGTAGGCGTTGTTTTTCATATAAACAGCTACCCCGTCGCCAAAGGCTATCAGTTCAAGGTGCAGTTTGCCGGCAAGACGGGGGTCTTGCAGGGCGTTGGCCATATTGCGCAGGGTGCCCCTTATCCGTTTATCATCGTTTGAGTTAATGATATACAGCGCGTTATAGCTTTTTAAGGTAGCCTTAGCGCCCGTAAATGTTGTATCCGTTTGCGCGAATACCGCTGATCGTGCAAAGCTAAGAACGACTACTATCGCTAAAATTAAACTGTGTTGTTTCATATTCATTTGTGCTTATGGGCTGCCTTTATAGGTTTAAAGGGGCCGTATTTATGTTGTTTTTCGCTAAAATTATCCGCGTAAGGGCCAAACGGAAAGTCAATGGGTTTGGTATCCAGATTTTGCCAATCCTGGTGCTGGTCTCTATGCGGGCGCGGCTGCGAGTTTATAAAAGCTGCTACGTTCCAGGCTTCTTCATCGGTAAGCCGGGGACTTTTGTAAGTTGCGCCAAATGGCATATTGTTTTTAACAAAACCCGCCAGGTTGCTGATGCGGTACATTCCGGCGCCATCATTATAGCTGTGATTTCCCCATAACGGCGGATAGGTGTACGATATTTTGTCGGGTGTCAGGGTGCCCTGGCCGTTTTTGCCATGGCATTTCTGGCATTTAGCTACAAATACCTGCCGGCCCTTAAGCGAATCGGCTGCATCGTCCATAAAGGCAAGCCTTTCGGTAGCGCTGCCAAATAACTTTTGATCTTTTTTTACCCCCTGCCCTATCCACTTCAAATACGCCAGCATAGCTTTCACCTCTCTTTTGGTGGTATCTGGCGATGTACCACCCAGGCTGCGCTCAAAACAATCTACAATGCGCTGTGCTGGCGGCTGGTTCTTGCCCGATCGCTGGCTTATTTTAGGATAGCTGGATATAAAGCTGGCGTAATTATTGGCGAAAAGCCTGCTGCCGCCGTCCAGGTGGCAGTTTTGGCAATTCATGCCGTTCGAAATGCGGGCTATGCTTCCCCGCGGACCAAAATATTTAGCAGTATGCATTAATAGTTCGCGGCCATAGCGGATCATTTCACCGGCATTCCCAGGCGGAATAGTGTTTACGGCGGGCGCTTTCCAGGCATCAGCAGGGATGGTACGCCGTGCAGTGCCGGCAACCGCACTCACTTTTACTGACGCTGTATTAACACCTCTTAATGCTTTGGTCTGCACATTACGGCTATTAAAAAATGCGGCGTACGCGGCCCAGCATACCATAACGGTTAGCGCTATTATCAAAATATATCGTATCCGTTTAGCCACTGTTTCGCTCTGTTGGTTTGTATCAATTAACAAACGCTTTTAATTTACAGGCAATATCGCAAACTTCAGATTAGCATCTGTAATTTTTATGACAAACACCCATTCTGAAACAAAGGGCTTAAGGGCATACCGAAGAATAAGACTGTAAGTTGATACATCATCCAAACAATCGTACAATTACTGCGAAGCCAGAAGGGCGATCTTTAAACCTTCATAGGCATTTTCAATAACCGGCCGCCCGTATTTATCCCTTGTGGGTCGGGTCAAATTCTACTATCCATTCAATACCATACTTATCCCTGAACATACCTGCATATGTTCCCCAGGGGCCATCGCCCATAGGGCCTTCAACCGCTCCGCCTGCCGATAGGCCGTTAAAAATTTTATCGGCCTCTTCCCTGCTTTCCGCGCTCACCGCTATTTTAGACCTGTTCTCGTTCTCGCTAACCCGCCCCATAAACCCGGGTACATCGTTAGCCATCAAGGCGTTGTTTTTGCCTATGGGTAAAGCAATGTGCATTATTTTGTTAGCCTCACTTTCCGGAACCTGAAATTCGGCGCTTGCCAGGTCGCTAAAGCGAATGATCTTTGTGAATTCGCCGCCAAAAACTGATCTGTAAAAAGTGAACGCTTCTTCGGCATTTCCGTTGAAGTTGATCCAGGGGTTAATTGCTCTCATGATTTTTATTGTTTTAATGGTTGTTTTATACTTATGTAATTACTACAGTGTAGCCAACAGGTCTTCCAGCTTTTTTAAAGTCATAGTGAAGCCTATCTTGAATCCTTCTAATAATTTCTCCAAACGCTCAAACGACTCATTATAAATAGTAATGTCTACTTTAGTTATACCGTTTTGTTCGCTGAAATTGTAATCCCAGTCAGACCCGGGCAGCTCGCGGTTTTCATCCTTATCCGAAAAGGCGTTGTACATTTTAAAATTGGTTTTCGGGGTAATGGAAGTAAACTCCTGCACTGCCCATCGCTCCTGCCCGTCGGGGCTTATCATCGCGTAAACCCGCCGCCCGCCAACTTCAAAATTCATATACCTGGTTTTAGCACGCATAGGTGCCGGTGCACCCCATTGGTCAAGCAGTTCGGCTTTAGTAAAGGCATCCCATACCAAGGGCAACCCGGCATTAAATTCCCTGGTTATATAAACCGTCTTCGCCGCCTTGTCAACGTTAAAATCAAATAGCAAATCGTTGTTCATTATTTCTGTTCTTTTATGGTTGTTAATAATTGGTCGAGCTGGTTGAATTGAGTTTCCCAGCTTTGCCTGAACTGGGCTAACCAGTGGTCAAATTCCTGCATCTTTTTGGCATTAAAGTGATAATAGATCTCCCTGCCGCTTTGCTCCGGTTTAATCAGATCGCATTCTTGCAGTACCTTAATATGCTTAGATACTGCCTGCCGGGTCATGTCAAATTTTTGGGCCATGGCATTTGGCGTTAACGCCTGAATGGCAACCAGCGTTAAAATTGCCCTTCGTGTCGGGTCGGCAATAGCTTGAAATATGTCCTGTTTCATATTTAAATTCTAAATAAGCAACCTGTTGGTTGCAAATATATATGCAACTTTTCAGTTGCGCAAATTTATTTGCATTTTTTAGATGTAATTATTAAACGGTGCTATGCAAGTAGCAAATAATCTTACATCTGGTTTTTCACATTATTTTCTTACGAGTATAGTTATCCAGGGCGCGTCAATCTGTATCAAAAGCGTACAGTCGTGTATCGGATTCGAACAGATTAGCAAATGATACTGTTGTTAAAATACTGACAGTCAACTGTTAATATGCTTGGTATTCGCTTGGGAGTATTAAATATAAAGAAAATTATGTTCCAGAATTTCCTGAGATCCGGTTTAAGAAACATCGGACGCCACAAAGGTTTTTCATTCATCAATATTGCAGGCCTCACTATTGGTTTAACCGCCTGTCTGCTGATTGGCCTATTTGTCAGAGATGAGCAGCAGTACGACAAGTTTGTTCCCGGGTATGAAAATACTTACCGCGTTTATCAAAAGACAAAAGGGGATGTAGACAATATCATCGCCACAGCACCTCCGGCATTTGCAGTGGCGCTTAAACAGAACTTTCCTGAGGTGGAAGAAGTAGTACGTGTACTGTCATTTAATTCAAAAGAGCTGATCGAAGCGAACGACAAAAAGCTGTACGAAGAAAATGGATTCCTTGTAGACAGTAATTTCTTTGAGATGTTTCCGCTCCATTTTCGGTATGGATCAGCAGCAAAAGTGTTCGGCGATCCGAAATCAATCGTGATTTCCGCTGCTATGGCAGAGAAGTTTTTCGGCAAGGAGAATCCTATCGGTAAGGAACTTACACTATCCAAATTTGTAATGCGTGTACAGGGCGTGCTGGAAAACAGCGAGAAATTCCACTTACCGCTTAATTTTGTGATGCCGCTGGCTGCGGCGGAATTACCTGCCGACAGGATGCAAAGCTGGCAATGGTATCCGTTTAACACGTATGTAAAGCTAAAGAATGGCACCAGCGCAGATCAGCTTCAGGCAAAGTTTCAAACTTATTCAAAGCCATTCATGAAAAGCGATGGTCCTGTCAACGTGCCCTATTTTCAATCTCTTGGACAAATTCATCTCTATTCATCAGACTTTAAATACGAGATGTCCACCAGGGGCAACATCACGTATGTGAAAGCTCTTTCTATCATTGCAATTTTTATATTACTCATTGCCTGCTTCAATTTTGTGAACCTTGCCACATCCAGGTCACTTAAGAGAGCTAAGGAAGTAGGAGTTAGAAAATCTATAGGCGCAGGGAGAATAGAACTGGCTACACAGTTTGTTGGCGAGACAATATTGTTGACCGCTATCAGTATGATTATTGCCATCGCGGCAACATGGCTCCTGTTGCCGTATCTAAATCGCTTTACGGACAAAAACATCGTATTCGACCTGATTGCCAATCCGCTGGTTGGGCTCGCATTAGTTACGCTTACATTAGTAGTAGGAATACTTGCAGGTTTTTATCCGGCACTGGTATTATCTGCTTTTCAGCCTGCAAAAGTTTTAAAAGGGAGTATCATATCAAACAGTGCACCGGGCGGTACGCAATGGCTGCGACACGGGCTTGTGGTAGTACAGTTTTCGTTATCAGTTTTGCTTATCATTAGCGCCATCGTGGTCATTAACCAGGTGAGCTATATGCACAATAAAGATTTGGGCTTCAGGAAGGAGCAGGTTTTGTTCTTCCCTATGAAAGGTGAGAATCTTCAAAAAAATTATGCAAGCTTTAAGAATGAATTGATTCGCTACCCAGGAATAAAGTCGGTATCAATTGGCTATGGCTTTCCTGGTGATAAATTTGGCGATGGTTTAATGACAGTAAAAGAAAAGCCTAAATTGAAGCCAACAAAAGCTGTACAGGTAATGGTTGACGAAGATTATCTCAAGACACTTGGGCTAAAACTGCTTGCAGGCAGAAATTTTTCGAAAGAAATCGGCAGCGACGTAAGCGCTTACATCATCAATGAAACAGCCGTTCGGAACTTGGGGTTGGGCAGTGCCAGGCAGGCTATCGGTAAAACATTGTCATGGCCTACATGGGCAAAGTCTGACTCATTAAAAACCGGGCCAGTGATCGGCGTAGTTAAAGATTTTCACTACAAAAGCCTCCACGAAATAATAGAACCGGCGGTGCTGCAGATTTATCCGCAGGCTTATTCTAAAGTAGCTGTTAAAATAAGTGGCTCAAAGATCGAAACAACTATTGGCGAAATCAAGAAAGTATGGGGCCGTTATTGCGCCGACTACCCTATTGAGTACAACTTCCTTGACGAAAGCTTCGGTAAGATGTATAACGGTGAAGATAAGCTCAAAACCCTTCTTACACTGTTTACGGCAATAACTATTTTTGTATCGTGTTTAGGTTTGCTGGGTTTGGCTGCGAATGCTGCGGAGCGGAGAAAAAAGGAGCTTGGGGTGAGAAAAGTCCTGGGCGCCACAGTAGCGGACCTGGTTGCGCTGCTATCAAAAGATTTTGTAAAGCTGGTTCTGATTTCTTTTTTGGTAGCTTGCCCTATTGCGTGGTACTTCATGAACCAGTGGCTGGATAGTTTTTCTTACCGCATCACCATTACCTGGTGGATGTTTGCTGTTGCTGGAGCGCTTGCAGTGATGCTGGCATTAGTAACAGTTAGTTTTCAGTCAATAAAAGCTGCGCTTTCTAACCCCGTTAAGAATTTAAGAACAGAGTGATTTTTAGGGAGATTTTTGTATCGCTGGTCTTTGCCATATCCAGCCTTTTTCCGTTCGAAGGTATTATCACCTAAAAAAAGCGAACTGATCCAACAGATCATTTCATTTTCGGCACTCGGGCGGTTTGACCGTCTAACAGGCGATTTTGGTTTTAAAGTGCCTAAAGCCAAGAACTGTGACATTTAGAACAAAATTATAACTCACAGAAAATACTTTTCATATGTTTAAAATGAATGCGTTGACCGTCCATAGTAACACGAAGGTAAATAGGTGCAATGCCGTCGGCACTCCTGCGTTGTTCTAATGTTAACAGGCCACCAATGGGTCACCAGAGTAATGCGATTGTTTGAACAATTTGGTAGTGCCCGAAAACAAAAACGCTTTAAATGCATCATTTAAGGCGTTTTTGAATCTTTCGATATATAAGTTGCGGGGATAAAGAGCGTAGGATTGAACACCTTTCTACGATTTTGGCAGTTATTAAAGAAATATTTGGAAAATAATAAAGAATAATGTGGTTATAATTGCGAATCCAAAAAGCACAGATGTCGAACACCTTTATCCATGATGTAAAGAAAATTATGGTGTTAAAATCAGATAAATAATCAAGGCTCAATGATTTATATTTTTTAAGTTTGATTCTCGAAAAAGAATATTGTGACTAAGCTGTGCAAATAGAAAAGTTAAAGGAGCATTTCGATAATTATTTCCCACTCGATTCCGCAGAACAGGAGGCGCTAAATAAACTTTTTAGTGAAAAAAATATAAAACGCAGGCATTTTGTACTGGAGCAGGGCGAGGTTTGCAAGCATTTTACTTTTGTCGTTTCAGGGTGCCTAAGAATGTATGCGGTCGACACACATGGCAAAGAGCATAATCTGCAGTTTATCCCCGAGAATGATTGGGCGACAGACTTAAGCAGCTTTTATTCAGAACAACCGAGCCAACTTTTTATCCAGGCCTTAGAGCCATCTAGGGTATTGCAGATAAGACATGATAATGTCTTGTATCTATATACCAAGTATCACAAATTCGATCATAACTTTAGGGTAATATTCGAACAAAAATATATTGAGTCACAAAATAGGACGCTTCAAAATATCAGTTCTTCAGCTGAAGACCGGTACCAACATTTTCTGAGGCAATACTCCAATCTTTCTAATCGGCTATCCAATGTTCAAATAGCTTCCTACCTCGGTATTACACCCGAGTTTCTGAGCGTGATCAGGAGAGCTAATGCTTACAAATAAAATTTGAGCGTATTCCGCAGTATTTCTTAAAATACTTTAAGGGTATTTCGTGCATTTACTATTGAACTTTGTAGTATAAATCAGGAGTACTAGGAAAGAAACTATTTAATACAAAATGAAAAAATTATTATCCATTTTATTACTGTGTCTACCTGCGTTTTATACGTTCGCGCAGGAGATTGCTTATCAAAATCAAAGGTTTGAGTTGCGCAATGTAAAAGCATCATTGGAGACTCTCGGTGGCAAACCTGTGCTAAAGGTGGAAAGAGACCTGGAAGCTCTACCATTTGATGTAAATAATCTATCTAAAACTGTCGATGAGCCAACCTACGTCAAGCTAAAAGGTGTCGACTTCGAAAACGGAGTCATAGATGTCAAAGTGCTTAGCCGTATTCAAAACCCATCGCCTTTTGAGAATGCGCAGGGTTTTATAGGCGTGGCTTTAAGGATCAGCGAACGCGATTCGGCTTATGAGTCCATTTATTTAAGGCCAAAAGCTGGTAGTTCGGACAATCAGTTTGCCAGAAATCATACCGTGCAATACTATTCCTATCCAAACTATAAGTTCGACAAGTTAAGAAACGAACCCAACGGGTCTTATGAGACCTATGCTGATATAGGCCTGGATGAATGGATAGATATGCGTATTGAAGTAGCCGGCAATAAGGCAACGCTCTATATCAACGGCCAGAAACGCCCGTCATTTATTATTGAAAAAATGAAGGGCAGCACAACCCACGGCGAAGTCGCTCTTTGGGTTGACATTGGCACGATAGGATATTTCAAAGACCTGAAAATAATAAAGCAATAAGTTCCATGAAAGCAGCAGTTATACACCAACCGGGCGGTCCCGAAAATTTTACCATTGAAGAAAGACCTGTTCCTGAACCACAGAATGGCTGGGTCTTGATAAAAGTTAAAGCATTTGGGCTTAACAGGGCAGAGTTAATGACACGGAAGGGCTATTCCCCAAATGTAAAGTTTCCGAGGATATTAGGTATCGAGTGTGTTGGCGAAGTGCAAGATGATCCATCTGGCCAATTTTTAACTGGACAAAAAGTCGCCGCATGTATGGGCGAAATGGGCAGGCAATTCGACGGTAGTTATGCTGAATATACTTTACTGCCAAAATCACTGCTGTATCCTTTTGAAAGCAAGCTGCCATGGGAACAGCTTGGTGCTATTCCCGAAATGTTTCAAACGGTATATGGTTCGCTTCATTTAGCATTGAAAATTAAACAGGGGGAGACGCTGTTTATCAGGGGAGGCACCTCATCGATAGGGCTTCTGGCCGGACAACTAGCTAAACACAGCGGGCTTAATGTAACCGCAACTACAAGGAATCCGGAAAAAACCGAACTATTACTAAAGAATGGCGCCGATCACGCTATCATTGATGACTGCGATTTATCTGATAAGGTTAGAGCCATCCACCCCAATGGTGTAAATAAGGTCTTAGAACTTATCGGCACGTTAACACTTGGTGATTCTCTCAAATGTGCTGCTCCGGGTGGCATAGTTTGCATGACGGGCATGTTATCGGAACAATGGTCGTTCACAGATTTCGCACCGATGGACTATATTCCGGCAACTGTTGGCTTAACAGTGTACGACAGCGGTCAGTTTCGTGTTGACCTGCCAGGTTTTCAGCAATTCTTAAAGGACGTTGAAGCTGGCATCATTAAACTACCTATCGGCCGCACCTTTAAACTACATGAAATAACTGTTGCACATCAATTGATGGACAGTAATTCGGCGGGTGGGAAAATTGTTATACTCACTTAGCTCGACCGTTCAAAAAGTAAAAGCGGTAACAATAAAACAGACGCAATATGTGATCGAAGTATTATGAGATTTAGAACACCTAAAAAATAGCCTAAAGTTATCTTATAGAACAAAGCCTGACTATTGCCAAGCTTAATTAATAATGCGGAGAGGGAGGGATTCGAACCCTCGATACGCTTTTGGCATATACACACTTTCCAGGCGTGCTCTTTCGACCACTCAGACACCTCTCCGTATTTTTGAGGAGTGCAAATGTAAAAATAAACCCGCACAAAAAAAGCGGGACCTTGCGGCCCCGCTTTAAAACGAAAACTTTAACTCACAAAAACTAAACTTATATGCAGTTATTACTAACTTATAATAATAGAGTGTGAAACAGGGTTAAGGTTTAATAGGCGTAAAAGTATTTGCGGTTTATGCATATATATTTTTTTAAGCTTATGTTTGCTGCGGATTGCCGGTACAGGTGATTATATAAAGCGTGTTTTGTTTTAATGCTGAACATCAACGAAATTAAAAAACCTATTGCTGCAGAAATTGATGTGTTTGAAGAAAAATTCAAAACATCAATGAAAACGCCTATAGCCCTGCTGGATCGCATCCTTTATTATGTGGTAAAAAGTAAGGGGAAAAAGATACGGCCCATGTTCGTCTTTTTTTCGGCGAGCATATGCGGCGGCATTAACGAGGCTACGCATCGCGGCGCAGTATTGGTAGAGCTGCTGCATACAGCAACCCTGATGCACGACGATGTGGTTGATAACTCTTACCAGCGACGCGGCTTTTTTTCGATAAATGCCTTATGGAAAAATAAGATAGCCGTTTTAGTGGGCGATTACCTGCTGAGCAAGGGCTTGCTGCTGTCTGTAGATAACGGCGACTTCGGATTGTTAAAGATCGTTTCTGAAGCGGTTAAACAGATGAGCGAAGGTGAATTGCTGCAGATAGAAAAGGTGCGCAAAATGGATATCAGCGAAACGGTTTATTACGAGGTTATCCGCCAGAAAACCGCTTCGCTGATCGCTTCGTGCTGCGCATGCGGGGCGGCATCCGCCAATGCTGATGATGCCACTATCGAAAAGATGCGCCTGTTTGGCGAAAAAATAGGCATCGCTTTCCAGATAAAGGATGATATGTTTGATTTTGGGACCAACGATGTGGGCAAACCACTGGGCATAGATATCAAAGAAAAAAAGGTGACCCTGCCGCTGATATACGCGCTTAACAATAGCGATGGAACGGAAAAAAGGCGCATGATAGGCCTGGTAAAAAACCATAACGACGACTCGAAAAAGATAGCCGAGATCATCAGTTTTGTAAAGGCAAAAGGCGGACTTGAATATGCCGGCACACAAATGAAAAAATACCAGGAAGAGGCTTTTGCAATACTTAACACCTTCCCCCCCGGCGAGGCACGTACCGGCCTGGAGCAACTGGTACGCTTTACTACCGAACGTAATAAATAGATCGTAGTTTTTACTTTACTTTCACCCTCTTTGCCCAGCAGAGAGGGTCGACGAGCGCAGCGTAGTCGGGGTGAGTAAACTAACCGATACTATTACAGAACTTTCCTAAAACTTATTAACTTCGTAACATGCACTCCTTTGATTTCAGCAGCCTTAAGGTAACGCCATTTGCCATACTGGATATAATTCTGCTGGCAATTATTATTTACCAGTTGTATAACCTGATAAGGGGCACCATCGCTGCTAATATCTTCATCGGGCTGGCCATTATATACATACTGTATTTTATCGTACCCGAATCAAAAATGCCGCTGCTGGCAGGTATACTTAAAAAGGTTGCCGATGTGGGCATTATCGCGGTTATTGTTTTGTTTCAGCAGGAAATACGCCGCTTTTTATTGCTGGTGGGTAAAAATGCTTCGCTGCAACGCAATAAAGCATGGTGGCGTTACTTTTTTGGGAAGGCCGAAACTGAGAAGAATAATTACGCCCGTATAAAACCTATTATTGACGCCTGTAAGAGCATGAAACAAACCCGAACGGGGGCGCTGATAGTTTTCGCGAAGTATTACGACGAGCAGTTTTACCAGAACAGTTGCGAAGTACTTGATGCCAGGATATCAAAACGGGTGTTAGAGAGCATATTTCAAAAGAACAGTCCCCTGCATGATGGCGCCGTGGTGATATCGGAAAATAAGATAAAATCGGCCAGCTGCATTTTACCCGTTACCGAAAAGGCCGACCTGCCCGCTCAGTTCGGGTTGCGCCACCGTGCCGGCATTGGTGTTACCGAAGCCAACGATGCTACCGCTATCATTGTATCTGAAGAAACCGGCGAAATATCCTATGCTAAACAAGGCCGCATAAAAATGGACATCAGCTTTGCCGAGCTTGAAAAATTGCTGAATAAGGACTTTTAAGCGCTTTCCAGCTGTTCTAATTTCCTGCTGTACCAATAAGCCACATACAAGGGGATGATACCGATTACCCCAAAAGAGCAATCTACCAGCTGCCAAAACAACGGGATATGCCGGATAGGCCCTGCAACAAATGCCAGCGGGAAAATGAGCACGCAGGCTATCATACCAAATTGTAACACCCATATATTTCGGACAGGATCGCGCAGCGGACCAATGAACGCAATGGCAATAACGATGTGGGCAAAGGCCAGCCAGTCGGTACCATAACTGAGGTAAGGGTATTGCGAGTTAGTGTTTTTTACAGCTGTGTAAATGGTGGTAAGCCAGTGCTGTACTTTGGGTGAAAAGCTGTTGATATTATTCATCGCGATCGCCAGTTCGCTCTCGATAGGGAATGCGGTTATCCCGCTCAGCACCAAGCCGGTTATCAGGAAGATAAGCCAGTATTTGATGCGCTTTTTTAATTGTGTTTGGGTAAGGTTCATATGATCGAAAAAAAATGTCTTTTTCAATTCCCTCCCTTGGGAGGGGCGTGCAGAGTTGTGTATTGGCAGGGAGGGGTTATTACGCTGTTTATCGCTTTATTGAACCCCTCCCTGCACCCTCCCTTGGGGAGGGAATCGCTCCGCACTCCACATTCTGATATTATATGCTAATGCTCAATATATCTTTAATGGCGTGCTCCGCCTTGGCAAACTGGAACTGAAAACCGGCATCGAGCAGGCGTTTGGGCACCACCCAGCGGCTTTTTAATATCAATTCGGTTTCGGTGCCGATAAGGGCTGCGCCTATTTCCAGCATCCATGCCGGAGCGGGCAAGCCGAACGGTATGCCACATGCATGGCGTAGCTGTTTCATCAGGTCGGTGTTTTTTAAAGGGTTTGGAGCGGTACAGTTAATAACCCCTTTCATCTCGGGGTGCTGCAGCAGCCATTCGGTACATTTCACCACATCCTGTTCATGTACCCATGATACGTACTGCTGCCCGTCGCCCTGATGGCCGCCCATGCCGGTTTTAACCAGGTTAACTAAGCGGGGAAAAGCACCTTCGTTATGGCTTAGCACTATGCTTATCCGCAAAGCCACCTTACGGGTATGCGGAGTTGGTATATCAAAAAATGTATTTTCCCATTTTTTACAAACATCAATAGAAAAGCCATAACCAATTTCACCGGTTTCTTCGTCCTGCGGGCGGTCTTCAGCATGGCGATATATGGTGGCCGATGCCGCGTTTATCCAAAGCTTGGGCGGGTTAATCAGTCCGTCAATAACCTTTCCCAGCAGCCGGGTAGGCTCCACCCTCGAGCGGATGATCTCTTCGCGGTTTTGTTTGGTGTAACGGCAGTTAACGTTTTTGCCGCAAAGGTTTATCAGCAGATCGGCGCCTTCCAGTTCCTTAGCCCAGGGGCCGGACATACGACCATCCCAAACCAATGTTTTAATATTTTCATTGTCAGCATGGGAGGTCCTGCTTAAAATGATAACCTGTTCGGCTACATCTTTATAATGGTCGGCAAGGGCTTTGCCCAACTGCCCGCTACCCCCTGCCAGTATTATTTTATGATATTTCATGTCAATAAGTGTTAAATGAATAAAATGACCGCTAAAACAAATGCCCTGTAAATAGTCCAGGTGATGGTAAGCGTCCACCCGATGTTTAATATTTTGCTCCTGCGGATATGCTCCAAGAACATCAGCCCCGCTACCAGCATAAAATAGCCCGCGTAAAACATGGGGTGCTGCCCTATCAGTCCGGCCAGCAGCAGCACGGGCAACAATAATAAGCCGCCTCCAAAAGAAATGGTCATCATGTTACCCAGGTAATCCCATTTCTTTTCGTTAGCTATCAAACTAATAATTATCCCCTGAAAAATTACCTGCCCACCGCATATCAGGGCTTCGCGGTACAGGCTGCCTACGGGCATAATACCCTGCAGCAACCCGGCGTAAAAGGTTAGTATATACGAGGTAACGGCCCAGGTAAATACCAAATAGGCTACCCGGTAACGTAACAGGAAGGTTGGCTGCAAGGCAAAGCCATCGCCGGCTGTTGGTATAATAACCCTGCGGTTGTATGATATAAAGGCGTAGACCTTGCCCATTAACCAAACAAACGGCGCAAAGCCAAACAACGGCCTTAACAGCGGCATGGCATTCGCCAGTATTTTAAACAGGCTTTTTATACCGTAGGTTACCTCGCCGGTTTTATTGTTCACCAACGCTATTTCGTTTACGGCGCGCTGCCTGTTTACCATCGGGCAGTTTTGTGGCTCTAATTGCTGGTATGGCGCCCGGCCGTTCGTGTCAAGCAAACCTGTTTGCACAAAGGTTTTGGTATATAGATCGCACATGGGGCATTCGGCATCGTAAAGTATGGTGTGGTCGTTCAGGGTTTTCATTATTGTAATATTTGAATTTTCAGTAATTTTTGAAATATATACTGCAAAAAAATGCTACTTAAACATTTTAAAAATAGAGCCCCAAAACCAGTTCTCTTCAGCTTTTAACATCGTATCCAAAGTTCTATCTACGTTTTTAGCCATCCTGTTTATATCGGTTACGGATTTATTAAAGGTGGCATAATCAGCATCTTTGCTATCCCCTTTGACCTTTACCAGCTCGTCTAATATTTTCATAACGGGTTCCAACTCGCGTTTGCGGCGCTCTTTGGCTACCTGGCGGGCAATGTTCCAGGTATCTTTATCAGCAAAAAAGTATTCTTTACGTTCGCCGGCCTTGTGCCTTTTTTCAACCAGCCCCCAGCCCATCAGTTCGCGCAGTGTCATGTTGGCGTTACCACGGGATATGCTCAGGCTTTCCATGATCTCTTCAGTAGTTAACTCGGTCGGGGTTACCAGCAGCAGCGCATGCACCTGCGCCATGGTGCGGTTTATCCCCCACTCAGAGCCTAACTTGCCCCACGCCTCGATAAATTTTTGTTTTGCTTCGGGTAATTCCATGCACAAATATAAATATGTTTTTAAACTTTCAAAACTTTTTGAAAGTTTATTTTAAATATTGTTTCAGGTTCCCACTAAATAATTTTTATCTTCCGCTGCATACCTCCATATTTACGATACATGAATATTTTAGTGACAGGCGCTACCGGGTTTATTGGCCGGAAACTTTGTTTCGAGCTTGCTCAAACGGGCCATCATGTAAAAGCGCTTTGCCGGAATACGGAGCACCCCTACCTGATCAGACATCCAAATATTGAACCTGTAAAAGGTGATATATTGCTGCCCGATACGCTAAATAAAGCGATGGAAGGCTGCACGCAGATATACCATACTGCTGCTATGGCTAAAATGTGGTGCCGCAATCAGAATGATTTTCTGGAAACGAATGTTACCGGCACCCGCAACGTACTGCTTGCCGCGCAGCAGGCAGGTATAGCGCGGGTGGTTTACACTTCAACCTGCGGCGTTTGGGGACCGACCTTAAAATATCCTTTGACCGAAGATGAGCCGCGCATTGTGGGCTTCCCGATAGCATACGAGCGCACAAAGTACCTGGCCGAACTGGAAGTGAATAAATTTGTTGAACAGGGTATGGATGTGGTTACCGTTAACCCGTCCCGGGTGTTTGGCGAGGGGCCGATTACCGACAGCAACACCGTAAGCAAAATGATAAGCGGGTATTTAAAAGGTAAATGGCGCATTATCCCCGGCGATGGCGGGCAGATATCCAACTATGCCTACCTTGATGATGTGGTGAACGGGCATATAGCGGCTATGGAAAAAGGCCTTACCGGCAACCGTTATATTTTGGGCGGCGAGGATATAAGCTTTGATCAGTTTTTCAGTACGTTGGCAGAAGTATCTGGTGTGCGCCGAAAGATGGTAAAACTGCCGCAAAAATTAATAAAATTTTATAGCCATCTCGAAGCGTTGAAAACCAGGCTAACGGGCCTTGCCCCGGTTTTTTTACCCGAGTTTGCCGACCGCCTGCTATTTAACCAAAAGTACAGCAGCCAAAAAGCGGCAGAACAATTGGGATATACCATAACCCCCTTTGATGAAGCCATGCGCCGAACCGTTAACTATTTAAAAGCACACTAATGCCGCAATTAACCGCCATAGTAACAGGGGCCAGCGAAGGATTGGGGAAAGCATTTGCCATTGAACTGGCTAAACGCAATATTAACCTGGTCTTGATAGCCCTACCGGGTCCCGGGCTTTATAACCTGGCAAAATACCTGGTGAAGAATTTTGAGATTAAGACCGATGTTTTAGAAACGGACCTGACGGATGCCGATAGCTGCCACCAAATTTTTAAGTATTTAACCGAACATCGCATAACCGCCCACATGCTTATCAATAACGCCGGCATCGGCAATTGGGACTGGTTTACCGATAAAAGCACAGGCTTCTATAAAAAACAAATAGATCTTAATATCACCGCTCCTGTTTTGCTGACGCGATTGTTTTTGGCGCAGGTGGATGTCACTATTACATCTTACATTTTAAATGTAGGCAGCATGGGTGGCAAGTTTATAGTCCCGCGCAAGCAGGTTTACGGGGCAAGCAAGGCGTTTATCAGTTATTTCACAAAATGTATGCAGTTGGAACTTGCAGGCACAAATGTGAAAATGAGTTTGCTTAGCCCGGGTGGGATAAACACCAAGCCGGAACTGCTCGTGTTAAATCAACAGCTTAAAGGCATTGCCAAAGCCACCATATTTGAAGCGGAAGATGTGGCCCGTATCGCTATCGACGGTTTGTTTAAAGGCAAGCCAGAGATAGTACCCGGTGCTGCCAATAAATTTTTAGTCGCCTTGAACAGCTTACTGCCGCAGTTTATCAAGAACGCTATTATTAAACGCAAGTTAAAGGGGCACGGGTAATTTTTAGCCCAGGGGGTGATAGGTAATAATTCGCAAATCGAACCCTTCGTTCGCTTATCCCGACAAATCTTTTTCCTTACCAAACAAAACACAAAAATCCTACCTTTAGGCTATATGTTGCCGTTATTGATATCCAAGCAAATCCGCGAAGCCGACGCTTACACCATCGCTAATGAGCCAATAAGTTCTATCGACCTGATGGAACGCGCATCAAAAGCTTTTGTAGGATGGTTCGTCAATCATTTTCAAGACAGGAAGCAAAAAATAGCTGTTTACTGCGGCACCGGCAACAACGGCGGCGACGGATTGGCCATCGCCCGCATCTTGGGGCATCACGGTTATAACCATATAGATGTAAAGATATGCCGCTTTAGCGATAACGCCAGCGATGATTTTACCACGAACCTGAAGCGGTTAAAAACCTCAAAAATCCCTATAAAAGAATTAAAAAAGGGCTTTAAGACCATTAAAGAAAGCGCTGATCTGATTATAGATGCCATGTTAGGTACAGGCCTTAACAAGCCACTGGCAGGCGACTACAAAACGCTTGTGGAACACCTTAACAGCCTGGAAAAAACGGTGGTTGCGGTTGATGTGCCAACGGGTTTATTTACAGAGGCCGAATTACCTGAAGGTGCCGCGGTCCTTAAAAACGACCTGGTGATCACCTTTCAGCAACCGAAGATAAACTTCCTGCTGCCCGAGAGCGGCCCCTACATTAACTGCTGCGAAGTAGTAAAAATTGGATTAAGCGAAGATTTTATAAACACAGCCGACACCCCATATTATTACGTTGAGGAAAAGGACGCAAGGCAGCTGATAAAACCGCGCAGTCGGTTCAGCAACAAGGGCACATACGGGCATGCCCTGATCATTGCCGGTAAGGACGAGACCATGGGAGCGGCACTGCTGGCCTCATCAGCTTGTGCACACGCGGGCAGTGGGCTAACAACTGCCTGTATACCCCTAAGCGGATTGGTAGCCCTGAACAGCTCGATGCCTGAAATAATGGCTTTGATACGCCGGGAAGAAAAAACGCCTGATATTGATGGAGACAAATTTACCGCCATTGGTATCGGCCCCGGTTTAGGTAAAGAAACAGGCACTTTAAAACTGCTAAAAGCTGTTATAAAAAATTATAAAAACCCGGTGGTGATTGACGCAGATGCGCTTAATGTACTGGCAGAGCATCAAAACCTGCTAAAAAAGCTGCCGGCCGGGAGTATTTTAACGCCCCATATGAAAGAGTTCGACCGTTTGTTTGGCAAGCATACCAATTGGTGGCAGCGGCTGCAAACCGCCAAAGCAAAGGCCAAGGCGTTAGGCATTTATATTATCCTAAAAAATGATTACACCATAACAGCTACGCCGCAAGGACAGCTTTATTTTAACTCTACAAGCAACGCGGCTATGGCAAGCGGGGGCATGGGCGATGTGCTAACCGGTATCATAACCTCGTTGTTAGCGCAAAAATACCCGCCGCGGGATGCCTGTATATTGGGGGTATATGTTCATGGTAAGGCGGGCGACGAACTGGCGCTGCCAAACCGTATGAACGTGGTGTTACCCAGCCGCATTATTGCCCAGCTGCCGGTTACCATGGCAAAATTAAAGGCATAAAAAAAGCGAATGTAAGTATTGAACATTCGCCTTTTTAAACTATTAACTGATCTTATAAAGAACTAAATACTTCTAACTAATTGTATATATATGACGTGCGCCACATATAATAGTTACAATAACAACGCGAAATATTTAATTGTTTGATAATTGATACAGTTTTTAACAAAACTTTAACATACGGCAGTTTTTCCCGGATTAAAAAGTGCCTATCACCACCATCTCGTTCATAGTGGGATTTATGCTACCGCCCATGGGTTCTAAGGTTACCGCAAAGCCCTGAGCAGAAGCTATCGCCTTCATTTCCTTTACCCCGGCGGTATCTGCATCAGGGGCATCAAATACTCCCATATCTACAGGTTTGCCGTTAACCAGCGCCCATAGCTGGTATTGATGTTGTTTGTCGTTCTTAGGCAGTTTTACACTCTGAACATCAACCATTACCTTTTTGCTCACGGCGTTCCAGGCCAGTATCATGGCGGCTGTTGGTGTTTTAGCGGTGCCCTTTAATTTTAGCACCTTATACGATGGGTCGCGGTACATATCCAGCTGGTTATCCATTAAACTAACCTGGTTGGCAAAATGCTGTTTATCCAAACGTAAAGCGGCGATCTGAGCATTTGAATCCTGCAGCTGGCTGTATAGGTTTACCAGGCCATAAATGCTTATCAGCAACAGGGTAAGGCACGCTGCAAAGGCGTACTTGTAAAAGCTGTTTACGCGTGCGGCGGGCAATTGTGGTACATTGTCATCGTCATGGTGCGTAACGCTTTTGGTAAAAGTATTGTCATCGCCAAGGTTTACAACCATGCTATTTAAAACCCGGTTACGCAGTTGTTCAGAAGGTTCAACGGCCTGCGCGCGGGCATAAAGTTCAAGCGATGTTTCTATTGCATTGATCTCGGTCCTTATCTCGGGGTATTTTGAGGCCATACCTTCAACCTGCAACTTTTCTTCCGCGCTCATATCGCCCAGAACGTAAAGTTCCAAAATTCCCGATTCGATATATGCCTTAACGTCTTCCACGCTTAATTAAAATGTTTTCTGAGTTGAAGTATCCCCATCCGCAACCTTGTTTTAACAGTGCCCAATGGTATGCCGAGTTCTTCGGCCGCTTCAACATGGGTATAACCTTTAAAATATACCAGGTCGAGTATTGATCTTTGTTCGGGTTTCAAGGTGGTTACTAACTCCTTAATACCCAACAACTCGGGCTTGTAAATTGTATTTTTCTGTTCATCAACGAAAGTTACGTTATTTTCAAGCTCATGGTTTTTGCTTTGATTTTTAAAATCCTTTGATCGTACTTTATCGATAGCCAGGTTTCGCGCGATATTTACCATCCATGTAAATAATCGCCCTTTATCGCTGCTGTAACCGCTGAACGAACGCCAAATTTTTACAAAAGTTTCCTGCAAAACGTCTTCGGCGATAGCTTCGTCGGTGATGATCCTGGAAATAACGCCGAATAAAGAAGAAGAGTACATATCATATAAAGCCTCAACCGCAATTTTCTCGCGGTTGCGCAAAGCAAGTACTAATTCTTCCTCAGATAACGATATTTTGCGTTGGGGGCTCAATGTGATGAAGATAAACAGGAATTATCACATTTCAAACAGATGTTTTTCGGCATGGTAAGATGAGCGCACCAGCGGCCCGCTTTCTACATACCTGAAGCCCTTTTTCAACCCCCATTCTTTATAATTCGCAAACTGGTCGGGGTGTATCCAATCAATAACCGGGTGATGGTTACGCGTTGGCTGTAAATACTGGCCCAGCGTAAGGATATGTACACCTGCTTCCAACAGGTCGTCCATCGCTTCAAGCACATCTTCTTCACGTTCGCCCAGGCCAAGCATAATGCCCGATTTAGTGCGCACGCCGGCAGCCGACGTTCTTTTTAGTGCCTCAAGGCTACGATCGTACTTAGCTTGTATGCGTACTTCGCGGGTTAAGCGGCGTACGGTCTCTAAATTATGCGATACTACCTCGGGCTGGGTTGCCAGCACACGGTCAAGATTGTCCCATATCCCACGGAAATCCGGCAACAAAGTTTCAAGTGTGGTTTGCGGGCTTTCGCGACGGATAGCGTTGATAGTTTCGGCCCAGATGATAGAGCCGCCATCCTTAAGGTCGTCGCGGTCAACAGAGGTAATTACGCAATGTTTTACCTGCATCAGCTTAACCGAATTTGCTACACGGTTTGGCTCATCCATATCAACAGCCAATGGCCTGCCGGTTGCAACCGCGCAGAACGAACAGGACCGGGTACAGATGTTGCCCAGTATCATAAAGGTGGCAGTACCTGCTCCCCAGCACTCGCCCATGTTTGGGCAATTGCCGCTTTCGCAAATAGTGTGCAGCTTATGTTCGTCAACCAAACCACGCACGTGGGCGTATTCCTTCCCTACCGGAAGCCTAACCCTTAACCAATCGGGCTTACGCTGCGGCTGGCTGGCGGGAACTACAGGCAAATCTATCATGGTACAAAATTAGTTAAAAACCCCCTAACCCCCTAAAGGGGAGATAGAATTAATGCAATATTACAGTTTGTTGATGTAAAAGCAATAATTGAGTAAGTTAGCACTATTGTCCAACTGCTTGTGAATAAAAAAAGAGAACGGGTAACGCCCTATATTTTTAATAATATTATTTCCCCTTCTACCAAAGTTTTTCGCCGTTGTTGGTGTTGTCACCAACAACTTTTAGGACGGTAAACTTATGTGCACTGGATGCATGGTGCTTGTTGGTGACAACACCAACAAGGGCTAAAACGAAAAATACATAGTGGCGATAAATAAAAATCCGCAGGATAAACCTGCGGATCATATATTATTAAGTCTTGATTCCTGAATCTAAAAATCTTTATTCTCTTACAAAACCAGCACACTCATGGCCTCATCTACCGAGATAGCGCCGTGCGACTGATCCAATATACATTCGCCGTCCTTTATCAGCAGCATCTGCGGCGACTCGTGGTACACACTAAAATCCTGCGCTATTTTGTTTGACAGTTCGCGATATTTGATCAGGTCTAAAAAGTAAAGCGGCATATCAGCCGGCAAGCTCTGCCAATCCATTTCAAAGCGCCTTTTTGCCATCATACTGATAGAGCAGCGTGTGCTGTGTTTAAAAATCAGGCTATAACCCTGCTGTTGTTTAATATTTTCCAGCTGATCAGCCGTTTCCAACGATATCCATTCCATACAACAAAAATAAAGTAATGCGCCTGTTCAAACGTAAAAACAGTGTAAAACCGCTTTTAGTTTTTAGCTAAAGGCAATAAAATGACAAATGAATGTTAACGGTGGTTGGGGTACGAACCGTATGCAGGGCATAATTTGTTTGAGCACGAAGCCATTGTGGCTAATGCCAACGCGATAACTGCAATGTATAATATCTTTTTCATTTGCTTTAAACTTACTATTTATACGGGTTTAACCAATTAAAGTTTCGTTCAGTTTAGCCATCTTAATGGCTGTTACCGCGGCCTCATCGCCTTTGTTACCATGTTTACCGCCGGCCCTGTCAATGGCTTGCTGCTGATTATCAGTGGTTAACACCCCAAATATAACAGGTTTTGAATATTTTATGGCAACATTGGTTACACCATTTGCTACCGCGTCGCAAATAAAATCAAAATGGCGTGTTTCGCCCTGTATAACACAGCCCAGGGTTATTACGGCGTCAAGTTTTTTGTTTTTCAATAACAGTTCGGCGCCCGTGGTCAATTCAAAACTGCCGGGAACCGGATACGAGTGAATATTTTCGGGCCTGGCGCCATATTTTACAAGGCTGTTGTAAGCGCCCTGGTATAGTGCGTTGGTAATTTCGGCGTTCCACTCGGCAACTACAATACCAAAGCTATAGCCTTCGGCCGACGGGATTTCGCCCGCGGTTGAAAAATCAGACAGGTTTTTTAATTGCGTAGCCATAGTTTGATTTCGGATTTTAGATATACGATTTCGGATTTGCTGTTAACTAAAAAGTCCGATTCCTAATTTATCCGGTGAATATAGTTACTCATAGGATAAATCCGAAACCGAACTTCCGAAACCGATATTAGGTTAATTAATTACTTCGCTTCGGCGCGGGCTATATATTCGTCAATATTTTGTGCTTCCGCGCTGTCAAAATAATCAGTTTTGATCTTTTTATAAGTATCAACAGCCGACTTGTAGTCTTTCTTTGCTTCGTAAACCAAGCCAAGTTTCTTTAAATAAAAAGGCGAAAGAAATTTATTGCTTGCTTTATCAGCGGCTTTTTTAAAGTAGGTTTCGGCTTTATCGTAATCTTTCAGTTCAACGTAAGCGTCGCCGGTACTGCCCAGCGCTTCGGCGGCCACCATGTTGTCGTCGCCGCGGTAGTTGGTCAGGTTATCAATAGCCTGGCGGTATTCGCCTTTGTTTAAATAAGCGGTACCTAAATAAAAATAGGCAAGGTTAGCAACTTTTGTGTTGCTGTAGTCGGTTATTATCTTTTTGAAGCCGGGGTAACCGTTATCGCCGTTAATGGCTTTATCCCAGTCCTTATTAGCCCAAAAATCCTGCGCTACATGCATTTGGTTTGCTGCGGTAACTTCCCTTGGTGCAAGGTATAATTTAAGGTATGCTACGTAAATAACAATCATTACAACAATAGCTGCTGCAATAAATATTAAGCTTTTTTGGTTCTCCTGAACAAAACTACCGCCTTTTACAACATTGTTTTTAGTTGCAGTAGTATTCGACTTCACCTCGGTTGCTGACATCTGTATTTTAAAATTAAGTGTGCAAAAATACGGTTTTCAATCCTTTTAGCAAATTTAAATTTTGAGGTTATTAAGGGAGAAAGGACTGAATGACAAAAGATAAAGGAAGGCTACTCGTAAAGACGCGATACTTTGCGTCCCTACCCGGATAAATAGCAATACCAATGAACAAATAAACCAATGAACTAATGAACTAAAACAACTAAATTTGCTTTCCGCTTATGTACCTGCAGCAACTCTCATTCATCAACTTTAAAAATTACGCCGAAGCCGAGGTTTCGCTGGCCGAGGGCGTTAACGCTTTTGTAGGTAATAATGGCGCAGGAAAAACCAATCTGCTTGATGCGGTGCACTACCTGTCGCTTTGCAAGAGCTATTTTAATCCTATCGATAGCCAGCAGATAAAGCAGGGCGCCGATTTTTTTATGATCAACGGTATCTTTAAAAAAAACGGCCACAAAGAAGTTGTTGCCTGCGGGGTTAAGCGCAACCAGAAAAAGCAATTTAAACGAAATAAAAAAGACTACCAGCGCCTGGCCGATCATATCGGGCTGCTGCCGCTGGTAATGATTTCGCCTTATGATATCAGCATCATTATAGAGGGCAGCGAGGAACGCCGCAAATTTATAGACAATGTAATATCACAAACCGACCATAACTACCTGGACGAGCTGATCGCCTATAATAAGGTTTTGGTTAACCGTAACTCGCTGCTGAAGCAAATTGCCGATACCGGCCGGTACGACCCTGAACTGCTTGCTGTATTTGATGAGCAGTTAACCGCATCCGGGAAACGAATATTTGAAAAACGCCGGGCTTTTATGGAGGTATTCACCGGGATATTTAACCGGCATTACCAGTTCATAAGCGAGGATGCCGAGCAGGTAGAACTGGTGTATGAGTCGCAGTTATTGCACAACGATTTTACCGCACTGCTTAATAAAGCCATAGAGCGCGACAGGGTGCTTGAACGTACCACAAACGGCATACATAAGGACGACCTGCTGTTTAATATTCACGGCATGGCCATGAAAAAATTTGGTTCGCAGGGGCAGCAAAAGTCCTTTTTGATAGCGCTTAAGCTTGCCCAGTACACCTTCCTTACCCAAAAAAACGGTTTTAAGCCCCTGCTGCTGTTGGATGATATTTTTGATAAGCTTGACGATAACCGCATTACCAAACTAATGCAAATGGTATCTAACAACGATTTTGGGCAGGTATTGATAACCGATACCAGTACAAGCCGTGTAAAAGGAATATTTGATAGTATAAATGTAAGCGTTAAATTATTTAAAGTAACGGAGGGTAGCATTGCGTAAGGCTAACGATAAATCGCTTAAAGAGGCTATTGAACAAATGCTGAACGTTTACAAAATAAAGCGCCGTTTTGACGAAACCGCCATAGTAAGCGCCTGGCCGCAACTGGTAGGCAAATCTGTTGCTAACCGTACAAAAGAACTGTTTATACGCGATAAGAAATTGTTTCTGCGGATAGAATCATCGGTAATTAAAAATGAGCTGGTAATGATGCGTAACCAGATTATCCAGAAAATAAATGATGATGCTAAAACCGAATTGGTAACCGAGATCGTGTTCCTGTAATTAACGCCCGCGCGAAAGGCGTAAGCGGCGGCTCACCTTGCGGAAGCTATCGTCCATTATTTGCGAGAAGGCAAGCAGAAAAATACCGGGAAATATAAAAGCGAACTGCGCTTCGGGATGGTTCCTGAAAATATCCATTGAAGTAACAATGATAGTAACCATTATTACCGAATAAATAAGATATTTAAACAGCGATTTCATTGGAACCCGTTAATTAGCTGCGCGTTATGCGCTTAAAGGTAAAGATAGTTTAATACTTTAATTAAACAATAAAAAATATTAAAAAAGCCATTTGTGCATTACAAATATAACGCACAAATGGCTTTTCTTGCTCATGCGGGCGGTTAAAACCTTTCGAAGGCCGAGAAAAAGAAGTTAGCCTCGATTTCGGCGTTCTCGTCAGAGTCTGACCCATGCACCGCGTTGGCATCAATTGATTTGGCAAACAGGTTGCGTATAGTGCCTTTTTCAGCCTTAGCAGGGTCGGTGGCGCCAATCAGCTTGCGGAAATCTTCTATCGCGTTATCCTTTTCAAGTATCGCAGCTACAATAGGGCCCGATGACATAAAGTTAACCAGGTCTTTAAAAAATCCGCGCTCGGCGTGTACCGCGTAAAACTCGCCGGCCTTTGCCTCTGATAACGAAGTGTATTTAAGGGCAGTTATTTTAAAGCCCGCTTTGGTTATCTGATCTAAAATAGCGCCTATATGCCCGTTAGCTACTGCATCGGGCTTTATCATTGTAAAAGTTTTGTTATTTGCCATTGTAATATGCTTTGTATTTAAAGAGGCGCAAAAGTAGCGTTTTATAACTGAAACTTAAAGCTTTTGCTATAAATATGATACACGTATTTAATTAATTTACTTAGCTTTGCAGCTCTTTAAAAATTGATGTTGGATTTAGCTTCGCTTACTGAACTTTTAAGTCAGCCACGTAAAATAGTAATTACTACCCATCATAAGCCCGATGGCGATGCCATGGGCTCGTCGTTAGGGTTGTATAATTACTTTATACAGCAAGGCCACCATACCAAGGTAATTACCCCGACAGACTACCCTGACTTTTTAACATGGATGCCAGGTAACGGGGAGGTGATCATTTACACAGAGAACGCGGAACTGTCAGCAAGGCTTATTGCCGATGCGGAACTTATTTTTTGTGTGGATTTTAACAGCCTTACCCGTATCAACGATATGGGGGTGCTGGTGGGCAACAGCGCCGCCTGTAAAGTAATGATAGACCATCACCTTGAGCCCGAAGATTTTGACGATTACCGCCACTGGGATATCAACGCCTGTGCTGCCGCCCAGCTGGTTTATACTTTTATTACCGATAAGCTGCAAAATAAAGCGCTTATAAATAAGGATGTGGCTACCTGCCTGTACACCGGTATCATGACCGATTCGGCATCTTTCCGCTTGCCAAATACAACATCAGCCGTGCACCGCATTGTTGCCGACCTGATAGATGCGGGCGCGAATAACTCGCGCATACACGAGCTGGTTTACAACAGCGCCTCAGAGAACCGATTACGCTTTTTAGGCCATTGCCTTGCCAATTGTTTAGAAATACTGCCCGAATACAACACCGCTGTAATAGCCGTTAGTAAAAACGATATTGCAATGTTTAACGTAAATACCGGTGATACCGAAGGCATTGTTAACTATGCCTTATCAATTGCCAGGATACATTTAGCGGCCTTTATTGTAGAGCGTGCCGATAAGGTTAAAATATCGTTACGCTCAAAAGCGGAGTTTCCGGCTAACGAGATATGTAAAAAATATTTTAACGGGGGCGGCCACCGTAACGCCGCAGGCGGCCAGTCTGACGAGCCGCTTGAGGCTACCATCGCAAAATTTAAATCGATATTACCAGAATATAAAACCCTTTTAATACAATAAGAATTAAACAAAAAAATGAGAAAGAACTTAACGATCATAGCCATTGCAGCATTAGGGCTTGCAAGCTGTAAAGGTGGGTTTAAGCAAACCGAAGGCGGGCTATTGTACAATATCCGTACAGATAATTCTGGCCCAACCGTTAAACCGGGCGATTTTATCAGCCTTAACCTAACCTTAAAAAACGAGGGCGACTCAGTATTGGGCAGCACTTACGAACAGGGGCGCCCTGCACCGCAGATAGTTGAAAAAACAACCCGCAAGGGCGATGTAACATCGGTTTTCCCGCTGCTGAGCGAAGGCGACAGCGTTACTGTAAAAGTTAACATCGATTCAACCTTTAAAAAAGGCGGCCCAAGGCCTCCGGGTTTAAAAGGAAAATACATCATTTACGAAATTAAAGTAGAAAAGGTAATTGCAAGAGGCAACACAACCGAAGCCGTTTTTAACGCTCATATTACCGACTACTTTAAGGCACAGGCCGACCAGATGAAAAAACAAGAACCGGCCAAGATCAAAAAATATGTTGAAGAAAAAAAGCTGAACGTTAAAACCACCCCTTCGGGCTTACAGTACCAGATCACCCAGCAGGGATCGGGCCCAATGCTGGTTGTTGGCGACACCGCGGTGGTAAACTACACCGGATCGTTAGTTGACGGGAAAGTTTTTGATACCAGCATTAAAGAAGAGGCGATGAAAAACAAAAGGATTTTTAACCCAAGCCGTAAATACGAGCCGTTTAAATTCCCTGTGGGTGCAGGTGCCGTTATTCGTGGTTGGGACGAAGGCTTCCTGCTCTTGAACAAAGGCAGCAAGGCTACTTTCGTTATCCCGTCTGAACTGGGCTGGGGCGAACAAGGCTCGCAAGGTATGATACCTGCCTTTGCACCGGTTATTTTCACGGTAGAGGTTTTAGATATCATTAAGCCAAACCCTAACGCGCCAAAGCCTGTTCAACCAACAGTGCCGGCACTTAGATAATTTCAAAAAAAATTTATAGCCTTCCGGGATACCTCCGGGAGGCTTTTTTTATGTCATGAAACCATCACAGGCTGCAGCTCAAAAAACTATTTGAATATAGCGTGTAATAGCTTCATAGCCATTAAAAAACAATAATCCTGATGAAAAATACTTTTTATTTAGTCGTTATATTTTCGTTGTTAACCCTTACCGCAGCAGCGCAGTTTAAGCAAACCTCCTCTGGTGTGCAATACCAGGTTATCAGCAATGCCCCCGGTCAAAAAATAAAGCAAAACGATATCATAACCTTCCAGGCTGTACAATGCACCGATAAAGATTCGGTATTGTTTAGCACCTATCAGCAGGGCCAGCCGGTAAAGGCGCAAGTGCGCCCATCTGCCAACGTAGCCGACCTGATGGATATATTCCCGCTATTGGCTGTTAATGATAGCGCCGTTGTTAGGGTACCGGTTGACTCAGTATTTAAGGGCCACGAAACCGAAATGCCACCGATATTTAAAAAAGGCGGCAACATTGTTTTTAAGCTGAAAATATTACAGGTGCAAACTTTAGAAGAAGCTATGGCCGAACGCAACGCCGCTATGGCAAAGATGAAAGCCGAAGGCGAAAAACTGAAAGCTGCCGAGGCAGCTAAACTGGAAGGCTACATTAACAGCAACAAAATAATAGCTAAAACCACCCCATCCGGTTTAAGGTACGTTATTAAACAGGCCGGCAATAAGCCTAAACCGCTTAAAGGCGATACGATTTATGTAAACTATACCGGCCGCACCCTTGAAGGTAAGATGTTTGACAGCAGCATTGAAGCCGATGCGAAAGCCGGCGGTTTAAACCAGCCCGGACGCCCTTACGAGCCTATTAGCTTTGCATTGGGTACCGGCAGGGTTATACCAGGCTGGGACGAGGCTTTCCTGCTGATGAACGAAGGCTCAAAGGCGAAATTGATCATCCCTTCCGCGCTGGCTTATGGCGAGTATGGCTCGGGTGCCGACATCACCCCTTATGCACCTTTAGTGTTTGATGTAGAACTTGTAAAAGTAGTAAGGGTAAAGCATCCTGCCACAATACCTGCTGCCAAAGCGCCGTTAAAGAAAAAAACAGCGGTGAAAAAGCGAACAGCAGTTAAAAAGAAAAATTAATTTTAATTGAAAAGCCTTCTGCAAAGAAGGCTTTTTTAATTTTGTGCCATGGTGTTAACCGATACACATACCCATTTATATTACGAAACTGATACTGACAAGCGGGCGCAAATGATGCAGCGTTGCCTGGAAAATAATATTGGGCGCTTGTTTTTGCCCAATGTGGATGCGGCGTCGGTACCTATGATGTTCGATCTGGTGAAAACTTACCCCGATGCCTGTTACCCCATGCTCGGCCTGCATCCGTGTTCGGTAAAAGATGACTGGGAAGAGGAACTGGCGGTAATACAACCGGCCATGCATCAGCATAAAATATACGCTGTGGGCGAAATCGGGATAGACCTTTACTGGGACAAAACCTTTTTAACCCAACAGGTACAGGCTTTTAAATTGCAGATACAATGGGCTAAAACTTTAAAATTGCCCATAGTGATACATTGCCGGGATGCCTTTGATGAAGTTTACCAGGTATTGCATGATGAGCACGACGAAAACCTGCGCGGTATATTTCACTGCTTTACCGGTACGCTTGAACAGGCAAGTAAAGTTACCGCACTGGGGTTTTACCTGGGCATTGGGGGCGTAGTGACCTATAAAAATGCCGGGTTGGATAAGATATTACCGCAAATTGACCTGAAGCATGTGGTTTTAGAAACCGATTCTCCGTACCTTACGCCCGTTCCGTACCGGGGTAAACCCAATGAAAGCGCTTACCTGATCTATGTGGCGCAAAAGGTGGCGGAACTGTATCAGATATCTGTTGAAGATGTGGCCCGTATAACCACCGAAAATTCAGAAAAGATATTTGGTGTTTAGATCAAAGATTATATTAATAGCATAAACCTGACCCAAAATGAGCCAGATACTGATCATCTATACCGGTGGTACAATAGGTATGATGAGCGACCCTGTTACAAAAACGTTGGTACCCATCAACTTTGAGCAGATAATGGATAATGTACCCGAACTGGAAAAGCTTAATTGCAAGATTAAGGTGCACTCGTTCGAGCATATTATCGACTCATCAAACATGAACCCCGTTATATGGGCCGAACTTGCCGCGCTTATAGAAGCCAATTACGATACTGTTGATGGCTTTGTGATACTGCATGGTTCTGATACCATGGCATTTACTGCCTCGGCACTTAGTTTTATGCTGCAAAATCTGAACAAGCCGGTAATTTTTACAGGATCGCAGTTACCCATCAGCGCGGTACGTACCGATGCCAAAGAAAACCTGATGACGGCTATTGAAATTGCTAAGGCGAAAAAGAACGACAAGGCACGCGTACCCGAAGTTTGCATTTATTTTGATTACAAACTGTTTCGGGGGAACCGCGCGTTCAAATATAACTCATCAAAATTCGAGGCCTTCCGCTCGCCCAATTACCCTATATTGGCCGAATCGGGCGTACACCTGCGTTTCAGCATAAACGATATCCGCCCGCCGGGCGAAGGCCCGCTTAACGTTCATAACAAGTTGGTGAGCGATGTTGCTGTACTAAAACTGTACCCGGGGATCAGTCCGAAGGTTGTGGAGACCATTTTAAGTGCAGACGTACGCGGCATAGTAATGGAGACCTTTGGCGCGGGTAACACTACTACCGACCAGTGGTTCATCGATCTGCTTGAAGCCGCTATCGATAGCGGAAAAGTGATCCTGGATATTTCGCAATGCAAGGTAGGTACGGTTGAACTGGGACGATACGAAACCAGCAAGCAGTTAAAAGATATTGGCGTGGCCAACGGGTATGATATGACCTATGAAGCCGCTGTTACCAAAATGATGTACCTGCTGGGCGAGATAGACGACCCTAAAGAGGTAAAGCGCTGCCTGGAGAAGGATCTAAGAGGCGAATTAACGGAATCATAGGCCGTTTAATAACACAACCATGTCATCCCCAAATCCGCCACGTCATGGCCAGGTACGAAGCAATCTCTTCAGGACAGTTGGGCGATGTACGATTGGATTAAGGCACTTCCCGTCATTGCGAGGAACGAAGCAATCTCTTTAGGACAATTAAACATGTAATATGGTTATGCAAAGAGGCGGTTGTGTGTACATCATGACTAACAAGCAAAATGTAGTTTTTTACACTGGGGTAACCTCCGATTTGATGGATAGGGTTTGGGACCATAAAAACAAAACCTACCCTGACAGTTTTACTTCAAGATATAATTGCCATAAACTCGTTTATCACTACTTCTACTCGCATATTGAAGAAGCGATTGCGGCTGAAAAACTGATTAAAGGCGGAAGTCGCCAAAGCAAGATAGATTTAGTCAATTCTATAAATCCCGGATGGAACGATTTATATGATGATCTGCTAAATGAATAATTAGCATGTGGTAATAGCTTAAAGAGATTGCTTCGTTCCTCGCAATGACGGTCCTGTCTTGTTGTAGCTATTTGTGTATTAATTTTTACCAAACCGTTGGTGGCACAGCTTCGTCAGTACCTAAAAATTAAAACGCCTGATTATCAAGCGTTCACGTGTGTTCACGGTGTTCACGTGGCGCGAACGTGAACACTAAGAGTCCCAGGCAGAGCCGGATAGCCCCCTAAAATATCCTCTGCCTTATCACTGCCATAAATCCCTCCCTGAACTTTTCGCTTACCGGGATCTGCTTATCGCCGATGTAAACGTGGTTATCCTGTATCTTGCTTAAGCGTTTGGTATTTACGATGTATGAGTTATGCACCCGCACAAAAGGCTGGGGCAGCTGCATTTCTACCTCTTTTAAACGGCGGTATATCAGCAGTTCTTCGGTAGCCGTAACCAGGCGCACATATTCCTTTTCACCCTCAAAGTACAATACCTCGTCCAGCAGTATCTTACGCAGCGTTTTACCCGATTTTACAAAAAAGTAATCATCCTCCGGCTTGCTCTCGCTTTTTTCTATCACCGTATGTTTGCCAAAAGCGGCATCAATTTTTTGTGTAGCGGCCAAAAATCGTTTAAGCGTTATAGGTTTCAGCAAATAATCAATGGTTTGGAAGGCGTAGCTGTCGGCCGCATGTTCGGCATAAGCGGTGGTAAAAACAATTTTGGTTTCTTTGGGCAGCAACCCCGCCAATTCCATACCTGTAAGGTGCGGCATGTTGATATCCAGAAAAATAAAATCTACGGTATGTTTCTTTAAAAAGTCTATCGCCTCCAACGCGTTGTAGCATTTGCCTAAAAGCTGCCATTGCGTGGTCTGACCGATCAGCACTTCCAGCAGGCTAACCGCGTTTGGCTCGTCGTCGATAATAATGCAGCTTAAGTTCATGCCAGCGGGATATTTAGTTGCGCAATGTAAATATCGCCTTTATTTTCAACCTGCAGCTCAAAATCCGTTTGGTAAAGCAGCACTAACCGTTTCCGTAAATTCTGAATACCAAACCCCGTGGATAAAGTAGTTAACGGCTTATCCGGAATGGTGTTGGTAGTGGTAAACTGCAGCCGGCCATTTTGCTGTAGCAATGTTATATTTATCTTATTATGGCTGCTGCTTTTATCGATACCATGCTTAAAAATATTCTCGACGAAGGTCATCAGCAGCATGGGCGGCAGGGTTAACGACATGTCGCAATCTTTGGTAAAGGTGATATCTACATCGTAACGGATGCGGATATTTTCCAGCGCGATATAATTTTCAAGAAATTGCACTTCGTTCGCAAGACTAACCTCCTGCCTGGGGCTTTCATCAACAAAATAGCGCATAATGTCCGACAGCTTCTCGATCAGTGCTGCCGTTCGCGGCGATTCAAGATAAGCTTCGTAATAGATATTATTCAGGGTATTAAACAAAAAGTGTGGCTGCACCTGCGATTTCAGGAGGTTTAATTCGGCCTGTGTTTTTTGGACAAGGATATCTTCTGATTGTTGCTTTAACTTGAAATAGGCAAGCGCTATCCTGAAAATAAAACTGAGCATAAATATCAGCAGCCCCGCTATAACAAAGCTCATGATAGCTTCAAATTTCATCTTGGTGGGGTGCCCCATGGCAAAAAAGGCGTTGTATATATATAATGACAGATAAGCACGCAGCGCACCGGTTATCAGCAGTAATACAATAACCGCTAAAATATAAAGCGCTAACCTGCCTGTTTGATATAACTTCGGGAAAAGCCACAAAATGTTGCCATAAATTATGGCCGCATAAAAAAGGGTGTTTATCAATGCAAAAACAGTCGACTGCCCTATGCCATCCATCGGCAGCAACGAAAACAGCACAATAAAAAATACGAAGATCCAAACCATCCACTGCTGTTGCCGGATGTTTGGCTTCCTTTTAAACAATTGCATGCTTAAAAGTACAAAGCTTTTTGATAGATGTGTACCCGTTTAAACCATATGCCAAGTTTATTAAACCATCGCCGGTAAAGTTTCAATGAAATGGTCATGGGGATGAATAAACAAGCGATTGCGCATTTATTGAAAAAATCGCCCTGCCTGCTAAATAGATATTAACGTATGTTGAAATAGTTTGAGCTGATGCCCTGTAAGATGCAGTTTTAAGTAATTATGAAAACCGTAAACATACAAACCATGAGATCACTATCACCTATAAGCGCCGCTTTGACCGCTGCACTTGTCACATTGCTTTTTTCAGCTCAACCCAGACGTGCGCTTGCACAAGTAGATACCATTCGCGTAAAAGATCATCGCCTAAACACCGCGACACTGAAGCCCGGCATGCGCCAGTACCTGGTGTACTTTCAAATGCCCAAAAGCCCTAAAACGTTAAGGTATTGGCTTTGGCTGCGCGATACAAAAATAGTGGAGCGCAACGGCGAAAAGGTATTTGCCACTACACAACACTGGTATGGCAGCGATACCATGAGCTACCGCACGGGTTATTCGGTAAACAGGGTGAAGGATTTTTCGCCTGTATACCATAGCGAAACGGTTGCCGGTAAACTTGGCGCTTACAACTGGGATGCCAATAAAATAAAAGGCGCGGATACCGTAGCGCTAAATACCAAAAAGGATTTCGAACTTAATTTTACTGAGCGCAATTTTAACTGGAACCTGGATATAGAAACCTTTGAAATGCTGCCGCTTGCTGCAGGGAAAACCTTCGCCATAAATTTCTATGATGCCGGTTTCGGTAAGCCGGAATATATTATATACAAAGTTACCGGCAGTGAAGTGATAAGCACTTTGGATAACCAAAAAGTTGACTGCTGGAAACTGGTGAATGAAGCCGAACACAATGGTCAAAAATCGGTAGAAACATTTTGGATCAGCAAAAAGAACCACGAATTTTTAAAAGAAGAGGACAGCTTTGGCGGCATGTACCGTTACAAGGTTAAGATGCCCGGCGCTGCCGCTAACCTGCTGCAAAGGTTTGCAGGGAAATAACCACTGATTTTGTCATGCTAAAGGATAACGGGGAATTGATCCACGCATTTCGAATCGGCCACTAAAGGTTTGATATCCTTTAGTATGACAAATTTTATTACTTCAATCCCATTTCCTTTTTCAAAAACTGGCCGGTAAAGCTGTCTTTAACTTTGCATAAACCCTCGGGCGTACCACTAAACAGGATTTTACCGCCGCCAGAGCCTCCTTCGGGACCGAGATCTATAACATGGTCAACAACCTTGATAACATCCAGGTTATGCTCTATCACCAGCACGGTGTTGCCCTTATCAACCAGTTGGTTTATTACGCCCAGCAACACGTTTATATCCTCGAAGTGCAGGCCGGTTGTGGGTTCGTCCAGTATGTAGAAAGTGTTACCTGTATCTTTTTTACTAAGCTCAGTAGCCAGCTTTACGCGCTGCGCCTCGCCGCCTGATAGTGTGGTTGACGATTGCCCAAGCGTAATATAGCCCAATCCCACATCAAACAGGGTTTTTACCTTGCGGTAGATAGATGGGATGTGTTCAAAAAATGGCGTGGCATCTTCGATGCTCATATCCAGCACATCGCTGATGGATTTGCCACGATATCGTACTTCCAGCGTTTCGCGGTTATAGCGCCGGCCGCCGCATTCTTCGCATGGCACCTGCACATCGGGTAAAAAATTCATCTCGATAACCTTTTGGCCTGCGCCCTGGCAGGTTTCGCAGCGGCCTCCTTTTACGTTGAACGAGAAACGGCCCGGCTTGTAGCCACGTATCCGCGACTCGGGCAAGGCGACAAACAGGTTACGTATATCAGAGAATACGCCGGTATAAGTAGCCGGGTTTGAGCGTGGTGTACGGCCAATGGGTGTCTGGTCTATTTCGATAACTTTATCGATATGCTCCAGCCCTTCAATTTTATCGTACGGCAGCGGATGCTTTTTAGCACGGAAGAAATGTTGGTTCAATATCGGGTACAGCGTTTCGGTGATCAAACTTGATTTACCGCTGCCCGATACGCCTGTCACCCCTATCAGCTTACCTAACGGGAAATCGACCGATACCTTCTTTAAATTATGCCCCGTAGCCTTTTTAAGCGATAACGTTTTACCATTACCTTCCCGGCGCTTTTTAGGGATAGCTATCTCACGCTCGCCGTTAATGTAAGATGTGGTTAACGTATGCTTAGCCATTAATTGGGCAGGTGTACCCTCGGCAACAATAGTACCGCCGTGTACCCCCGCTGCCGGGCCCATATCTATCACATGGTCGGCTTCCAGTATCATATCCTTATCGTGCTCTACAACCAAAACGGTGTTACCCAGGTCGCGCAGGTTTTTAAGGGCGTTTATCAGGCGTTCGTTATCCCGCTGGTGCAGGCCGATGCTTGGCTCATCCAAAATATACATAACGTTCATCAGCTGCGACCCTATCTGCGTAGCCAGCCTGATACGCTGCGCCTCGCCACCAGATAGGGTTTTGGCGGTGCGGTCAAGCGTAAGATAGCTGAGGCCGACATCCAGCAAAAAGCCGATGCGTGCGCGTATCTCTTTTAATATTTCTTTAGCGATAACGTTCTGGCGCTCGTTCAGCCTTTCTTCCAACCCGGTGTACCACTTATCCAGTGTGGTAATATCCATGCAGGCTAACTCAAAAATATTCTTTTCGTCAACCTTAAAATGCAGCGATTCCTTTTTGAGCCTTGCGCCATCGCAAACCGGGCAGGTACGCAGTACGCGATAATTTTCCATATCGTCCATACCCTCGTCGTTGCGGCGCTCCTGCTGCTCTTCCAGCATGCGGATGATGCCGTCGAAGGTTATCTGGTAACTTTGAACGTTCCATTTGTTGTACTCAACCGCCACGGTTATCATATCCGGCGATCCGTTCAGGATAATGTCCAACTGCTCGCGGGTCAATTTTTCTATGGGGGTGCTCAAGCTAAACTCATATTTTTTAGCCAGCGCCTTCAGCACCTGGAAGATCCAGGTTTCACGGTATTCGCCTATCGGCGCTAATCCACCGTTAATAATACTCAGTTTAGGGTTTGGCACTACAGATGCCTCGTCAACTTCGAAAATATAACCCAGTCCGTTACACTTTTCGCAAGCACCATAAGGCGAGTTGAACGAGAAGGTGTTAGGCTGTGGTTCATCATACGAGATGCCCGACACCGGGTCCATCAGGTATTTGCTGAAATAAGATACATTGTTATCCTTATCGGCAATGCGGATAATGCCTTTGGCAATTTTAAGTGCCGATTGCACCGAGGTATATAATCTTTTGCTGTCAGCCTCGCTCACTACCAGGCGGTCCACTACGATGTCAATATCGTGTATCTTATAACGGTCTACCTGCATTTTCGCTTCCACATCGGCGATAGCGCCATCAATGTAAACCTTCAGGTAGCCCTGCTTACGTATTTGCTCAAAAAGCTCGCGGTAATGGCCTTTACGGGCCTTTACCACCGGCGCCAGTATGTTTACCGGCTGCCCGTCAAACTTTTCTAAAATGGTTTTCAGGATCTGGTCCTCGCTCATGCGCTCCATTTTCTCGCCGGTGGTGTACGAGTAAGCCTCGCCCGCACGGGCAAAAAGCAGGCGCATAAAATCGTAGATCTCGGTAATGGTACCTACGGTACTGCGGGGGTTTTTGCTGGTGGTTTTTTGTTCGATGGCGATAACCGGACTAAGCCCCGATACCTTATCTACATCAGGCCGCTCCATACCGCCCATAAACTGGCGCGAGTAGGCCGAAAATGTTTCCATATAACGACGCTGACCCTCGGCATAAATGGTATCAAACGCTAACGACGATTTACCGCTGCCGCTAAGCCCGGTTATAACAACCAGCTTATTGCGCGGAAAAGAGACATCTATATTTTTTAAATTATGTACCCGGGCACCATAAACTTCAACTTCACTTTGCTCGCCCAGGTCTAATGTTTTTTCGCTCATATATTCTTCAGAAAACAAGACAGATACGGCTTAGTTTTTGGTTGGCCGTGTAATTACTAAAAAAGTTCGCAAATATACATAAAAGTGGTGGTGATTTAAAGGGTTAGCATGGTGATGGAGGTACCGGTTAATGTAAAAATTTCCACATCCGTCAATCCGTTGCCGGGCCTTTTGACGCCTCGTTGCTGGCAACGAAGGGTTACTCTTTCTTTCCCTTTTTTTTAAATGATAAAAGCTTTTTCCGTGTTCAGGTGAAGGTTTCCACAACGTAAAAAAGCCACCCCGCTTGGGATGGCCTTTAAAAGTGCTCCGTAATATTAAATTACTTTAATTGTTGTATGCTACCGAATATGGCAGTGGCTTTTGCATATAGCTATAAAAGTTTTTATAGCCGTACTTTTCGGGGTTGTTGATGATCTCTTTCATCGCTATAAGTTTGTAAACGTACGATCCGGTTTCGCGGTTAAGGCTCATGCGGAAGTAGTTATCCTCATTTTGCTTGTCCATGGCCCTTTCCAGTTTAACCGAACCATTGTTGTAGGCTGCGGCAGCCAGCGTCCAGCTGTTAAACTCGCCGTACAGCTCTTTAATGTACTTACAAGCGGCTATGGTTGATTTACGAACGTTCAAACGCTCATCTTTACCGTGCCCTACCTTTAAACCATATGAGCGCGCGGTGCCCGGCATAAACTGCCAGATGCCCCTCGCCCCTTTTGGCGATGTACCAGACTGTAAACCCGACTCTACCAGCGGTACGTACTTAAAATCTTCGGGGATACCGTAAAACTTTAAGATAGGCTCGATGATAGGGAAAAGCTTATCGGCTTTTGAATGCAGAACGTTCGACTGAACGTTTTTGTACCTGTGCTTCGCTATTGATTTTTTTAATTTAAAATCTACTTTTTTGTCGTTTACCGGTATGGCTTCGTCGGCAAAACTATAGGCTTCTTCAAAGTCGTCGGCGGGCTTGCTGAACAGTAAATTTGAAGGCGTGTAAGCGATATGTTTTGCAGGAAATACCGGGTTGGTACTGAAAATGTTAAGACTGGAAATGATAACCAGCACCAAGATTACGGAGCACGTAATTAAGTGTTTTTTAGTCATTTCAATTTTACTCATTAATTAAACATTTTGGTATGATGTGCCGCAAAGGTACGTTATATAAAGCAGATTATCAAACACTTATATTATACTTAGTGTTTTGAACATTTTAAAACTGGCCAAAAATCGACGTTTAAAGCGCTTTAAACCTGCTTTTTGGACCTGATTAAAAAGTTGTTTTTTTGGTTAATTTGTAGTACTTTTGACCCTCACGCTGCGAAAGCGCAAAACAAAAAAATATGGTATTCAAAAGACCAGCAGGTAGTCGCGACGACAAGCCCGACAAATCACAGGGCCGCTCAAAAAGTGGTGGCGAAAACACCAAAAGACCATCATTTTCCAGCACAGGAAAATCCTTTGGCGCAGGTCGCGCAGATGGCAAAAAAAATTTCTCTACAGATAAAAGAGGATCTACCTATTCAAAACCCAATACCGGTAAACCAGATGCTGACGGCACCGAAAGGCCACGTAAAAGCTATGGCCAGGCCTCGTCATTCGGCGGTGGCGATAAAAGATCATTTTCGCCAAAAGGCAAGCCGTACAGCGGCCGCCCAACAGATGGCGACCGCCCAAAACGCAGCTACGGCGATGCGCCACAAAACGACCGCAAAACTTTTGCCCCACGTGACAAACCTTACAGCGGCCGCCCACAAACCGGCGACAGCGAAGGTGGCAGTTATAAAAAGCCAGGCTTAGGCCCGGCATCATACGGCCCTCGTAAAAATCCGTCATCGTTAGATAAGCCCTTTAACAGGCGCCCTGCCGGTACTGATGGGCCAAAGAAAAGCTTTGGTGAGAAGAAATTTGCAGGCACACGCGGCGGCAAAAAAGACTTTCCAAGCACGTCTACAGGTTTCCGTAAGAGCGAAAACGATAATATACCATCAAAACCTACCATGCGCGGGCGTAAGAACCCGGTGGTTAAGGCTAAGGATGATGGCCTGATACGACTTAACCGCTACATTGCCAACGCAGGTATATGCAGCCGCCGCAAAGCCGACGAACTGATAGCCGCGGGAGTAGTATCGGTAAACGGCGAAGTGATATCTGAACTGGGCCACAAGGTTGACCCGCTTAAGGACCTGGTACGTTACAACGGCGAGGCTTTAAAACGCGAGAAAATGGTTTATGTATTGCTAAATAAGCCAAAAGATTATATCACCACAACCGACGACCCGCAGGAACGCCGCACGGTTATGCACCTGGTTGAGAAAGCCAGCAGAGAACGCATATACCCGGTGGGCCGACTTGACCGCAACACCACAGGCTTATTGTTGATGACAAACGATGGCGACCTGGCCGACAAGCTATCGCACCCGCGTAACAGCGTAACCAAACTTTACCTGGTAGAACTTAACAAGGCGCTTAGCCAGGGCGATCTTAATAAAATTGAGTTTGGCATTGAGCTGGAAGATGGCATAATTAAACCTGATAGCGTATCGTATGTTGCCGGCGGCACAAAAAAGGAAATAGGCATACAGATACATAGCGGTAAAAACCGCATTGTGCGCCGCATTTTCGAATCGCTGGGGTATGACGTGGTGAAGCTTGACCGGTCGGTTTACGCTAACCTTACAAAAAAAGACCTTCCGCGTGGCAGGTGGAGATACCTAGACGAAAAGGAAGTGATACAACTAAAGCATTTAATAAAATAATAACAATAAAGGCATCATGTAAGTGATGCCTTTATTGTTGTGGCGCTTTGTGCAGCCCGATGTATATAGGCAGGTCATCCTAACAGATTGCCCCGCTATCCGCAACTACGTATTCGAGTGATAAGTGGCTATTTAGCGCGATTGAGCAGACAAATGTTTATATCCCCCTTTCAAATGCATCATCCATTAAACCTATTCGTGCATCATCCTGTCTTACACATTATTAATAAGTAGTGTTATCTTTTTTAATCATTTTATTAACTTGCACTTATAAACCAATTACGAATGAAAAAATCTCTGTTGATGATAGCTATGCTTCTGCCTATAATAACATCTGCTCAAAAAAAAACGGAATCGCCCAAAAGTTTCGACCTTATTGTGGGCGCTTATACCAGCGGTTCCAGCAAGGGGATTGCTGTTTACCGTTTTTATACCGAAACCGGCAGACTGGCCTACTTAAGTCAGATAGATGATGTAAGCAACCCATCGTACCTTACCGTATCAAATAACAATAAGTTTGTTTATGCCGTTAACGAGAATGATAACGGCGAGGTAAGCTCGTTCTCGTTTGAGCCAAAAACCGGTAAGCTAACATTTATCAATAAAGTATCTACCCTGGGTGGCGCGCCGTGCTATATTTCTGTAGACAAAGATCAGAAGAACCTTTTTGTAGCCAATTACTCGGGCGGTAACATTGCAGTGCTGCCTATAAACGAAGACGGATCTATCGCCCCTGCCGTACAAACTATTAAAGATGACGGCCATAGCGTTAATAAAGAGCGCCAGGAAAAAGCGCACGTACATACCGCGGTATTATCGCCCGATGAAAAATATGTATTGTATACCGATCTTGGTACCGATAAAATTAATATCACCAAATACAAAGGTGGCAAAAGCAACCCTATAGTACCTGCAAAGCCTGCCTTTGTAAGCGTAAAACCAGGCTACGGCCCGCGCCACCTGGCTTTTTCGAACAATAAAAAAACCATGTACCTGATAACCGAAATGGGCAGTACAGTGGTTGTATTTGATTATAATAACGGCAAACTAAAACAACGCCAGGACATAAGCCTGTTACCTGATGGTTTTAAGGGAGAGACCGGCGCTGCCGATATTCACGTTTCGCCAAACGGCAAATTCCTGTACGCTACAAATCGCGGCGATGCCAATGATATATCTGTATTTGCCATCAATCAGGAAAATGGCGAACTAACATTTATAGAGCGTAAGCCATCAGGCGGTAAAGGCCCGCGCAATTTTGTGATTGACCCTACAGGGCAATACTTGTTAGTAGCCCACCAAAACAGCGATAACATTACCGTTTATAAGATAGATGAAAATACCGGTAAAATAACCAGCACGGTTGCACGCATTACCGTTGGTAACCCTGTTTGTTTAAAGTTTGCCCCGGCGATGTAATTAAAAAATAAAATTTAGCTGATTAGCAAAGAAGCCGGAAGTGATTTACTTCCGGCTTCTTTTGCTTTTATCTTATTCAGCTTACCGGGCTTTGGTAAACGAATAAATTATATAGCCATTACTGTTACCTATTGCTACAGGCGATCGCAGTGTCATGGTAGTGTTATCGATAACACCGATATCTAAACGATAACCTTCCTGTACGTTTTTGGCCTTATCGCCTTCGTAAAGTTTTTTGAATTGAAACTGCGTACCGGTGGGGCCGTTAAATACCGACCAAAAAATGGTTTGCGAGGTTCCGTTGGTTAATGTATAAATACCATTACCGCTGTTGGTAAATTTCCAGGTACTGCCTACAAATGCATCAGGCGATGCCTGGTCAAATACATTCTGCACAGCGCCCGGTACCAGGCCATCGTAGGTTACGTTGGTTAATGTCCAGGTGCCTACAAACTTCCCGCGTGATACATTAGCTGAAGATGTTGCGCCCGAATTTGTGTTTTGAGGTGTTGAGCAAGCTGAGAAAATAAAGGTAAGGGCTAAAATTGCAATTGATGTTTGAAATATCTTTTTCATGGTTGATGGTATGATATGTGTTTTAATTGGTATATAAACACAAATCAGGCCAAAAGGTTATGGTAATAATATAATATTACCGCTTGCTACGCTCAATAACCTCCTGATAATAATTTTCATATAAAGGCATTATATTAGATAGCTCCAGTTCTTTTGCGCGTGCAAGCGCGTTTTCTTTAAACTGGTTTAACCTTTCTTCGTCTTCCAATATAAATATGGCTCTTTCGGCCATTCCTTCTACATCACCTACGTCCTTTAAAAACCCTGTAACACCCTCCAGGTTAAGTTCGGGTAAGCCACCTGCATTGCTGCTTATAACGGGCACCTTACAAGCCATAGCCTCTAAAGCGGCAAGCCCGAAACTTTCAGACTGCGACGGCATTAAAAACAGGTCGGAGACGGAAAGGATCTCTTCAATAGCATCCTGCTTACCTAAAAAACGTACGTGCTCGGCAATGCCCAGGTCGCGGCTCAACTGCTCGCATACTGATCGTTCACCACCATCGCCCACCATTAATAATTTAGATGGTATCTTTTCTACCACTTTAGCAAACATCTTTATTACATCCTCGGTACGCTTTACCTTACGAAAGTTTGATGTATGCACCAGCACTTTTTCGCCGTTAGGCGCAATGGCCTTTTTAAAATGATCTTTAGCTTTTAGGCTAAAGCGTGTAAGGTCAATAAAATTTGGTATTACCTTAATATCCTGTTCAATATCAAAGTATTTGTAGGTGTCTTGTTTCAGGTATTCTGATACCGCAGTTACCCCATCAGATTTGTTTATTGAAAATGTTACCACCGGCTTATAGGTACTATCCTGCCCTACCAACGTAATATCAGTACCATGCAGCGTAGTTATAAACGGTATTGAAATGCCATAAGTAGCGAGTATTTGTTTGGCCATAAATGCCGCGGAGGCATGGGGTATGGCGTAATGTACGTGCAGCAGGTCAAGCTTTTCAAACCTTACGACATCAACCAGGCGGCTGGCAAGGGCCAGTTCATACGGCGGGTAATCAAACAACGGATATTGGGACACCGACACTTCGTGATAAAAAAGGTTTTCCGAAAAAAAATCGAGGCGCGCGGGCTGGTTATAGGTAACAAAATGTATCTGGTGCCCCCTGGCTGCAAGGGCTTTCCCTAATTCTGTAGCAACAACCCCGCTCCCGCCAAAGGTGGGATAACAAACTATTCCTATTTTCATTTTACTAAATGCATTTTAGGCCTCAACAACGTTAATTTATTTAACACTGATAATCAGCATGCAAGTTTAACAGCTATTTATTGTAAAAGTGTTAGCCCTATGTAAAATGATTGAACGGTATGATGAAGAGTCAAAAGATGTAAAACAAAAGACAAACAGGTAACTACCCTGCTGCATCTGCTAAACTACGCCCGCCATCAGCTTGATTAACGAGGCGTTCAGCAGGTTATTTATAGCGTTTAACGTAGCGCTGCTTTTCGGTTCTTTTTGCAGGTCGGCATGATATATCATGTGGTGTACGCCTAATACCTTTAAGGTCGCATCTGCACTAATGCTCTCATTGCGTTTGTAGCAGCAAATTTTGATGTGTTTATAAAACGGATTGGTTTGCAAACGACGCAGCACCCTTTCTATATGATGGGCCATGTGTGCATGGTGAAACAGGATAACGTCAGGCTTAAGTTCATGTATACTCGGAAATATAGCGGCGATTACCGAAATGTGTTTCACGTTATCGTACTCGGCCAGCAACTGGTCGGGAAAAGCTTCCGGGGCCACCAAAAGCACTTTCTTTGAACGGGTACCTATCATGCTCAAACCGTTTGGGGGACACGAAGATAAAATGTATATTTTACAATATCAACCCCCATTGAGCAAAAAATAATATTTAATTACCTGTTAATGAACGGGTCGCGCATCCGAAGTGTCGCTGGCCCCATGGCCTGCAGGGTCGGCATTACCGGCATTGGTACTATCCATTTTTGTAGAATCTGCCGCGTGGGTATTCCCAGGATCGCCCGTGCCGGCTTTTGCAACCGTATCCTGGGTGCCGCCTAATGTGGCGTTACTGCGATCTTTACAAGCGGTTACAGATATGGTTAAAAGCGCTGCTATTGTTATATATTTTAAAGCTTTCATACTTTTATTTTTATTAGTAACATCCCCATAAATTAAATGTTTGGCAATAAACAAAACAGCCCCCGCAATTATCGTTGCGAGGGCTGCTTATCCTAATATAGCGGGTCGATTATTTTATCTCGAACACGGCGTTTATCTGAAAACTCAGTTTTATCTTTTTGAAATCGATATCCGATTCAGGCACCGCTGCATCAGCCGCGGCCGATTTGAACATCACGTTAGCGTACATACGGGGCTGCGGGAAACTGCTGTTATCGCTCTCGGTAATATTCAATGCGCTGCCTAGCTTATCGCCTAAACCATTTACTAAGAAAGCGGCTTTGTCTCTTGCGGCAAGCAACGCTTTCAACTTTAGTTGATTTTTCACTTCGTTAATTTTTGAGTAATCATAGCTATCAATATTGGTGCTTTGAATGCCCTTGGGGTCCAGTTTGCTCATGATCTGGTTAAACTTGTTCAAGTCGCGAAACTTAACGCCATATTGTTTACTGGCCAAAAAGTCGGGGTTCTTCTTCTTCTCTGTTTCATAGTTCCATGAAGAGAGGTTATTAATTGTAAAGTCTTCCTTTGCAATACCGGCCTCGGCAATGGCTTTCTCCAATTGTGCCTCCAACTGGCTAATTGTAACCTTCTTTTTTCCGTTAAGATATTCTTTAAGGGATATAGAAACGTTTATAATATCAGGAGTAACTTCTTGTTCGGCAATGCCGGTAACTTCAATTTTTCGGCGCATGTCGGCGTTTTGTGCAAATGCCCCAAATGTGGTGGCGAATAAAGCGGCAAATAAAAATAACTTTTTCATAAGTATTAAATAAGTATATAGTGTGTAGAGTTAATTACGTATCAAAAGTTTAATTTGAAACATACATAAAAACATAATGTGTAACCTGTAAGACCGCGGTGTGTTTTAATAAGTTGATAATAAAGAGGTAAGGCTGAAATATTTAATAATTGCACAAACCCATTCTAACGAAGAACTGGCCAGTGCTTTAATAAACGCCGGTCCGCTCATTGCCGCGGAGGGCTACTTCTTTTCTCTTGATAGAAAAGAAGCAAAAGATCAAGTCAGAGCAATGCTTCAGCTCGCCCTGCCGGTTCTTAACGCTTTTTTCTCGATTGTTCGCTGTGCTCCAATCTATCGAAAAAAGCTAAACCGGCATTCCCGCCATACACCCGGCCCGCTCACTCTGACAGCAAGCCCCCGCGCTCCTAAATGGAGCCTGAAAAACGGAACGTCACCAAAAAATGCGGCATTGGCCTGTTCGGGTAGTACAGGCATTGCCTTAGCACACCCTTTCACAGAACAGGACGCAGCCGAGACTTTTCTTTGGTCACTTTCTTTTGAGAGAAAAGAAAGTGACATCCACTGACGACTCGTTGTAACACTGCCATTCCTAATGAAGAACTAAAAGGATATACATTCACCGCGTTCCCTCTCCACCCTGGCGTATAAGCACATGGTTGACAAATAATTGGTAATTGCTTTATACTCATATTGCAATAAAACAAAAAAGCCTCCCGTATCCGGAAGGCTTTGAAATTATTTAAAAGGTGTTACTCCTCCACCATTTCGCTATTAGGATTGCTTTCTTCGGGCACTTGCTGTTTAAAGTAACGCTTTTGATTTAGCAGTATCATAATAACCCCTACTGATATAGATGCATCGGCCAGGTTGAATACCGGCCGGAAGAAAATGTAGTCCTGACCGCCCCACACCGGCACCCAATGTGGGAATTGCCCTGTTAACAGCGGGAAGTAAAACATATCAACAACACGCCCATGAAACAAGCTTGCGTAGTTATAAATTACGCCATAAAAGGTAGAATCAATAATATTACCCAGCGCGCCTGCCAGTATCAGGGCTACCATCATAATTAAACCACGGTGATATTTATGCTTAATCAGGAAGACCAGTGCGTAACCAATGCCACAAACGGCCACAATACGGAACAGCGTTAAAGCCAGTTTGCCAAACTCGCCGCCAAGCTCCATGCCAAAGGCCATACCGTTATTTTCGGTATAGTGCAACATGCCCCGGTTACCCAAAAAGCGTATCTCTTCGCCCAAGGACATATGGCCCCTAACCCAGATCTTGATGATCTGGTCGAGTAAAATGATAAATGCTGCGGTTAAAAAAGGTTTTGTATAAGCAGCCTTCATTTATTGCTTTAATTTAGCTTCCATAGTAAGCGTTGTGTGCGGAACAGCACGCAGGCGCTCTTTTGGAATAAGCTTACCGGTTTCGCGGCAAATGCCATAGGTTTTGTTTTCGATACGAACCAAAGCGGCTTCTAACTGCTCAATAAATTTCTTCTGGCGGGCAGCCAATTGGTTTATCTGTTCTTTCTCTAACGTCGCAGATCCATCTTCAAGTGTTTTATACGTACCCGCAGTATCATCAGTACCGTTCGCGTTCGGCGAGCTTAGCGACGTAGCCAGTGCGCTCAACTCTTCTTTAGAGCTGCGTAATTTTTCTAATAATAGGTCCTTGAATTCTTTTAATTCCGAATCAGAATACCTTGTTTTTTCGTTTTCCATTTAACTTTTACTTATAGCGATCAAAATTTCGTTCTCATCAATCACGGCCTTAACGCCTTCAGATAGCTGATTATCAAGCACAAGGCTGTCTGCTAAAATTTCGGCGCAAATATATGATAAATTATTTTCCAGTGCTTTCCAGATACCGGTGCCGCAACTCACACTTACGTTTATGCGGTCGGTTACTTCTAATCCTTTATCTTTACGGTTATTTTGTATACGGTTTACAAATTCCCTTGCAATACCCTCCTCTTTCAACTCATCGGTTATCGTAACATCTAAAGCCACGGTTAGTTTTCCTAAATTTGCAACCTGCCATCCAGGTACATCTTCGGCTATAATTTCCACGTCAGAAAGTAGTATCGAGTGTTTAGCATCAAGTATCAGGATAGAGCCGTTTGTTTCCAATTCGGTTATCTGTTGCTGATCAAACCCATTGATAGCAGCGGCCACATCTTTCATATCCTTTCCTACCTTGGCGCCCAAAGCTTTAAAGTTGGGTTTTATCTTTTTCTTGATAAAACCGGCAGCATCGGTGATGTATTCAATATCCTTAATGTTGGTCTCTGATAGGATCAGCTCTTTCACCTTCTCTATCTGTGCTTTAAATTTCTTATCCAGTATTGGCAATAAAATCTTGCTCAACGGCCGGCGCACAGGCACCTCTATTTTTTTACGAAGCGATAACACCAGTGATGAAATATCCTGCGCCAACTGCATGCGTTCTTCCAGGGCGGTATCAACCAGGTCGTTATGGTATTCGGGGTAGTACGCCAGGTGTACCGATTCAAACTCCTCTTTACCGGTAACGCTGTTCAGGTCGGTATATAAACGCTCGGCAAAGAACGGTGCAATAGGCGCCATTAACTTGCTGATGGTTATTAAACAGGTGTAAAGCGTTTGGTATGCCGAGAGCTTATCTTCAGAGTTATCTGACCGCCAGAAACGGCGGCGACTTAGCCTGATGTACCAGTTGCTAAAGTGAGCGTCAACAAATTCCTGTATGGCACGGGCCGCTTTGGTTGGTTCAAAATCGGCGTAATAGTCATCAACCTCCTTGCTAAGGGTGTTTAACAGCGATATGATCCAACGGTCAAGCTCGGGGCGGTCCTCTATCGCTATCTCGGCTTCCTCGTACTTAAACTTATCGATGTTGGCATAAAGCACAAAAAACGAGTAAGTATTGTACAGTGTACCGAAAAATTTACGGCGAACCTCGTCCAGCCCTTCGATATTAAATTTCAGGTTATCCCATGGGGCCGCGTTACTGATCATATACCAGCGGGCAGCATCGGCGCCAAACTGCTCGATGGTCTCAAACGGATCTACGCCATTGCCCAAACGTTTTGACATTTTGTTACCGTTCTTATCGAGCACCAAACCGTTTGATACCACGTTCTTGAACGCAACGCCTTTGTTGCCTACCTGCTCGTTAATGGCTTTTACTTCGTCGCTCGCTTCGCTCAGCATTACCGCTATGGCGTGCAGTGTAAAGAACCAGCCGCGGGTTTGGTCAACCCCTTCAGCAATAAAATCTGCCGGATAAGCATTTTTAAATTCTTCTTTATTTTCAAACGGAAAGTGCCATTGTGCGTAAGGCATGGCGCCGCTGTCAAACCAAACGTCAATCAGGTCGGGTTCGCGTAGCATGCGTTTGCCGGTCGATGATGTTAATATTACATCGTCCACATAAGGGCGGTGCATGTCTTCCAGTTTAAAGCCCGCAGGCATTAAACCGGCCTCAATTGATCTTTGTATCTCGGCGTTCAGTTCTTGTATCGAACCAATGCACTTTTCTTCTTTGCCATCTTCCTCGCGCCAGATAGGCAGCGGGGTACCCCAGTAGCGCGAACGCGACAGGTTCCAGTCAACCAAATTCTCCAGCCAGTTACCAAAACGGCCTGTACCGGTACTTTCGGGCTTCCAGTTAATGGTTTTATTCAGCGCAACCATTTTATCCTTCACCGCTGTGGTGCGGATGAACCAGCTGTCTAAGGGATAGTAAAGTATAGGTTCATCTGAGCGCCACGAGTGGGGGTAGCTGTGCTCGTATTTTTTAACGTCGAATGCTTTGTTCTCGGTCTTTAACTTTATAGAGATGAGTACATCAGTCGGTTTAAACCCTTCCGCTGCACGGTCTTCGTTGGAATAGTATTCTTCTTTTACGTAACGGCCGGCAAAATCGGTAACCTCTTCAACAAAGCGGCCTTGTTTATCAACCAAAGGCACTTCTTTACCGTTCTCGTCCCTTACCATTACCGATGGCACGTTATTCTCCTTACATGCTCTAAAGTCATCCGCACCAAAAACCGATGCGGTGTGCACAATGCCTGTACCATCCTCGGTAGTAACAAAATCAGCCGGGATCACACGGAAAGCGTTTTGCTCCAATTCCGCATTTGTTACGTACGGCATTAGCTGCTCGTAGTGAATATCCAGCAGGTCGGTACCCTTAAACTCGCGGGTCAATGTCCAGGGTATAATTTTATCGCCGCCTTTGTAATCTTCAAAAGATGCGTTCTCACCCTCGGCCTTAAAGTATTTCTTCACCAGGTCCTTAGCCAACACCACGCTAATGGGTTCGTAGGTATAAGGATTAAAGGTGTTTATCTGTACGTAGCTGATGCTTTCGCCAACGGCTAATGCGCAGTTTGACGGCAATGTCCATGGGGTGGTCGTCCAGGCCAGGATAAACACATCGCTGCTTACACCGTCAAATAAAAAGGCTGAATCGCTGTCATTCTTTACCTTAAACTGGGCGACAATGGTAGTGTCTTTTACCATTTTGTAGGTGCCCGGCTGGTTCAACTCGTGCGAGCTAAGGCCGGTGCCCGATTTTGGCGAATACGGCTGTACGGTATAGCCTTTGTAAAGCAGGTCTTTATCGTACAATTGTTTCAGTATCCACCAAAGGGTTTCAATGTATTCGTTCTCGTAGGTGATGTACGGGTTTTCAAGGTCGACCCAATACCCCATCTTTTCGGTAAGATCATTCCAGATATCGGTATAACGCATTACCTCCTTGCGGCAGGCATCGTTGTATTCTTTTACCGATATTTTTTTACCAATATCATCTTTGGTTATACCCAGGGCTTTTTCAACAGCAAGTTCAATAGGCAGGCCATGGGTATCCCAGCCGCCTTTGCGTTTAACCTGGTACCCCTTAAGGGTTTTATAACGGCAAAAAATATCTTTGATGGAGCGGGCCATTACGTGGTGAATACCCGGCATACCATTGGCGCTTGGCGGCCCTTCATAAAAGGTATACGGCTTGCTTGCCGGCCTGCTGCTGATACTTTTTGCGAATATGCCGTTCTGTTTCCAGAAATCCAGCACTTCTTTACCTGTTTGCGATAGATTTAACTGCTTATATTCCTTGTACATCAATATGTTCGCCTCGAATTTTAAAGGTTGCAAAAATACGGATTTTTATTATTAAATGATAGTTAATAGGGTAATTATGACGGAGAGATTTTGATAGGATGGGATTTATCCGGACACGCATGCCGTATATAATGCTTTGCCGGGTTGGCTCACCCCCTGCCCCCTTTCTGCTGCGCAAAGAGGGGGTGTAAGAGTCACTCTCTTTGCAAAACAAAAAGCTGTTACCCTCTTTGCGCAGCAGAGAGGGGAGGTTTTTTAATCTTCTAAACCCTCTTTACGCAAGCGTAGAGAGGGTCGCGCACGTAGTGTCGCGGGGTGAGTTATCGCCGCCCGTGTAACCAAGCCTTTACCATTAGCACCTGCAAACAATCCAAAGCTTTCCTATATTTGATCTACAAACATTCTGAACCATGAAACTAAACTTCATAAGCTTTTTGACCGCTGCCACCCTCCTGGCCAGTTGTGCAGGTAACGAAAAGAAAACAACCATCGTTACAACCCCGGATACGGGCATGGCTGCCGATATACGCCATCATATTGCTGTTTTGGCCAATGATAGTTTATTAGGCCGTAAGCCGTTTACCCGGGGCGAGGATAAAACCATTGCCTATATAGCCCGGGAATTCAAAAAGCTGGGGCTTGAGCCGGGCAACAATGGCAGTTACTTTCAGGAGGTACCGCTGGTTGAGATAACCTCTGCCTCGCAGGAAATGAGGATAAGTGGAGCGGCAACAACATCCCTTAAACCGGGTGTTGACTTTGTAGCATCGACCCGCCGCGAGTTGGACAGCCTGAGTTTAAAAAACTCTCCGTTAATTTTTGCGGGCTTTGGCGTGGTTGCGCCAGAGTACGGCTGGAACGATTATAAAGGCCTTGATGTAAAGGGTAAAACGGTTATTGTTTTGGTTAACGACCCGGGCTTTAAGGCCAAAGAAAAGCTATTTAAGGGCGATACCATGAGTTATTATGGCCGTTGGACCTATAAATATGAAGAAGCCGCGCGGCAGGGCGCGGCCGGTGTTATTATCGTTCACCAAACGGACCCGGCAAGCTACGGCTGGCAGGTAATTCAAAACAGCTTTACCGGATCAAAGCTTTACCTGCAGCAGGCAGATAAACACATGAACCGCTGCATGGTTGAAGGCTGGATGAGCGAAGAGGCTGCCACAAAATTGCTATCGGCCGCGGGCGTCAATGGCGATATCCGCGAGTATGCCCGTAAAAAAGGTTTTAAGGCAGTACCGTTGAAAAGCACCGTATCATTAAATTTAAAAAATACGCTCAAATACTCTAAATCGCACAACGTGATAGCCCGTTTAACAGGATCCGCGCGGCCGGACGAAACCATTTTATATACCGCACATTGGGACCATTTTGGCATTGGCAAACCTGATGCAAAAGGCGACAGCATTTACAATGGCGCGGTTGATAATGCCAGTGGCGTAGCTGCTGTTTTGGCCGTTGCTAAAAAGTTCACACAGCAAAAAACCAAACCGGAACGTTCGATCGTTTTCCTTGCGGTTACTGCCGAGGAACAGGGTTTATTAGGGTCGGAATATTATGCTACCCACCCTATCTATCCCCTAAATAAAACTGTTGCCAACCTTAATATTGACGCCTTATCAGATTTTGGCGAAACCAGCAACTTTTCTATCACCGGCAAAGGGCAGAACGATCTGGACGACTATGTAATAGCACTCACCAAACCAAAAGGCTGGGATGTTGTGGGTGATGAAACACCGGGTTCGGGCAGCTACTACCGGTCAGATCATTTTAACTTTGCTAAGGTGGGCGTACCGGCGCTCGATCTGCATAACGGCTCAAAAAGCATCCAGCGCGGCGAAGAATTTGGCAAGGAAAAAGCTAAGGAATACAACGAGCAACATTACCACCAGCCATCAGACGAGTACAGCGAAGCTATGGACACGAAAGGCATGGCCCAAACCGCCAACCTGATGTACCAACTTGGCGTTAAGCTAAGCAACGAAACCACCTTCCCTGGCTGGAAAAAAGGCTCGGAGTTTAAGGCGGTAAGGGATAAAATGATGGGGAATAAATAAACGCTTATAAGTGACCGACGTGTCATTGCGAGGTACGAAGCAATCTCTTTAAGCAAATCGGCTATGCAAGTTGTATACCGATCCTGAAGAGATTGCTTCGTACCTCGCAATGACGTTTTTTAATTACACCTTATCAATCCTAATCCACTGCATGCCGGCTGCTTCGGCTGCTTGTACGCCAGGTTCGCCATCTTCAAAAACCAGGCAGTGGCGAGGCTCAACACCCAACTGTTCGGCAGCGACTAAAAACGGATCGGCAAAGGGCTTTCCGCGTTCGGTTTCGCCTGCGCATATCAACACTTCAACCAGATCGTAAATGCCCAGTACCTGCAGCGTTTTGGTTACCGAGTTACGGCTGCCGCCAGATACCACTCCTATTTTAATCTTTCCCGCATGGCTCTTTAAATGGTTCACCACATACTCTATAGGCTGGGTTTGTTCAATATACTCATTAAAAAATATCTTGTGCTTACGGGCTGCAAAATCGGCAGGTTCAAAGGTGGTGTTGTAACGTTTGTTTATTTCGTCGACAACATTAAGTATAGGCAGGCCGGCAAATTCGTCAATAATATCTCCGTCTATCACTACGCCGTCATCCGCAGCTACCCGTATGTAGCTGTTTTTATGAGCGCCCATGTTATCTGCAAGGGTGCCGTCACAATCGTATAAAAAGGCCTGGTAATCGCCGGCAGCAAGCTTTGTTAAAGCTTTATATTTTTGAGTTGATAATGTTTTATCCATCTGTGCAAGTATAAATAACCTGCAAACATTTTTCAACACCTGCGGGTGTATCTTACCGCATAGTTGCATCTTTTTTTTAATATCTTGCAGATTATAAACGCGTTAAATGAAGAGACACATTACCTCAGTTTGCTTTCTGTTATTAGTTTTTGGGTGTAAAAAAGATTCGGTGATCATTCCGCCGGTTATAGAACCCGTTGTAAGCAAGTTTGAATTTAAAATAGAAGCTGCTAAAAACCCGGACCAGATTTTTACCGATGTTGTTTTAACTATAGAGGGTACCAGGATAAAAGGGTATACTCCCGGTACAAAATCCCTGCACGAGTTGATATTATCCTACAAGCTAAAAGATAATGCATCGATAGTGAAGGTTAATGGCGTGGTACAAAAAAGCGGTGTAACATCAAACGATTTTAGCAAACCGGTGATTTACTCTATAACCGACTCTAAAGGCAGCACTACCGATTATACGGTTAGCATATTTAACTTTACCGGCCTGCCCATATTTAACCTTACAACATCGGCCCCGGTGGTATCAAAAGACGATTATGTTACCGGCACACTTAATATAAACACCAACGGGCTTTATGAACAGGAAACAAACGATATTGCACTACAAATAAAAGGCCGGGGTAACTCTACCTGGGTTTTACACCCCAAAAAGCCATATCGCTTAAAATTCAATTCGAAGGCAAAAGTGCTGGGTTTGCCCGCCGCTAAAAACTGGGTACTGCTCGCCAACTATTCTGATAAAACACTTATGCGTAACTATATTGCCGATGGTGTGGCGCAAAGCCTTAACGGCGATTTTACCCCGCATGGGATATTTGTTGAAGTGGTAATGAATGGCAGCTACGTGGGTAATTATATGCTAACCGAACAGGTAGAAGTAAATCCCGGACGCGTTAACATCACCGAAATAAAAAGCGGAGATAACGCCGATCCTAACATTACAGGCGGCTATTTATTAGAGCTTGACCAGCGGCAGGAAGATGAAAACCGGTTTACAACAAATGCAAACCTGCCCTTTACGGTAAAGGAGCCCGGAAGCATTACTCCGGCCCAAATGGCTTATATTAAAACCTATATTCAGGATACCGAAAATGCCATATTTGCAGCAAACTTCGCCGATCCTGTAAATGGCTATGCCAGGTATATCAATACCGACTCGTTCATCAACTGGTTCCTGGTCAACGAATTATTTAAGAACCAGGACGCGGCAAACTTTAGCAGTATGTTTTATTATAAAGACAGGGGCGGCAAATTGGGTATGGGCCCCGCCTGGGATTTTGACCTGGGCGCTGGAAATGTTGATTACAGCGACGCTACTAAACCCGATGGTTGGTGGGTACGTACCGGGCCGTGGTTTAACCGCCTGTTTCAGGACGCTGCGTTTGCGGCAAAAGTGAAAGCACGCTGGCAATTCTTAAAAGCTAACGGCATACCGGCCATGTATAAGAACATTGACCAAACCCAGGCTTATTTAACCTTATCGGCACACGAAAATTTTTCTACATGGAATATTCTGGATACATACGTTTGGCCTAACCCGGTTGTTTTAGGCTCATACCCCAGGGAAGTTGCGCAATTAAAAACCTGGCTTACACAACGCGTAGCATGGCTGGATAGTAATTTGTAATTTTGCAGTTATGAATTTTAAGATATTTGTGGTGGTATTTGCAGGTGTGCTCATTATACTGTTTGCCATCTTCAGCCTGTATGCTGTTGGCGCACAAAACCAGCAATGGAAAAACGTATTGATAGGCGCCGCTATAGGCTGTGTGCTTGCAATTGGTTTCCGTGCTATGAAAAAGAAGAGGCTGGACGGTAAAAAACCTCAATAAATATTACGCCCCGCTCCACCATCAACCTGTATGGTTTGCCCGCTTATATAGGCAGCTTGTTCTGATGCCAGGAACGCCACCAGCGCGGCCAGTTCTTCGGGTTTGCCAATACGGCCAAGCGGGATGGTTTTGGCTTTTTCGGCCAGCGCCGTATCCGGGTCGGCACTTTTTGGCAGCGTATGTTTTATACGGTCGGTAAGGATAAGGCCGGGCGCTACGTTATTTACCGTGATGTTATAAGGGCCGAATTCATCGGCCATCAATTTTGCCATACCCACAACGCCCATGCGCATAGCGGTTGATAACACAGAATTAGCCAGCACCGATTTAACCGATCCGCTTATAATATTAATGATGCGCCCGCTGCCTGTTTTTTGCAGGTGAGGTAATACCAGGCGGCTGGTGCGCGCCATACTCAGTAAATTAAGTTCGAATGCCTTTTGCCATTGGCTATCGTCAAAATTTTCAAACTTGTCAAAGGGCGGGCCGCCGGCGTTATTTAGCAAAATATCTATACGACCAAAAGCATCAGCGGCCTTGCTTATAAAATCGGTTACCTGTGCAGCGTCGGCAACATCAACCGGGATGGCTATCACGTCGTTACCGGTGGTCTGCTTAATTTCCGCAGCGGTTTTGTTCAGTGCGGCTTCATCACGAGAGCCAATGATAACCTTTGCGCCTTCGGCAGATAATGCCATTGCAATAGCCTTGCCTAAGCCCTTGCTGGCCGCAAGTACAATTGCCACCTTGTTGTTCAGTTTCAGATCCATCTTACAATAACATATAATTTTGATACTTGTTGGTTTACCTGTGTCCGTTTGCTAACATAAATAAAATATCTTTGTGATGGTTAAACAAGCCTAAATGGCTTAATTTAAACGTAATTCAAAAAGGGATGAAAAACCAGGTTGCCCGTACCTTTTTACTGTTAGGCACAGCGCTTATACTTTTTGCCTCGGCCGAGTTGTTTATACTACCCGGAACCTACCGTGATATTTGTAACGGCGCTTCGGCTGGCTTGGGGCTGGCCGGCTGCATAAGCTTTGTGATGCTACTCGTCGAGAACTTTAAAAAGCGCTAACCGGTATGAAAATATTATTGCTTTGCCATGCTGCATAAAACCCGCGGCATTGTTTTTAAAACTACCGACTACAGCGAGAGTAGTGTTGTGGTACAGATATTTACCGAAAAATTCGGGCTGCAATCGTACATCATAAATGGGGCAAAAAAGCCAAAGGCCAAAATAGGCCGCAATATGCTTCAGCCGCTGCACCTGGTCGATATGGTGGTATATCACAAAAGCAATGGCAACGTGCAGCGTATAGCCGAATTAAAGAACGCGCCTACCCTTCATACCATCCCATACGATGTGGTTAAAAGCTGTATTGCCATGTTCCTGAACGAGGTATTGTATAAAGCTGTAAAGCAGCAAACGCCCGACGGAAACATATTTGATTTTATCTTTAATGCCATCGAACTGCTTGACCATAAAACACGCGGACTGGCAAACTTTCACTTGGTATTTTTAACTCAGCTAACGCGGTACCTGGGCTTTTACCCGCACGGCGGCAATATGGCTACGGCCAATTATTTTGATATGAGGGACGGCGTTTTTAGCAATTATAAGCCGGATAGCCTAAACTACCTGTCGCCGCCGCATACCAAAAATTTTTATGTTTTGCTGCAAAGCAGCTTTGCCAATGCAGATGAAGTTAAGTTAAGTAACGACGAGCGACGTTACCTGATCAATAAACTACTGGAATATTACGCTATGCATATCGAAGGTTTTGGCAATATCCGGTCGCACGAGGTACTGGAAGAGGTTTTGGGATAAATCTTGCTTATTTAGGGTTGTACTGAAAATCTACCCCGCCCATAATAGTTTCCGCTTCAAATCTGGCTTTTAACAGTTCGGCAATAGTAATTTCTTTGGTCTTGTATCGCGAGAAAGCGTAATCAAGATAACGCCATGCCGCACGGCAATTATTAGCCTTTGCACCTAAATTAAATGCGGTTATTAATGTTAACGACGCCGTTGAGGCAAATGAAACATAGGGTAAATATTCGGAAGAATATTTTGCGGTATCGCTGGCTATAAATGTTGTTACAAAAACCGATGAGATAATGGCTATACAACCTAACAATACGTAAGTAAGGTGCAACTGCGTTGCCATGCCATCATAAGTATTCAGGGTATCAACTATGCTGATCTCGATATCTTTGGGCACATCGTTTGAAGATATTTTGGTTATGGGCTTTTGTTTATTAAAAAACTTAAATATTAAAGCCACGCCTCCTGTTGTTATTAATAACCCAATTACAATTTTAACGATAAGGGCTGGTGATAAAGCTGTCATATACAAACACTTGGTTATATTAAAGATAACAAAAAACAATAAGCCAAACAATAATGCCAAGCCAAATATCGGTTATAAATTACCCGATAATGTTACGATGTGTTTTCCTTGCAACTAAAACAATTTTTATATTTTAGCATCATGCCCGCCATCTATCAAAAAGCAATAAAACCATCATTAATTTTAATATCATCACTTATCTTTTTTACCGGCTGTGGCCCTAAAAAGAAAGAAAAATTTAAAATATCTTTTAAAGATGTAGAAGGTATTACATTTTTAGAGGTGTCGCGCAAGCAAAATAATGGGCTATCGTTTAACGAGTATGGCTTTCACCTGGTGCCCGACTGGAGGCTTCAGTTTGTATCGGCAGACTCTGCTGCCCTGTATAGCCCGGTAAAAAAACAATTCTTCAACTTTCCACTGGCTTTGGGTACCGACTCTGTTTTTAATATTGCCCACGCATTTTTAAAAATGAAAACAATGAGTAAGGATAGCCTTGTGTTTGCCCTGCTCGAAACAGATGGCGACTCGATGAACCTTAATAAGTCGCGTGTGACGATGAAGCTTTATTCCGAGGATTTTATAAAAAACAAATTACACACCGATGTTGCGTTACTGCAGCGCCCCGGCAAACAGGATACCGTTTTTATTCGTAGTTTGGTAAACAAGGCCAACGCTGACATTAAGAAAGCATTTGCCGCATCGCAACCGGTGCAGCTTATCAGTAAAAACCCCAATGTTACGGTTGATAAGAATAAAGCAGTACCCAGTCTTTTAGATAACAAATACAGTACGGATGATGATTATTTGAACCCGGTTTACAATATAGTTATTAACAAAGCTTACCAGGATTTTGACTATTCGTTCGAGGCGGTGGTAGATTCGGCCGGTGTATGGCATTACAGTAAACCGCTGGTTGTTTTTTTGGGCGATAAAAAAGCCGAGGCAAACTTCATAAAAGTTTCTACCGCCATCATGAACACGTATCTTAAACTGTTTTTAACAACCATCCCCGGCGAAACACTTGGTATGAAGCATGCCAGCATCATATCGGTAAATGTAAAAGGTATTACTGCCGCCAAAAAGTAAATACCGCGCCCGCCGAACGTCAGATCGTTACTTTGCGCGCTTGAATAAACGTGTTATAAAATTACCCTGTTCTCCTTTTTTCTCTTTAGGCGGGGCAATTAAAAAGGCGTAATCATTTAATGGTTCGCAATGGTCGCAAACTATTTTAAATATCCCCAGCAGCGGCACAGCCAGTATCATGCCGGGAATACCCCACACTGCTTCGCCCACCACTATTATGAGGATAGTAAACAGCGGATTGATGTTAAGCCTGTCGCCAACAACCAGGGGTTCAAGCACATAAGTTTGTATAAATTGTACCAGTCCATAGGTTATCAATACCCCTGCTACAACCCGGGTATCGCCGCTTTGCGCCAAAGCCATTAAAACGGTAATGGATGTGCCGGTAATATTACCTGCAAAAGGCACCAGTTCGAGTATGCCGCACAATACGGCAAAAAACAGCGCGTTGTTAACTCCGGCAATAGTAAACCCAATGCCATACATTACCCAAAGCATTACAATCATCAGGCCCAAGCCCCCTAAATAGTTTTGGGTAACTACACCTGCGCTGGTAAGTACAGTTTCGGCGTCTTTGCGGTTATCTGGCTTAAACAAACGCAGTATAAACTTTTTAAAATGAACGCGATAGAACATGAACAGGAAGGTATATACCACTACCAGCACGGCATCTATAATTATCCCAACCAACGAGCCTGCAAGCGTGGTTACCATACCCGCAACCTTACCCATACCGCCGCTTTGCTGTTCCTTTATTATCTTTGTCTGTTCGCGGTGCGATATGCCAAAATGTTGATTTACATAATCTTTAACGCCCGCAACAAGGCTTCCCACCCGTTCTTCGATCTTTGAAAGATCGTCCGTTAGATCGCTCAGTTGGTATTGCAACAGTGTAATAATACCCCCTATAACTACAAGCAGCGCTAATACACTTAAAACAGATGCAAAACCGTTACCCATTCCTTTACCTTGCAGCCAGTGGCACAATGGTAAAAGCAGCATGGATAATACTGCCCCAAAGGTAAGCGGTATCAAAACGGCCGATGCAAAATACAGGGCGCCAAACACCAAAATAAATAATAAAAGGATGCGGAGAGTTTGATTAAGGTAAGTAACGTTCACAGGCATAACATTTAAAGGCGGGAATAAAAAAGGGTACTGGGTTTAGCGGCAATAGCAATATTAACAGATATCTATCGCCACACCCGGTACCCTTTAATGATGGTTACAGGCCGTTAGCCAAATATGCGTTTTTTGATATAATCAACGGCCGAATCGGGAAGTTCGGTTCCGCCGGTCTGCACAAGGCAACCGTCATCCTGAACGGTGAGTTCGGCCTCTATATTTTTATCTATACATACATCAAGCTTGTTTTGTTCCTTTTGAACACGGCATGGTACTTCGCGACCAGAGTAATGCATTTCAAACTCGTATTTACCATCTTTATAAGCGGGGCTGGTATCTTTCTCTTCTATCATGGCTTAGTTATTTTAGGTATAACACCACAGAGTGTACCAATGTTTTAAAACCAAAAAAGAGAAAATTTTTGGTTTTCTCTTTTTGTGTTTTTACTGACCTCATTATATCATAAAGAACAATTGGTTGGGTAGGATATATAATAATTACCCAAATATAATATCTATATACTTAGTAGACAATATTAAATAACTTTTTTTTATCAACAACTTGCATTTTATTTGGAAATATGTTGATAAGTTAAACCCTTCTTAGCATATATTTCGCCCGGAGTTGTTTGACAAAACGCATACCCCGCTGCAAAAAGCCACCTTTCCGGTTTTTTAAAAAATGCTTAATAGCATGATAAGCCTTTACGTTTTCTTCTATTTTATCCGGGTAAAAACATACGGGCTGCTGCGCCACCTGTACACTGTACATGTGCTCGATATTAGAATGGACGCCGGTGCCGTCATGCCCTATATTGTGTATAAGCGATTTGCTTGGGTTTAAGGTGAGCCCGTTCTTTAAAAACACCGATGCATACCATCGTATTGCCCATGAATTGTTTTTACGGGCCTTAAACTCCTGCATCTGTTTCCAGAAGTTCATGGTGCCATCTATCGAGAAGCGGCGTATTTTTTCTGCGTCGAACTGCGCCATCAGCGTATCAATATCGGGCTCAAAGTTTTTCCAGGCGCGCGCCCATGTAGCCCAACCCCAACTGGTAGCGGCTCTAAAAAAAAAGCTTTCGGGCAACGATTTGTCCTGCAGGTGAAACATATATGCTCCAATATGCATTACCTGATCCTGGTTAGCGTAACGTATTAACGCATCATTAAAATATTGCAGTGTATAGGGCGATGATATCAAATCATCTTCAAATACAATTACGCTGCCATATTGGTTAACCAATTGTGTAACCCCGCTGATGATGGAATTGGCAAGCCCCATATTTTGATCACGCTCAATAACTTTAACCGATTTAAAACCCGATGCTCCCGCTGCTACACGCCTAACGGCTTCTACACTGGCCTTATCAGCCAAGGTTTTAGCCCCGTCCGAAAATATATACAAAGGCGACTCGGCCGCCAATAAATTTTTTTGCAAATAACTCAGTGTTTGACCTGTATGATACGGCCTGTTATATACAAAAAGCGCTATAGGTGCTATGGATTCCAATTAATGAATAGGTATTGATGAATTTTGAGACCCTGTTGTTGTTTGATTAAATATACCGGGCTGCTTACCGGCCGTAGTACATAACACCGTATACGCATTGGCCAGTCGCTCCCGGAACGAATCGCTAAGTTCAACTATGGTATTTTTTATGGCGTAGGCTGCCAGTATCTTAAACCTGTCGATAAACTTTCCGGGTTTCTTTTGATTGATAAAGGTGTTATAGCGCGTAACTTCGGGCCAAATGATAGAATACATATCTGTTTTGATCTTATAGCCTTCGGTCTGTAATAGATATCTTAAAGTTGTTGGTGTATAAATATTGATAAGCCCATATGACAAAAAATGCTGTATGCGTTTATCGGCGTTTGTCTTATAATCAACCGAAACCTCTATCACAACATGCTTGCTTAAGCGTTTGATCTCGCGCAGCAAGAGGCGCTCATGTTCTGCATGCTCCAATACATGTGACAAAATAACCAGATCAAAGCTATTATCTGCAAAGGGCAGCTGGTACCCTTCAACAACCTGTACCGATACCAGGTTTTTGATATTCCGTGCGCGGGTGTATGCTACCGCGCTTTCAGAGACATCTACCGCATAATATTCAGACCCGAAATTATATTCCGATAATTTTTTTAACACACTGCCATCGCCCGAGCCAACTTCCAGTATCTTATTAAACGTTTGGCCCTTGCATACAGTAATAATATGATGTGCCTTATACTTTGCACCAAGCATACGCCACGCCTCGTCATGGCCCTGGTACAGATCGTTGTACGCCTTTTTCAGGTTGTGGCTGATGCTTTCCATTGTTCATTATATATCCAAACAATTATCAGCTTTATAAAAAACCGATGTTGACTTACGGTAAAAAAGTCCCGGGGATATCCCACTCAGTAATAAGTGCTTAAATCCTTTACTTATCAAAAAGTCTATACCTTCCTGGTAAACGTCGCGTTCAGAATCGTCCAATACCATAACGCCGTTTGGCGATAACGCCTCGACGCCCTGCTTGCAGCAATTTACCCTATCGCGGCCATCAACAATAATAATATCAAACTTTTTGTTTAGCTTAACAGGCATGCGGCAATAATCGCCCCCTTTTATCAGCTCGCTATATATGAGTTCTGCATTAGCCGGTTTATTTCCAGATCGGTCTATTTTGTCAAACCACTCCTTATCATGTTCAACAGACACTACCGAACCAGCATATTTGGCGTAAAAGTATGTTGAATTACCCGAACCAAACTCAAACACCATGTGATCTTTATTAAGCCTGGTTTTTATAAAGTCGATAAAAGAATAGGTAACCCAGGGAATTGGATTGCCATCATTATCAACAGGCGACCGGGTATCAAAGGCTTTAAACCAGCCAATATCATTCAGATACCCTTTTTTATCAAACGACAACAGCGCACGCAGGTGCGACGGATGGGTTAATACTTTTATTAATGATGAAAATGTACTCAACGTTTTACAATCTTTTGAAAAAGTGAAATCAAAAATAACGATTTTAACATCATAACCCCCTGCCCTCTTGTTTTGGGGATAAACAATATAAAAAACGTTGCGGCCGCATAGGCTATTAGAGTGGCATAAGCCGCGCCAATAATGCCATAACGCGGAATGAAAAATAAATTAAGGATAATATTTATTATAGCGCCAACACCGGTACGCAACATCGACAGTTTAAAATACCCTTCGGCTATCAGATACTGGCCGCTGGCGCTGCCTAAAAACACGAACACACCAGCCCAAACATGTACGGCTAATACAGGGGCTCCGGGCCAGTATGCGGGCTTGTACAATAGATGATAAATTAAATTTGAGCCCAAACTCATAACAATGGCAATGCCCAGGCTTAACACCACCATCAAATCGTACAGGTTTTGCAATCGTTTATAGTATCGCTCTATTTCAGTTTTACGCGCATGCATAATGGCCGGAAATATTGAGGTTACTATAGCTACAGGAATAAAATACCAGTTTTCGCTGAGGCTGGCTGCCGTATTGTAAATACCAAGCTGGCTCGCATTTTCATACATAGGTATCATAACCTGGTCTATCTTCATGTAAACGGTTACCAATATGGCCGAAAACGCAAGCGGCCACGAATGCCTGAGCAGATAGCCGGTTATGCGCTTATCATAAGTCCAATTACTTATGCGTTCTCCATTCTGTCTGTAAAGTATGATATACCCCACCGCCAATAAAGCCGTATCGAGCACTAACGAATAAACGAACCATATAAGCGGCAGCTGCAATACTATAAACAGCAATTTGATAACTGCCGATGCAATATTACCCGATACTTGTACCAGCATAATACTTTTTCCCTGCACCCTCGACTGAAAAAAGCTGTCGATAATGTTTACAGATTGCACCACTGATGTACAGGCCACTATTAAAACATAACTAAACGGAGTTTCTAACGGCTTGGCTAACGACAGCAGTGTATAAACTCCGTAAACCAAAGGTAAAGTTAATATACCTGCCGCAAGCCGGAGCCAAAACGCCGTGCCCAGCAAAGCGTTCTTCCTTTCCGGATGCGTAAGCAACTCGCGGGTGATAAAGCCATCCAAACCAAGCGCAGCTATAGCCATGGTAAAAGTAACAATGGCCATAGGGTAATTTAAAACACCAAACTGTTCGGTACTAAGGTATCGCGATAGCAGCACACTGTTAATTAAAAACTTAACGATCATGCTGCCAACCCGGGCTATTAAAAGCCAGCCGGTATTTTTAAAATACTTTTCAAAGGCCTGCTGGTCAAATCCGGGGATGCTGGGTATGCGCATATATAGCGCAAATATATAAAAAGCAAAGGGCTCTCCGTTAGGAAAGCCCTTTGCTTTTTATTAGCTTCAAGATCGGTCAGGCGCCTTACCTTTAACTCAGTTACTGGCTCTGAAACTTCTTGGCGTTTATCCTTCTTTCGTTCTCGTTCAGGAATATTTTACGCATGCGGATACTTTGCGGGGTAACCTCGATGTATTCATCAGCTTGTATATATTCCATTGATTCTTCTAATGAGAACTTGATAGCAGGCGCTATACGTACGTTGGTATCGCTACCTGATGCACGCATGTTTGTTAGCTGCTTGCCTTTGGTAAGGTTAATAACCAAATCGTTATCGCGTATGTGCTCGCCTAATATCTGGCCTTCGTAAATATCCACACCCGGATCGATAAAGAAACGGCCGCGATCTTGCAATTTATCAATGGCAAAAGCGGTGGTTTTGCCGGTATCCATAGATACTAAAACGCCGCTTAAACGTCCGGGGATATTGCCTTTCCATGGCTCGTAAGCCTTAAAGCGGTGCGCCATTATAGCCTCGCCACCGGTGGCAGTTAACACGTTATTACGCAAACCGATAATACCGCGTGCAGGTATATCAAACTCAAGGTGTTGTAAGTCGCCTTTAGGCTCCATCACCAACAGGTCGCCTTTGCGCTGTGTAACCAATTCAATAACTTTACCTGCAACATCTGCCGGTACATCTACTATAAGGGTTTCAACCGGCTCGCATTTCACACCGTCAATTTCCTTTACAATAACCTGCGGCTGGCCTACTTGTAACTCGTAACCTTCACGGCGCATGGTTTCTATCAATACTGATAAATGGAGGATACCGCGGCCGTACACCAGGTATGAATCGGGCGATTCAGTTTCAACAACTTTAAGCGCCAGGTTTTTTTCCATCTCTTTATACAAACGGTCGCGCAGGTGGCGCGATGTTACAAATTTGCCCTCTTTACCAAAAAACGGAGATGTGTTGATGGTGAAGAGCATGTTCATGGTAGGCTCATCAATTTTGATTACCTCAAGTTGCTCCGGATTTTCAAAATCAGCAATAGTATCGCCAATATCAAAACCTTCGATACCCACAACGGCGCAAATATCGCCGGCGTTAACCGATGCGGCTTTAACCTTTCCTAATCCCTCAAAAGTGTAAAGTTCCTTGATACGCGATTTTTGAATGGTGCCATCGCGCTTAACCAATGATACCGGCATATTTTCTTTAATGGTACCACGTGCCACACGACCGATAGCGATACGACCAACGAAAGATGAATAATCTAATGACGTGATCTGCATTTGCAGCGAACCTTCGTTGATAGGCGCCGGCGGTATATTTGCCAAAATGGCATCCATTAACGGAAAAATATCTTCAGTTGGTGTTTTGTAGTCGGTGCTCATCCAACCTTGTTTAGACGAACCATAGATAACCGGGAAATCCAGTTGTTCTTCGGTAGCCTCAAGGTTAAAAAACAGTTCAAATATCTGTTCGTAAACTTCTTCGGGGCGGCAGTTCTCTTTATCTACTTTGTTCACAACCACAATTGGCTTTAAGCCCAGGGCCAAAGCTTTTTGGGTTACAAAACGGGTTTGGGGCATAGCGCCTTCAAAGGCATCGCAAAGCAGCAAAACGCCGTCGGCCATTTTTAACACACGTTCAACCTCGCCGCCAAAGTCGGCGTGACCAGGGGTATCAATAATGTTTATCTTAACATCTTTATACATTACCGAAACGTTTTTTGATACGATGGTAATACCACGCTCGCGCTCCAGGTCGTTATTGTCTAATATCAGTTCACCGGTCTCCTGTCCTTCACGGAAGATGGCGCAACTGTGTAAAATCTTATCAACCAATGTGGTTTTACCGTGGTCAACGTGTGCGATAATCGCAATATTTCTTATTTTTTGCATGAAATGCGGCCTTATAAATTTGGCGCAAAGATACGCTTAATATATGGCAATTGGAAGAGCAGCTGGCATTTTACAATTATCTGATGCCTAAGCCGCATCGCGGCGTGTTGTATGCAAATAAAAAGTCCCTGCCGGTTAACCGTCAGGGACTTAAAGTTTTGCCTTTACAGCTATTAGCGTGCTTTATAGTTTTTTGGTCTTTTTACAGGGTAATGCGGTTTGCCTTCAGGGTGTATCTCAGGCGCGCCCACCATGGTCATTGCGCATCGGAAACCAATTTCGGCGCTGGTGCTCTCCTGATCGGCAAACCGGCGGGTTGCCGGGTTAAGCCAGTAAGCCATGTCGTTCCACGACCCGCCTTTGTACACCTTCGAGTGGTCGTTCACTAAGGTGGTGGTACCGTACAAACTGGTATTCACAGAGTCGCCATAACCCCTGTAGTCCGAAGTGTAAGGTTTACCCGCCAGAGGATCTGCATTTGCTGTAACAGCAGGTTGTGCGCCGTTATTTGCAGCACCGGCAGCCTGGGCTTGTTGCTGTGCTATCATATCGGCGTATTTCAATTTTTTATTTGAGCGGGCCGGGTCTTTAATAGGGCGGCCGTATTTATCTTTTGCGTAAAGGCCCTTTGCAGGGTCGGCAAGGCGTTTATTGGTAAACTGGTTACCACGAAAAGGGTTAAGGTCGTCTACTTCTTCAAACGATGTTTGGCGATAAGTATCGGCCACCCACTCGTTAACGTTGCCCGCCATGTTATACAAACCAAAATCATTCGGCTGGTACGAACGTACAGGCGCTGTTATAATGGCCTTGTCATTTAAGCCTCCCGCAACTCCGGCGTTATCGCCGGCGCCGCGTTTAAAGTTGGCCAATATCAAACCACGGGTAGTCTTTTTGGGCGAACGCACCCCAAGGCCATCCCATGGATATACACGGCCATCATTTATGTTTTCGAACTGAGTGTTACCTGCAAGTGCCAAAGCGGCATATTCCCATTCAGCTTCTGACGGCAAACGGTAACCCTGCTTTAATATGCCATCCTCTAAACGCACAGGCCTTACAGCACGCTTATTGGTACCGGTGGGCTTAGCATTAGGGTTAAGGTCGGTCATCATTTTTTTACCATCGATTCCCTGGCCTTGATATTGCCCGTTTAGGTACATATCCGTATTATATGGCAGGTTTGTTGACGTAGTAGCATTAGCGGTTGTTCCGTTTGCACCACCGGCATTAGCAGTTCCATTTGCACCACCGGCCCCTGCCTGATTCCTTGCCTGGTCCTTCCACGTAACCAGGTTGCCGCGTTCGCGCAAAATATTTTCATTGGTACGGTCGGTGCGCCACACGCAATAATCCTGGGCCTGCTCCCAGGTAACACCAACTACGGGGTAATCCTGAAACGCAGGATGGCGCAGGTAGTTATCTACGTAAGGCTCGTTGTATGATAAAGGTCTACGCCATACCAGCGTATCCGGCAGGGCGTTATAGTACAATTCGTTATCGTTAGGGAAGGTAATATTTATCCAGTGCAGGTAATCCAGCCAGTCCTGGTTAGATACCTCTGTTTCATCCATGTAAAACGACGGAACAGTTACCCTGCGGCGCATGTTGTTATACTCGTAGGTAACATCCTGGTCGGCGCTGCCGCCTAAAACAAAAGTTCCGCCCTCAATTGGTACAAGGCCCGGGCCCGGGGTAGGGTGGCTTTGTTGATATCTTAGATAGCCGCCATTTGTCCGGTCGTTGTAAGCTAAGCCTGTTTTTTGTGATTGCTGACGTTTACTGCAGCTGCTAAGCATAACACCTAACGCCCCCAACACCAAAGCAGTATTAGTAAGTACTTTCATATTTTGCAAAATATATTCAGAGGTAAATTTAGAAAAAATCAATTATAAAAATGTGTCTGTAACAAGTTTATCCCTAAAACTTTGTTAAACGGATATTTTATAGACGGAGTTACAATAATTTAAATCATAACCAGTTTATACCACATTGCATATAAAGTATTGCGGTAATAACGTTAGCATATTTTTATTATTTTTAAATAATAAGACTAAATTGCACCAATGAAGTTCTTGAACACCAGAAACCTTGCTTTAGCTATACTACTGGCCTTGCCCGCGCTGGCTACGGCACAAAACGGCAACCCGGGCTCGGATGGTAGTTCGTCAAACGCCATACCCACAGCTGTACCGTTCCTGAATATATCGCCCGATTCACGCTCGGGAGCTATGGGCGAAGCAGGGGTTGCGTTATCGCCAGATGTTAATGCCAATTACTGGAACCCGGCAAAGCTTGCATTTCTTGAAAATAATAACGACATCGCTTTATCGTACAGCCCCTGGCTAAGGCACCTGGTGCCCGATGTTAACCTCGCCTATTTCAGTTATGCGCATAAAATTGATGACAGGAATACCTTTGGCGCTTCGCTGCGTTATTTTAACCTGGGATCGATACAACTGATAGACGATAACCAAACCGACCAGGGCGTTTATAAACCCAGCGAATTTTCAATTGATGCGTCTTTTGCGCGTAAGTTTGGCGAAAACCTTTCGTTGGGCTTAACACTCCGTTATATCTATTCGAATTTTAGCAACGGCGCTTTCGTAGCGGGTTCAGCTCAGCAAAGCAAGGCAGGCAATGCGGTATCTGCCGGAGTATCATTATTTTATAACAAGCCATATGGCGATAACGCCGTGTTTGCTTTCGGCGCTAATATTTCAAACATCGGCAATAAAATAAGCTATGCCACAACCGGCCAAAGTTACTTTTTGCCGGCCAACTTAAAGTTGGGCGTAGCCAATACCTGGAATGTTGACGACATGAGCAGGTTTACCATCGCTTTTGATATCAATAAGCTATTGGTGCCAACGCCGCCAATACGCGACAACGATGGTAATATCATCAAGGGCAAAAATGATGATGTATCGGTACCGGCCGGAATTTTTGGCTCGTTTGCTGATGCACCCGGAGGGTTTAGCGAAGAGTTAAAGGAAATTACGCTATCGCCAGGGGTAGAGTATACCTACAACAACCTTTTTGCACTAAGGGCGGGTTACTTTTACGAAAACCCCAGTAAGGGCGGCAGGCACTACGCTACTGCGGGTTTCGGGCTGAAATATGATGTATTCGCCTTCGATTTTTCGTACCTGATAGCCAGCCAGCAAAACAGTCCGCTGGCAAACACACTGCGTTTTACTTTGTCGGCTGGGTTTGGCGGCACCAATAATGCTTCTAAAAAATAAATGGCTAAAATTAAAGTAGGTTTTGGTTTTGATGTACATCAGCTAAAACAACAACACCCTTTTATACTGGGCGGCGTAAACCTTGAACACACCGCCGGCGCTTACGGGCACTCTGATGCCGACGTGCTGCTGCACGCCATATGCGACGCCCTGTTGGGCGCTGCTAACCTGCGCGATATTGGCTTCCATTTTTCTAATAAAGATGATAGATGGAAAGGCATTAGCAGCCTGATATTATTACAACATGTAGTGGCTTTGCTGGCCGAAAAAAACTGGCAGATAGGCAATATTGATGCCATGGTTTGCCTGGAAGCCCCCAAAATAAACCCTCATATACCGGCCATGCAGGACAATATTGCCAAAGCTGCGGGCATTGATATCGAAGATATATCGATAAAAGCTACCACTAACGAGCAGCTTGGTTTTATAGGCCGCGAAGAAGGCGTGGTTGCCTATGCCGTATGTTTAATAGAGCGCGTGTAGTTTATAAAATTCTAGGGTTCGTTGAGTGATTGGAAGAAAAGCAAACCACTGCTAATCGTTGTTAGTGGTGCCCTTACAAACCGCCGCGCTCAAACTCACGTTTTAAATTGAACTGATGCCCGGCGGACCGCCGTATTACCTGTTGCTGATATATGTGTACAAAAAGTAAACAGCTGCCGCGATTGTAAAAACAAGTATGGCTATAACTACCGGTTTTGTTTTCTTTTCCTCTGCGTTCACCTTTACATTCCCGGTGCGTTTAAGTACGCCCCAGGTGCTCAATTCGCCTTTTAAAGCCTTGCGGATAGATTTGAACAGAATATAATACATCAATTGGCGCCATATAAAGCGCTGAGGTATAATGTAAACCAGCTTGCGGTAATCTTCCTTTTCCATCCTGAAGGCCAATATGCCCACCAGGAAATCGATCAATACAAAAACCGCATAATAGGTGAGCATCTTCTCGGGGTGGCTGCCAAAAAGCCCCAGTATCATGATCAGATCGGCCAAGGGCGAAAATAACGGCAATATGATCTGGAAGATAAGGATGTTGGGCATCCCCACCATACCAAAATACCTGAATTTTTTATTGAACAGCGCGTCGCGGTTTTTCCAGAAACTTTGCATTACCCCAAAACTCCAACGAAAGCGCTGTTTTAGCAACGCATTTATAGTTTCTGGCGCCTCGGTATAGGCAACTGCCTCGGCGCAATTTTTCACCACATAACCCTGCTTTAAAATACGCATGGTAAGATCGCAATCCTCGGCCAGCGTATCATAAGTAAAGCCCCCTGCCCTGAACAATGCAGACTTGCGGAACGCCCCGATGGCCCCCGGCACCACCGTAATGCTATTGATGATATCAAAGGCACGGCGGTCCATATTTTGGGCGGTGATATATTCTATCGACTGCCATTTGGTGATGATATTATTTTCGTTTCCAACTTTTACAGTACCCGCAACAGCGCCAATTTCTTCATCGGTAAAATAAGCCATTAAGTGGTAAATGGCGTCGGTTTTTAACTGCGTATCGGCATCAATACAAACCACAAAATCGTGTTCGGCATGGGTGATGCCAAAGTTAAGCGCCGATGCTTTGCCCCCGTTTGGCTTAGTTAACACTGTTACCAGCGGATGGTTGGCATATGCCTCTGAAACCACCTCAAAGGTCCTGTCCTTTGATCCGTCGTCAACAAAAATGATATTAAAGTTGGTGTACTCCGTCTTTAAAAGGCTTTGTATGGTTTTTATAGCGGTAATCTCTTCGTTATATGCAGGTACAATAATGCTTACAGGGGGCTGAGGATGCGGGGCGGCATCAATTTTTTTGTTAAGCGAAAACTGCCGCGCCGCTAAAATGCCGATCAGTATTATACGGCCCATGGCTAAAAATATAGCCGACAGGAACAGGTAAAAAAGAAATTTATTCCCTAAAAAGAACCCCACCACAACAATGTCGTAATATTTACCCCAAAAACTTTTGCTTTCCTTTTCCGCCGGTGGCATCAGGTCGTCTTTGGTTTTTCCCAAAACATCAGCAATGGTAGTAAACTCGTAACCGTTCTTCTTAAAAAAATGGATGATGGCCGGTAATGCCTTTACCGTTTCTTCCCGGGTATCGCCGCCTGCATCATGCAGCAGTATCATACTGCCGTTATCCTTTTGTTTAATGGTGCGGGCAATAATGCTGTCGGCAGTTACACCGGGCTGCCAGTCCCACGGATCGATGGACTCGCCTATCGTAATATAGCTTTGCCTGCGGCTTTCAGCCACGGGTATAACCTCGGCAAGGGTTTGCGGTTCGGCATCCGCGTTAAACGGCGGGCGAAACAATATAGTGCTCCGGCCGGTGATGGATTCGATAAGCTTACGGGTGGAGTTCAACTCCAGGTTAACCCTGTCTAAACTTATGGTCGAGATATCCGGATGAAAAAATGTGTGGTTACCAATTTCGTAACCTTCGTCGTAAATACGTTTAAGGATAGGGATATTCTTCTCTACCATAGAGCCCACTACGAAAAACGATGCGGGGACCCTTTCACGTTTTAGTATGTCGAGTATCCGGGGTGTAAATTCCGGATCGGGGCCATCGTCAAAAGTTAAAACAACCTTGCCGGGCTTATAACCGTATCGGCGTATAACATATTTTGTAGGCAGCTTTATGTATTTTTGATTGGTGATGGTGTACGTGGATGTATCCATCTTAACATCGATGTGGCCCGTAGTAGGCGTAGTGATCAGGTCGAGCACTTCGCCCCCTTCACCGGCGTAATCAATCTTATTATTTAACCCAACAGTAGTAAAGTGCTTAATATCCACACCGGTTTTCTTCAACGAATCTATCGAAAGGTTTTTTTGGAAGAATGTCCACAGGCGCGGGTCTTCGGCACCCATACGCCATAAAGCTACTCCGCCTGTAGCCCAGTCGTCGGCCATGCGAATGATATTGAAATTGGTGGCCGCGTCGGCAAAGTAAACTGTATGGTTAAGGCTATCGGTACCCAGGTAGTTGTAATGCAGGTTAGCCGATTCCGGGTCGTAAGCTATGTTCTTGTTGTTTTCTTTTGCGGTGCTTACGGCCTGTGGGTAGCCAATGGGCGTACCAACGCTCCCTTCGCGCCAGTCGTAGCCGCCGCCGGCAATAGTCAGTATAACCTTTTCGCTGGGTATTTGTGAGCAAACCTCGTCCAGTATTTCTTCAACCCAATGCTGGTGCGATATATCGCCCGGGTTGCTCATGTCTGAATGCTGATCGATAGCCATTACGAATAAAAAATCGTTAATGTGCTGCAAACGCTTCAGGTCAAACTCTTCGTCGTGCGGTATAACGTTGGTTGTTACAAGCAGTTTTTGAGCGTGAAATATGGTGTAGAGATCGTTCTGGAAGGCAACCATCTCTTTACCATTCCGGTCGGGCAGGTCTTCTATATCAATATTGATCCCGTTAAATTTATAACGCTGAAGCGCAGCTGCCATGCTGTTGATAAATGCCACACGCAGCTTTTTATTTTTAAATACGCGAAGCACATCTTTAACATCATAACCACCCCTTACGTTATCATAGTTAACATAATTGGATAGTGTTACCAGTACCTGCTTCTTATACTTTTTGTTGAGGTTGATAAGGCCTGTATCAATACTAACTTTTAACGTATCGGCCCCTGGCGAGAAAGCGAAGCCCTCAGTTACCACCATGTCCAACCTGGCCATGTGGTCAACAAGCGAATTATAGGCCTGCGCTTCCCAGGCCTTGTAAAAGCCCGCGTTTATACGGTTTTCGTTATTAGGGTGTTTTAACTGATGCAGGCGCCGTGCCTTGTCCAGCACCTCTATTTCGGCCTTTTCTATCTTAAAATCGGCATACCGCTTTGATTTTTTCAAGGCTTCGAGCTCGGCCTTAGAAAGCTTTTTGGGCGCAGGGTTAAGGTCGGGGATTATAGGGTATTCTGTTGAGGTAACAGTAACTACCGCCGCTACAACACCCACTACAAATACCACTAATAAAATACGGCTGATCCATTTAAAACGGTTCCACCTGCCGGGATTATCAGCCTGAAATATCTGCTTGTTATTAGAAGACATGAACGGGATTTAAACGATAAATAGTGACAAGGAAAAATAAATACAAATTATTTAGCCTGTTTAATAGCCTCGATATCAGAAAAATCGACACCGCATTTGCAATTGTTACCACAGCCTTTTTTGACGAATACGCTCTTATACAGCAACCGGCCAACGTAAAATACCGCAGCAACAAACAATACGATGATAATAATTGACTGTATGTTCATGTCGCAAAATTAATACTTTATTATATACGTACGGATGTTAAAAATAGTATAAGCTTACTTATGCATAAAAGCTACCGTACCGCCCACCCAGTTAAAATCCTTATTATACCTAACGCCTATCATTTTGCCCTTGCTAAGCCTTGCCAGATTAATGGCAAGTGTAGGCTTAGCATCGCCATCGGGCCACAGGTACATCAGCCTAATTTCGATCTTAACACCTCCGTCCGGCGATTTCAAAACCGGCTCGTACGTTACCTTTTCCTGTAATATCCAGTTTTCGGGGTCTTTTATCTTCTCAATGTCGCCATCCATAATATCAATAATAACTCCCTGCCCCGCAAAACTAAACAGTGGTTTAAGCACATAATTTTGCAGGTCGGCCGGTGTTTCTTTAAGCTCGTGCAAAAACTGCGTTTTCGGTATATAATCTCCTTGCAGCAAAGGCATGGTAAACTTACTGATACGGTAAAACCAGCTGGGGTGCGCCACCCATTCCACATCAAGCGGCTGGCGTATATCTACCACTTTATCGAATATTTCCGGGTCGCTCTCTATCTCGTCAAATATCAGGCGGTTGTAAATACGGCGGATGCGTTTTTGTTCGCCGTGGTGCAGGTAAAAAAGCTGGCTGCCTTGCTGTATAAGATCGGCAAGAGAAACTACCGGCGTGCCTATGTATCCTTCAGTGAGGTAAAAATCAACTGCGGTTTTTTGGTTCGGCGCATCTACGTCCATTATCACCACTTCGTCCGGCTGGTAGGGGCCAAGTATGGTTTTGCGCAACAGATCAAGGTAACTGCTTTTATTAAGGCCATTAAAAAATATGGTTTGATTACCGTGGATATCAAACGCGTGGCGGTAGTTTTCGGCCAGGTGCACCTGGAACCCGTATAACGACGGGAAACCTTGCAGTTCTATCAGCTTAGGCACAATATTGCCCGCACCATCCTTACACACCCCAAAATCAAGTGTAATAAAATGCGGGTGGGCATTTTCGTTGGTTATGCGCCAGGCTCCGGGAATAGCGCGTTCGGTTATATCTTTAAAACCGGGTTTTAATATAGTGGCTACTATCTCATCGCCGGCCTTTATCAGTTTATCCCTGAAATCGTCCGTCAAAAACACCGGCGTTTCTGCAATGCGAAACTCTATGGGGCTTTTAACCCCGGCGTTAAGATCTACCAGAAAATCAGCATACTTTTCTTCGGTAAAGCTTTCGTTGAACGTTTTTCTGATAGTTGGGTTCATAGTTTACTTTTAACCTATGTCATCCTGAGCGATAGCGAAGGATGACAACTTGTTTAAAACGACAACGTCTTCAAAATCGCTTCATCCAAAAAATTAGGGATGATGGTATCTTGCGTGTGCGCTATTTTATCCGGATCGTCCAGGCGTTCCAGCATTTCGCGGTATTTAGCTTCGCCGTGTTCGCTTATTACTTCTTCTTTTTTATCCTCGCGCATCAGCATTATCTTCATACCGTGCGGATCAGCTTCGGGATGAAACTGCGTGGCAAAAAAGTACTCGTTAAAGCGTATAGCCATTAACGCGCGAGGCAGGTCAACATACGGGCGTTCTTTTTCGAGCGCCAGTATTTCCATACCCAATTCTTCAAAGCGCTCCATGTTTGGGTTTATCACCTGCCAGCTGCGCGAATCTACTGTGTAAAACGGGTCGGCAAGGCCTTCAAAAACCTGTTCGGCAGCCCCTGCTTCGGTCAAATGTACCGGCAATATCCCAAACGATGGCGAACGCCTCGTGTTGATCTCGCCCAAACCGTACCTGCGGCACATCAGCTGAAACGAATGACATACGAACAGTACATGCTTTTTTTGCGGATCATCGCTTTTATTATGCCTTTCCAGCTTATCTATCAGTCGAAAGTATTTCTTTTCCCATTCGGTACCCTCGCTATCCAGCGGACTGCCCGGCCCGCCGCTTGATATGTATACATCAAAGCCGGTATCGGGCACCTGCGCTTTACGACGCACATCAAAAATCTCATAAGTAAGGTCAAGCCCGTGCTTCACCTTATAACGGTCCAGTATATCCCGGAAACCACGCATCCCTTCGTTAGCCACCCCATTGTACAGGTCTAATATGGCTACTCTTACTTCCGGTTTATCTGTGTTCATTGTTCTATTCTAATCTTTTTGCACCTAAATCGTTTCCAAGGCGATGATTTAGAACCTCTATTTAAAATCCTCTCCTTTGGCGAGGGCATAGTGAGGCTTTATATTCCCTTTAACGTTTGCGATGTAATGTAATCCACCACATCTGCAAAGTTATTGTTTTGGTTGTAAATAGCCAGTTGCCTGTCGGCGCCGGTACCATTTTCTAATATCTTGTGTACATATTGCAGATCGTCGCGGCAACCCAAATCGTCAACTACATCATCAATAAAATCCAACAGTTCCAGTATCAGGGCGCGCGTATTTACTTCAAGCTCCTTGCCAAAATCTATCATCTTGCCATCAATGCCGTAGCGTGCTGCGCGCCATTTATTCTCGTTGATCAAAGCCCGGTTATAGGTAATAAACTTCATGTTTTGCTGCCTAAGCTTATACAGCTTTGCGCATATGCACTGAAAAAGAGCAACAAAGGTCATGGTCTCATCTATCAGCATGGGGCAATCGCACACACGAAACTCAATGGTTTCGAAGAAGGGATGTACGCGAAGGTCCCACCATATTTTTTTCGCGTTATCAATGCAATTGGTTTTTACCAGTAGCTTTATATAGTTGTCGTAATCTTCAATGCTGGCAAAATAATCAGGAATACCCGTCCTCGGGAACTTATCAAACACCTTTGTACGGAATGATTTATAACCGGTGTTCCTGCCCTCCCAAAAAGGCGAATTGGTTGACAGCGCGTACACATGCGGCAAAAAATAGCGCGCCTGGTTGGCAATATGTATAGCCATATCGCGGCTCTGGATGCCTACGTGCACGTGCAGGCCGAAGATCAGGTTTGAGCGTGCCGCCTCCTGCAGTTCGTCAACTATTTCAAAATACCTGGGGTGGTCGGTTATCAGCTGGTGCTGCCAGTGCGAAAACGGGTGTGTACCCGCCGCGCCAATACGCAACCCGATATCGCCGGCCAGCTGGGCTACAGTTGTGCGCAGCTTGCCCACCTCCCTGCGGGCTTCTTCGGTATTACGGCATATATGGGTACCCACTTCCACAACAGCCTGGTGCATTTCGGCCTTTACCTGGTCTTCATGTATCTTTTGCGCGCTGTCGACAATTTTCTGGTCGTGCGATTGCAGCTCCCGGGTAACCGGGTCAATCACCATAAATTCTTCTTCAACACCTAAGGTGAACTCGTTCATAATTGGTAGCGGTTATTGGTACTTTTTTTCATCGTAGTTTACTCACCCCGACTACGCTTCGCTGGGTCGACCCTCTCTGCTGCGCAAAGCGGGTTAGCTGCAATCATTTCCAAACCCCCTCTTTGCGAAGCAGGGAGGGAAAACGGGGTGAGTCAACTTATTTCTTTGCTGCCTTCTTAGTTGCAGCCGCTTTCTTTTTTGGTTTCGCCTCATCTGTTATCGCGTGGTCAACTTTACCAGCGCTTACATCTGCTTCGGCGGTTTTTGCAGCCGCCGTACCCATCAGCGGTTTACCTGCCGCGCCGGTTTTTACATATTCGCCCCAGGTAAGGTTGTCCCGGTTATCCTTTTGTGCTTTGGCCCGTTCTATAGCATAGCTTGCAGCGGTTTCTACTACCCACTCAAAGTTATCCTCACCAACGCTGGTTACTTCCGCATCGGGTGCGGGGTTGCAAAAATCAATGGCGTAAGGTATGCCATCGCGCACAGCAAACTCGACGGTATTAAAATCGTAGCCCAGGTATTTGTTCAACTGCAAAACGTATTTGGTAATGGTATCCAGCATTTTTTTTGATGCCGGGGCTTTGCCATGCTCATAACGCAGGTGGTGCGGGTTGCGCGGCTCGTATTGCATAATGCGCACGTGCTTGCCGCCAATGCAATAACAGCGAAAGTAATCGTCGAAGATAATTTCTTCCTGCAGCAGCATTACCAGTTGACCGGTTTGCGCAAATTTATCCCACAGATCGTCTTTGTCGCTTATCTTATAAACATCTCGCCAGCCGCCGCCGTCAAAAGGTTTCATGTACGCCGGGAAACCAACATAATCGAAAATAGCGTCCCAGTCAAGCGGGAAAGCCAGGTTGCGAAAGGAGCGGTCGGTGGTGCTTGCGGGGTGGTCTTTTGAGGGAAGCAGCACCGTTTTTGGTACCGGCACACCCAGTTTTACGGCCAGGGCATTGTTAAAAAACTTCTCGTCGGCGCTCCACCAAAACGGGTTATTGATAACCGCCGTACCGGTGATGGCCGCGTTCTTTAAAGACGCCCGGTAAAATGGTACATCCTGCGAGATACGGTCTACAATTACCGAGTAGCCTAATGGCTCGCCCTGCATCATTTTATCGATGCGTACAAATTCGGCACTGATATTTTTTTCAGCTTTCTCGTTTATCCTGTCAACAAACGCCTGCGGAAATGAATTTTCCTGCCCGAATAAGATGCCTATTTTTTTCATATGAGATGTTTTATAGTGTAGTTGGTTTGTCGTTATATCTTATTTAACTGATTCTATTTTATGGTAGATAAGTAGTGTGGAAACATTTCCTTCCAGATAGGCCAATCATGCTTAGCGAAAGGGCGGATATCCAGCCAATGGTTAATACTCTTCCCGCGCAGGATGTTTGACATGCGGATGTTATCATCCTTACATATATCCTCATCTGATGTTCCTAAAATGATGTTCATTTGCCACAGCCCGGGCTTATCGCTGCCGGGTAAAAAATCTACCGGGTTATTGTAAAACACATTATCATCGTAGTAGCCATCGGTGAACATTTTTACATCAAAAGCACCGCTCATGGTAAAAAGATGCCCCACCATTTCCGGGTGCTTAAACGCGAAGTTTGCAGCATGGTACCCCCCAAAGCTGCATCCCGCCGCCGCAACTTTATTTACGCCGGTTTCGTGCATGGCCCAGGGGGCAAGTTCATCTACAAGCATCTTATCGTACCATGCATAGTTACGGGCGCGATCGGCGGGGTGTATGCCTTTATCGTACCAGCTGCGATCGTCAATGGTATCGGGGCAGTAAATTTTCACCAGGCCTTCATCAACAAACCACCGTACGCTGTCTATCAGCCCAAAATCTTTGTTCTGGTGGTAACGCCCCTTAGTTGTGGGGAAAAGTATAACGGGGTAACCTCTGTCGCCAAATACAAGCATTTCCATATCCAGGTTCAGATTTGGGGAATGCCAGCGGTGATATTGCTCAGTCAAGTTATTGTGTTTAAGACGGTAATATAACAGGATTGTATGTAAATGTCAACAGCGTGCCAAATAATTATGTTTTGAGGATTTTTTAAAACTATAACGGTATTTTTGCCCTTTTACTGACTTAATGCCCCGCTCTGTCGTATTTAAACAGAGGTTTCGGAAAAGAACTTTAGATCCACTCGTTTAGAAGCGGATTTAGATGAGGCAAATAATTTTACCACTATGTACTACAGTACAGATTTTGAAATGAAGATAGCACAGGAGCAATTTACCATAACATCAAAAATACTTGACCGGGATGTTACCTGTACTTTGCTGATACCCGAAGACGGCGCTGTGGCCGAACCACTTAACCTGCTTTTACTAAATGATGGCCAGGAACTGGAAAACCTTAACCTGGTTGATACGCTTGAGAATTTATACGAACGGAATTGCTTAAAGCCCCTGCTTACCGTGGCTATACATGCCGGTGAGGGACGGTTACAGGAATACGGGGTAGCCGGCAAGCCCGACTTTAAAAAGCGCGGCGCCAAAGCCGACCTTTACACCAAATTTGTAAAAACCGAATTACTGCCTTTTATCCACGAGCATACGGGTATAGATCATTTTGAGACGACCGCTTTCGCGGGATGCTCGCTTGGGGGGCTGACCGCCATGGATGTTGCCTGGAATAACCCGGAGCTGTTTGATATTGCAGGCGCTTTTTCGGCTTCGTTTTGGTGGAGGAGTAAGGACCTGGCTAAGGGTTACACCAATGACGACCGGATCATGCATAACGTCATCAAAAATACCGCCGGCAAGCCCGAATTGAAGTTTTGGCTGCAAACCGGCACCAAAGATGAGACTGCCGATCGCAATAAAAATGGCATTATTGATTCGATTGACGATACCATCGATATTATTAAGGAACTACTTGCCAAAGGTTATCAGCGCCCTGCCGACATCCAGTACCTGGAGGTATTAGGCGGCACCCACGACACCCAAACCTGGGGCAAAGCCATGCCCAAGTTTTTGACATGGGCATTTGGGAAGTAAGTTATTCAAACTACATATTCCTTCGGTACTGCCCCCCTACCGCGTAAAGCGCGTTGCTTATTTGGCCTAAGCTGCAATATTTACAAGCTTGCATTAAAGCTTCGAAGATGTTATCGCCGGCTATGGCGCGCTGCTGCAGCTCTTTTAACAGGGCAGGTGCATGCTCCGCGTTGCGTTGTTGAAAAAGGTGCAGTGCCGCTATCTGGAACTGCTTCTCTTCCTCGGTAGCGCGGATAACTTCCGAAGGTACAATGGTAGGCGACCCTTTTTTGTTAAGAAAGGTGTTTACCCCGATGATAGGGTATTCGCCAGTATGTTTAAGGGTTTCGTAATAAAGCGATTCTTCCTGGATCTTGCTGCGCTGGTACATGGTTTCCATAGCGCCCAATACACCGCCGCGATCGTTGATGGCCTTAAACTCGGTTAATACGGCTTGCTCTACCAGGTCGGTTAGTTCTTCTATGATGAAAGCCCCCTGTATAGGGTTCTCGTTCTTGGCAAGGCCCAGTTCGCGGTTAATGATCAGCTGAATAGCCATCGCCCTACGCACCGATTCTTCGGTCGGGGTGGTAATGGCTTCGTCGTATGCGTTTGTGTGTAACGAGTTACAGTTATCGTAAATGGCATATAAAGCCTGCAGCGTGGTGCGGATATCGTTAAAGTCGATCTCCTGCGCATGCAGCGACCGCCCGCTGGTTTGGATATGGTATTTAAGTTTCTGCGACCTGTCGTTCCCCTTGTATTTGTTTTTGATGGCCTTGGCCCAGATGCGCCTTGCTACGCGGCCGATCACCGAATATTCCGGATCGATACCGTTGCTGAAAAAGAAGGACAAGTTAGGCGCGAAATCATCAATGTGCATACCCCTGCTTAGGTAATACTCTACATAAGTAAAACCGTTGCTTAAGGTAAAGGCCAGTTGGGTGATAGGATTTGCCCCCGCTTCGGCGATATGGTAGCCCGATATGGATACCGAATAAAAATTCCGAACCTTCTCGCGTATAAAATACTGCTGGATATCGCCCATCATCCGCAGGGCAAATTCCGTGCTGAAGATACAGGTGTTTTGTGCCTGGTCTTCCTTTAAAATATCGGCCTGAACCGTACCACGCACGGTGGCAATGGCATAAGCGCGAATCTTCTCATATACATCCGCAGGTAAAACCTGGTCGCCGGTAAGACCTAAAAGCATTAACCCCAGGCCGTTGTTGCCGTTGGGAAGTTTCGAAGAGGCCTCACCTAAATCCTCTCCAAAGGAGAGGACTTTCCTGTCTGGCTGATTGTGAAGGGTCTCTTTAATTTTCTCAATTACATTGTGAGTATTCTGCAATACTTCTTCGTTTGTAAATCGAATTACATCAAATCCCTCATCATTTAACACTCGGGTTCTGACCTCATCTTGGTCCTTTGTTATATTATGATACCCGCCGTCAATCTCAATTACCAACCCCTTTGGTAAGCAAACAAAATCTGCAATGTAACCATCAATCGCATGTTGTCTTCTTATCTTATAGCCAATTTGATTATTTCTTAATAATTGCCATAGCAAGCCTTCGGCTTCTGTCGGGTTTTGTCGGTTATCCTTAGAATTTTCTTTCAGTATATCCCAAATTTTTAAGTCAGCCGTTTCAAACCCCAACCTTTTAACCCCCTCTCCTTTGGAGAGGGTTGGGGTAAGGCCTCCTTTAGATAGGGCAGGTTGAGGCTTCAACGCGCCCTGATATTTCGGCCGCTCCATCCCCTTATCGTCATAAATCCTCCTATAAGCCGCCTCTACCAAATGTTCCAGCTTATGCTCGGTGATGTATTTTTCGCATTGCTGGTCTATGGCGGCGTTCATGAAGAAGCCTAATAGCATAGGCGCGGGGCCGTTGATGGTCATGGATACCGAGGTTGAAGGATGGCACAGATCAAACCCCGAGTACAGCTTTTTGGCATCGTCCAGAGTGGCGATGCTTACGCCCGAGTTACCTATTTTACCATAAATATCCGGCCGCTCGTGCGGGTCTTCGCCGTACAGGGTAACCGAGTCGAACGCGGTGGAGAGCCTGTGCGCAGGCTGACCAAGCGATACATAATGGAAACGCTTGTTCGTCCGTTCGGGGCCGCCTTCTCCTGCGAACATGCGGGTTGGATCTTCGCCCTCGCGCTTCAGCGGGAACACCCCTGCCGCGTACGGGAACTCGCCCGGTACGTTCTCGGTAAGCAGCCAGCGCAGTATATCGCCCCAGGCCTCGTATTTTGGTAAAGCTATCTTGGGCACCTTTAACTGCGAAAGCGAGGTGTAGTACAACGGCTGTTTAATTTCCTTATCCCTTACCTTATATATAAAGTTCTCGGCCTGGTATTTGGCAACGGTTTCGGGCCAATCCTTTAGCAGGCGCTTGCAATCGGCGTGCAGGTGGTCTTCCAGGTGTAAATATATCTCTTGTAGAGACGCGATACTTCGCGTATTAAACTCCTGTGCATCGGCGGCTTGCATAGCCGAAGACGCAAGGTATTGCGTCTCTACGGTTGCTATCGTGCCCTTCACATTATACATCTGCTGGGCTATTTTACACTGCTCGTTAACCCAATCGGTATAGGCGGCGCTGCTTTCGGCAATCTCGGCCAAATAACGTATCCTGTCCGGCGGGATGATATAGATCTTCTCCGATTCGCCCTCTTGATTCTTGCCTCTTGATTCCTGATCCCCCAACAGATCCACCCCCGTCTTGTCCTTAACGGTTTTCATCAGGGCGGTAAACAGCGTGTTCATACCCGGGTCGTTAAACTGCGAGGCCATGGTGCCGTAAACGGGCAGGTCCTCATCTTTGGCATCAAAAAGCATATGGTTGCGCTTGTACTGCTTGCGCACATCGCGAATGGCATCTAAAGCGCCGCGTTTATCAAACTTATTTAGAGCTACCAGGTCGGCAAAATCAAGCATGTCAATCTTCTCCAGCTGGGTGGCAGCGCCAAACTCAGGGGTCATTACGTATAACGACAGGTCGCAATAGTCGGTTATCATCGTGTCCGACTGGCCAATGCCGCTTGTTTCAACGATCACCAGGTCGTAACCCGCCGCTTTGCAAATATCAATGGCTTCCTGCACGTGCTTGCTTAGCGCAAGGTTGGCCTGCCTTGTTGCCAACGAGCGCATATACACCCGCGGGTTATTTATCGCGTTCATGCGGATCCGGTCGCCAAGCAGGGCGCCGCCTGTTTTGCGCTTGCTGGGATCTACCGATATTATGGCCAGCGTTTTGTCCGTCTCCATCAGGTAGCGGCGAACGATCTCATCCACCAAACTTGATTTCCCCGAGCCGCCCGTGCCGGTGATGCCGAGGACAGGAGTCTTTAGTCTTAAGTCTTTAGTCTTAAGTTCAACTGGGCTTCCTAACTCAGCGGCAGTTATCAGCCGGGCTATTGCTCCTTTGTCCATCATGGGCTTAACTCCCTCTCCTTCAGAGAGGGTTGGGGTAAGGCTTTCCGGCGTCAAAAAATCGCACTCCTGCATCATGTGGTTTATCATGCCTTGCAGGCCCATGGTGCGGCCGTCGTCGGGCGAATATATTTTGGTGATGCCGTAGGCCTGCAACTCTTCAATTTCGTGCGGAAGGAACACCCCGCCCCCACCGCCGAATATTTTGATATGGCCCGCGCCGCGCTCGGTCAGCAGGTCGTGCATGTATTTAAAGTACTCTACGTGGCCGCCCTGGTAACTGGTGAGGGCAATACCCTGCACATCTTCCTGTATGGCGCAGTTCACCACCTCATCAACACTGCGGTTGTGGCCCAGGTGAATAACCTCGGCACCGGTGCTTTGCAAAATGCGGCGCATAATGTTAATGGTAGCGTCGTGCCCGTCGAACAACGAGGCGGCGGTTACAAAGCGTATTTTGTGTTGCGACTTATAAGGAGCAATGCTTTCCATGCAGGCGTATAATGGTTAAGCGGCAAAATTAATGATTTTAGATAACTATGCATGCATAATAAGTTGATGATGGGTGATGGTTCAATCGCTCATAGCCGGAAAGCAGATGCGGTTTCCTCGACAAGAAGGTCAAGGTTATGTTGATGTGCAATCCTGATAGCTTGCGGCATCAGGTGTCTATTAAACGCGCTATTCGTCATTCAAACACTTGAATTGACGTCAACTTACCCGGTTATTGTAAAAATCAGGTTACTAATTAGTGTACTTACCGAAGTATGCTTTTAAAACATAGAGACAAAAGGTACATCTCCGGATTATATTATCCCATATAGTGCCGTTATTATTCATCGATCGCTCCCACTTTCTGCATTTATATTAAATATTAACCAAAGAATTAATAGCTCGAATAATATTCGTTTTTAATTAACCTTAAATCATCTCATTTAATCAAAAATTAATATGTTTGCATTGTCAACTATGACAGAGACCGGTGCGGCGTTTCATATGCGCCCAAAATCATTACCCTCCCTAATTACCTGTATTTAAACTTAACGTTTGATGACGCTGGTAGACCAAACCAAATTCACACCCGGCTTTACTGCCGAAGAAAATATTACATACGCTGTTTGTTCTTTATAAGATCAGTTAATTAGGAAAGCGCCTCCCTCGGCGTAGGGGTCGCTTTTTAAATTTTAATAGTTAAAAATGAAGTTTAATGTTTTTATGGAAAAGGAGTACTAAATATGAATAGATTATTATTATTGGTTGTTTTGATTTTTAACGCTGCGATGGTATCGGCCCAAACCAAAACAGTAACAGGCACCGTTACAGCGCAGCAAGACAAGGGCACCCTGCCGGGTGTTAGTGTGCGGGTAAAGGGCGGCCAGGCAGGTACGATTACCGACGGGAACGGCAAGTTTTCTATCACCGTACCTGATAATAACGCTACGCTTGTATTCTCATTTATCGGCTTTACTACCAAAGAAGTGCCGGTTGGCGGCCAAACTGTTATTGATGTGGCCCTTAGTGAAAGCAGCCAGCAGCTGGGCGAGGTTGTGGTAACGGCTCTGGGTATATCCCGCCAGGAGAAATCACTGGGTTATGCCGCGCAGCAAATAAAGGGCGAGAACCTGACCATGACACGGCAACAGGACCTAAACACCTCATTGGCCGGCAAGGTATCGGGGGTGCAGATATTAGGCGGCTCGGGCGCGCGCTTTGGTGCGTCAACCATTCGTATCCGTGGCATCAACTCGCTGCAGGGTGGCAACCCAATTTATGTGGTCAATGGTGTTATTACCGACCCTAATGCCGTCAATAACGATGATGTGGAATCGTTAACCGTGCTTAAAGGCCCGGCGGCAACCGCTTTATACGGTCAGCGTGCCTCAGAGGGTGCCGTTGTTATCACCCTTAAAAAGGGTTCTGCAAAAGGGTTAGGTATATCTGTAAACCAAACCACAACCTTAGAGCGCGTTTCAACATTACCGCAATATCAAAACGAGTATGGCGGCGGTACCAGCCAAACCTGGAACATTTACAATTACAAACCGGGCGACCCTGAATACCTGAAAAACTTTAGCGGCGTTAAATATTATAACTACTCGGTAGACGAAAGCTGGGGCCCGCGCATGGATGGCACTATGTACGCCCCCTGGTATTTCTGGGACCCCTCGGACCCTGAGTTTGGTAAGCTTAAGCCATTTGTGGCACAGCCAAATAACGTACGCGATTTTTACCGAACAGGTGTTACCACCAACAACAACGTAGCTTTTTCAAAAGCCGGCGATAATTACAACACCCGTATATCGTACACCAACCTGAACCGTACCGGTGTAAGCCCAAATACCAACCAAACGCGTAATAACGTAAGCGTAAACGGCGAAATTAAGCTAACGCCCAAATTAACCGTTAGCGCCAACGTCAATATTTTTCAGGAAAATCTGAAGAATGTTCCGGCAGAGGGTTACGGAACGCAAACATCGGGCTCGTTTAACCAGTGGTTTCACCGCGACCTGGAGATGAATAAACTAAAAAACTATCGCAGGCCCGATGGTACCTACACTACCTGGAATATTACCAGCCCAACCAACCTTTCGCCGAAGTATTGGGACAACCCTTATACCGAAGCGTATGTTAACACATCCGAGGCAAACAACAATCGTTTATACGGTAACTTAACTGCGTCATATAACTTAAGGAAGGACCTCAAATTATCTGTAATTGCCAGGGGCGATTATTTAAACCGCGATGCAAACAGCCGGGTGGGTTCGTACACCATTAACCCCGATGCCTACGCCGAAAGCACCTATCAATACAAAGAGTATGATTATGTGGCTTCGTTAGAGTACGACCATTATTTTGGCACCGATCTTTCGTTCCGTGCGGGCGCTTATGCCGAATCGAGGGAAGATGTTGCCAAATATTTAACAGCCGGTACAAACGGCGGTTTGGCAATCCCGGGGCTTTATACGGTAAACAACTCGTTAGACAGGCCGAGCAACAGTTCGTTCCATAGCACCAAGGTGGTGAACAGCATGTACGGTTACACTTCATTTGGGTACAAGCAGTTTTTGTATCTCGACTTAAACATCCGTAACGATAAATCATCCGCCCTGCCATCAAACAACAACTCTTATTGGTATGGCGGCGCGTCAACATCGTTTGTGTTTACCGAATCGGGCCTTGTTCCAAAAAACAATTTCCTTACGTTTGGTAAGTTAAGGGCATCGGTAGCTAAGGTAGGTTCAGACATCGACCCTTACCAAACCGCGCAAACCTTTAACTTAAGTACAGTGCCTTATGGCAGCAGCCCTATACAGTTTTTACCAAACAGTTTGCCAAATCCAAACCTTAAGCCTACCCTGTCAACCGCGTACGAATTGGGTACCGAATTGCACTTCTTAAAAGGCGACCGCATCCGGTTTGATTTTAACTACTATCATCGCAACACCAAAGACCAGATACTTAACTTACCGGTTAACGGAACCACCGGTTACTCAAGCATTATCATCAATGCAGGCTCTATTGTTAACCATGGTATCGAAATGTCGTTGGGGGGTACGCCGGTTAAAAACAGCACGCTTACTTACGATGCCAACTTTAACATAGCCTTTAACCGCAATAAGGTGGTATCGCTTTATCCCGGCTTTAACACCCTGCGCTCATCGCCCGAGGGTGGCGGTGGCGCAACCCTTTCGGGATACCAGGGCGCCGGCGCCACAGGTTTCGGTTTTGTGGGGTCGCCATCCTTCTCGGTTAACAGCGTAGTTGGCGAGCCGTACGGGCAATTAATAGGCTCTGGTTTCCGCAGGGATGCGTCGAACAATATTATTGTTGATGCAGACGGTTTCCCCGAGCGGGACGATAATGTAACCCTGGGAAACATCCTGCCCGATTTTACCGGTGGTTTTACCAACAGCATAACCTACAAAGGCTTTAATCTCGGCTTTTCTATCGATTACCAGTATGGCGGCAAGTTTGTATCGGTAACCCAGCAAAACCTTGCCGGTTCGGGCCTGGCCTTATCTACCGTAGGTAACAACGAAAACGGCATCCCGCGGCGCGATGACCCATCGGCCGGCGGTGGTACGCTGGTTAAGGGCGTGCATGAAGATGGCACCCCAAACACTACCTATGTTGATACCCGCGACCTTAATGAAGGTTACTACAGCACCATTTGGGAGCAGTACACCTACGATGCTACTTACATTAAATTAAGAGAGGTGAGCCTGGGGTATAATATCCCTAAAAGCTGGTTTGGGCGCATTCCGCTGCAATCGGCACGCTTTTCAATTGTGGCGCAAAACCCCTGGTTAATATATACCAAAGCCAAAGTTAAGGGGATAGACCCGTCTCAACTGCAAACGTCGTTTTACGAGGGCGGGCAATTACCCGCAACACGTACCATAGGCTTTAACCTTAATTTAAACTTTTAACTATTGATGTTTTATGAAAAAGTTTTTAAATAAATTCATGGTTGTTTTTTTAGTGGTAACGGCAGCTACGTCGTGCAAAAAAATAACCGACGATATAAACGTAAACCCCAACCAGCCCTCGGTATTATCAACCGGGTACGCCTTTAACGGCGCCCTGCAATACCTTGGCGGCACCGGCGGCGGCGGCGCTACCACAAATATCAACAGCTTTGCGGGCGAGTTATACTCGCAATACCTGTCCGAAACGTTTTACACCAACGAATCGAGGTTCGCGCTGGCCCAGTACGATTACCAGGGGTATTATACCGGCCCTATCGCCGATCTTAACCAGGTGATACGGTTTAACACCGACCCTGCTTATAAAGACCAGGTAACCACCACCAACTTCGGCTCAAACGCAAACCAGATTGCCGCGGCCCGTATATTAAGGGCGTTTATCTTTCTAACCATTACCGACCGCTGGGGCGATATCCCCTACAGCCAGGCTTTACAAGGGCTAAACACCCTTAACCCAAAGTTTGATGCGCAAAAGGATATCTATACCGACCTGTTTAAGGAACTTACCGAAGCACAGGCGCAGTTTGATGGCGGCGGCTTTTTTAACGACCTGCTGTTTGATGGCGATGTTACCAAATGGAAACACTGGGCAAACTCGTTGCGCGCCGTTATGGCCCTGCGCTTAAGCGAGGTTGACCCAAACACCGGCAGCGCCGAATTTAAAAAAGCGGTTGCCGACGGCTTGATGACCTCTAACGACGATAACGCCGCCTACAAATATGCCGCCGAGCAAAATAACGAAAACCCATACTTTGGCAACTACCGTAACCGGTACGATTATGCCGTGAGCGACCAGCTGGTTAACCGTTTAAAAGCCCTGAACGATCCCCGCCTGCCGGTATACGCCGAGGTTGCCGATAACGGCGAATATGTTGGCCTGCCTTATGCTACCGCCGGCGACGACCTTGACCAGTACAGCATTGGCAACCGCGACGTAGCCGCTAACACCATTGACCCGGGGAACGTTTCGCAGATTGGCCGCGCCTACTCGTCGCAGTCATCTCCTGCGGTATGGACAAGCTACGCGCAAATACTGTTTGCCCAGGCCGAAGCCGCCCACCGCGGCTGGATACCCGGGGGCGATGCCGCCGCGGCCACGTTTTACACGCAGGGCATCACCGCTTCGCTGCAGCAAAACGGCATTTCGGCGGGTAACATAACCACCTACCTGGCGCAGCCCGGTGTAACCTTTAATGCCGGCAACGCCCTCGAGCAGATCATCACCCAAAAATGGATTGCCAACTACCTGGGCAACGGCTGGGAATCATGGGCCGAGTACCGCCGCACGGGCTACCCCAACCTGGTAGACCCTGTGCCAACCGCGCTGAACGCCGATAAGCATATACCCCGCAGGCAGCAGTACCCGCAATCAGAAAACGACCTTAATAAGCAAAACTACAACGAAGTTATTGCAAGGCAAGGCCCCGACGCCCTGTCTACCCATGTATGGTGGGATAAATAACCACATACATAACCCAAACAAAAAGGGCAACCCGCAAAACATGCAGGTTGCCCTTTTTTATTGCCCGAGCAGCTCCCCTCTTGAGCGGGGTTAGGGGTGTGTTGACGGATGTGCCAGGCAGAATAACACGCCGCCGCTTTGCCGCCAGGTGTTCACGTTCGGCGCACGTGAACACTGTGAACATACATGAACACCTGATAACCAGCGAATTGCATTTTCAGGTACTGACATGATTGTGCCACCATGCTTATGGGGGAATTTTTATATGCCGTTTTGTGGGGGTGCTGTTATGGGCTTTGGATTGTGACTGCTACGCTATTTTGGATTTAACCGGATAAACTAAATTCCAATGCCATAGGCGCAATAATTGCGGTAATCACGCAAGACCAAATTAGAAAGTCTGAATGAACATAATTTCATAAAAAAACAATAATTTCATTTTCAAATCATCCTGCTTTTTGAAGGTTTATAATTCTAGTTAATATCAAAAGGCTTCGCCATAACGTCAGAGCAATTATGACTAAGCCGAGAATGTTAAAAAAATAAATAAATTTTTGGCTACCCTCATTTAAAAATAATTTTAAAGAATAACCGATTACCGAAATCACAGTTAAAGATTTAACACAGTTTTTCAAATGCTTAACGGTTTCGAAGTATAAGTCAGTTGCAAAAAAGATTTCAAACACTGTTTCTTCGTCGATATTCGTGTCTTTTTTAATCGTAGAGCCGCTTTTAAAAGTGATGAGGACTGTTAAAAGCGTTAAAATAAAACCTGCAAGAGTCAAAGCAATTGTTGATAAATCGGATGCGGTGCTTACCGTAAATTGTTCTTTTGGTAAGCTTATATAACTACTTCTATAAAAATAGAAGCATACAGTACATAGGGTAAGTCCTATTGTATAATCGCAAATTAATGGTCGTCGAAAGTATTGGTTCATCACGACTACAAGCTTTGTATAAAATCGTCTATCTCTATTTGAATCAATTCATACCATTCTTTGAGTTTCGTTGTTTTCTTTAAATCTATTTCTTTAATGATTTCTTTTTTACCTTTTAATAGATTGAAAACTTCCTCTTTCCCATTAATATCTTCGTATCGAACCACAAAATTTTCAAAAGCGTCAATATTAAAGGGACGTCCTTTAAATTTTTGCAGTAAATTAATTACCATATTATTAGCTTCTTTATTCAATTGCGTACTTTTGACCGAATTCCCGGGAGTTTGGAATAATGCTTCAAGTTTTATAAACTTAGGTTTTATACGTTGGCCTATCGTGTTTATACCTAAAAAATACTGTCCAACTAAATCTGTATCCATTTTTGCCAATTTCTGCGGTTGTATCTTTATATCGATATTCAAAACATTTTTGAGTTCTGTTAAAGTTTTATCAATTGATGTATCCATATATACCGTAACTTCAGTCGCCTTGGCTAATTTCAATGTGTCTCTTGCAACGTTTCTCAGGTAATATTCTATATCGGATAAACGTGGCCCATTACTATTAAATTCTAAGCAGATCACAGCAGGGTTTCTACTATAATCGATAAAGAAGTGGGTCTGTTCGGCTATTGACCCTTGAGCTGCATCTAATGGGATTAACTTGAACTTGTCAGCAGGTTTAAGCATGGGAACTCTTCCTGATCTTAATAAAGCCATTGTACACCTTATCCTTTTTTCCTTTAGTAAGATAACTGATTGAGCCATGAATAACTCTCTACTTCCCTCTTCCGGTCGATTATGATTTCTGTCTATTAAATGTCCTTTCCCTTTGTGTAATTCGTTTGTTACATACGTGATTATTTTAAAAAGTATATCATCATTAGATTGATTACTCTGGTTATATGGAGTGAACTTTAGAGAATAAAAGTGAAACCGTATCGTCGTCAAATTACTTTTGTGTTTTTTTGTGTCTTTTTCACTCATAAATTTAATATCAAATGGTATATAGTTTCACTAATAAGGCTTATAAAACAATATGGTTTACATTATATCATTTATATTTTTCTGCCATGCATCGTTGTGTAAAAATCGATATTGGTGTAATTGATTATCAAGTATCTCTCCTTTAGAAAGTTGAGCCACAACATTCCAGTCCTGTCCTAAAACATACGTGGCATTGCCTTCAAAAATACTTTCCAATATATAAAAATCATGCTTTGGATAACCAAATACAAAATACCCTTTAAATCCAGCCCGTCCTGTGGCTACAAAATTTGGTGTATAACTAGACAAGAATTCAAATCGATCTTGAATTGCTTGGCGAGTATTTATTGGTGTATTATTTATTACCATTTGAATTCTTGGCTGTAAAGTAGCCCAAGGATAATTTCCCGGTGGTAGAATATCCCAATTTAACCTCGTTATTGGAATATTAAGTGCCGGAAGCAAGTTATCTTGTAAAATTTCACATTCTCCAAACAGTTCTAAAAATAGATTAATAGTATGTTTAATCATGTTATGATTCCCTGGGGAATTATTTAACAGAGGAGATCTTGCTATTTTCTCTCCTTGCAGATTTTCTACAATGCTTATTTCAATTAGTGGAGCTGGTAATATTTGTCTTGGATATCGTTCGTAATCTATCATTTTGGTATGCCAATTGCCATGCCAGTCTTGAAAAGTAAACTCTCGCTGAGCTGGAACCTTAGGCTGGCCCTTTAAAGTAATAAAACCACCATTTGCGTTGAATTTTGAAATGGCTTTATTAACAGTTGGAAGAACTTGTTCTCCGATGTTTAATGCGGGTGTAAAACCGGCATTAATTAACAATTGTTGGTTCGCGTTTGTAATAACTGGGCTTGCCACGTAAAAGTTGTCCCCTGGATTTATTCCAAGTAGATAGTTGTCAGGTTTTCTAATTCTCCTTTTTGTAATTCTCATAATTAAGTTTGGTTAATTTGCTAATATTATTAATAGAGAGCAATATTCCTATACGTATAAATACCTGTTTTTCAATTAACTAATAGATAATATTCTGCCGCTACCGCAAGCGCCCTATCTCGGGCCCATGCAAAGCGTATAAGATTTATCAAGTATTTTATGTTTAAGGCGTGATGAATTCCCTCCGGTTGGTTCTCATCATACCTCGTTCGAAATGACAGGTTACCCCGTCCGGCATGTCCGCTTCCCTTTGCGGACAGTTGGAATTAGCCAACCCGTCATCCTGAACTTGTTTCAGGAACTCACGCGGCAGGTAGCCAAGATGCTTGTGGGATGCCGAAATAAATTCGGCATAACGGCAGCCCCATCGCCCCCTAAACCCGATAGCAGCGTATACCGGCCACCTTTCGGTCAGCAGTTATTAGTTTGCGGTTTGCAGTGGCTTTAATAGTTAGCGCGTAAGGCCTGCAGGCGTATGAGCGGATAGCGGGGCTGGCGTAACCAAACGCTGCAACAGTACCTTTACTTATCGGCTATCAAAATTTCGAACACCGAACGCCCAATGTTGAATAATAAAGTAGATCGACATTCGATATTCAGCATTCGATGTTCGAAATTATCATCAACACACCCCTAACCCCTCTCGAGAGGGGAACTTGGTCTGTGGCTTGTCAGTCTGAGCTTGTCGAAGACCTGTACGCTTATGCATCCTGGCTAATAGATGCTTCACTATGTTCAGCATGACAAAATGCGGCTATGTGGTTCGACAGGCTCACCATGACAGACTTCGACAGGCTCACCATGATAGCCTTACTTCTACTCATCGCTTCATTAACACACCCCTAAGCGCTCTGCAAGCGGGAAAATATCCCGGATTGTAAAGGGATAAATTAAAGTATCGGGGAGGTGCGATTCCCTCCCAACGGGAGGGTGTAGGGAGGGGTTTATACAACATACATCGTCTATAAACCCCTCCCTGCCACCACACAAACATCGCGCCCCTCCCAAGGGAGGGAATTTAAGCCGCCCAATAGTTGCACAGTATCTCGTGGACCAATGGTTTCAAGAGGGGAACTGCATCTGCACATCTGCACATCCGCACACCTGCACATTTAAAAATCCGTATCTTTGCGGCAATGCAATCAGTGGAAACAATAACGCAACCGGTAGAACCGAGGTGGGAGAAGGGCTATAACAACTATGGCCCCTGGCTTAAGGAAAAATACAAAGGGCACCGGGTGTTTAAGGTGATTGTTGATGGCGGCTTTACCTGCCCCAACCGCGATGGCAGCAAGGGCTACGGCGGCTGCACCTATTGCAATGTCGATTCGTTTACGCCATCGGTAAGCCGCAACGCCCCTACCGTGCGCCAGCAGGTGATAGAGGGTATGGAGCGCGCCCGCAAGGGCAACAAGGCCGATAAGTTTATTATCTACTTTCAGCCCAATACCAACACTTACGCGCCTGCGCATTACCTTAAAATGATGTACGACGAGGCCTTAAGTTATGGCACCGAAGATATTGTTGGCCTTAGCGTGGGTACCCGCCCCGACTGTATAGACGCCGAAAAGATAGCCCTGCTGGAAAGCTACACCGACCGTTTTGACGTTGACCTGGAGATGGGCATGGAGAGCATTTACAACGATACGCTGAACCAGATAAACCGTGGCTGCAGTCACGAAGAACTGATACGGGCGCTTGCCTTAACCGAAAACACCAAACTGGATATTTGTGTGCACACCATCTTCGGTTTCCCCTGGGAAACTAAGGAGATGATGCTGAAATACGCCGACGAGATAAACCGCCACGCGCAGATAAAATTTGTAAAATTTCATCACCTGCATATTGTAGAGGGCAGCGTGATGGGCGTTAAGTACAAGCGCGAACCTTTTAAGCTGTTCAGTATTGACGAGTACGCCGACTTTTTGTGCGAACTGCTGCCGCTGGTACGGCCGGATATCATCATCCAGCGCCTCTTCGGCCTTAGCGACCGCGAGCTGCTGATTGCCCCCAACTGGGGATTGAAAAAAAGCGAGATACAGTACTATATTGACCAGCGGATTTTAAGCAGGGGCGTGGTGCAGGGGTCTGCTTTATAGATGTGCAGATATGCAGATGTGCAGATGAAATTGCATGGATACCCGCCGCTGTCATCCCGAACGAGCGATAGCGGGGAGAGATCTTCTACGCCTTGCATTTGAACGTGCATAGCCGGCACTGATCGCTCGTATAAGATTTCTCACTATCGTTCGAAATGACAGCGTGGTGGTAAGGGCTTACTCCCCCTCCTATGGAGAGGGCCGGGGTGATTTAAGCCTCACCTAATCCTCTCCTTTGCAGAGGACTTTAAAATAAGCGTGCTTTAGCTCCCTCTCCTATGGAAGAGGGCCGGGGTGCTTTAAGCCTCACCTGAATCCTCTCCAAAGGAGAGGACTTTAAAATAAGCGTGCTTTAGCTCCCTCTCCTTTGGAGAGGGCTGGGGTGAGGCTTCCTTTGGAGAGGGCCGGGGTGAGGCTAAATTCGGCAGTGCGTACAAGTGGTACTTGCTTTGCATAACCATAGGCGATAATTACGGGTTAAACACAAATTTAAACTACAGTTTTGGCGCAAAAACCTTTACAAAATTACATTCCGGCCCTAACAGGCGTGCGTGCAATGGCTGCCTACCTGGTATTCATATCGCATTACGCCTACGCCTTTGATGAAAATTTTCCCCGTGCTGTGCAACGTTTTCTTAACGAGTTCCATATCGGTGTAACCATCTTCTTTGTGCTGTCGGGTTTTTTGATCGCCTTCAGGTATTTCGACAGCTTTAAGCTCACCGGCAACTGGTTCAGGCAGTATCTTAAAAACCGTGTGGCGCGTATTTACCCCATGTACTTTTTGCTTACGCTGGGGGCCTTTGTAGCCTACTATTTTACGCACGACCAAAAGGTAACCAATGGCTTTGCCAACCCCATCGGGCTGTTTTTTATGCATATCACCTTTTTACGCGGCTTTTTCGACCAGTTAAAGTTTACCGGTATTGCCCAGGGCTGGAGCCTTACGGTAGAGGAGTGCTTTTACTTTTCGGCGCCTTTTATATTTTACTTCGCCCAAAAGTACCGCAAGTTTTACGTGCAGCCGGTGGCCATTACTTTGGCGGGCGTTACGCTGGTGCTGATATTCAGGCATGTTAACTGGTATGGCTTTTTCGGCAACTTTACCTTCATGATGCTGTACACGTTTTTGGGCCGGTGTTTCGAGTTTTTCGCGGGGATACAACTGGCGCTTATCGTACGCAAAAAAAACCTGACGGGGCAAAGCAAAAGCAAATACACTTACCTGGGTTTCGGGCTGATATTTGTTTGCGTGTGGATCATGAGCCTGCTGCCTATCCCCAAAGGCGAGGTTGCAGGCCTGCACCATCCGCTGGGCATCATCACCAATAATTACCTGCTGGCAGCCTCTATAGCGCTGTTCTTTTACGGCCTGTTGACCGAAACTACCATCCTCAAAAAAATATTATCGAACAAATTTGTTGAGCTGCTGGGCAAAAGCTCGTATATATTTTACCTGATCCATTTGGGCTGGATGTACGATATTTTACACAACGCCTTTAACAAATGGAACGATGATATTTTTGAGCTGTACGATAAATGGGGGAAGGACTGGAACTCGCCCTTCCAGTACGATAACCTGAACGTGCTGTACGCCTTTATCATCCTTAACGGGGTATCTATCCTGTTGTTCAAGCTGATAGAGGAGCCGCTAAATCATTATATTCGCAGGTCGGATTTTTTGATCAAAAACCAACCACGTAACCCCGAAAACAACTCAGCAGCAATTAAGGCTTAATATGGCTAATCCATCAAACAAGATATTTTTTTTACTGCTATGCCTGTTAACTTTCGCGGCGATAAGCCCGGCCGTAGCCCAGGACGACGAGGAGGGTATATCTACCGTGCTTACCTCGGCCAGCAAGAACGCCATTTTTGATAGCAACGCCAAATATACTTTCGAGGTAAAAAACCCTACCGATGTGGTGCAGGAGGGCACGGTATCATACCTGATTACGCAGCATGGCAAAAAAATAGGTTCGGGCACGCAGAAAGCCCATATCGGTAAAAAAGCCGCGGAGAAATACACCTTTGAGCTGCCGGCCCTAAAGTCGGGTTTTTACAAGGTGAACTTTATGGTGAACATTAGCGAGTACGACGATACCACGCGCCGTGTTTTTGGCATTAAGCCCGAGGAGATACGATCTAAGTACCCCAAGCCTGCCGATTTTGACGCCTTCTGGCAAAAAGCAAAAGCCGAACTGGCACAGGTGAAACCAAACTTTAAGGTAACGCCGATGCCAAAAATGAACACCGATAACCGCAAGGTGTACCTTATCGAGATGCAATCGCTGGATAACTACACCATACGGGGATGGATGACGGTGCCCATCAGCAGTAACAAGAATCGCAAGTTTTCCGTATTATTGGGTTTACCGGGTTACCAGGTTAACTTATTGCCCATAACCGGTCTGGATGAAGACCTGGCTATTATCACCCTAAACGTAAGGGGGCAGGGTAATAGTCGCGGGCCGATCGATACCCGCCGCGACGAGTTTATTTTTTACCGGGTAGAAGACCGCGACAAGTACGTGATGCGCGGGGTGATAATGGATTGCATACGCGCGGTTGATTTTGTGTACGCGCAGCCCAACCTTAAGCACGATAATATACTGGTATCGGGCGGTAGTATGGGCGGGTACCTGGCCATAGCCACCGCCAGCCTTGATAAAAGGGTTAACCTGTGCTCGGCGCAAAACCCTATATTATGCGATGTAAATAATTTAGACGGCGAGGTTACCTGGCCAATAAACGATATCAAAAAATATGTACGTACACAGCCTGGCTTAACCTTTACCAAGGTGCTTGATAATTTAAACTATTACGACGGGAAGAACTTTGCCGCCAACTTAACCTGCAATACCATTATGGGCATAGGCCTGTTAGACCCCTACGCCCCACCCTATAACGAGTATGGCACGTTTAACATCATCCCCGGCAAAAAAAAGCTGCTGGTGTTTAAAGATCTGGGGCACGAAGTAAGCCAGGTGTACAAAGACCTGGAGGGCAGGTGGATGCGCGACGCGTTTGCATTATTTTAACTTTAAAAGATGAATTTACCTAAAACTCACTTAAAGTATTTATTAATTGCCATCGGCATCATGATGCTGGCGCCAAACAGCAGCCACGCGGGTGGTTTCCCGGTGCGGCCAAAACGGTTGCTGCTGTCGCCGTCGTTCAGTTACTTTTATGCCGACAGGGGCTGGGATTCGCTGCGCCGCAAAACGCTGTTTCCCGAGGGCGGGCAGTTCGAGTCGCTTGGGTTTTCGTTATACGCCGAGTATGGTTTAAGCAGGCGCTTTACGTTGGTGGCGCTGCTGCCCTATGTAAAAAACACTTACGAGGATAATACCGCCAAAACCGTTACCATGGGCTTCACCGATTTGGAAGTAGGCCTGCGCTATTACCTGGCCAACATCAACTACATTTATTACTTTACCATACAAGGCACCTTCGTGCAACCCCTGTATACCGACCCCGGCCTGGGCTACAACCAGCAGGGCGCCGAAATTAAGCTTGCCTTTGCAGGCAGCGGCAAGGTGCTGGGTAAAAACTATTATTTTACTTTAGAAAACGGCGTGCGCCAGTACTTCGGCCCCGAAGGGCCCATACAAGACAGGTACACCGGCTCGTTCGGCCTAACGCTCGACAGGAGGTTCCGTCACCAGGTTTCGGTGTCGTTAGGCGGGTTTTACTCGGCCAGCAGCTTTACCAGGTTTTCGCCCATACAATCCACCAATAAAAATTTCGCGTTCAACCAGGCATCGTTTACTTACGGGTACACGTTCAGCAGGCGGTTCTCGGTGTTCTTATCGGCGGGCCATTTCATAAACGGCCGCAATACCGGCGATGGCACAACGGCTTCGGCATCGTTCTTATTTAAGCCTTTCAGATAACAGCCATGGTCAGATTACTTTTGATATTCTTCCTTTTCCCGGTTTGCTGCGCCGCGCAAACCGCCGAAAGCTTTATGCAGAGTGGTAATGCAAAGGCGGGCCAAAAAAACTATAACGCCGCCGTTGCCGATTTCACTAAAGCTATACAGCTTGACCCCAAGAACGGCCGCGCTTACTTTTACCGCGCCAACGCCTATAACGACCTGAAGGAGTACCCCATGGCCGTTCAGGACTATGACCGCGCTATCGAGCTTGACCCTAAAAACCCCTTCGCCTATTTTTATCGCGGCAACGCAAACAACGCGCAGCAAAAATATGTCGATGCCATAGCCGATATTACCAAAGCCATTGCCCTGGCCCCCAATGCAGATATGTACCATTACAGGGCAAACGCCAAAGCCAACCTGGGCGACCACGCCGGCGCGGTTGAAGATTTTACCAAAGCCATTGCGTTAGACCCTAAAGACCCATCTTTGTATGAGTATCGCGGGGTAGCCAAAAGCAACCTGAAGGATAACGAAGGCGCCATTGAAGATTACGACAAAGCGGTGGCCCTCGACCCAAAAAACTCTGACCTGATCTACTACCGGGCTAACTCAAAAGGCAACATCGGCGATTTTAAAGGCGCTATTGCCGATTATACCGCGGCCATAGCCCTGAACCCTAAAAACGCCGAAGCGGTGTTTTACCGGGGCAATGCTTACGGTAACCTTAAAAATTACAAAGCTGCCATTGCCGATTATAAAAGGGTGATTGTACTTAACCCAAAAATGCCAAACCTGTATAAATACCTGGCAAACGCGTTGAGTAACAGCAACGACAAGAAGGGCGCGCTGGAATATTTTGCCCAGGCCATAAAGCAGGACCCTAACAACTCGGAACTGTACCTGTACGATGGCATGGTACGCCGTAACCTGGATGATAAGGAAGGGGCCATTACGGATTTTGATAAGTCGATAGAGCTGAAAGCAAACTCCGATGCTTACCAGAACCGCGCCGATCTGAAACTTGACCGCAAAGATTACGACGGCGCTAAGGAAGATGCTGATAAGGCAATTGAACTGGATGCCAAAAACAGCTACGCCTATATCACCCGTGCCCGTGCCAAACTTGAACTGAAGGACACCGCTACCGCCTTAACCGACCTTAACCTGGGCATAAAAATCAACCCGGGCAACGATTACGCGTATGTAGTGTTGGGGATGATCGCTTACGACCGTAAGGATTATGGTACGGCAGTTAAAAATTACAGCAAATCGTTAGAGATACAACCGGGCAACGTGGAAACCCGCCTGAGGCGCGCCAATACCCGCCTGAAGACCGGCGACAGGCCGGGTGCCTTAGCCGATTTCAAAAAGATAGCAGATATTGGCACCGACGATGATGACTTTTACGCCCGCATGGTAAAAGCCATGATGAAGGCACGCTTTTACAGCGAAAGCCTGCCGATATTAAACGCTTTAATAGCCAAAAACCCTAAGGTGGCTACGTTTTACGTTGGCCGGGGTGCTGCCAAACAAAGTACCGGCGACCCTAATGGCGCTATCATTGATTATAACGCCGCCTTAAAGCTTGATACGGCATCTGTTGATGCTTACAGTAACCGGGGCAGCGCTAAACTCGATCTGAAAGATTACCCGGGCGCATTGGCTGACGTAAATAAGGCCATTAAGATACACGAGGGTGACGAGGAACCTTACCTGATACGCGCCGCTATACGCATGGCCATGAAGAACTACCAGGGCGCTGTGGATGATTATAACAGCGTTTTGTTTATCGATCTGGACAACAACATTGTATTTGCAAAACGGGGACTGGCGCGCAGCTTTTTAGGCGATAACGACCGCGCTAACGCCGACTTTAACTACGCCCTTAAGTTTGAGTCAAAGAATGATGAGATCTACACCCTGCGCGGGCAGGCCAGGCTAAACATGAAAGACCCAACAGGCGCCTGCGCCGATTTTAAACAGGCTATCACCTTAGGTTCAAAAGAGGCCATTGCTTTGGTTAAGATGTATTGTAAGTAGTTCTATTCGCCGTTGTTGGTGTTGTCACCAACAACCTTTTCGCCGTTGTTGGTGTTGTCACCAACAACCTTTAGACAGGTAACCGACACGCTTTTAGCATGGCGGCTTGTTGGTATTCGCCGTTGTTGGTGTTGTCACCAACAACCTTTTAGACAGATAACCGACACGCTTTTAGCATTGCGGCTTGTTGGTATTCGCCGTTGTTGGTGTTGTCACCAACAACCTTTAGACGGATAACCGACCGCTTTAGCATGGCGGCTTGTTGGTGACAACACCAACAGGGCAAAAATCGTCTGCATATCCGCACACCTGCACATCTACCTGTTCCGTACCAGCACATAGGTGCGGGCTATCTTATCGTGCCAGGCCTGCTTGTGGTCGTCCCATAAAATGGCAAGGTAGCCCACCAGGAAAACGATCTGCGAAAGAAACTTGCTGAGGTTACGTAGCAGCGCCCGGCCCATGCTCAGCCTGCGGCCGTCGGTATCTACAACCACCAGGCGGCATATTTTTTTGCCCGGGCTGCCTTGCAGCGGGGTGGCCTCGCAAATGGCGTTGTAAAAGGCAAACACCAAAAAGTTCATTAGGGTAACCTGGAAAAACAGGGGCATATCCTCTTTGGTGAGGGTATTATCTAACATCTTTTTATAAATAGGCGCGGTAATATCACCCGTAACAAGCGACAGCAGGTTGGATACGATCACCGAATCGATAACGTAAGCCAGCAGGCGCCACCAAAATCCGGCCAGATTATCCTCGGTAGGGAAATAAAAGCCCTGCGCTTCAAAGTAGTCGAATAGTTCGGGCAGGTCAGATGCCCGCTGCCAGTCGCCGCCCAGCGGCGATAGCACCATGGTATCCAACTCAAGGTGCATACCCAGCAATTCTTCAAGCGTATAAGGGCCTTCTTCGCGGTCGTTTATAGATATATAGTAGCCTTCTGTCATGTAAATTTTAAATCCCGATAAATATAATGCTAATTACGAATTCATGGCGTAAACAATAATGTTTACCCCAAATTTGGTATTGTCTTCGGCCAGGAAACGCTTGTTGCGGAAGTCGTAATCCCACTCGCAGCCGTAATCCTTACTGCTGTACAATACGCCTATGCGGCCATTTATTTCAATGGCTTTCAGGTAATCGTGTACCAGGTCGTCGCCCCATCCGTTCAGTTCAAAGGCGGTTGTTGGCGGCCCTTTATCAAACTTAAAGAACGAACTGTACAGCTTATGGGTATTGGGTATCTTCTTCAGGGCTGTTGGCCCAAACAATGCCGCCATTTGCGCCTCGAATGATTTGGCGAACAGCCCGTCGATATCGTGGTTGCAATCGTCAACAAAAACAAAGCCGCCGTTTTGTACATATTTTTTAAAGTTGGCTTTCTCCTTAGCGTCAAACTGCACCAGTTTGTGGCCGCTCAGATAACAAAAAGGGTAATTAAAAATATCCTCACTGCTCAGGGGGATCACCTTTTCGGCGGTATCAATGGGGATAGTGGTATATTCAAGCAAAGAGTTAAGCAGGTTTGACGGCATACGCTGGTCGGTGTCCCAATCGCCGCTGTGGTAGCTTAACCTTGTAAAAGTGAATTTTTGCCCGTATGCCATTTGCCGCCGATCCCAATAGATATCGGGACTAAAATTAAACAAAAATATTGCCCGCTATTATTAATAAACATAACAGGGTGTAAAGTTTTAGATACTTTAGCGTGATTTTTATAAAAAAGCATGGTATTTAGTTAAAAGCATAATATCTTGTAGCCTCAGAGCCTCACCCCAACCCTTACCGAAGGACGGCGAGAAAAACCCCCTTTGCGCAGCAGAGAGGGTGGTCGGGCGAAGCTAAGACCGGGTGAGTAATAAAAACGCTGACAGTTATATAATTGATAACACATTGGAACTGACCGAAAAAAACATAAATGCCCTGCTGCAAAAATTACCGGCATTAAAAGCCGAGATACAAAAGGTAATTGTTGGGCAGGATGCTATACTGGACGAACTGCTGGTTGCATTTTTGGCCGGAGGGCATTGCCTGCTTGAGGGTGTGCCCGGTCTGGCTAAAACGCTGATCGTTAAAACCATGTCGCAGGCGTTGCACCTGTCGTTCAGGCGCATACAGTTTACGCCCGACCTGATGCCTACGGATATCATAGGTACCGAGATACTGGAGGAAGACCATGCCACCGGAAGGCGCTTCTTTAAATTCAATAAAGGCCCGTTGTTTGCCAACATTATACTGGCAGACGAGATAAACCGTACGCCGCCCAAAACGCAGTCGGCCCTGCTGGAAGCCATGCAGGAGTTTGAGGTTACCTACGGCGGGCAAACCTATCCGCTGGATAAACCTTTTTTTATCCTGGCTACGCAAAACCCCATTGAACAGGCTGGTACATACCCATTGCCCGAGGCACAGCTCGACAGGTTTTTGCTGCTGATCAAGATTGGCTACCCAACCCCGGATGAAGAGTTCGCGATATTGAATCGCACCACGGGCAGCCAAAAGGCAGATGTGCAGGCCGTGATCACCGCTGACGAAATTATACAGGCCCAGGCGCTGGTAAGGCAGGTAACTATCAATGAAGACCTTACCCGATACGTTAGTGAGGTGATCCGCGCTACCCGGCCCGATACCACTAATACAGCTTACGTAAAAGAATGGGTACGCTGGGGCGCCGGCCCGCGCGCAGGGCAGGCACTGATACTTACCGCTAAAGCGAGGGCATTGCTAAAAGGCCGTTATTCGGTTGTGATGGAGGATATCCACGCCATGGCGCCTGCTGTTTTAAGGCACCGTATATTAATGAATTTTAAAGCCGAAGCCGAGGGCATCACATCAGATAAAGTAACCGCCGAACTGCTAAAGGTAACAGAACGTAAAGGCGGGCTATAAACCCGGCTTTATTTGCCATGCAGTTTACCGCAGCCTGTCGGCCGATTTTACAAGCTTTTCGTCGCGTTGGATGGCTTTAACCGCGAATATGATGAGTATGATGCTCAGCGAGGTTAAAAACAGGCCAATACCCATGTTCTTATATTCCAGCTGAATTTGGCCAACCACTTTTTTAACGGTTTGCGCCATCCAAAAACTGTAGCCTATAAGCAGCAGTATGGCGCTGTAACAAAGTGCTATTTGCTGTTTGCGGTTTTTGTATAAAAAGATAACCGCAAAAGGTATAAGCGCGGCAATAACAGTAATAATGGTAAGCGCCAAAAATTGCTGTATTTGCTTATCCTGCCCGTTAACAATTTCGTAAACGCCGGTAACAGATACGTTCACCAGTTTACCGCCCACAAAAATGTTATGTGCGAGCGGGAATATGAAGAGCGCAAAAAGTACTAATGAAGCAAACAGCAGGTATATGGATTGGATACGTTGTAGCATTTTTTTTAAGGGTTGTAGATTGAAACAAAGATAAATGCTTTTTAATTACTTTTATTTTTCAATTATATGAAAATAGATTTTCTACGTAATGTGATAAGTTTTATTGACGAATTTGGAGTCATTAAAAAGCATTCGCCACTCTCTACCAGTTTCTACGAGGTAGAAATATTAGCAGACGGCCGGGTCTTGGTTTGTGAAGCCCCCTTTAACTTTGAATATCGGGCCAAGTCAAATTTATATTGTTTAAGCAGAACTCTTGATGTAGAATGGTTTTTATCTGTGCCTAACTTGTGTTTTGAAGATGATTTGTATGTCGGATTTACTTCCTGGGGCAATGAAATTTATGCAAACTCGTTGGCCTGCTATAGGGTGGGGATTGATACGAATTCCGGACTACTAAAAAGCGTAGAATTCACAAAATAATAAGTTTGCCAAATGATGTTAACTTTGTACCGTGGCCAACACCCAGCGATATTTTATTGAGCTAAGTTACGATGGCACCAACTATCACGGTTGGCAGGTGCAGCCAAATGCCGTTACCGTACAAGAGTTATTGGATAAAGCGCTGACAACCCTGCTGCGCCAACCCATAGAAACCACCGGCTGCGGCCGTACAGATACCGGCGTGCATGCTAAAGAGTATTATGCGCATATTACCCCCCACCCCCCTGAAGGGGGCGCTGAAGAAGCACTTCAAAAATTCCCCCTTCAGGGGGTTAGGGGGTTAAACGCCCTGCTGCCGCATGCTATCGCCGTAAAAAATATCATCCCAGTACATGCTGATGCGCACGCACGGTTCGACGCTACCCTGCGCTCGTACGCGTACCATATCCACTTCGAAAAAGATCCGTTTTTGCACGGCTACTCCTGGCTGCTGCGCGACAGGCCAAATTTGGAACTGATGAACCGGGCGGCGGCAATTATCATGGAATACTCAGATTTTAGCTGTTTTAGTAAAAGTAATACACAGGTTAAAACCAATAATTGTAAAATTGTAAAAGCGGAATGGGCGGAGACGGAAAACGGCATCGTTTTTCATATCTCTGCCGACAGGTTTTTGCGTAACATGGTGCGGGCCATAGTGGGCACGCTGATCATGGTGGGGCGTGGTGAAATGCAGCCGGAAGATATCCGCAACATCATCGAAAGTAAAAGCCGCCGCAACGCGGGAATGAGCGTACCGGCGTGCGGCTTGTATTTAACAGAAGTAAGGTACCCTTATATAGCCCCTAACCCTGAAAGGGGAACAAATTTGACTTAATAAATGAGTAAAGACAATAAAAAAGATACTTCAAAAACTCCCCCTTCAGGGGGTGGGGGGGCTGCTGTAGTTACAGGTAAGGCGCTCGACTGGAAATTGCTGGGGAGGGTTATGCGCTATGTTAAGCCTTATAATGGCACATTTATCATAGCGGCATTGCTTACCATTTTTTTGGCGGGCATTGCTTTGGTACAGCCCATCCTGATACAAAAAACGCTTGATAAGGAGATATTGGGCAACAACTACAACGGCCTGGTTTTTATGGTTGGGCTGATGATCACTCAGCTGCTTATCCAAACTGTTGCGCAATATTACCAAACCTATCTGACCAACTCGTTGGGGCAGTCGGTTATCCGCGACCTGAGAGTAGATATTTTTAACCACATCACCAGCTTGCGGTTAAAATATTTTGACCGTACACCTATCGGGATGCTGATTACGCGTACCGTGTCTGACCTGGAGACCATCGCCGATATTTTTTCGGAAGGACTCATCTCCATTATGGGCGATATGCTGCTGGTATTTGCCGTTATCGGGTACATGCTTTGGCAGGACTGGAAACTGGCGCTCATTACACTGATACCCATGCCGCTGCTTTTTGCATCTACATATGTTTTTAAGGAAGCGATAAAATCGTCCTTCCAGGAAGTGCGCACGCAGGTAGCCCAGTTAAATACCTTTCTGGCCGAACACATCAGCGGTATCAGCATTATACAATACTTTGCCCGCGAAGAGCAGGAAATGCGCAAGTTTAAAGCGGTCAATTTAAAATACCGCGATGCCAACATCCGCTCAAACTGGTACTATTCTATCTTCTTCCCAGTGGTCGAGATCTTGTTTGCCATTTGTATAGCGCTTTTGGTTTGGTATGGCTGTAAACGCATCCTGAACGATCAGCAGATGCACGCGCTGTCGGCATCGCCTAATGGTATCACTCCCGGCGTTATTACGGGGTTTATTGTGCTGCTCAACATGCTTTTCAGGCCGATACGCCAACTGGCCGATAAATTTAACACGCTGCAAATGGGTATGGTAGGCGCCGACAGGATATTTAAGGTTTTAGATACCGATGAGGTTGCTATCGACGAAGGTAAGCTTGCGCCGCCGGCCTTAAACGGCGAAATTGAGTTTAACAACGTTTGGTTTGCTTATAATGATGAGAACTGGGTACTAAAGGACATAAACTTTCATATTAAACCCGGCGAAACCCTGGCACTGGTTGGCGCAACCGGGGCGGGCAAATCGTCCACCATCAACATCCTTAACCGCTTTTATGATATTGGCCGGGGTGAGGTTAAGGTTGACGGGCACGACATACGCGAGTATAAGGTAGATTACCTGCGATCGCGGATAGCTACGGTTATACAGGACGTATTTTTGTTTACCGATACCATCGGCAACAACATCAGCCTGAACAATACCGCCATAACGCGCGACGAAATTATCGCGGCAGCAAAAGATGTGGGCGCGCATGAGTTTATTGAGCGCCTGCCGGGCGGATACGATTATAATGTGATGGAGCGCGGGGCAACCCTTTCGGCAGGGCAGGCGCAGCTGATCTCGTTTATCCGTGCGCTGGTGTATAACCCCGCTATACTGGTTTTAGATGAAGCTACCTCATCCGTAGATACCGAAACCGAGCTGCTGATACAAAATGCCATTAACAAGCTGATGCAGGGCCGTACAGCTATTGTAATAGCCCACCGCTTATCAACCATACAAAATGCCGACAAGATCATCGTGCTTGACCACGGCGAGATAAAAGAAATGGGCACTCACCAGGAATTACTGCGTATAGAAAATGGCTACTACCGCAAACTGTACGATCTGCAATTTAATTCGGCCGGCATAGCTAAGCCCTTGTTATAGTTTAGAGGTTAGATGAAAGTCCTCTCCTTTGGAGAGGATTTAGGTGAGGCTTTCCCCGAACGCGCGTTATTTAGATTCCAGCCGGCGGGCGTCATCATCTGATGCGTCGGGCTGATCATCAGCGGGCGGGGTCTTAACCGGCGTTACAGGCTGTTCGCGGTTCTCGTAATACTTCGCTACGTTTTCCTGCTCCGGCTCGTCAGCATGATATTCCTTATCCCTATTTTTCACTACACTTTTGTGGCCTTCATCGTTAGGCCTATCTGTGGGCGTATCAGATGGCGACGGCTTATCGTGGTTGTTTGCAGGTGTTGTCATGATATGATAACAGGCAAATCAAAAAATTGTTGATTGCTTTCGCAGCTCATCAAAATCTTTTTAAATATTTAAAATTCACCAATTCGCCATAAGGTATGTCTGCTATTGTATCCAGACTAAACCACGGTGATCCGTTTTGCAGCACCTGTATATTTTGAGCGGGCATAAAGCTTTGCGCCAGCAGGAACTGCTTTTTATGGGCGGCATTCTCGGTAACATCCATCACTATAAAACAATGCCCCGGCGAGCCACCTTTTATAAAGACGTCACCAGCTTTTATATCGTTAGGGTTGGTAACGGGCTTCAGTTCTTTTTGAAGCGATAGTGTGCCGGCATAAGAGAACACCAGGTTCATGTATCGTAGAAAGTTAGGGTAGCTGTAATCCTTTTTACCCCGTAATACCCACCGCTCGTTAGCGTAGCGGTAACCGTTGGCATAGTGGGTATAGTCGCATTTAAACCCACTGGTAAAATTAAAGGCAATGGCATTGTAATTTCCCTGTTGGTACAAGTATTCGGCTCGCAGGCGCATTACGGCATCGGCGCATTGCTGGAGGTCTTGTGTACCAATACTCATATCAATTACTGCGGCGGTATAAGGGTCGGTATGGGCAATACTGCCGGTGTAAGTTCTCGTGTGCGTTCCCGCTGGTTTAAGCCGAAGGGTTTGCAGGTAAGCCCCAAAGCTACCCGGAGCAACAGCAACATGGTTATACCCTGCCGATGGCTTAAAGCGGGTGCGCACATTGTCCGGGGCAAATGCCATGGTTGCAATTAGTAATACCAGGGATAAGATATTTTTCATTGTGCTGTTGATTTAACCAGTTGCCGGTAAGGGTTAAAAGGTACGGGCAGCCCATCCTTTATATGAAAGGCGGAAAAGTGCAAATGGGTAGGCGAGCGTTTCTTATAAGCATTAAGCCCGGTACGGCCAACCTCGGCTATTTTTTGGCCTTGCTTAACCCCATCGCCGGGTTGCACAAATATTACCTGGTTATGGGCGTAATAGGATATAAAACCTTCGGGGTGATACACCCAGATAAATTTGCCGCCACGCATGGTGCTTGCCGGTTCCCATTGACTACTACACGCTATTACTACACCATCCTCAATTGCCAGTACGTTTACAGGGGTGCCGGTTTTATCATCAATGCCATCCTGATTTTTGTCGCGTATAAAAATATCATGTGCAGGATGGGCGGTGTGTTTATTGCCATCCAGGTAGTTGTAGCCTTTATCGCTGTAGCCATTGCCGTTGGTGCCGCCAATTGCGTTGCTATTATAGCCTTTTAAAGGAAAGGCCCACGGCCCAAAAGCCACAGGTTTAGGTATTATCTTGTCTAACTGGTCAATAAGCGTTTTAAACTGTTTTGCGGCATCCAAACGTTTAACGGTGCTGTTCAATACGCGATTGTTAAGCTCATTTACTTTTAGGCAGACAGATCTTGCATCCTGCGCGAATACCGGGAAAGTAAGTACAAGGACAATAAATAGCAGTAGCAGCTTTTTCATAATTGGTAGACTAAATTTAAGGAAAAGCCGGATGGGATGCAATTCTATTAACATAACCTCAATAATTTCAAGGGCTCGATAGCGCTAACATGTTAATATTCAGCTAAATGTTAACAAATAATTTACTGCGCATTAACGTTTATAAAATAGTTTATCGCTTATTTTTATAGACCTGTAAAAAGGCCGTACTAAAATAACTCTAAAACTATTTTTATGACCTGGAGAAAATTTAGCGGAGAGGTGATCCAAACACCTATACTGGAAGAAGTGGAAGCTGCCATTGAACGGGAAACCAACCTGGGCAATAAACTAAAAGTTTGTATCGGTACAGATTCGCAGGTGAAAGGCTCGGTTACCGATTTTGCCACTGTTATTGTTTTTATTCGTGAACAGCGCGGCGCATTCATGTTCATCCACCAGGAGCGCACCTCGCAAAAAATGAGCATTAAAGAGCGGATGCTTTACGAAGTACAAAAGTCTATTGACATTGCCTATAAGCTTTGCGACCTGCTTGACCTTTACGATGTGGGTCTTGAAGTACATGCCGATATCAACACCAACCCTATGTTTAAAAGCAATGCCGCCCTGCACGAGGCTATGGGTTATATATTAAGCATGGGCTTTGTATTTAAAGCCAAGCCCGAAGCCTTTGCAAGCTCGTGCTGTGCCAATAAGATGGTGCAGTAGTCAGAGAATAAAGATTGGTGATCAGAGATTAGTTATTGGCAATTTTATTTGTGCCGGGCTTTTTCTAACTTGCCCTGCGAAGTGATTAAGGAGTGTCCCTAATCTCTAATCACTAATTAACTAATCACTAAAGAATGTCCCCATTAATAGAAATTACCGATTCCCGGGTATTTGACCCGGCTACGATATTGATTGATGTACGCGCAGGGGCTAATGCGCACGAGCGTTACCTTGCCGGGCACCTGCCCAACGCCATTTTTGCCACGCTGGATGATGATCTGGCCGCGCACCCTGCCGACCCTGCTTATGGGGGCAGACACCCCCTACCATCGTTGAAAGACTTTGCCAGCACATTGGGGCATTGGGGTATAACACCCGATAGCCATGTGGTGGTGTATGATGATAAGAACGCTGCCATGGGCGGCGCGCGCCTTTGGTGGATGCTGCGCTCGATAGGCCTTACCAACGTGCAGGTATTGAACGGCGGCCTAAAAGCTGCTACAGATGAAGGCATTGAATTAAGCACCGATGATTACCAACCCAAACCGGCGGCAGCATATCCAATCCCTGCCCAATACAGCAACACAGTAGATATAGAAGAAGTTAAAGCAGCCGCCAAGGCCGACGACCGCATGGTAATCGACGTACGCGAAGGGCAGCGTTATTTGGGCCATACGGAACCGCTTGACCTTGTTGCAGGGCACATACCCGGCGCGGTTAACCTGTTTTACAGTAACAGCCTATCGCCCGAAGGCAAATATCTAACCGCGCAGGCGCTGGCTACGCTATACAAGGAGACATTTGGCGGTGTAAACCCGGCGAATGTGATCGTTCATTGCGGATCGGGCGTTACAGCCTGCCACACCTTGCTGGGCATGGAACACGCGGGTATTACCGGGCCAAAGCTGTATGTAGGATCGTGGAGCGAGTGGAGCCGCCGGAACCTGCCAATTGCTACGGAAGCGAACGGACTATAATTAATGGAGCTAACCATATAACAATTACCTACCCAGCCTGTTATCCCCTCGTGAAAACATACGCCTTAAAACTAAAACAGCAAATCCCCATCAGTTTAGATGAGGCCTGGGATTTTTTTTCGTCGCCGCTAAACCTGGCAAAGATAACGCCGCCTGATATGCGTTTTGTGGTAACATCTGATTACACCGCCGAGACGAAAATGTACGCCGGCATGATCATTACCTACAAAATATCGCCCATGCTGGGCATTAAGCTAAACTGGATGACCGAAATTACCCACGTGCAGGATGGTAAATATTTTGTAGACGAACAACGTTTTGGGCCCTACGCTTTATGGCATCATCAGCACCACTTTAAAGAAATACCCGGCGGTGTTGAAATGACCGATATCCTCAACTACGCTATCCCCTACGGCGCTATAGGCCGTTTAACCAATAAGCTGCTTGTTGCCAGTAAGATCAGGAAGATATTTGAATACCGTGTAAAGGCGATAGAAGACCTGTTTGGGAAGATGTAACCCTGCGTTGTTGCGTAGCGATAGCGTACAAATCTTAGTTATAAAGTAGGCAATAGGCCATTGAGAACCGCTTTGCACTTGCAAGGCCGGCTTGATTATCTACAGATCTGCACATCCGCACATCTAAAACCATATTTGCATATCCGCATATCAAATTATTATATTTAGGCAATAAATACTGACCCATTTTGAAAAGAAAAGATTTCCTTTACCTTACCGGCATGGGCATAAGTGCTTCCATGCTTAGCAGGTTTACCGCGGCTGGTTCGCCCATTGTGCCCGGTACCCGCATGCGCGATGTTGATGTGGCCATAAAAAAGCGCATGAGCGATGTGGCCCTTAATGCCGCCCGCGCTAAAGGCGCTGCCTATACCGATGTGCGCCTGGGCCGCTACCTTAACGAGTACGTGGTTACGCGCGACAAAAATATCGAGAATATTGTTGATACCGAAAGCTACGGTATGGGCATACGCGTTATTGCCAATGGCTGCTGGGGTTTTGCCGCTACCGACAGGCTGGATAACGACAGTATTGCACGCGCTGCCGAAACGGCCGTTGCCATTGCTAAAGAAAACTCGCGCCTGCAAACCGAGCCGGTACAGCTGGCCCCGCAAAAGGGCTATGGCGAGGTTAGCTGGAAAACACCTATCGAGCGCAACGCCTTTGAGGTGCCGATGAAAGAGAAAACCGACCTGCTGCTATCGGTTAACGATGCCGCGTTTAAGAACGGCGCCAACTACGTTAACTCGGTACTGTTTATGGTGAACGAGCAAAAGTATTTCGCGTCGACCGATGGCTCGTACATCGACCAGGACATTCACCGCATCTGGCCGGTGTTCGGTGTTACCAAAATTGACGAAAAGAGCGGCAAGTTTGAAACCCGCAGCTCGTTAAGCGCACCGCGCGGAATGGGCTATGAGTACCTGGTACCGCGCGCAAGCGATAAGATAAAAAGCCAGACCACCCTATACCGCGACCGCTACGACATGCTGGAAGATGCGGGCGCGGCTGCCTTACAGGCCGCCGAAAAGCTGAAGGCAAAAAGTGTTGAGCCGGGCAAGTACGACCTGGTGCTTGACCCAAGCCACCTGTGGCTTACCATCCACGAGTCGGTGGGGCATCCGTCCGAGCTCGACCGTGTGCTGGGCTACGAGGCCAACTTTGCCGGTACCAGTTTCCTTACACTGGACAAGTGGAAAACAGGCAAATTTAACTTTGGCAGCAAGCATGTAAACATTGTGGCCGATAAACTGCAGCCGGGTTCGCTTGGCGCTGTTGGTTACGATGACGAGGGCGTGGGCACCAAGCAATGGGATATCATCAAGGACGGCATACTGGTAAATTACCAGGCTATTCGCGACCAGGCGCACATTATCGGCTTAAAAGAGTCGCAGGGGTGCTGCTACGCCCAAAGCTGGCGCGATGTTCAGTTTCAGCGTATGCCAAACATATCACTGCAGCCGGGCAAAGAAACGCTTGCACCTGCGGACATGATCAAAAATGTAGAAAAAGGGATTTACATCATCGGCGACAGTTCGTTCTCGATAGATCAGCAGCGTTACAACTTCCAGTTCAGCGGCCAGCTTTATTACGAGATCAAAAACGGCAAAATTGTGGGTATGCTAAACGATGTGGCCTACCAGGCCAATACCCAGGAGTTTTGGAACGCCTGCGCAGCCGTATGCGATAAAAATGATTACCGCTTAGGCGGGTCGTTTTTTGACGGTAAGGGCCAGCCTATGCAGGCCAGCGCGGTATCGCACGGTTCATCAACAGCCCGTTTTAACGGGGTTAACGTAATTAACACAGCAAGAAAAATATAGATATGGCTATTTTAACAGAAGATGAATGCCGCGCGATACTTAAAAAAGCGCTGAGCTATTCAAAAGCCGACGAGTGTGAAATAAACCTTTACGGGTCGGATTCGGCCAACATCAGGTATGCCCGCAACAACGTATCAACCAGCGGCGCTATCAGCAGCACCGGCATGGTTGTATCATCGGCATATGGTAAAAAACTCGGGGTTATCACTTTAAACGAATATACCGACGAGGCCATACAACATGCTGTAAAACGGTCGGAAGAACTTGCGCAGCTGGCACCCGAGAACCCGGAATACATGCCGTTTTTAGGGCCGCAAACCTACGGTCCGGGCGGAAAAACCTTTATACCGGCAACCGCGGCCTTAACGCCTGCGCAGCGCACTACCATGGTTGAGCAAAGCCTTAACATTGCCAAACAAAACAAACTTACCGCGGCAGGCTTTTTGCAAAGCAGCAGCGGTTTTAGTTCGGTCATGAACTCGAAAGGGTTATTCCTTTACGATACCTCAACTAATGTTAACTTTTCGGCAACACTGCGCACAGGCGACGGACAGGGATCTGGCTATGTAACCAAAGATTATAACGATGTAGCTAAGATGGACGCGGTTGGGTTTACCAAAATTGCCGCGCAAAAAGCGGCCGCGTCAACAGGGGCCAAAGCCCTGGAACCGGGCAAGTACACCGTGATACTGGAACCCGCGGCAGGCATTGTACTGCTTGAGCAACTGTACGGCAGCCTTGACGCCCGCAGCGCCGACGAAGGCCGCAGTTTTTTAAGCAAACCGGGCGGCAAAACACGCCTGGGCGAAAAACTGGTTGACGAACGGGTGAACATTTACTCGGACCCGACCAACCCCGAAGTGCCCTCGAGCCCCTGGGCTGGCGACGGACAGCCCCTGCAAAAAATGAGCTGGATAGAAAAAGGTGTGCTAAAGAATGTGAGCTACTCGCGCTATTGGGCGCAAAAAAAAGGCGTAAAACCTGTTCCCGGCCCTTCTAATATCATCATGGAGGGCGGCACCCAAAGCCTGGAAGAACTGATAAAAGGTACCGAAAAAGGTATTTTGGTTACCCGCCTGTGGTACATACGCCCGGTTGACCCCCAAACCTTGCTTTATACCGGCCTTACCCGCGATGGTACTTTTTACATCGAGAACGGGCAGATCAAGTTCCCGATAAAGAACTTCAGGTTTAACGAAAGCCCGGTTATCATGCTGAACAACCTGGATGCCCTTGGCAAAGCAGAACGTACTGTAAGCGGCGAAAGCAGCCAGAGCGCCCTGATACCGCCAATGCGGATAAGGGATTTTACGTTCAGCTCGTTGTCTGACGCGGTGTAGTGGAGTTTGCATAACAAACATTAGTACATAGTATAGCGATGGGTAAAACCCATCGCTATTTTTTTCCGTTTAATAGTTAAGATCTCCCACAGTTTTCAAATGACCTCGCCAATACTACCGAACCAGAAATAATAATTATCTTTCCTAAAACTTTAAAGATGTCTTTCGCAAACGGCACACTTATTACAACCCCCAACGGCACAACAGCCATAGAACAATTAAAAATCGGCTATACTGTATCGGCATGGACACCCACAGGTGTAATACCAAAAGCCGTTGTACATAGTCTTGGTGAGACGGACCTTCCGTCGCTTACGCTTATGCAGCTTAGTTTCAACGATGTTACCTTGCTGGTTACCCTGGATCAACCTGTTGTACTGGCAGATAACAGCATAAAAAAAGCCGGGCAGCTTAACCCGGTTACCGACCACCTTATGGGTACAAACGGCCAGCCGGTAAAGTTAACCTCGCTAAATATGGGGATGTATAACCTTGGCATACATTCTATAATTATTGACACGCCGGCCAAAAGCGGCCAACACCGTATTATAGCTAACGGCATTGTTTGCGGCGATTATTTGATGGAAATAATGCCCTCGACTGATAAGGATTATGATTAGCGCTGGATACGAAGCCTTACAACGGGCCAAACGGTAACGGTCGGTATAACTTATCTGGCGTTCAAGCCTTCGACAGGTTCATGACTGACAGATTTTACGCATAACCCATCTTACAAATTAAACATCACCTTAGCCAGCAAAAACCTGCCCGGTATGGTGTACGAGCTGCTGGTAAAGGTATTGGCCGACAGGTACAGCGCGCTGTATGTTTTGGTGTTGAACAGGTTTTGTGCGCTCAGTTCCAAATCAAGCTTTAGCTTATCAAACTTGTACTTCATGGATGCATCAGCAAAAATGTATTTAAGGTCATTGGCCTGCTGCTGGTGCGTATAATAATGGTCGGCAGCAATGCTAAAGAACAAAGTATTAAGCGGGTTATAATTTACCGATGCCTGTTGTATCAGCCGCTGAAACTTACTGGCGCCTGCCACAGCCGGCGACTTGCTGGTTGTTTCGTCGTAATTTGCCTTATAGCTAAAGTTGACGGTGCTGCTCACCTTGGTATCGGCACCGGCGCTAAACGTTGTAGAAATGGTGTTATAAGGCAATATAATATTGTTTTGTATCTGGTTAAGCTTTGTAGTTTGTACCGATACGCCAGCGCTAACGGTGGTGCGCAACCCAAAAATATATTTGCTGACATTGCCGCTGCCCGTCCACGAATCTACATTGTTGTTATATGGCAATACAATACGCTGCTGGATGTTATCGGTTAATATGCTCGACGCGATGTTATTGGCATTGATGTGGCTGTACGACGCATTTACACCAAAAAAGAAAAGGGTAATGGCCTTGCGGTAATTAAAGCCCAGCATGGCGTTTTGCGTTTTGCGCTCGGTAAGGTCGGCGTTATTGGCATACAGCGAGCGGTAGTTTTTTAGGATATAGCCGTTATAAACATCCTGTATGTTGCCAATATCGTTACGGAAGTTATACCCCGCAGAAATATAGTTCTCAACCCCGGTTTGGTATTTAAGCGATACGCGGGGGTTAAAATATAAACGGGTAAGGTCCTTATCCAGTTTATAATAATTATCGTTATAGCTTATCTGCTGCAGGTTTAGCGGCAGCGTTATGCTCATTTTTAATTTATTGCCGGGGATATCGAAACCCGCTTCGGCATATGCTTTACGTCGCTGCCAGCTCAGGTTGTTCACGGCACTGTCTGATAATAGGTTTACCGAATTATCTGCCTGCGTAACATTTAACGCTGATTGCAGGTCCTGCGATTGCAGGCTGAACCCGGCTTTGTAGCTTTGCGTTAAATAATTACCCGGTACTTTATAACTTATGTAATTATTGGTGAACCAGGTAGGGATATCTACCGTTTGGGTTAGCTGCTTATAAGCTAAGCCGTTGTTAAAGATATCCGGATTAAGGCCGGGGTCTATGACGCGGTTCTCGGGTTCGGTGCTACGGTTAAGGTAACTGTAAAACTCCAGTATCTTGTTACTTTTACTGGTTTTCATCAGGTTAAACTCGTTTGATAGGTCCATCAAATTATCCCTAAAAATCTGGTTGACGGGCGTGCCGTTGGTAGTTAGCGCCGAGTAGCCGGTATTGCGGCTGTAATCGGCAATAAAGTTATTGGTAAGGTAATATTTATCGCGGTTAACGTTTGCCGATAGCTGGGTGTGCAGAATATCCGGGCGGCGGCGGTTGTTCTGTACTTCCGCGTAGCGGATGGTATCGGTTGGCAGGTAATACTCGCTAAACCTGGTGTAGTTTTGCTTCTGACTATCATGCAGGTAAGATATATTGGCCTTTACCTGTACATCGTTTTTCAAATTTACCAGGTTATTCAAATTTAATATACCTGCCTGGTTAAAGAGGTAGCGGTTGCGCGGCAGGTCGGGATCGCCGGCGGTGCCTAATGACAATACAGTGTTCGGCTTGTCGTTATCCAGCCTTGACAGGTAGCTGGACAGGTTGTGCGATACCAGGTCGTATGCCACATCGTTACCGGTGTTATTGGCCTTTAAGTAATTTATTGCCTTGTATTTATCCTTAAACATCATGGCGTTAAGGTCGGCATAGTACTTATCGGGCAGGCCTGCACCAACGGTCTCCTGGCCAACCAGTTGCAGCTTGGCATCCTTTTTTATAGTGAGGTTTAAAGCCACATCTTCGCTCACTACCTTATCCTTCAGCATTTTTACCGGCTGATGGTTTTCCATCACCTGCACCTTATCAACCACTCCCTTAGGGATGGAACTTGTGGCTATATTGTATTTATCATCCAGCAGGTTATCTCCGCCAATATACAGGTTGGATATGGCCTTGCCGTTGTAGCTGATCTTGCCGTCTTTAGCCACATCAATACCGGGCAGCTTTTTTATCACATCGCCAATTACCCTGTCCTGCGGACTGCTAAAATCTGATACTTTATAATCGGTGGTATCGCCATGCACCCGTAAGCGCGGGTTATTATCCTTCACGGTTACAGCCTTTAACTGGTTTACCGAGTGGGCAAGCTTAAAGTTGTAGGTTGCGGCAGCATCGGTAACCGGTTTGGCCTGCCTTGAAAACCCTACGCAGCTTACCTCTATAACCAGGCCGCTTTTGTTTGCATCGGCAGGTATTTGCAGGGTATAATTGCCTTTGTCATCGCTGCTGGTGTAAGCAATGATGAGGTTGCCGTTGTTTTTAAGGTTTATACTTGCAAATGAAATGGCTTTGTCCAGGCTATCGGTGACCGTACCTTTTAGGCTTTGGGCAAAACCCGCGGCAGAGCACAGCATACAAAAAACGAATGCCGCTCCCAGTCTTTTTAATAAACTCATTTCTTTTCTGGCAGTTCTAACGGGTTATTAATTACAGGCCCGTTGGCCACCTGAAACTTCATGTTGGTATTTACGCCCGGCGCTATGCGCATAGTTGCGCCCGACGCTGCCATTGCGCTTTGCATAAAGGCGGCCGGATCTTTTTTCATGGCCTCTTTCAGCTTAGTAAACTCCTTTTCGGTGGTTTTTATACCGGTTGATGGCAGGGAGATAATACCCGGGTCTTCGTTGGCATCTTCCATACCTATCATTTTAACAACCATACCGCCGGATTGTATGGTGCTGCCGTCGCCGGCGCCGGGGGCCGGCTTTTCAAGTTTACTGGCATCATCCATTCCATCAAATTTGAAAACAACCTGCTTGTTGGTATCATAGGCCTCCACAATCAAACCGGGCAAGCCGTTCAGTTTCCAGGGGCCGCTGTGAAAAGGCAGGTCGGGGCAAAACCAGGCGGTGTAATCGCGGCCGGCGAAATGGCCTGTCGCCTTCTGGCATTTCAGGCCCGAAAAGCTGGCGGTATCGGCGCTAATCTTCCAGTTAATAACGGGCAGCGGCTCTTCTATCAGGTAATTATTTACCAGGCGCTCTTTACGAACCAGCTTTTTTTGCGCCGGATACATATAATACTCGTTATTGGTAATTCCCGGTCCGCCGCGTTTAATATTAATATTTCCGCCTGCGCCGGCGTTTGCTTTTATCTGATCGGCAATTTGCTTACGCATCATGGCGTCCTGCATTTTGCGGTCGTAGCTTTTGTAGACGCTTGCGTTACGGCCTAAAAACAGCACCATGTTTTCCGTATAAGGTTCATTAGGTTTAAGCGTATCGCGCAGGTGCGAGAATTTATAATGAACTACAGCCTGTGTAGTATCAGGCTTTTGCGCATGGGCTGCGAGCGCGGCGGCGCACATGCATAAGATCAGCGTAAATAATTTTTTCATAAACTGTGATATCTTTTAAGAGGTTGACTAATGATATCACAAATATAACTAACAGATTAGTCAAATTACGAACACTTCGTAGTATTTAACATTTTTTAACTTATTAAGGTTGGGAGAGGTTAAGAGTTATAGATGTTGTAAGGTTAAATGATCTGACGTTTTTTAACCCTTATAACCCTTTATAACCAAAATCAACTATCCAATCTGTCCTTAATTACCACCGTATCGGCCAGCATATCGTGAAGGCATTGTTGTTTTTGGCTAAAAAAACACATTAGGTAACCTATAAAAAAAGTAGCTGTGGACAGGTATTTACCCAGGTTACGGCCTATGGCCTGTGCAGCGGTAATTTGCTCGCCGTAAAGGTCGCATACACGTATCTTCATCAGTTGCTTGCCAAAGGTGCCACGTGTGGGGCCGGCCTCCATTTTAACGTTATAGATGATCTTACCGATGGGTGTTAATGCTACAATGCCCGCGGTAATACCAATACGTATAATTTTATTTTCATCGCCGGGCAGGGCAAGCAGCAATATAAGCAATACAACCAATGCCGCCATAATAAACGCCGCGAATACGATAAGCCAATCGATAACGGCGGCAATGGCGCGCTGGTCAAAGCTGCCGAAGTATTGCATGGGTAATGGCTGCCTGTTAAAACCAAAAAGCTGCCTTAATGCAGCAATTTCATGGGCTTCCTTATAGTCGTCCATGTCGGCGGTTTTTACAAAATCGCCGGGCTTAATTTTACGCTCTTTTAATTCGGCTATGCTAAACGGGCCATTTGGCTTACCGTTGATGACCAGTATATACTGGTCGGTATCGGAAGGGTGTAAAATTTTATTGCCGGATGGTTGCATAGTTTTCAAAAGTAAACATTAGCGTACCCATCCGGCAATAAATTATTAGTATTTAACTACCTTAAAGTCAGACACGCCACCTTTTAAGTGAATAAACATTTTATTGGTTGCCGCGCCGAAACCTTGTGTTTCGTAAACGTTATCGCCTTTTTTATCAAACCCGTTAAACTCGCTTGATGAAAGACCCGAGTTTGTGGTAATACGGCAGGCCGCGTTTGCAGGCACCTTTATCTCTACCTCGGATACTCCTGTTGAAACTTCAACATTTGTAGTTGCCAATGGTTGCCCAAGCTTCACATGGAATGATGCCGCGCCACCATTGATCACAAAATTGCGTACCTTATATGGTGACATGTCGAAATCCAGTTCGGTTGCGCCGGCTTTTACATTAATGTCCCATACCGGGTTTACATTCAGTTTAATGGCTGCCGAATTGCCGTTATCGCTATCCCATTGGATATGGCCTTTTTTATCCTTCATGTGCAGGGTAAGCACCGGTACGTTACCTTCCATTGTGTGGGTGTATATGTACCTGTTGTAGCGCTCTTTAGTTACTGCCGAAAATAGCTCGCTTGTTGTGTCCTTTAGCGTATAAAGCGTACCGCCGCCGCTTATATTCAGTTTGGCAGCCGTGGTGCCGGGTGTAAAAGGCTCGGTATAAGTGCTGCTGCCTTCAACCTTAACAACGCCTTTGCTATCGCTGGTATCATCGTCATCATCATCGTCGTAGTCGCCATTATCTTTGTACCAGCCCTTGTCGTTAAAATGCCAGTTGTTGCTAAACGGATAAAACCGGCTTGTAGGCACAAACAATATCAGCGCAAAGCCTAACAGCACAACGCCGATTTTTACGGCGAGCGCCCAGTTACTGCGGTTGTTGGCAAACACCAGGTTTACGCCGCCCATGATCAAAAATATCGGCCAAAAGCGCCACAAGCTGGCCCAATGAAAGTTGATCACATGATAATTATCTAACAGGAACGTGGTTCCTAACAGCACCAGGATAAGGCCTGGTATAATTTTATCGCTTTTCATGGTTATACGGTTGTAGGGTTATCGTTTGATTGTTCGTCGGTTGCTTCAGCCTTGGTTTCGGCGGTAAAATCAGCCTCCTTTTTTTCGGCATGCCAGCCTTCTTTTTCCCAAGGCTGTTTTTTACTGCCAAACAACAGGGTAGCGCCAATGGCTACCAGTATTACCGGCCATAATTTTTCAAAGTCCCAGTCGGGGATAATGTCAAACTCGTCCAGCAAAAATATGGCGCCGAGGCCTATCAATATCATCCCGAACACTACACCCACGTTTGATGACTTTTTTGGTGTATACGGTGTAAATGGCTGCCCTGGCATTGGTGGCGGGGGTACGGTATAATCTACATGCACATCTCTAAAACCATGGCCGTAATTGGGGTTATACCCGGGTGTTACCCCCGGCTTAAAGGTTGGGTCGTTGTAGTTGAACGGGCGTTTTGGCAGTACTATCCACAGTACAATGTATGGCAGTATGCCAACGCCTTTTAAAAACACGGCCAATACGAATACTACCCGTACAACCGATACGTCTACATTAAAATACTCGGCTAAGCCTGCGCAAACGCCACCTACTGTTTTGTGGCGCTCGTCTCTGTAAAGTTTCTTTTCCATTATCTTTTAGTTTAAGTGCTTGGTTATTATATCTGGCCCGATGCTGGTTTTATGATCAGTTCATCAACATTTGCGCCGGCGCTCATATTCAATATGTTTACAATTGCCGATGCTACATCTCCGGGCAGTATCATTTTGGTTTCATCAACCTCCATCCCTTTCCACGAGTCTGTTAATGTCGACCCCGGGATCACTGCTGTTACCTTTATACCATGTTTCTGCATCTCGAGCCTCATTACCTTATTAAGACCTAAAAGTGCATATTTAGTTACACTATACACACCTGCCTCCGCTATGGGGTTTATAGCCGCTACCGAGCATATATTGAATATATGCCCTTTACCGACAGAAACCATACTTTCACCGAAGAAACGGTATAGTTCGTAGGCGGGCATCAGGTTAGTGTCTATCTGTTTTTGGAAAGAATCTTCGCTGTCGTTAAGTATAGAAACATGCTTGTACATGCCCACATTATTTACAATAATGTCGACGAAACCCAGCTTTTTCTCGGTGAATTCGGCAAAATTTCGTAGTTCATCGCGCTTACTGCAGTCGGTTACCATGGTCACCACCGTAATTTGCGGGTTAATATTTTCAAGCTCCTGTTTAAAATCTGTTAAATCTTGCTCGTTCCGAGAACAAATTGACAGGTTTATTCCTTGTTTAGCAAAAGCGATGGCAACGGCACGGCCAATGCCTTTTGTTGCAGCGGTAATTAGGGCGTTTTTCATATATAAATATCCAATTTATTTTGAACGATTTGGAACCGCCAATATAGCTTAATATTAAAAAATGTATTTTTAACCGGATTTCACAGTTTCAAATGTTTCAAAGCTTAGGAAAATATATACTCTTATTACGTTTAAGTTTTAAAAAACCCGAAAAGTTCAGTGTTTACTGGGGCGAGGTTATGCGCGAAATGGTATCGGTAGGCATTGGCTCGCTGGGTATCATCAGCATCATTTCGTTATTTATAGGCGCTGCAACCACCATTCAGGTCGCCTTCCAGCTATCGAGCCCGCTGGTGCCCCGCAGTATTGCAGGCAGCATCTCGCGCGACTCCAATATCCTGGAATTTAGCCCCACTATTTCGTCGCTGGTACTGGCAGGCCGTGTGGGCTCAAACTTCGCATCAAACATTGGCACCATGCGGGTAACCGAGCAGATAGATGCACTGGAGATAATGGGTGTTAACGCGCCGGGCTATTTAATATCGCCCAAAATCATAGCCAGTATAACCATGGTGCCCGTACTGGTAATTATTGCTATATGCCTGGGTATTACCGGCGGTTATATAGCCTGTATCATTACCGGGGATATTACCCCTGCTGATTACCTAATGGGTGTAAACGAAGGTTTTGACGGACTTACCGTTAGAGTGGCATTGGTTAAGGCGTTTGTTTTTGGGTTCATCATAGCTTCTATTTGCTCGTATCAGGGCTTTTATACCAAGGGCGGCGCGCTTGAGGTGGGCCAGTCGGCAACTGCGGGTGTGGTTTACAGTTGTGTTTGGATACTATTTGCTGACCTTATGATCACCAGTTTAATGCTATGATCGAAATTAAAGATATCTATAAAACTTTTGGCGATAACGAGGTGCTTAAGGGCATCAGCGCCACCTTCCAAACCGGCAAAAACAACCTTATCATAGGCGGCTCGGGGTCGGGTAAAACCACCCTGCTGAAATGTATTGTGGGCCTGCACGAACCCACAAAAGGCGAAGTGTTTTTTGAGGGCGACAATTTTACCGAGATGAATTTTACCGAACGTGTGCCCATACGCACGCAAATAGGGATGCTTTTCCAGAACTCTGCTTTATTTGATAGTATGACGGTTGAAGAGAATATCATGTTCCCGCTAAACCTGTTCACCGATCAATCGATAGCTGAAAAACGCGACCGTGCCAATTTTTGCCTGGAACGGGTGAACCTGAAGGATACGAACAAACTTTACCCGGCTGAACTATCGGGCGGGATGAAAAAACGTGTAGGGATTGCCCGGGCCATATCCATGCAGCCAAAATTTTTGTTTGTGGACGAGCCAAACTCGGGCCTCGACCCAAAAACCTCTATCCTGATAGATGAACTGATAGACGACCTTACCAAAGAGTATGACATGACCACCGTTGTTGTAACTCACGATATGAACTCGGTAATGGGCATAGGCGACCACATCATCTTTTTACACCAGGGCCAGAAATGGTGGGAAGGCAGCAACAATGAAATTGCCAAGACCGATAATAAAGAGCTGAACGAGTTTGTATTTGCCAGTAAGTTTATGCAGGCGGCTAAGGACAAGCTGTAGCTTCAGTCGGGAAGTCTGATGTCCGAAAGTCCGCAAGAAGGACGAAAGCTCGATTAGATTGTATAAATTTGCGGCTTTATATTGTTCTGGCAATTAACTATTAAAACACTTCCCGACTTTCGGTCTTATCCGACTTTCGGACTCAAAAAAACATGATCCAACTGCTTACCCCTACCCACTGGAAAGATTACGAGCTGATAGATTGCGGTGACTTTGAAAAACTGGAAAGGTTTGGCAATACCATACTGATACGCCCCGAGCCGCAGGCCGTTTGGAGCAAAGCCTTAAGCAACGCCGAGTGGCAACGCTTGCACCATATAAAATTTAAGGGCCGCAGCGCAACCGCGGGCGACTGGATAAAGAAAGACCAAAAAACACCCGACCGCTGGCACATCGAATATAAAAACAATGATGTAGCCATCAAATTTCGCCTGGGCTTAACCTCGTTTAAGCACCTGGGCATCTTTCCGGAACAGGCCGTTAACTGGGATTACATATCGGGTAACATCAAAAAATTTAAAACGCCGACACCCAGGGTACTTAACCTGTTTGCCTATACGGGTGGCGCATCGCTGATTGCCAAAGCCGCGGGCGCCGATACCACGCATGTGGATTCGATAAAACAAGTGGTTACCTGGGCAAACGAGAACCAGGAATTGTCGGGATTAAAGGATATACGCTGGATGGTTGAGGATGCCCTTAAATTTGTGAAACGTGAGGTAAAACGCGGTAAAACCTACAACGGCATTATATTGGACCCACCAGCTTATGGTAACGGCCCCAACGGTGAAAAATGGAAGTTGGAAGATAACATCAACGAAATGATGAGCGATGTGATGCAACTGCTCGATCCCGATGAGCATTTCCTGATCCTGAATACCTACTCGCTTGGCTTCTCGTCGGTGATCATCGAAAACCTGATCAAAAACGCGTACCCAAAAGTGCAAAATCTTGAAATTGGCGAGCTTTACCTGCAAGCCACTGCCGGCCCTAAATTACCTTTAGGGGTATTCGGAAAATTTTATAAAAATAAAAGCTAAGGTCCTATCTATTTTTATCTTTACAAGCATTATATTTAACAAGGCTGAAAAAAGCCGGCACACACACACTCAAATACCCCATTTATCTATGAAATTGAAAAGCGTAGTTTTTTCCGCTCTGTTCGCGGTATGTTCATTAGTATTATTTACGGCCTGCAGCCAAAGCAGCGGCAGCAAAACCGCCGACAAAAAGGCCGATACCACCGCAAAAGCAACAGGCGAAGAAGCCGACACTGTGAGCGTTGTTAAGTCGAGCTACCCGCCAACCGACAAAGCCAAATACGATGAGCTGTTAAAATTTAATGCCCATACCGATACCAGCGGTCGCTGGCCGGTTAAAAACCAGCCTTACCCATTAGGCGGCGCAATTTTGCCTTTTAAAAGGGTAGTGGCTTTTTACGGCAACCTGTACTCGAAAAGGATGGGGATATTGGGAGAATTACCGCCAAACGAAATGCTTGCTAAACTAAAAAGCGAAGTAAAGGCCTGGGAAAAAGCCGATCCTAAAACGCCCGTACAACCGGCGCTGCACTATATTGCTGTAGTTGCCCAGGGCGATGGCGGTAAGGATGGTAAATACCGTTACCGAATGCCGTTTAAACAGATAGATAGTGTATTAGCATTGGCTAAAAAAGCGCACGCTATAGTATTTTTAGATGTTCAGGTTGCATTAAGTAATATACAGGCCGAACTGCCCTTATTTGAAAAATATTTGAAAATGCCGCAGGTGCATTTTGGTATGGACCCTGAATTTTCGATGAAAGACGGTACCAAACCGGGCAAAAAAATTGGTACTTACGATGCCGCCGATGTAAACTATGTATCAAATTATTTAGCCAATATTGTTAAAAAGAACGGTTTGCCGCCAAAAATTTTAGTTGTACACCGCTTTACAAAAAAGATGGTTACTAACTATAAAAACATCAAACTGCGCCCCGAAGTGCAGATAGTGATGGATATGGACGGCTGGGGCGAACCAGACCTTAAAACAGGCACTTACCGTTACTTTATAAACCAGGAGCCCGTACAGTTTACAGGCTTTAAGCTATTTTACAAAAATGATATTAAGAAAGCGCCCCACCACATGCTGACCCCGCAAGAGGTGTTATCACGGTACAGCCCTTACCCTATTTATATCCAGTACCAGTAACAAGTCTTAAAGCGAAAGTCTTTAGTCAGAAAGCCTTAAGCCAATAGCTTAGGGCTTTTTTATTGAAAACTAAATCGCATTTTTGACTTTCGACTAAAGACCCAACTTAAGACTTTTACAACATGACAAAATGGGGTATTATTGGCTGCGGACGTATAGCACACAGGTTTATGCAGGGGTTAAGTGCTTTGCCCGGCAATGTACTTGCGGCCTCGTACTCGCGCCGGGCCGAAACGGTTGACGCCTTTGTTGCACTATACGGTGGCAGGGCCTGCTGCAGCACCGAAGAGCTTTTAGCAAGTGATATTGACGCGGTTTATATAGCTACGCTGCCCGATACCCATGCCGACTATAGTATAAAAGCCATGAATGCCGGTAAACATGTTTTGTGCGAAAAACCTGCAACGCTAAACTTAGGGCAACTTAACGAAGTACTTGCAGTAGCCAAATCAACCGGCCTATTATTTATGGAGGGTATGAAACCGCCCTTTTACCCCCTCTATAAAAAACTGAAAGAACATCTACAGCACGATCCGGTTGGGCCGGTGGGCTACGTAAGGGCGGGCTCGTCGGTAGCGGATATTAGCCGCGATCATCCCAACTTTAGTCACGAACTGGCAGGTGGAGCCTTAATGCAAATAGGGATATACGAAGCTTTTTTAGCGATAGACTGGCTTGGCGAAACCGAGGAAATACAGGCTATGGGCCGCTTTAGCGGGCTGCAGGTTGATATGTTCAGTATATTTCAGACGCGGCACCGGGGCGGCTACGCGCAACTGTATGGCGGGTTTGATCTGCATGGCAAGGGCGACGCCCTGATATGCGGCACCCTGGGCCATATCACCATTCACAAAAATTGGTGGAACCCTGCAAAGGCCACTATTGATTACCTTGACGGGCGTATAGTAGAAATTAACGAACCTTTCACTGCCGGCGGATTGAACTACGAGATAACCCACTTTGTTGATCTGATGAGGTCGGGCGCGGTGGAGAGCCCGGTTATTACGCACGATATGTCAAGGCGGATGATCAAGATGATAGATGATGCCAGGGCGATTATAGGCTTAAAATATATTGGGGAATAGCCCCCGAACAAAAAAGCCCCGTTCTTGCGAACAGGGCTTCGAATATTTTGAACAGGTCTGTTTAGTGGATGCCCATAAATAACCTGCTCCAGCGTATCTTGCTGAAAAAGGATGCATTATCGTCCCAGCTCATCCATATAAACAAGGCCTTACCTACAATGTGGTCTTCGGGTACAAAACCCCAGTAGCGCGAGTCGGCGCTATCATGGCGGTTATCCCCCATCATCCAGTAATAGTTCATTTTAAAGGTGTAGGTCGCAGCTTCCTTATCATTAATAAACACCTTGCCATTTTCTATCTTTAATTTGTTGCCTTCGTAAACCTCAATGGCGCGGCCATAAACTGGTAAAGTTAAGCTATCCAGTTTCACCGTCCATCCCTTTTTAGGGATAATGATAGGGCCGTAATTATCTACGTTCCAGTCAAAATCCTTGTTTTTAGGGTCGAGCTTATACTTAGGGTATGCCGCCGGGAACACCGGGTTAAGCGGATCGGCAATGCCGGGCGGTTTGTAATTTGGGGTTATCGACTTGATGTTAGAATATGTTTTTAACTTCTCGGCGGCGCTTTTGGTCATTGTAGGCGAGGGTACATTTTCGTAGTTAGATACTTCCAGGTCGCTTAATATCTGCGGGTTTATATCTGTGCCGTTGGTAGTAATGGTATAATCGGTTTGCGCGCCCGGCGGGTTGGGAGCGGCCTTCCCATTTACATAAACCTGCGCGTTAATTATCCTTACGGTATCGCCGGGTGTACCCTGGCAACGCTTAATATAATTCTCCCGTTTATCCACCGGCCTGTAAAACGGCGAATCGGCCTCCATGGGGTAGTTAAACACCACTACATCGCCTTTTTTAACTTCGCTTAAGCCCGGTAAACGGTAGTATGGCAATTTAATGGCATCCCAATAGGCTTTCGTGCCAATTATAGGCATGGTATGGTGCGCAAACGGGAACGCCAGGGGCGTTATAGGTGTGCGCGCGCCGTAGTTTACCTTACTTACAAACAAAAAGTCGCCCACCAAAAGCGAACGCTCCATTGATGGGGTTGGTATGGTGTATGCCTCAATAAAAAGCGTACGGATAAGCGTAGCGGCTATAACAGCAAAAATAATGGCATCGGTCCACTCGCGGGCGGCGCTCTTTTTTTTCTTCGTTTTATCTTTAGATTTATTTTTGTTCCAGAATTTCCAGTTCATCACTTAAATATTGGGCAGCAAATTAGTTATTAAAATCAAACATATCCTCAACAGAATAAAATCCTTTTTTATCCTTTATCCATTCGGCCGCAAGCACCGCTCCCAGGGCAAATCCATTGCGGTTATGAGCGGTATGCTTAAACTCAATGGTATCCACCTCCGAGTCGTAAATAACGGTATGGGTGCCGGGTATGTTCTCTATCCTTAACGATTCTATAAGCACCTCATCGGCGGCAACCATTTCATCGTCAGGCTTATCATCGCTTATCAAAACGTTCTTCCACTCCTTTTTACTGTCCAGGCTGTCAATAATACCCTCGGCAATGGTAATGGCCGTACCGCTCGGCGAATCGAGCTTTTGCGTATGGTGTATCTCTTCCACCTGAACATCGTAATACGGGTAATTGTTCATTAGCCGCGCAAGCACTTTATTTACATGAAAAAATATATTAACGCCTACGCTAAAATTGGTTGCGTATATGAACGATCCTTTATGATATGCACACTGTTCCTTTATCTGCGCCATTTCGTTATGCCAACCGGTTGTACCAACCACTATAGGTACACCTGCCTTAAAACAACTTTCAATATTCCCCAAAACGGTTGATGGTGTGCTAAACTCAATGGCTACATCAGCCTTTTGCAGGTTTTCGGTGGTCAGTTCGTTAAGGTTGCCGTAATCTATCTTTAGTACGATCTCATGCTTCCGGTCGTGGGCTATCTTTTCGATTATCTTACCCATTTTGCCGTAACCTAACAATGCAATTTTCATTGGTGTGTGCTTTTACATTTAAAGCGTAAAGGTAAATTTTAAACCCGGAATAAACGCACTGTTAAAATTTGCGGCATACATGGGCTGCGGCACAAGGGTAGGCGCTACCTTCATCGATAAATTATTATCCACTGTATACGAGCTGATGAACTTTGCATCGATATAAGCATCGATGGCCTGCACACCCCAAACGGCGATGATACTTAAAATGCTTATCTGAAAGTTTCGCTGGTAACCGCTGGCGGCGTTCTCCAGGTCGGGGTTTGATGCGCCATAATTCACCACGTATAAATCGTATTCGCGCTTATACTTAATGTACGATGCATATAAGGGGCTGCCGGGCTCGGGTATACCACCCGTGCGCGTAATCTTTGCAAGGGCTAAAAATACTTTATAATCGCGCAGATTAACAATTACTGCGTTACCCAGCATGCCAAGTCCCGCGTAAATAAGGGGGACTTTCCACCACCTGTGGTTATATACCTGCCCCCACCCGGGCACAAAAAGCGACCGCTTTACAGCCAGGCTGGGCTTATGGGTACTATCCGGGTGATACTCTTTTTCTTTTTTGATTTTTGGCGCAAACGAAGTGCGTTTAACGGTATCAATGTTTTTAATAACTGCTGTATCGGGTTTAGGTTTGGCGGCAACGGTATCGGGGGTTTGGCCCATTGCAAAAAAGGCAAAGCATAAAAATATTACAGTAGTTAAAAGTTGCTTTAACATAGTTTACCAATCCAGCATTTCGAGTATACGCCCCAGATCATCTTCGGATAAGAACGGTATTTCTATCGATCCATTGCCCTGGCTGGTAACTTTAAGCTTAACCCTTGTGCTGAATTTTGAAGCGAGGTCATCCTCAACCTTCTGCAACTGGTACGAGAGCGGTTCGGGCTGTTTGCCCTCCTTTTTTACCGGGGCCTTTTGCATTTCCCTTACCATCTCCTCCACTTTGCGTACAGATAGTTCCTGTTTGATGATCTGCTGGTGGATGTAAAGCTGCGCGGCAGGATCTTCAACCGCTAAAAGTGCTTTGGCATGGCCCATAGTTATGGCCCCATCCCGTAACGACGCCTGTATAGCAGGCGGCAATTTCAGCAGCCTTAAGTAATTGGTAACGGTAGACCGGTTTTTGCTGACACGATCGCCAAGCTCTTCCTGTTTCAGGCTGCACTCATCAATCATGCGCTGAAAGCTAAGTGCAACCTCAATTGCGTTAAGGTTTTCGCGCTGTATATTTTCTATAAGCGCCATCTCCAGCATTTGCTGATCGTTGGCGGTACGCACGTAAGCCGGTATTTGGGTAAGACCGGCAATTTTCGATGCACGCAGCCTGCGCTCGCCCGATATGAGCTGATAGGCATGCGCGCTTACTTTACGTACGGTGATAGGCTGTATCAATCCCTGCAGCTTTATTGAAGCTGCCAGGTCGGCAAGGGCCTGTTCGTCAAACTCTGTGCGGGGCTGAAAAGGGTTAACTTCTATTTCGCTGATCCTGATCTCATTGACAGATCCAAGGCTATCCAGTTCAGAAACAGAGCTTGAATTAACCTTTTCGCCGGCATTATTGCTTTTATATGGAAGTACGCTTGGCGAATCGTTTAACAGGGCGCTTAACCCTTTGCCAAGAGCGTTTCTTTTTTCTGTACTCATCTTTTTAAGCTGTTACCGTGGTTGCCAGTTCCTCGTTGCTAACCAGGCCGTTTTTGCGGATAATTTCGCGGGCAAGGTTTAAATAGTTTACGGCACCTTTACAGTTTGCATCGTGCATAATCACTGATATACCGAAGCTTGGCGCCTCGCTTAAGCGGGTATTACGTTGTATAATGGTATCAAATACCATATCTTCAAAATGGGTGCGAACCTCGTCAACCACCTGGTTTGAAAGGCGCAGGCGCACATCGTACATGGTTAATAGTATCCCCTCTATCTGCAAAGCTGTGTTTAAGCGCGACTGTACAATTTTAATCGTGTTAAGCAGTTTGCCCAGGCCTTCAAGCGCGAAGTATTCGCATTGTACCGGTATAATTACCGAGTCGGCCGCAGTAAGGGCGTTGATGGTGATCAGTCCGAGCGATGGCGAGCAATCTATAATGATAAAATCGTACTCATCCCGCACGCTTTCTAATACAGCTTTCATTTTATACTCGCGGTTGGGCAGGTTTATCATCTCTATCTCGGCCCCAACCAGGTCTATATGCGCTGGCAGAAGGTCAAGGTTTGGTGTTTCGGTTTTTTGGATGGCATCATGGGGATTAATATCGTTTATAATGCACTCGTAGATGCTGTTTTTGATATTGCGCGGATCAAAACCAATACCCGAGGTTGAGTTAGCCTGCGGATCTGCATCAACCAGTAAGGTACGATATTCCAGCACGGCTAAGCTTGCGGCAAGGTTTATTGATGATGTGGTTTTTCCAACCCCACCCTTTTGATTGGCTAAAGCAATAATTTTACTCATCTGTGTCTCAAAAATTTATATCTGCGGTTATTACAACGAAAAACAGAAACAGAAATTTCTATGTTTGTATTGTTTTTTATCCGCCGCTAAAGATACGGATTTAAATAATTGAGAAATTAACAGTTTTGCCAACTTACAAACATTGTGGGATTTGGTTTAAGTAGTGATTAGTGAGTGGAGATTAGTTAACAAGTTGGTTAAAACCGCTATTGAACCTGTTCTGAAATTTGTAATTCTAACTGCTCGCCATTCTGCATTCACTACTCACTAATAACATGGTAACTATCATAGCCTCAACAAATCGCCCTAACAGTTCAACCCTTAAACTGGCGCAGTATTATCAAAGGCAACTTGCGGCAAAGGGGATGCAAACTAATTTACTGTCGTTGACGCAGCTGCCGCCCAACCTGATAGAAACTGACCTTTACGGCAAGCGCAGCGAAGCTTTTACCACCATACAAAACCAGATAACAGCTACCGAAAAATTCCTTTTTATCATCCCCGAATATAATGGCAGCTACCCAGGCGTTTTAAAGGTTTTTGTTGACGCGTGCAGCTTTCCCGAAAGCTTTTATGATAAAAAAGCGGCGCTGGTAGGGCTATCATCGGGCAAGTATGGCAACATCCGTGGCATCGATCATTTTACAGGGGTTTGCCATTACCTTAACCTGCAAGTTATGCCCCTGAAATTACACATTGCATCTATCCGTAAAGAAATGGACGAACAAGGCAACCTTACAGCCGAAGATACCCTGCGCTTTACCAACGAGCAAATAGATAAGTTTATCAGATTTTAGCATCTGAATAAACCATACAGGTTGGCGCATATTTCTTATATTCACGCCGGCTATTATCACAATTATGAAACTGTACTATATACTGCTATCAGCAGTTTTACTCCCATCTGTTTGTTTTTCGCAAAGAGCATTTAAACCCGGCTACGTTATAGATCTGAAAGGTGATACGCTAAGGGGTTTTATTGAGGAGCACGAATGGGATAACAACCCACGTGTAGTTTCCTTTAAAACCCATGGCACCGATAATGCCCGGAAATTTACAGTTGCCGATATTGATCAATTTACGGTTGAAAGCGCAGTAACCTATAAACGGCATATCTGCCGCATAAGCCTGGCTACCACAGACGAGAACCATTTATACGCGAAGGACACAACAACCAAACTGGATACCGTATTCCTGGAAGTGTTGCAAGCCGGTAAAAATATTTCGCTGTATGCTTACGCTGACAATGTTAAAACGCGCTACTTTGTAAGTGAGAAGGATGCCACGCCGCAAGAATTGATATACATGGTATACATAAAGCCAAGTGTGCAGGCAACAGACCCGGTACGCACCCAAACGGATAATGTGTTTATACAGCAACTTAGGTCGATTGCTTTAAAGTATGGCCGCCTTGACGATGACCTGCAAAAGCAGTTAGACGGTTTAGAATACCGTGAGCACAGTGTTGTTGATGTTGCATCCAAAATAAACGGTATAGACAAGCCGGTACTTGTAAAGAAGAAAAAAAGCTATCTCAAGCTAGCCTTTGCCCTGGCACTGTTTGTTTTTATAGGTTACCAGGTGTTTGGCAAATTGTAAGCATCAACCAAACTATTGTACCCTGCAAACGCTAAGCAAGCATCTGACCAGCAACCGCTATTTAAGTTTAATATATATATTTAACAACCAAGCCTTAAGTACAAAATGAAGAAATTTTACTGTGTAGCGATCCTCGTACTACATTCTTTATGCCTTTCTGCACAAAGCAACTATAAGCCCGGCTACCTCCTGAATAACAACGGCGATACCACGCGGGGGTATATCAATTACCGTGAATGGGGCGAAAACCCCGCAACCATAGAATTTAAAGCCGCGCTAAACAGTGATAAAAGCAAGATAACCCCTGCAGATGTAGCAGGCTTTGAAATAGCAGGCTTAGCCGCTTATAAAACCTATAACGGCCCTGTTTCAACCGATGAGATCAGCGGTGACAGACTTCCCGACAGCCGCGATACCTCGTTCACGAACGGCCAGATCTTTTTAAAGGTGCTTCAAAAAGGCAATATTGTAACACTTTACAGCTACCAGGACCGCATTAAGGCCCGGTACTTTATAAGCGAAGGCAGCCAGGGGCCCACTGAACTTATATACCGCACGTATCATTCAACCGACAGGCAGAACAGCAGTATTGAAGAAAATACATATCGAAAACAGCTTAGTGTTATAGCCAGTAAGAACAATCTGCTTGATGCTAAATTGAATATATACATACAAAGAAGCGAGTATAGTTACCCGGGCATGTTATCAATAGTGAGTAAGCTAAACAATTTTAAAACCGTTAAAGAGGATAACACAATCAAAGCAAATTATTTTTATGCAGGTGCGGGTGTTAATGTAGCTTTATATCAAACACGAAGCGTATACAATAAAGTTGACGGCCAAACGCACACATCGGTATTGCCAAGAGTTACCGGCGGTTTCAACTTTTTCATGGATCAAAATACTCAGGCGCTTGCCTTCCGTATCGAGTTAGGAGTGGGCGCAAATAAATACGAATCATATTATCCAAATCTGGTGTCGCCGTCTGATGAGATCGTTTATCATTTTACACAGATAATGTATTCTATTGAGCCAGAGGTGCTTTATAATTTATATAACGCGCAAAATTTTAAGTTTTATTCCGGGTTGGGTTTTCAGATGGCATACGCACAGTACGTTGACAAGGGTTTGATACAAAAAAATGGCAGCGATTTTGACCACCAACCAGATGAGCTTTTCAGGTTGAATAAGTACTTTACCAGTTTTGCGTTAAAAGCCGGGATCATCATCAATAAAAAGATAGACATATCTGTAGCTTATTTAACTACCAGTGATGTAAACAGCAACAGCGATTTTTTTATAAATAACAATTTCATACAGGCAGGTATAAATTATTCGTTTAAATAAATATTACTGTTTAGCATTACCGCATCAGCATTACCCACCCCGACCGCGTGGGCGTGTCGTTCTTCAGGTCGATAACATAATAGTAAGTACCTGCAGGCAGGGGGCTCCCATTAAATTTACCGTCCCACGGTTTACTGTAGCCCTTGCTTCGAAATACCTGTTTGCCGTCGCGGGTATAAATGGTTATGATGCTCTCAGGATAGGTCTGTAATGCTTCAATATTCAAAATATCGTTCACGCCGTCGTTATTGGGGGTAAAGGTGCTTGGTAACACTAACTTGTTGTAAACCCTTATAAATACGCTGCTTTCGGCAATACCGCAGTCGTTATCCGACGTAACTGTGAGGGTATACGTTTTATTAACGGGAGGTGTTGCTACGGGCGTTAACGAGTGCGGATCGTCGAGAAAATCGGGTGGAGACCATGTATAGTTCAAGACGCTGCCGCTTACCTTTCCTTCCAGCGTTACCGATTGCCCCTCAAATATTTTTTTATCTTCACCAGCGCTGGCCACAGGCCGGTCTTTCACTGTTACCAGCACCATCCCCGTACTAACGCAGCCATTGTTAGCGGTAACGGTAACGGTGTACTGTGTAGATACATCGGGGCTGGCTACGGGGTTAGCAATATTGGGGTTGGATAAGCCGCTTACAGGGAACCAACTGTATGTTTTAGCATCTGTGGCAAATGCGCTGATGGTGACACCATCGCCGCCGCAAACAGCGGGGTTGGCATTGCTCAATTGTATTACCGGTTTTTGGTTCACAGTAACATCAACGTACCTGAATGTTGAACACCCAGCCGCCGATATTACTTCGACCGTATACCGGCCCTGCATACCCGCGCCTGCATTGGCAATCACCAGCGGGTTTTCAGAAGTTTCTGGCAGGTTTGGGCCGGTCCATTTATAAGTTGCACCACCCGCTGCGGTCAAAGTGAACGGATCGCCCTCGCAAACATTTAGGGGTAAAAGCTGGGGAGGATCAGGATATGCTGTTATATCAATAGTCACCGTGTTTGAATATACCCGACAATTTAACGACTGGATATTTCCACCCTCGGCTACCCCAAGCCTGTACTGATAGGTGCCGACCGGCTTACCGGCGGGGAAATCGAGCGTAAGCGACAGGCTTTCTTCGCCCGCCATGTCCTTCCATCCCTGCCCGTTATTTAAATTTTGCTGCCATTGGTATTTAGCATTTGCATAACCCGCCGGCTGTTCGGCTTTGATAGTATACGTTTTTGAGTTACCCGCACACAAATTAGTTTGCGTAACCGATACATCACCGGCAATACCGGCCTTTACTACAGGCCCACATGCCCTGAAAGCGATATCATCAAGCAAAAAGTCGTTACCGGCCCCGCCGGGGGCATTGTTCACCATTTTTACTACCACTGTTGTTACGCCGGGCGGGGTAGTAAAGTATACCCCATATTTTTCCCACCCATCGGGGTTGCCGGTTGGCGGTATGTCTGTAGGGTCCGACTGTTTGATGATCTCGCCGGTAGTTGTTTGTATAATAAAAGTGATCTTCGGTTCGATAAAGCCAAACTGGCCTGCCTTTATCAGGTTTAATATATAAGCCGAAAATTCATACGTCGTGTTTTCACATAATGCCCCCAGGTTTGTGCCCTCAATGGTTGTTTCCTTACTAAAAAACTCTTTCCCTGCAACCGCATCTGCGTTAATTACCATCATGTAACCATCGTTGCCTGTATGATCTTTTAATACTTTGTGCCAAGTATCATCGTGGCACCCCGTTTCGGTTTTTGAAATGGAGTATTGTCCGTCGTCGGGGCATGAACCGCCACGGAAAGAATAACCCGTGGTTGGAAACTTCATTTCATTGCCCGAGCCGAAATCAAACGTAAATACAGGGTCGCCTAAACTGCCGGTACATACTTGTGCCCACCCGTGTGTACTACCAAGTAAAAGTGTCAGCATGAAAAAGAGCCTTAGTTTAGTTAGCGGCATAGGGCTGTTGTAAAAACGGTGGGTTGTCAAAAATATAATTTTTAGCCAAGGTATGACATGTGTTTATGCTATTAGGGTGCTTAAAGTACATTTTTATATTGCTGAATAGTTGCAGGAGCGCTTACCGCAGCAGCATAACCCAGCCGCCCTGTTTTGGCAGGTTATTTTTAAGATCGATGATATAGTAGTAAACGCCTGCCGGCAAGGCCTTGCCCTGGTAAATACCATTCCATTGTTTGGCGTCACCAACGGTCCTGAACACCTCTTTCCCCTCCCGTGTGTAAACATACAGCACACTTTCGGGATAGGTGATCAGCTTATCAATATGCCAGGTATCATTCATCCCGTCGCCATTAGGTGTAAAAGTTGAGGGGATGGTAAGCTTTTTAAACACCCTTATGTTCACCTCGTCGGTAACGATGCCGCATTCAGGCGTTTGCACATGCAATATATAAGTTTGATTATCGGGCGGGTTAACCGTTGGAGTTAGCGATGAAGGGTCGTCCATATAAAGGGATGGCGTCCAGTAATAGCTGGTCCCAATTGCCGTAGCATGCAGTGTTACCGGTTCTCCTTCATTTATCCCCCGGTCAGGTCCCGCTTTTGCCACAGGTCTTTTTAAAACGGTTACCCTTACCGTACTGGGTTGCTCGCAGCCTCCATTGCCTATAGTGACTGTATAAGCTGTAGTAACCGAAGGGCTTGCCATGGGGTTACTGATATCATCATGATCTAAGCCTGCGGCAGGCGACCATTTGTAAATAGTACCGCCGCTTGCACGCAGTTGCACCACATCGCCCTCACAAATGGTGAGGCTGTCATTTTCTACGGATGGTTGTAAGGTGGGGTGCCAAATCGCTTTGGTTTTTGTAATGTAAGGGCAACCACCGTCACCTGTTATTACAAGGGTATATATCCCCTCCATACTCTGGTTGGCGTTGTCCGCTATCCTGGGGCTTTGTTTGGTTGAGTGAAAGCCGTTCGGCCCCGTCCAGTCATACGATTGCCCCTGGTTGCCAAAAAACTCCAGGGTACTTCCCTCGCAAAAATTGGTAACAGCCGGCAGGTCGTATTTTGGCACAGCATTAACATTTACCGTTAGCGGGGCCGAAAAAGTCTGACAGTTTAGCGATACACCCGGCGCGGTTAAAACACCTAATCTATACCGGTATGTGCCTTTGGTATGCGGCACATTAACCCCTATAGATACCGATGTAGCCCCCGGGATATTTTCCCATCCCTTATTATCAACGTTACGCTGCCACTGATATATAGCGGTAACACTGTTTACGGGCTGTGCAACTAAACTGTAATGTGTTGTGGCGTTATCCACGCAAAGCTCCCGGGTTGAATTATCCTCGGGGGTGGTGAAACCTACAGCCAATTCAGGGCCATACGGCCTAACGGTTATATTATCCAATACAAGGTCGTTACCCATGCTGCCGAAGGTGTTATTTTTTAATTTTACTACAACATCTCCGCTAATTGGTGCAGTAAAATCAACTTTATAGTTAACCCAATTTACACCTGCAGTCGCTAATATAGTGCCTGTGTTTTGAGGTGGCTGTAAAGCATTACCATTTGCATCTTCTACAATAAAGCTTACGTTAGGCTGGTCATACCCCTGCGTTTCAGGCATATCTCGAAGGATGTTTAAAATATCGACGGCAAACTGATACTTGCCGCCCGAGCATAGTAAGCTGCCCGGAATCCTTTGTGTATAAAACACATCGGGATTGTCTGACGCGTTTATAATCATCATATATCCGGCAGGTTGCGAGGGTTTCGTCCTGTCCTGCGATACGACGTGCCAGGTTTCCCCAAGGCAGCCACCAGAACTGGACGCAATCGTATATTGGCCGCTGCCAGACGGGCACTTATCCTTCACAAACTGCAAATTTGTAATGCCGGAAGGCAAAGGATCACCTATAGGTTTATAAGTAGAGCCCACGCCAAAGGTTTCATTAAGCACGGGGTCACCAAGGCTGCCGTTCTGGCCCTTCAGGTGTGATGCAGATGCTATGATAAGGGTTAATAATAATAACCAGTGTTTTTTACTTGGCATTGGTGTTCGTGTCCCTGTATTAAAATTATATTTTCGGCGCATTGTTGCTTAACGTTTGCACTGGCCAACAAGCGTAACCATTTAATGCTCCGGCATACTTCAATTATTTTATCTTATCAGCATAACCCAGCCGCCCTGTTTTGGCAGGTTATTTTTAAGATCGATGATATAGTAGTAAACACCTGCCGGCAAGGCCTTGCCCTGGTAAATACCATTCCATTGTTTGGCGTCACCAACGGCCCTGAACACCTCTTTCCCCTCCCGTGTATAAACATACAGCACACTCTCGGGGTAGGTTATCAGCTTATCAATATGCCAGGTGTCGTTCATCCCGTCGCCATTGGGTGTAAAAGTTGAGGGGATGGTAAGTTTTTTAAAAACCCTTACGTACATCTCATCACTTACTATCCCGCAATTGTCAGGCGACTCCACGTGCAGGGTATACGTTCTGCTATCCGGCGGGTCTATCCTTGGGGTAAGCGATGTGGGGTCGTCCATATATTCGGTGGGTGTCCAATAGATATTTATATTCGACCCGCTGGCCGAGCCCTGCAGCTTTATGGGTTCGCCTTCTTTCATTGTCCTGTCGGGACCGGCATTTGCAACGGGTAACTTTAAAACCGTCACCACAATAGTTCTTTCTTTGGTACAGCCATCGTTACTTATCAAAACATTATATGCAGTGTTATCGGTTGGGTTGGCTATAGGGTTGGGTATATCATCATGATCTAACCCGGCAGATGGTGTCCATTTATATTTAAGCCCCCCGTGCACCCCTAATTGTACTGAAGTGCCCTCGCATATTACGGGCGAGGCATCATCAACGGTTACGGTTAAAGGCTCGCCTACCACCACCCTGGTTTGAGTGGTATATGAGCAGCCATCCCGCGAAATAACAACCTGGTATATGCCTTCATTACTTTTAGAGGCGCTGGTAGTTACATTTAAGAAATGGTCGGTAGAGTGGGTCCCATCAGGCAGGGTCCAGTAAAAATCTGTCCCGCCATCAGCATGTATAGATAATATTTCGCCTTGGCAAACAGTGGTTGTATCAGGTAACTTGTAATCAGGGTTTTTAACAACGTCGATCGTTATAGCCTGCGAGAACGTCTGGCAGTTTAACGATGTCCCCGGCGCGCTTAAAGCCCCAACCCGGTACTGGTATTTGCCAACTGCAGGGTTTAAAAAAGTAGTCGATAGGTTCAGGTCTTTATTTGTTGCCCCGTCGATATTTTTCCATCCGGTGTTATTAAAGTTTAGCTGCCATTGGTAAAGCGGCGAGGCATAGTTATGGACTAATGATTTTAGAACGTATGTTTTTGGCCCGCCATCCAGGCATTGAGTTGTATTAATTGGCGCAGGGCCGGCTACTGTGCCAATACCCACATCTATTACAGGGCCGTAAGCTTTTACAGTAATATCATCTAAAGCAAAATCGTTACCAACGGTGCCGGTTAAAGCGTTATTGCTTAATTCGATTATAATATCAGAACCATCGTTCGGTGCATTAAAATCAACATGATACTGTACAAAGCTATCGTCAGGGTCTATGGGGCCCGTTGTATAGGTGCCCAAGATCGCGCCTTTTGATGATTTAACAGTAAATTTAACATCGGCATCAACATATCCATCGGGCCTGGGCATACCTTTATTGATATTATTCAGATAGGCCGCAAATTGGTAGCGTGCGCCGCCGCAAAACTTACCACCTTCAATAATACGCGTGTAATATATTACGGGCTTGCTGTCGCCGTTCACCATCATCAAATAACCAAATGGGCTGCCTCCGCTATGGTCAAAATTGATGGTTTTGAAACTATCGCCATAACAATTAGACGAACTGTTCAAGATCAGATATGCCCCCGGGTTAGGGCACCTGCCGCCATCACCGCCGTATTTCATTGTGCTGTAATCGCCTTTTAGCGGAGGACCAAGTGGGGTATAATTAGTACCGAAACCAAAATCTTCATAAAGCACCGGGTCGCCAAGGCTGTTTTGCGCAACAACCCTTGCCGAAAGCAATATCATCAATAGCAGTAAGAGTGATTTTAACTTATTGGTTAGCATTATGCAGCTGGCGTACAACTTATTCAAAAATATATTTTTTTGTCACATAAATGCGTTAATCTTTGTAATAAAGGCGTTTAGGTAATACATCCGCAAAACAAAACCCATGTGCGCAGGTTATTTCAGCATGCCGATCTTCAGAACACATCTCCTATACATAGCAAGCATTACTCTTTTAGCTGCGAGCTGCAAACAAAAAAAAGTAGACGCCTCTAAAGCCGATGAAATTAACACGCCGGCAAGCCAGGGTGTTAATTTGCCCGCGCCCTACCAAACAAAATCTGTAAGCAATTACAGCAAGGTGATTGGCTGGCCCGCAGGTAAAACGCCGGTTGCACCCGCGGGCTTTAACGTTAATTTATTTGCCGATACCCTGCGCAACCCGCGCAATATTTATGTGGCCCCCAACGGCGATATCTTTGTATCCGAAGCCAATACCGAGGTTAAGGGCATTAAAAAGATAGGCGCCAAGATCATCGGCGTAGCGGCTTCGCAAAACCTGGGTAAAAGCGCTAATCGCATAAGCATTTTGCGCGATACCGACGGCGACGGCATACCCAACCTGCGTAGGGTGTTTTTGAGTAATTTAAATCAGCCATACGGTATGTTGATACTGGGCAATTCATTTTATGTAGCCAACACCGATGGCTTGTGGAAATACGATTATACGGCCGGGCAAACCAAAATAACCGCGCCGGGCAAAATGATATTATCGCTGCCTGCCGGCGGGTACAATAACCACTGGACACGCAACATCCGCGCGAATGCGGCGGGCACTAAAATATATGTTTCGGTAGGCTCAGGCACCAACATAGCCGAGCACGGCATGGATGTGGAAAAGCGCCGCGCCGATGTGCTGGAAATAAACCCCGATGGCAGCGGCGAGCGCGTGTATGCCAGCGGGTTGCGCAACCCTGCCGGGATAGACCTGCAGCCGGGTACCGGCGTGTTATACGCGGTTGTTAACGAACGGGACAAACTGGGCGACGACCTGGTACCCGATTACCTTACCAGTGTTAAACAAGGCGGCTTTTACGGCTGGCCATGGGCGTACTTTGGGCAGCATGAGGACCCGCGGACTGAAGTAAAACGCCCGGATATGGTAAAGAAAACCATTACCCCCGACTTATCCTTAGGCCCGCATACGGCATCGCTGGGGCTGGTGTTTTATACCGGAAAAATGTTTCCCACTAAGTATGTTAACGGCGCTTTTATTGGTCAGCATGGCTCGTGGAACAGGTCCGTTTTATCGGGTTACAAGGTAGGCTTTGTGCCGTTTACCAATAACAAACCAGCCCCGCAGATGGAGGATTTTTTAACGGGCTTTGTTGCCAATCTGGAAAAGCGCGAGGTTTACGGCCGACCGGTTGGTGTAGCTGTTGCTAAAGATGGCTCGCTGCTGGTAGCCGACGATGCCAGTAACCGCATATGGCGTGTAAGCGCTAAATAAATAGCCTCATCCCAACCCTTCTCCAAAGGAGAAGGGCTAAATCCCGATGATTTGTTGGCAAAGTCCTCTCCTTTGGAGAGGATTTAGGTGAGGCTTAAAAAGTTTGTAATATTTTTAACAAGGATAGCCCGTTACAGTGTAAAGGGCTATTTTTGTTTACTTCGCTGCCTGATATGATCAAATACTGCTTAAGTTTATTTTCAACCCTGATAATTTGCGCAGGGGCTGCCGCGCAAACTAAACCCGCCGTTAAAACCGACACCCTGCTTCACTTAAAGCCAGTTATAGTTAAAGCTTATCTTTCGGAGCAGCCGGTGCTAAGCATACCGGCATCAGTAAGTGTTTTGGGTGTAGCGCAATTAAAGGTACAGCCCGATAATTCGTTTGTTACCGCGCTGAATACCGTACCGGGTGTACGTGCCGAAGAGCGGTCGCCGGGGAGTTACCGTTTGTCTATCCGCGGCAGCTTATTACGATCTCCGTTTGGGGTTAGGGATATTAAAATTTATTTTGACGAGATACCGCTCACCGATGCGGGCGGCAACACTTACCTCAACGCCATCGATATTGCCAACATACGCCACATAGAGGTCGTTAAAGGGCCGGATGGAAGTCTTTTTGGGGCGAATTCGGGCGGGGTTGTTTTGCTGAATCCCGTTAACCGTATAGATAGCAATTACCTTACGGCAGGGATAAACGGCGGTTCGTATGGGTTGTTTCATGAGAAGCTTTCCTTTCAAAACACAAACGCTAAGAACCGCTTCAACTTTAATCAATCGTACCAAACGTATGATGGTTACCGCCAAAACAGCCGCATGCACCGCACTTATCTACAGGCAGGAGATGCTTACCGCTATGGCCAGCAAAGCGAATTGCGTGCGCTGCTAATGTTTGCCGACCTTGATTATCAAACGCCCGGCGGTTTAAACCTGGCGCAGATGCAGGCCGATCCGCGCAGCGCAAGGCTGCCAACCGCTACCTTGCCTGGCGCTATCCAGCAAAAGATCGGTATCAATACAAAACTGCTTTTGGGCGGACTGGTTAACGATGCCCGAATAACCGGGCGCATCCGTAATGTGCTGGCGATATTTGGCAACCATGTAGATTTTGCGAACCCTTTCATCACCAATTATGAGCAGCGCAGCGAAAACACTTACGGCATGCGCACTTACTTTGAACTGGGCGCCACCCAAAAGGAAAACTTTGACTGGAAGCTGAACCTGGGTATGGAATGGCAGCAAACTAATTCGAGTATAAGCAATTACGATAACAATGCCGGCGAAAAGGGCGACGTTCAGAAAATAGATAAGATAAACACCGGGCAGCATTTCTTTTTTGCGCGATATGCAGCTGATATTTTTAAACGCCTGCATGTGGAAGCTGCAGCAAGCCTAAACTATTATGGCTACAAATTTCGTAACCTGGAACCGTTGAACGAGGGTGCGTTTACCAACCGCGACTTTGATGCGGTGCTGATGCCCCGGATAGCGCTGTCATACAAGGTAACCAATAACTTTATATGGCGGGGCACTGTTAGTCGCGGATATTCGAGCCCTACTACGGCCGAGGTTAGGCCGACAGATAATATCATTAATACCGGCTTGCAGGCGCAGCTTGGCTGGAACTATGAAACCGGCCTGCGCCTGCGCAATAACGATGAAAGCCTTTTGCTGGATGCCTCCGTGTTTTATTATAAGTTAAACAAGTCTATCGTCCGCAGGTTGAACCCGGACGAAACCGAATACTACATCAACGCGGGCGGTACTAACCAGCCGGGATTTGAACTGGCCTTTACCGATTGGCTTATCCGTAGTAATACTAACCGGTTTATCCGCGGGCTGCAATTTAATACTTCGCTAACCCTTAGTCGCTTTAAATTCAGGGATTACAATGTGGCCGGCGCTAATTATTCGGGCAACCGTTTAACAGGTGTGCCACGAGAAGTAATTGTATCGTCGTTACAAACCTTATTCCCGCAAAACTTTGCACTGTTTGTGCAGCATAACTACACATCGTCTATCCCGCTGAACGACGCCAATACGGTTTACGCGGGCAAATATCACCTGCTGCAGGCCAAGGCGTCGTGGCAGCATCGTATCGGCCGCAAAACGCGCTTTGAGCTTTACGCAGGGGCGGATAACCTGCTTAACCAAAAATACAGCCTCGGTAACGACCTGAACGCGGTGGGTAACCGTTATTATAACCCATCGCCGCCGCGCAATTACTTTTTCGGGGTGAATGTGAATTTATAGTCCATGGTCGATAGCCCATGGCTTTACGGATCCTTACTTATTACCATAATAGTTAAGACGCGAAGTATCGCGTCTCTACGGCGCTATGTATCTGCCGTATACTGCTAACGGGGCCAGCCGGTTTTCGAACAACACCTGCGGACTATTAAAAAATCGTTTAAAATCTTCTTCGCTTACCTGGCCGGGGTACGGTACGTAGTAATGATCGGCACGGCCGTTGCGCCATGCCATTACGTAGGAGGTTTTGTGTTTGGCAATGGTTGGCAGTAAAACTTTCGTCCACCAGTCGGCTTGTGGTATTTGCTCGTAGCCTGTTTCGGGCAGGCACACCAATTTATGATTTTTAGCGGCTATGGCATCCAGTATCCCTAAACGCATATCCAGCTTTTTTTGATAATCGGGCACGCTGTTGTAACAGTAATTATCAAAGCCAATAAAATCGGCATAATCATCACCCGGATAACGCAGCATAAAATCGGCCTCGCTATCAAAATCGGCTGCCGAAAACACGATGAGCAGGTTGTGCAGTTTTTTGGTATGGCGCATATAATCAACCGTAAACCGCCACAAGTTTTTAAACTCTTCGGGCGTGCTGGTATTTGCGCACCACCAAAACCAATTGCCCGTAAGCTCATGAAACGGCCTGAACAGAATCGGGATAGCCTCGCCGTTAGGGCCTTTTAAACCCGCCAAGTAATCAGCCCCTTTTTCGAGCCATTTTACATACACATCGTGGTAAGCGCCGCCGGGAAGCAGCTCTTTAACCGTTCGCATACTGGTATCCCAGGCGGTCTTACCGTTGGCGGGGTTATCCATATGCCAGCAAAAGGTGTTGATACCGCCCCGATCATAAGCCTCGCGCACCAGCTTCTTCTGTAGTTTAAATGGGATACCGTTGATATCCCTTGTGCTGTCGTGCTCTATCTTGGCCAGGTCCCAACCATATAAACCGGGATACGATCCGGTAACCGTTTTTACATCCGAGTGATTAGGCTCATAACACCAGCCTATTCCGTAAGCGGTGTCATCGTGGTGGCCAAATATCGCGCCCGCACCAACCAGGCGCTGCATACTGTAAAACAATTGCCGGGTTTCGTGAGTGGCTTGCTTATCGCAGGGGTTGTATAACTGTGCGTTAGCCGCTCCGCTGCAAATAAACAGCAAAACGAAAGCAACGTAACCAAAAGTATTTTTCATATATATCGATATTAATTAATGAGCCTCTTTAAGCCTCACCTAAGTCCTCTCCAAAGGAGAGGACTTTACTTTGTAAATCATTAAATCTTCTATTCTAAAGCCCTCCTCCTTTGGGGAAGGGTTGGGATGGGGTTTAATTGGCTCATCACAACTTAAACTATTATTTGCCTTCGGCGACTAAAAATACACTTCCGCGCGCAGGAACGGTAACAATTATTCCGCCTGCTATGGCTGCGGTGTTGGCAGCAATAGTTTTGTAAGTTACCGGGCCGCCAGATTCGGCCGCCGGGCCTGTGCCATTGACAAACACCTTGCGAGAGAAAGGGGCATTATCCGTGCCGCCGTTAAGCGTGTAATAGTAGTATTTACTGCCAGCGCTAAAGTTTTTTATGGAAACGGTAACGTTCCTGTCGAGGCTGCCGCGGTTTACCAGCACCACCCCTGCCTGACCTGATTGGAACGACGACCCATAACTAAAGATCTCCGGGCTGCCCGTTACCGACGAATTTACCATCCTGTCGCCAAAATACTTCTGGAAAAAATACATATAGTAAAACGCAGGCCTCGCGTTCCAGGCCGGGGCGCCGGGTTCGTCGTTTTTATTACTGAACAAACCATGGTCGTTGCCGTTATCCCAACTGTTGGCCAGGTCCCAGCGGCTGGCCATACTATACTGGTTTTTAATGAGTTCCCCCAAAGTCATTACCGCATGCACACCCGCCACATTCGATACCATCTGCTTCGATCCTGTCGAAAATATATTCCACTCATCAAGCGCAACGGGTTTTTGCGGCAAGCCCGCCTTTTGCAGCGATGTTTTCACCCAGTTCATCATATCCAAAGTTACGTTTGGCGGGGTAGCCAGTATCACCTCGGGCGTTGAGTTTTGCATGTACGGCGTATAGTAGTTATGCACTACATAAAAATCAGGTGAAGTGCCTGATGTCGCCATGGCGTTACTGTTCCAGTTTTGTATAATGGTTGATGTGTTGCCTTTTTCGTCGGCCTCTGTAGTTACCATGCCTATCTTGATACCGGTGTTACCAACCTCGGCAGCCGCCTTTCGCATCGAATCGGCAAATATCTTAAAGTGAATACCGTAAATGGCGCCGTTTAGTATAGCCGGCTGCCCATCTTTATTGGCGGCTGGGTTTATGCGATAGCCCGCCTCCCAGTTGCCATAATTTTCGTTGCCTATTTCCCAATATTTTGTGCGGCCATTATCATAACGTACCCAATCAGCGGCCAAATGCGCAGCGGTTTCTGCAGGTTTATCGCTGGTGCCATAACGCGCGTAGCCATAATTTACGGTGATTAAACCCGTGCTGTTGGTTTGCTGTAATACCTTGTAATAGTTGTCCAGGGTAAAGGTCCACTCGGCGGTATTGTTGCCGTACCAGTAATCTGCATCTTTATAGGCACCTGCATTATCAGGTAATTGCGCAGGGGCGTCATCCGGAGCTTTGTTGCTGCCATTCCAAAAGTAAATATCAGACAAGCTGCCGCCCGGGAAACGCAGGATATTAGGCGACAAATCTGTAAGCTGCTGCATTAAAACGGGCTGGTCTACATACTGCCCCATAAAAGGGTTGGTGTTATTACCAAACAGGTTTTTTGACACCTTGGTTATTACCTGGCTTACTTCAACCGTTACCACAACCGCGCCCGCGGCAGGCTTGGTTACTGTATTTGAAGATACCGGCGCAGCAAATGTTTTGGGCTGCCAGCCATCCAGGAAAAAGCCCTGCGTTGCGGCAATATCAGGGTTGTTGGGGGCAATTATTTCCCCGTTACCACTATCGCTCCCATTGTTGTTACTATTGTTATTTTGAGGCGCGCCATCCTTTTTACAAGATTGCAGCACGGCCAGGGCCACTAATGCGGCCATGCCTGTTTTCAAGAAATGTTTCTTCATTGGTGTTACTGTCTGCTTATTCGTTTAATTAATTCGATACACGCCCTGCTGTTATGGTAAGGGCATTTCCAGATACCGGCTTTGTCTTCAGTTTGCATCACGTTGCCATCAGCGTAAACGCCCCAAAACCATTCACCGTTCTGAATATCTAATATGTGTTGCTTAACGAAAGCCCAATTTCGGAGCGACAGCTCAAGATATTCCTTGTTGTTACTTATTTGCCAGGTGTTATAAAAGCCTACCATAGCTTCGGCCTGTACCCACCAGTGTTTTTCTTTTATCAGGTGGCCCTCGGCTGGTTCGTACTCGTACCAAAGGCCGCCATCTGTATCTAATCCTTGCTTAGTTGCATCGCTAATTTTGATGCAGATCTGCTTGATTTTTTCTATCAATTCATGGTGCTCAACAGCTTCGGCTGCTTCCAAAAGCAACCAGGTAGCCTCGATATCATGCCCGTACGATACCGTGTTGCCCTTTTTATTCCAGTCCTCATCAAAAAACAATACCAGGTGGTTGGTCTCACTATCAATGATATGGTCAAGAAAGTTATTTATCAACGTTTGTATCTGTATTCGCAGTCCTCCATCCGGCCAGATACTATACAGCGTAGTGTAGGCTTCCAGCACGTGCAGGTGGGTGTTCATGCTTTTTTTCTCGTTGGCATCCTTGGCGCTCAGGCGCAGGTCGGCTATTGGCTGCCACTCTTTGGTGAAGGCCTCCAGGTAACCAGTGCGCTGGGTGTCGTAGCTTTTATCTACTAAAACCCTATAAAGCTCCACCGCGTAATCTTTTGCTTCGACTGCGCCGGACGCCTTGTGGTATTCGCTCAGTGCATAAATAGTAAAAGCCGATGCGTAAACCTGCTTTTTGGTATCGAGCGGGTTACCCAGATGGTCAACCGACCAATACACACCGCCAAACTCAGCATCAATAAAATGTTTAAGTATGTACTGGTAAGCCCTATTGGCCATTGCCAGATAGCGCTTATCGGGATCGAGGTTATACGCGGCCGAAAAGCTCCACAGTATGCGCGCATTCAGCACCGCGCCTTTTGGCGAATCGGCGATAACATGATTATCGTTATCTATCCTGCCGTAAAAACCGCCGTACTGCTCATCCACCGTGTTGGCCATCCAGTAATTCAGAATGTTGGCCAGCTCGGCAGTAAGTTCCTTTTCATAGGTTGCCTGCTGATCTTTAACGCTATACTCCGCCCCCGTTTCCATCACCTATTGTACCGCTAAAAGGCTTTTATTTTTATTAATGATGCTGTTAATGGTATTCACCGATGCCGCCGATCGCAGGCCATCTGCCGGGGTGTTCATTACATAATCCAGCAATTTATCAACCGTTGTGGTAGCCACATGCATGCGCGTGTCAGAAGATGCGTAATAAATAAACACTTTGCCGTCCTCATCCGCTATCCAGCCGTTGCAAAAGGCCACGTTCGATACATCCCCAATACGCTCTATACCCTCGGGGGCTAAAAAGTAGCCGCCGGGTTTGTAGGTAACCTTGGTAAGCTCGTTCAAATCGGTCATGAACATGTACAGTGTATAACGCAAGCCTGCCGCGGTATTGCGCACGCCGTGTGCCAGGTGCAGCCAGCCTTTGGCCGTTTTTATTGGCGCGGGGCCCTGCCCGTTCTTGGCCTCGTAAACAGTGTGGTATTGCTTATTGTCTATAATAGCCTCATGGTCGATCACGGCATTTTCCATGCTATCGCAGAGGCCAAAACCTATGCCGCCGCCCTTACCCGCGCTGATAAAGCCATCCTGGGGGCGGGTGTACAAAGCGTATTTGCCATTCACAAACTCGGGGTGTAAAACTACGTTACGCTGCTGCGGCGAGTTGGTTTGCAGGTCGGCAAGGCGTTCCCAGTTAACCAGGTCCTTTGTGCGGGCAATGCCGCAGGCGGCTATGGCCATGCTCTGGTCGTACGCAGGAGCCTCGGGGTCGCGCCTTTCGGTGCAGAACAAGCCGTAGATCCAGCCGTCCTCATGTTCGGTAAGGCGCATATCATACAGGTTAGTATCAGGCTCGCCGGTTTCGGGCATGGTAATGGGGTGTTCCCAAAACTCAAAATGATCTATCCCGTTAGGGCTTTCCGCTATCGCGAAGAACGATTTTCGGTCGGCGCCCTCAACCCTAACCGCCAGTATGTACTTTCCATTGAACTTAATAGCCCCCGCATTAAATGCCGCGTTAATGCCAAAGCGTTCCATCAGGTAGGGATTGGTATCGGGGTCAAGGTCGTATTTCCAGCACAGGGGCGCGTGCTGCGCGGTAAGTACCGGGTATTTATAACGGTCGAAAACACCGTTGCCCAGCCCGTCAACCTCGTTATTTATATCGATCAGCTTCGCGTATGCTTCCTCTAATCCTGCCAACCTGTCTTTAAATTGCTGTGTCATTTTATTAGTATTCTTTTAGTTTATCCCACCAGGTACGTTTCAATATCACCATCATTACCGCTAAAATGGCTATGGTAATTAGTAAAGAGCTTTTTTGCCACAGCACCAGGTACATGGGCAGTATAGTTAAGCAGCACTGCGCAATGGTGCCCACCACAACGTTGAACATGTTTAACTTAAAATTTTTGTTTGGCTGAAACGATGGATCGTTTGCTAACGCGATATTTTTAACCGGTTCCCAAAAACCCCAGGGCCTTACGTTGGTGTAAAAAGATTGCAACACAGCCATATCCGTTGCCGGTGCGGCATACGAGCCGATGACTGAACCTGCCAGCGATACCAGGAACAGCACCGGGAACCAGAACAGTAATTGCCCTTCGGGGATGTAGCCGAACTTTACCAGCAATGAAAATAGCATAGCGCATAAGATGCCCGCAAGCATACCCCAGAAAAAGCCATTGGCATTAAAGCGCCACCAATGCCATTTTAGCACATTGGAGGCGATGTACCCCCCGTATAGGGCCGATACTATCCATTGCAGCACACTGTTGATATCCTGCACAAAAAAGCCAAGTATCACACCTACCGCTACCACAATTATCCCAACCACGTAGTTCATGGTGATGATCTTTTTTGTGGATGCCGCGGGGTTTACATATTTAATGTAGATATCATTTACGATGTACGCCTGTGCGGCATTCATGGTGCCGCTAAAGGTGCTCATAAATGCGCCCAGCAAACCGGCAAGCAGCAAGCCAACTAACCCAACCGGTAAAAAATTATTGATAACAGCAGGCAATATCCGTTCAAAATCGATATTACCCGTACCATCTGCCAGGTTCATCTGTCGGTAGTATATTAAACCTAAGGCGGTTAAGCTGATGATCAAAGTATAACGGATAGGCAGCAGGATAACGCTTACAAATCCGTTCATTTTGCTGGCCTCTTCGGGCGAGCGGGTTGAAAGAATCTTTTGCATATCATAATTCGGCGCGGGGCCCGCAAGCGCCGCGAAGAACCCCTTAAAGGTCATCATCATAAAAAAGTACGCAAACAGTGAATAACCGTCGCTCTTTATTTTTTGGTTAACCTCGGTGATAATGCCCGACCAGTTAAGGCCCAGGTGCTTGCCAAAGAACGGTGTATACCACCCGTTGGGTACGTTTAAATGATTACTGCTTAACTGGCCCGCCGCTATAAAGCCTATCCACACGCATGCCACCGTCATGATGCCATACTTGATCATGTCACCGGTAACAATACTGTGCATGCCCCCTAAAATGGAGTAAAACATGGCAAAGAGCGTAAAGGTGATGCCGTAAATATGCGGTACATACTGCGGCGCTACATCAAATGGTATGTAACCTTTGATCAGATTCCACGGCACAAATATCTCGATGAATTTACCCAGGCCTATAAAGCCGTAGGCCATAAAGCCCAGGCAGCTTAACAGTGCAAATGCTATTACTACCAGGTGCGAACTGGTTACGCCTGCGCCGGTTTTTCCAAAGCGGGTAGCAAGCCACTCGGCGCCGGTAGTAGCATTTGAACGGCGCAGCCAACGCGACAGGTACATCATCAAAAATACCTGATTAAATACCGGCCACAGCCAGGGTATCCAGATACTCTTCATGCCATACACAAAGCACAGGCTCACCATCCACATGGTGCCGCTTATATCAAACATATCCGAAGCATCGCTTAAACCCAGTTTATACCATGGCAGGCTTTTGCCGCCAAGCATATAACTGTCTTTATTTTCGCGCGCTTTTTTACGATACCAAAAGCCGATAAAAATGGTGCTGAGCAGGTACAGTACTATAATGGAAATATCTATCAGAGATAATCTCATTGATTAAAGTTTTGTAAATATTGGTGCCTGCTAAAATAGACGATTTAATTACCCCTTATGTAATACTATTTTAACCTTAAATTTGTTATTAGCCACTTTTAGTCGCTAAACTCATATAAAAACGCGGTTACCGGTGTAGGTTTCCCGGAACTCCTTTGGGATGCAAAACTTTTTGCGCTTAAAGATGCGGTTGAAGTTGGAGATGTTATTAAAGCCGCATTTATAAGCTATTTCGGCTACGGTGGTAGTGCTGTCTATCAGCATGCGCGACGCATGGCCAAGCCGTATCTCGTTGAGGCTGTCGATAAAAGTTTTACCTGTGCGTTTTTTGATGAACCTGCTGAAGGATGCTTCGGGCATATTGGCTATACGGGCTACTTCGGCCAGGCTTACCTGCTTATTGTAGTTGGTATTCATGTACTCGAATACCTTTTCTATCCGCCGGCTGTTGTAGTAAAACTTGTCATTGGTAAAGCTCGGATCCGACAAGGTTTTCATATTGCGCGAGATTGAAAGGTCGTGCAATATGGACAACAACTCTAATACACCATCAAACCCATTCTTTTTATCAAGCGATAACAACCTGTCTTTAAGCGCAATAATAGTTTCAGGCGAAAAGGCTATCCCCCTTTGCGATCGCTCCAGCATGCTCTTTACAAAGCTTAACTGGTTACGCCGTAAAAATTTTTCGTCGAACAGGTCTTTATGGAATTGTATGGTTACTTCGTTTATTGCCTCGCTTTTGCACTGGTGCGTAAACCAGGCATGGTAAAGGTTTGGACCTACCAGCACCAGTTCCAGATCGTCAATAACTTCGATATGCCCGCCTACTACTCGTTTTGCGCCGCCGGCGTTGAGTATAAGGTTCAATTCATATTCTTCGTGGTAATGAAGCGGAAAATCGAACTTATTTTTTACACGCGAAAAAATAGTAAAACAATCGCTTGGGGTAAGCGGCGTTATCTCACGCATAACATTATTTGGCATAGTAGTAATTACTGTTTTTGTCCACTAACGAATATTGATACGAATTTAACATTAATTGTATAAATATTTAATTGTTAACACTGTTCCTTTCCTCACATCAAAAACCAACAGTAATAATATTAACCGGCCGGCAGGTGTTGGGCCACCTGCCGGTTCGGTTAAAGTATTACTGGTTTACAATAATCACATCATCAAAATAAAACGTCTCATCCTGGTCGTTAGGGCCTTTAATCCAAAAGCCTATAGTATTAAGGGTATTCCCTGTGCTCCATAACGCGGCGGTGGATACCGGGATCTTGAAGTAGGTCCAAACGTTTGCCGGGATGGTAAGCGGCGTAGTTTCGTCGTTATTGCCATACCCTTTAGGACGTTTATCGGCGGTTAGGTAGAGGGTATAATCCTGCGATGCTCCTTTAACCCAAAACGTCAAATACTGATACTCCGCTTTCGATGCCAGGCCGGGCCACCAGTTCGAGAAACCATCGGCAGACCAGTTACCTTTTGCGTATGTGGCTGCAAAAGATGAAGTACCCGATTTTGATACCGTGGTAGATATAGTTGCGGGGCCCCATGAGTTGTTGGCCCACCCGTCGGCACCATAGCCGTCTGTAAATATCTGGTAGGCCATATCCAGGTTCTCAAATACTTGCGTAGTGGTTATAGGGCCGGTAGCATTCGTTATTTCTAACGGCGCCCCGGGTACGGTACTGTTTGCGGGCATCCTGATAACCATCTCTTTTTTGGTTTGCGATACGATGGTTATGTTATCATTAAACCCTTTAAACTTTACCGAGGTAACATCTGCAAGGTTATTACCGGTGATGGTAATTTCGGTATTGCCGGTAAAGTTGTAGTTTGATACACTCGATATTACCGGCAACGCGATAACGTTGAAGTTTACCAGTATCTGCTTACCAATTTTATTGGTAATAATGATATTCTGTTGCCCGCCATTTGCCGTATCAGGTACGCGGAAAATAAGGGCGTTATCGGTGTTAAAAACCGTATTGAACGGTGCAGGTACACTGCCTTTTTCAAACACTACCGATTGTATTTCGCCGAGGCCGCTCCCTGTAAGCGTTAAAACATCGCCGCCTTTAGCCGAATCGGGCTCAATTTTATCCGCCTTAGGGTTTGATGATGCCGCAGCCGGCTTTTCGTTTTCTTTGGTACAAGATGTGATGACAGATGCCCCCGCGATGAACACGAACAGTACCATCCATAACTTAAATATATTTTTCATGATCAATGATGATTTATACGTTATCATTTATTTATAATAATCAACAGCCGGTTCAAGCAGTTTAGGATCCTGAACGGTTTCTGACTGCGGGATCGGTAAAAACAACTGCGCTTCGGAATTTAAAGTCGCCTTGAAGCTGGTCAGGTGCCCGTTGCCGTCAACTGTACCCCTTTCCTGCGATGCTATGATCTGTTTTGCTTTGGCAAAACCCTGGCGTTGTATATCAAACCAGTAATCGCCCTCAAAGGCAAACTCCACCTTACGTTCATGTAAAATATCATCCATGGTGATACTGGTTAAGCTGGTTAACCCTGCCCTGTTATGAACCATGTTGAAAGCTTTTAGCGCCTGTGCATCAGATGTTGAACCACCGCCTGCCAAAACCGCTTCGGCATAAATAAGCAACACGTCGGCATAGCGCAAAATATAGGTAGGCATGCTGGTATGGCCATCAGGCGTAACCGGCTCGTTGGCGCGGTTAGGACCAACTATGTATTTCTGAATATTTGAACGTGTGCCGGTAAATATAAAGTGGTCATCAGTTTTTCTGCCGGTGGTATCATAAGTAAAACCATTCGGGAAGTTATCGTTCACCCATTCGTCTTTATGAAAGCCCTGCTGCATTACCGACCACCCGCGCCTTTTATCGGCGGTTTCGTAACCGGTAGCCGGGTCAAGCATATCAAACGAAGGTACTACTGCCGAGTACCCGTTACCTCCTGTTGGTTTTGGATGCACCAGCGGCTGAGGGGCAGCATAGATAGAAAAACGGTTACCACCGTTCCAGCCCATAGCAGCCAGCCACCTTAACGAGAAGAGATTCTCTTTATTTTTAACGTTAGCTACTGTTGATGAGGTAAACATAGCGTTGTAATCAGGGTTCAACCCTACTTCGCCTGCACCCGCGCCGTTTGCATAGTCAATAACCTGTTTAGCTTTTGCAGCCGCGTTAGGATAATCTTTAAGGTAAAGGTATATTTTAGCCATCATACCCAGGGCTGCATATTTTGTTACACGGCCATCCTGGGCGGCAACTTCGGGCAGGTTATCTGCTGCTGCCTGCAGGTCCTCCAGGGCAAATCGCAACACATCCTTCTGGTGATACTTAGGCACCAGGTAAGCGCCGGGTTTGGTAAGGTCTAAAGGGTTATCAACTATCGGCGCGTCGCCAAAAGCGCGGCCAATATAAAAATATGCAAAACCGCGGATAAAGCGGGCTTCAGCAATGCCCCTGTCAAGATACGCGGTGTTGCCGCCGCCGCCAAGCAGGTCTTTCTTTGTTTTGAATGTTTGTATCAGTACCGATGCCTGGCCTGCTGCCTTGTAGCACGAGTTCCAGGTGCTTGACACCAGCCCGTCGGTACTTTGGATATTAAAATTGTAAAACGAGTTGTACTGGTCGTTACCTTGTGTACCGGTAACGGTACCACCCAACAGGTCGCCTACCGATGTAAAAGCTTTGTCGAACCAATCGCCCCAAACAGCATTGTATAAAATACCGGTAGCGCCATTTACCTGCTCGGCATCGTTATAGTAGTTATCTGTTGTAGGCCCGGTGGTTGATGGATGGTTAAGGAAATCCTTTTTACATGCAACACCAAAGCAAGCTATCGCACCCAACAGAAATATTATCTTTCTTTTCATTTTGCTTATTTTTTATAATTAAAACTGAACATTGGTACCAAACGTAAACGTGCGTGGTATCGGGTAGTGGCCGTTGTCCACATTCATAAACCCAACAGTACTGTTTATGGCACCTAACTCAGGGTCGTACCCGGTGTATTTGGTAAAGGTGTACAGGTTTTGTACTGATGCATAAAGCCTTACCGATGCAATTTTAAGTTTGCTCATGATGCTTTTTGGCAGGTTATAACCCAATGCCACATTCTGTATGCGCAGGTACGATCCGCTCTCAATATACCTGTCAGATATCCTGGTGTTGTTGTTGGTCCACTGGTTATACCTTGGCATATTTGTTTCGGTATTTGTATCCGTGTACCTGTTAAGCACGGTAACCAACTGGTTATTGTTTGAATTAGACATGGCTTCGGTTTGCCTGCGGGTGTAATTAAATATCTGGCCGCCGTAACTGCCGTACAGGAACACCGAAAGGTCCACACCTTTATAGCTGAACGTATTTGTAAAACCGTAAGTGAATTTCGGGTTAGGGTCGCCTATTACACGTGCGTCCTTATCATTGATAATGCCATTGCCATCAAGGTCCTTATAACGGATATCACCCAGCCATAACGAACCCGGCGCAACAGTTAAACCTGCCGGAATAGGGCCCGCGGCCAGTTCTTCCTGGCTTTTAAATAAACCATCGGTTACAAAGCCGTAGTAGCTGCCTATAGGGCTGCCCGGCGCGGTCAACGATACCAGGTTGCTGGTGCCGTATTCGTTAAATATACCGGTTAAGGTAGCTGTAGGGTTATTTAACCTTACCAGTTTGTTTTTGTAATGGCTAAACGTAAGGTTGGTTTTCCAGTTGAAATCCTTGTTGCGGATGTTGTACGATGTGATACCGATATCGATACCCGTATTGGTCATTTCGCCGGCATTGGTAATTGGCGACTGGATGTCATTCCAGTTAGTACCCAAGCCCGAGAAAGATGGCAACTGGCTTGCCAAAAGCATATTGGTGGTTATCTTTTTGTAAACATCAACGGTTAATTCGGCTTTGCCGCTTAAGGTAGTAAGGTCGATACCCGCGTTGTATGTTTTTACAGATTCCCAGCCCAGATCCGGGTTAGCCACATTGAACGGAAGGCTGCCCGGACCAAAAGGCGCGGTGCCAAATAGTTGTATGTTTGATACAAAGGCATTTGCTGAAGTACTTTGGTTACCTACTTCTCCATAACCTAAGCGTACTTTTAAATAACTTAAGTTTTTAAGGTCTTTCAGGAACTCTTCATTTGTAGCTGTCCACGATGCCGAAACCGCAGGGAAGGTTCCCCACCTTTTGCCGGGCCCAAAGCTTGACGACCCATCGCGGCGGATAGTACCCGATATGGCATACCTGTCGTTAAAGGTATAGCCTGCACGTGCAAAGTACGATTCCATACTCCAGGTGCCTGCACCCGCGCCTATGCCCTGTGTAAGATCGGCCAAGCCGGCGTTTAATGACGGCAGGTTTGCCACCAGGCCGTTACGATTGGCATTGATGTAATCGTAATCCGACCGTTGAACTTCGTGACCCAATGTTGCACTTAGGCTGTGCTTACCAAATGAGCGGTCAAAATTCAGAAAGTTCTTTACATCCCAATACAAACTCTGGGTGCGTTGCTCGCGGATGCGGCTCGGCGAAAGGATAACGTCGCCGGTAATGCTGTTTTCCAGGAACGGCTGAAACGCCCGGTCGCTTTCCAGGTTAAAGTTGTAGTTAACCTCGTTACGTAAGGTTAGGCCTTTTATAATTTTCACTTCGGCATACAGCGCGCCTAAAGCTTTGCTATTAGCCGTGCGTACATCACGGTTTTGTGCCAGCGTAACCGGGTTGTTGGTAAGGTTTATCTGGTATCCGCCCACATTGGCATTGGTAATGTAGTTACCATAAATATCGCGAACAGGTGAGACAGGCGTATTATACAATACGGTACTGGTTACCGCGTCAAATCCATCGCTTAAGCCGATTTGCTGGCTGCTTTTTGACATGTTGGTTGTTAAGCCCATTTTTAACCAGTTGTTTACCTGGTGATCTATACTCGCCCTTACGGTGTACCTGTCGAACCCGGTTTTAATAAGCGTACCGGTTTGGTTTAAGTAACCGCCGCTAAAGTAAAACTGTGTTCTATCGGTGCCGCCCGATACTGATAACTGGTGGCTGGTTACAACGCCGCGCTGGTAGATCTCGTCCTGCCAGTCGGTACCATGGCCTAATACCGATGGATCCCTGAACTCCAGGGTACTGTCAAGTCCGCTGCCAGGTACCGCACGCACTTCGTTCACCAGCGAGTTACGGTATTCGGCATATTGCCTTAGGTCCATCACCTTTAGTTTTTTCGGTATTTCCGAAAAACCTACATAGGCATCGTAATTTAGTTTACTCTGGCCTGCCTTACCGCGTTTGGTATTGATGATAACTACACCGTTTGCACCGCGCGAACCATAAATTGCCTGCGCCGAAGCATCTTTCAAAATATCGATAGATTCGATATCCGACGGGCTAAGGGTAGCCAAAACGCTCTGACCTGTTTGCCCCGAGCCACCACCGAGGAAATCCTGGTTAAGGCTGTTGTTATTATTGCTTGCAAACTGCACACCATCTATTACATATAATGGCTCGTTTGAACCGGTAGCGCTGGTTATACCACGCACACGTACCGAAACGCCGCCACCAGGCTGGCCGGAGTTGTTCATTACCGTAACACCGGCAACCTTACCCTGTATAGCCTGGTCAACACCGGCAACGGGCAGGTTCTTGATGTCCTTTTCGCTAACCGATGAAATAGACGAGGTAATGTCAGCCCGGCGGATACTTCCGTAGCCAATTACCACAACCTCGTTAAGTGAGGTGTTTGATGCCTTTAATTTAGCATCAATGGTAGTTTGGCCATTTATGGCGATCTCGCGCGTTTCGAGCCCGACAAACTTGAACACCAGCACCCTTGCCGTTGGCGCAACCGTAATGCTGTACCTGCCGTTAACATCGGTTACGGCAACACCTTTGCCATCTTTAACAGATACGGTAACGCCGGGCAGGGCGCCGCCATCATCTGTTACTGTTCCTTTGATCACCGTGCCCCCGGTTTGCGCCATGGTTGCAGCGCAAATAAGGAAGGAGGCAAACAGCAATGCTATTCGTAGAATTTTTCCCATAATAAGTAATTAGTTTTTGGTTGGTTTATATTGATTAAATTGGTGTACGTGGTTTATTAATTCGCTTGCCGTAAAGGCCGCAGCAGCTTTACTGCGGCATATAACAGCACCTGCATTTGTTCAAAAAGTATTTAAAAACTGGTTAATTGGTTTATATAATCAGGCCACTGCAATTGCTGCCGGTGCATTATTGATTATTCAGCGGTTAAAATTATATGCTATTGAAACCCCTGTTGTGGATATATAGGGGCACAAATGTCAACTTAATTTAAAATACTGATTATCAATTATTTAATTATAATTAAATATACTTTCCAGTTGTTAAATTACAAATGTGCACCCCACATAGGTAGTCTGTTCACTTTATAAAGTGGTTAAATAGTATTATGCAGTAACAGCTTAAGGCGTTAAATTTTGCATGAATATTTTGTGTGAGAATGTATTAACCCGCAGGAGCAAGTAAGTTTGGCTAAGACAGTTTGAGATGCTGTCATCCGTTGGCTTTCGCCAACGGCAATGAAGGGTAGTTAAGCTTCACTACTTATGGCACACTGGGAAGAAATATCCAACACCGAATTTTGAATTGGAATCATGCAGATACCTTCGATGTTGGCATTCGAAATTAATTATTCGATATTAATTCTAACAATATCTACTCACTAACCCTCTCTCCATAGCGCGACGGGATGGTGTTAAATTCTGCTTTGAAAGTTTTAACAAAGTACTTCTGGCTTTTAAACCCTACTTTGTGGCATATCTGCGATATGGTAAGATGGCCGGTGCACAGCAATTGGGCCGCGCGTTTAAGGCGCATCTGCCGTACCAGTTCGTTAGGGGTTTTGCCGGTCATTTGCAATATCTTTTTATAGAGTGTATAGCGGCTAACGCACATTTCGCTGCTCAATTCTTCTACCGAAAAATTCGGGTTAGATATATTGTTATCTATCTGCACCAAAACCTTTTTTATGAACACCTCGTCGGGCGAATCAACGTGCATTTCTGTTGGCTTTGCTTCTACCTGTTTCTGATAGGTTTTCCGCATATACTCCTGCTGACTAAGTATATTTTTGATCTTAGACAGCAATATTTCGAAGTTAAAAGGCTTGGTCATATAATCGCTGGCGCCGGTGCCCAGGCCTTTAAGCTGCTGTTCTTCGCCTGCCATAGCGGTAAGCAGTATCACCGGGATGTGCGAGGTGCGGGTATCGCTTTTAATTTTTAAGCACAGGTCGATGCCGTTCATTTCGGGCATCGCAATATCACTTACTACCAGGTTGGGGTGTTGGGCAAGGGCCTTTTGCCAGCCCTTTTTACCATTTTCGGCCTCGATGATATTAAACGCGTCCTTTAAGTTATCCTTGATATAAAACCGGAAATCGTCATTATCTTCTACCAAAAGCACGGTTGGCTTTTTGCCATCGCGCAGTTCCCTTGTGCTCACCGGTTTTTGACTATCAATATTCAATATGGCATCGCCCGCATGCTGCAAAAGCACAGGCGTATCGGTAAACAAGCGTTTATCCAGCGCCTGTAACGGCAGCAAAACTGTAAAACAACTGCCCTGATTAAATTCACTCTCTACAGTTATCTCGCCGCCATGCAGGCGCACAAACTCCCTGGTGATAGATAAGCCTATTCCGCTACCCTGATTCAGCATAGAACCGGGGAGATCGTTCTGGAAAAAGGGTTCAAAGATTCGGTCGAGCTTATCGTTACGAATGCCTATCCCTGTATCTATTACCTTAATTTCTAACTGGCGCTTCAATATATCGTCACCATTTTTAAAGTACATCAACAAACTTACATGGCCACCCTCGTGTGTAAATTTATAGGCGTTGGAGAGCAGGTTGAACATAATGCGCTCAATTTTATCATGGTCAAAGGTGGTGTGAAACTCATCCACCTCGGCATCAAATACAAACCTTATACCTTTTTGCTCGGCTACATCTGTAAACGAATGCGCCAAGTCGCTGACAAAGCCGATGATATCCCCGGGCCTGGTATGCAGCTTTAGTTCCTGGTATTCCATCTTACGGAAATCGAGCAGTTGGTTAACCAGGTTTAGCAGGCGCTTGGCATTGCGGTTTACCAACAAAAGTTGTTTTTGTATATCGGGTTCGTGTGTTTGTTTAATGATCTTATCAACCGGGGCCATAATAAGCGACAACGGCGTGCGAAACTCGTGACTGACGTTGGTAAAGAACTTTATCTTCATCAGGTCAAGCTCGTGCAGGCGCTGCGTCTCTTCTCGCTCTTTTTCCAGCAAAAACTGCGCGCGTATCTTCTGGATACCCCTATGCCGCAGGTAAAACAGCGCCCCCACAAATGCCAATGCATATAACAGGTAAGCAATGGTGGTTTTCCACCAGGGTGGCAATATGGTAACGTGCAGGGCTATTTCTTTGCTGGCCCAAAAACCCGGGTTTGATGCACGTACTTTAAAAGTGTAATCCCCGGCGTCCAAGTTGGTGTAAACCACCTTGCGGGTAACGTTGTCAGCGGTTATCCAGTTCTTATCAAACCCCTGCATGCTATACTCAAACTTCACCTTATCCGCATCAAAATAATTAAGTGCGGCAAACTCCACCCCAAAAACATTCTCGTTATGTTTCAGCACAACCGAGGTTGTGTTAGCAATGGCATTGGTAAGGATAACCTTTCCGTATACCTTTTCGCCAACGGCAATACTCCTGTTAAACACCTGGAAGTCGGTAAAAACCAATGGCGGTACATTCCTGCTGGTGCGCAAGCTCACAGGCTTAAATATGTTAAAGCCGTTGCCGCCGCCAAAGATCATTTCTCCGCTGCGGGTTTTATAGGATGCGTTTGCTGTAAACTCGCGGCCCTGAAGACCGTCGCGTTCGTTATAGTTTATAAACCTGAAACTTATTTTATTTGCGCCCCGCGTTACAATAATATTTGACAGGCCGTTAGGCGTGCTTGCCCAGATGTTGTGATTGTCATCCTCGCGCAATTCTATAACCGTATTGTCGGGCAGTCCGTCCTTGTGGGTAATATTGGTAAACTTTTGTTTGATAGGGTCAAGTACACTGATGCCCTCGCGTGTACTTATCCATATCAGCCCGCTGCTATCCTCTAAAATATTATTGGTGTTGTTATTTACTATACTGTTGGAGTTTTTGTCGTCATGTATATAATGCATGAACTTATTGGTTTTCCTGTTCAGTACATCAACCCCGAACGAGGTAACCACCCACAAGTTTTTGCGCCTATCCTCTAACAGCGCCGCAATATAATTTGAATAAAGCGACTGCTGATCACCCGGTTTCAATCGGTAATGTTTAAAGGTATCTGTTTTACGGTCAAGCAGGTTAAGGCCGCCGGCAAGGGTACCCACCCAAAGGTTATTATCAGAGTCTTCCAGAATTGACCATACACGGTCTTCAGATAAACTACCCGGCTGCGCGTCGTTATGGCGGTAATGTTTAAAAGTTTTGCCGTCAAAGCAGTCAAGGCCTCCAAAATAAGTACCTATCCAAAGTTTTTGCTCATGGTCAAGGCACATGCTTACAATTACGTTGTTGGTAAGGCTGCCGGGGTCGGCGACGTTGTGCAGGTATTTTTTAAAGCTGCCATCTTTACGATTAAAGTAAACCAGTCCGCCGCCATTGGTACCCAGCCACAGGTTGCCATACCCGTCTTCAACAAATTTATTCACATCGCTGAAGCTGAGGCTTCCCGGGTCAGACAAGTGATGCGTATAAAGCGGGAATTTGATGATGCTCTCGTGATAATAGCTAATGCCGCGCTTGTAGGTACCTACCCAAATAATGCCTGTATCATCCTTATACAAAAGGATGATGCTGTTTTGCCCTATTGTTTTGGTATCGTCCTCGCGGTTGGTAATGTATTTGATCTTAAAGTCGTGTTTGCTTAACAGGTTCACACCGCCGTGGTCGGTGGCTATCCAAATCCTGTTCTTGTCGTCCTGTATCAGGTTCGATACCACATTTGTATTTAACCTATCCGGGCCGTTTCCCTTATCAATATGCTTAAAAACACTTTGATTTGCATTAAGGTAATAAACACCTGATGAATACGTGGGCACAAAAGCCCAGACATCGTCCTGCGCGTCAATAAAAACGCGGTAGCCAGTGTTCAGTCCCGGCGGCAGCGGACTCAATTGTTTTCGATAGTTTACGCGGTAATTTACGGGGCTCATACGCTCTAACACACCCTTGTTATAAACCAGCCAGATATTCCCCTTTGAATCGGATGCAAGGTCAACTACCGCATTGCTATATATCGAGCCATTTAAACCCGGCCTATAACTGATATGCGTGGTTTTTTTTGCTGACGGCTGATACCTGTAAAGGCCAGAGTTGGCATTTAAAAACCAAAAATTACCGTTTCGGTCCTTTTTTACGGCCGTGAGCCCCGTAGCGGGGACATGTATAGAATTGAGGTATTGCCCTGTATTATGGCTGAACCGGTCTGTTTCCGGGTCGTAAATATTGAAGCCGTTACGGGTCTCTATCCACAGCTTATTATCAGGCCCTTCGGCAATGGTAACTATAAAGTCGTCATTCAGGCTGGTGGTATCACCTTCAATATGTTTGTAAACCTTAAATTTATACCCGTCGTAGCGGTTTAGCCCCGAAAGCGTGCCAAACCACATAAAACCCTTGCTATCCTTTAAAATGGTGTTTACCTGGTTATGCGACAGACCATCGGTAATATCTAAACGGGAAAATTGAAACTCGTTAGTTTGCGCATATATATTTGCCGCTGTAAACAGTATTATAACTGCAAGCACTAATCCCCTGTATTTCCTTCTCGCCTTCACGGTATAATAAATGGTGTATCATAATGCCGCAGCGTACAATACAATGGTTTAATTGGTAGTTGCAATATAAGTGGTGAATCAAAAGTACCCAAATTAAAAAGTACACTATAATACTATTTTTACATTTCTTGATAGCCGCTTAACAACGACTATGATGTAAAACGCCTGTTTCTAAAGTACATACGCAGATATGCGGACTTTTGACATGATACTTTTATGCCAAACCTTACAAACCTTACAAGGCTTTTGAAAAACGTTTAAAAAGTTTTCGTAAGGGCTTTGGCAATTTATTACATTTCGGTGAACATCTTTTAAAACAATTTGGGCTGTAGGTTTATCTATATCTTACTTTAGTTATACCTTTGCCAAATTAATGGATAGCGTAGATAATTCAACCAGGCCCGCCCAATCGCGTATCAAAAAAACGCAGAACAAACTGGCTGCTTTTTTTTTAATGCTGCACAGGGTGTATGCTTTTGTGATGCGTTTTTTTAAAGAAGTGCTTGTGCCCCCTTACGAATTTAAAGAGGTGGTGCGCCAATGTTACGAAACGGGGGTACGGTCATTCACATTGATAACGTTAACCGGTTTTATTGTCGGAGTTATATTTACCAAACAAAGCCGCCCGTCGCTCACCGACTTTGGAGCGACATCCTGGCTGCCTTCGCTGGTGTCTATCGCCATCATGAAAGCGCTTGCACCGTTGGTTACCGCGCTTATTGCGGCCGGCAAGGTGGGTTCAAGCATTGGTGCCGAGTTGGGATCTATGCGGGTTACCGAGCAGATAGATGCCATGGAAGTATCGGGCACCAAGCCGTTTAAGTTTTTGGTATGCACGCGTGTTATAGCCACTACCATTACTATACCCCTGTTAGCTACATATACCGCTTTTATTGCCTTAATAGGCGGGTATTTGAACGTAAGCCAAAACGAGGGCACCAGTTACAGCGTTTTTATGCAGCAGGCTTTCGAGCCTTTAACCTTTATCGATTTCTGGGCGTCGCTTAGTAAGGCCATTATTTTTGGTTTTACCATCGGCATAGTAGGCTGCTATCAGGGTTATAACTCTACAAAAGGCACCGAAGGTGTTGGTAAGGCAGCTAACGGCGCGGTTGTTACCGCCATGTTTTTGGTGTTTATAGAAGAAGTTTTAATTGTACAGATAGCCGGTTGGTTCCGCTAATATAATGAAGAAGGAAAAGGCACATATCGATAAGAATAACACGGTCATCAAGATCAGGGGGGTTGAAAAATCTTTTGCGGATTATGATGTGCTGCGCGGCATCGACCTTGACCTTTACCAGGGCGAGAACCTGGTGGTGCTGGGGCGTTCGGGCACGGGTAAATCGGTATTAATTAAACTCATATCGGGTTTGTTAACCCCCGACGCGGGCACAATTGAGGTTTTGGGTAACGAGGTTACCACCATATCGCAACACGCGCTGGAAGAGCTGCGCATACGCATAGGATTCTCTTTTCAAAACAGTGCGCTATATGACAGCATGACCGTGCGCAAAAACCTCGAGTTCCCGCTGGTGCGCAATCGTAAAGGCATCACCCGTAAAGAAATAAACACCGCTGTTGAAACAGTGCTTGATGCCGTGGGGCTTTCGCAAACTATCAACCAGATGCCGGCAGAATTATCGGGCGGGCAGCGCAAACGCATTGGTATTGCCCGTACGCTGATCCTGAACCCCGAAATAATGCTTTATGACGAACCCACAGCCGGGCTGGACCCAATTACCTGTATCGAGATAAACGACCTGATCAATGAGGTGCAGCAACGGTATCATACTTCCTCCATCATTATTACGCATGACCTTACCTGCGCTAAAATGACCGGCGACCGTATCGCGATGCTTTTAGACGGAAAGTTTCAGCGGGTTGGAACTTTTGACGAGGTGTTTGCCACTAAAGACGAGCGGGTAAAACCATTTTATGATTATAATTTTGTACAATAGATATTAGTACCCCATATATGGATACAGCAGAAAATAAAAGATCAATAATAGTAGGCGTTTTCGTCCTGCTTGGCGTGGCCGTGTTTGTAATTGGCGTGCTTACCCTTGGCGGGCAGCAAAAAACATTTGTAAAAAGCATACATATCAGCTCGATATTTAACGATGTATCGGGCTTGAAAAAGGGCAACAACGTTTGGTTCTCGGGCGTTAAAGTGGGCACCATTAAAAACATAAACTTTACAGGTCCGGGCCAGGTTGATGTGGTCATGAGCATTGACGCCAGCACACAGCAATATATCCACCGCAATGCGGGCGTGCGCATAAGCAGCGATGGCTTAATAGGTAACAAAATAATCGTAATAGATGGCGGTTCGCCACAGGCACCTGCTGTACAGGATGGCGACGTATTGCAATCGGAGAAATTGTTATCAACCGACGATGTAATGAAAACCTTGCAGCAAAATAACCAAAACCTGCTGGCCATTACTACCGATTTTAAGCAGCTGAGTAAACAGATACTGGCCGGAAAAGGTACTGTAGGCACTTTATTGGCCGATAGCAGCATGGGTATGCAGTTGAGGCAAACCATGCGCAACCTGCAGGCAGCCACACAAAACGCGGCCAAAATGTCGGCGCAGTTAAACAACTTTAGCAATAAAATGAACACTAAGGGTGGTTTTGCTGATAATGTGCTTACCGATACAGTCACCTTTAACCGCATACGCGCATCAGTTACACGCTTAAAAGAGGCGGCGGATAATGCAACCATCTTAACTGATAACCTTAATAAAGCCAGTAACAAGCTAAACACTACCGATAATGCTATCGGTGTTTTATTGAACGACCCTAAAGCGGCGGTAAAAGTGCAAAGTACTTTAGATTATTTGCACCAAAGCTCGGTTAAACTTAACGACGACCTTGAAGCTGTACAGCATAGCTTCCTGCTTAAAGGCTTCTTCAAGAAAAAAGACAAAGCGAAGCAGGATAGTATCAAGAAAGCAATGTAAAACAAAAAAGCGATGTGAAAACACCGCTTTTTTGTTTACCGTGGCAATTGGTTTAAACGCCCACTACTTGTTAAACCAAACCATCTGAGCTTTTCGCTGTTCCTTCAAAACATCAACAGGAACAGACATGGGCAATTACAGGAAACCGGTTTGGCAAACATTAGGGTTAGGGGCGGTGGCCGGTGTGCGGGCAAGCGCAGCACCTGCAATAGCCAATTATTATAGTAACGGGTATTATTCCAGTCCGTTAAAAATTGTGCGCTTTGCGCAATCGCCCATAACCAGTTTAGCCACATCGCTATTCTCTGCGGTAGAGAGAGAAAGAAACCGATCAGGCAAAAGGACTAAAGATATACGACAATTAGGTCTTCACATTGCTTCGGGCGCTTTTGCAGGAGCGGCTATCTTTAAGAAAAACAAGCAAAGCATGTTCAAAGGAATGCTGATTGGCGGGGCAGCCGCGCTAATAACCGGCGTTGCGGGCTTTTACCTGCGTAGGCACGCCAATAAACTTCCGGACACGGCCGGCCAGTTTGCGGGAGCTTTTCAAGATGCGTTTGCATACAGCACCGGTATTGCCTTGGTGAAATAGTTACTCAGTTAACTTGGGTGGCTGCCTTTTATCAGGAGGCAATGCCTGGTATTTTCTGAAGCAGGTATTCAGGTAGCCGGGCAAGCTAAAGTCATCCGCGTTAACTACTATGCAAACCTTACAATTTATGACCCACCCGATGACTGATTTAACTTAAATTAACATTTAACCGCAGCACAAATATTCTTTAAAGGAGTATAAAATAAATCTGTTAAAGAAATTTTTTTAACCAAGTGTTTTTTAATTAGATTTAAAGCGTATTATAAGCCCTAACAAAACATTGATTAAACTTGAAACAGCAGGTACCCCAATCTGAAACTTCATTACCTGTAATAAAGCAACTTAAACATAGTTTATATACTAACTATGCAGCCATGCTATTAGGCTTTTTACAGGAGGCTATAAATGACCCGGCGGCGGCCGAACGGTACCTGATTGAAGTTTTTAACGATTTACAGCCGTCAGATATAGAACACATTACGGCTCCCGGTGCAAATCCTTTTTGCCGGTTACAGTTATTTACCCGCAAAAAGCTTGCATATATTCATGGAACCGACGGTTTTAAAAGTAACGGTAAGCCCGGTGTTGCTACAACCCTCACCGGCAACAAATTGGTTAATATGATGAGCACAGAGCAGCAGCATGTTTTTTGCGGCGTATACTATCAAGGTAAATCCATATCTGCCCTCGCTACTGAATTAAATATGCCTGTAGCAACTGTACGACAATTATTTAAGGATTCGATCACCCTAATCAGAAATAAACCGCTATGATACAAGAGTATATAAATAGCGGCATATTAGAAGCATATGTAATGGGCTCGGCTTCACCCGAAGAGGTAGACGAACTGTTACATATGAAAGCCGAATACCCTGAGGTGAGCGCTGCCCTGCACGACCTGGAAACTGATATGGAACGTATTGCCAGGCACATGGCAGTTACACCACCTCACTGCACCTGGGACAAGATAGCAGACCATATTGATGAGCTGATGCGCCAGAGCAGCCAGCCCGCTCAGCTTATTGATTTACAGGAAGATAAGTATAAAAATTTCGGCAGGCGCGATAGCGGCGGCCCGCAGTACATTGAGGTGGAAGCCGAATCGAACCACATGAAGGTTCATAAGGTATGGAAGACCATTTTTATAGGGGTATTTATACTTGGCAAGATCTTTTTGGCCTGCGCCATTTATTTTTACCTGGAAAACCGGCAGGCCCAGCAGCAGCTAAAAGATTTGAAGATCGAGTTGCGGCAACTCAAAAAATGATCGCTTTTTTCAGAAAATTCTTGAAATTTTTAAACTTTTTTGCGGGTTAATTTGAAGTTTTATAAACTTTTTACAGAGCCATAAGTTTTATAAAGGAGGAAGCATGAATCATGGAAACTTCACCCAAAAAAACAACACCGTCAAAAAAGGAAACCGCACCCTCTACCGGGGATAAGGAATTGAAAACCGATTTCCCGATGAGTGAAAAGGACGAGGTTAAAAAGGCTGAGCAGCGTACAAATAAACCGGTAAAAAAAACTACTTAAGCTCCAGCATTACTACCGACTTTGCCGGAAGCGTTATCGACAAATTATCTCCATCTTTTTTTGCCCCTGCGAAATTACGTATCAATAATTTTGAGGGCTGCTGAAACGTGTTTATATCCGTGATATTTTCCGAAGTTAAAATTTGACCGCTAACGGTTACCCACTTCATATCCGTTAGCTTTGCGGTTACTGTTACCGTTTTGTTCATATCTAAATTAACCAGCGAAATATGCGTCCGGCCGCTCGCGTCCTGCGATGCAGATACGTTAACCGCCGGGATGGTTTTGCCCCCAACCGTATAATCGGGCGATTGCAGCTTAATGGGTAAGTATTTGCCATCCTGGTGCACTTTATACATATCAAATACATGATAAGTTGGGGTAAGCAGCATTTTGGCTTTATCAGTAAGTATCAGGGCTTGCAATACATTTACCGTTTGGGCCAGTTCGGCCATTTTGATGCGGTCGCAATGGTTGTTAAATATATTTAGCGTGGTAGCAGCTATGAGCGCGTCGCGCAGGCTGTTTTGCTGATACAAAAAGCCCGGATTGGTATTAGGTTCCGGATCCGTCCACACACCCCACTCGTCAACTACCAGGGCCACCCGTTTTTCCGGGTCATACCTATCCATAATTGCCGAATGCTTGTTTACCAGTTCCTCCATTTTAAGGCAGTTTAGCATGGTATTAAAATATTCGGCTTCAGTAAATTTAGTGGCCGAGCCTTTTTTGTTCCAGTTACCGGTGGGTATGGTATAGTAATGCAACGATAAGCCCCACATCGTACCCAATGGGATCTTTTTCATGCATACTTCCGTCCAGTTATAATCGTCGGCATTGGCGCCGCTGGCTATCTTTTTCAATGGCGAACCAGGATAATCCTTAGCGTATGCCGCGTACCTTTTAAACTGATCCGTATAAAATTCAGGGGTCATCGATCCGCCACACCCCCAGCTTTCGTTCCCTACGCCCCAAAAGCTTACTTTGTAAGGCTCGGGGTGGCCGTTGCGGGCGCGTAGCTGCGCCACGGTACTTTTGCTGTCAGAGTTAAGGTACTCTATCCATTTCGACATTTCTTCTACTGTGCCGCTGCCAACATTACCGGCTATGTACGGTTCGCAATTCAGCAGCTTGCACAAGGCTAAAAACTCATGTGTCCCAAAGCTGTTGTCTTCGGTGACGCCGCCCCAGTTGGTATTAACCATTTTAGGCCGTTGCTCGCGCGGGCCAATACCGTCGCGCCAATGGTACTCGTCAGCAAAACAACCACCCGGCCACCTTAGGTTCGGGATATTTATCTTTTTTAATGCGTTAACCACATCCAGACGGATACGGTCTTGCTTTTTAACCGGCAAGCTTTTGTCTACCCAAAAACCACCATAAATACCCCGGCCTAAATGTTCGGCAAACTGGCCGTAAATATGCCGGCTGATGGTTTGCCCGTTGTTATTTGCTATAGTTACGCTGGCAGTGCTTTGTGCAACAACTGCCGACTGATAAAACACAAATAGTACAAGTAAAAGATTTTTCATACTGGTTATAGCTGTAGCTGGTACATTCATAAACTTAGCGTTTTTTATGCAAAAATCAATAAGGCTCCCATCAGTAACGGCGAGGCTTATCTACACCAGGCAACGGGCATTTTTTAAAGCGCTTAATAAAGGGCAGCATTCAAAGTATTTACCTATTTTTAAGTACTATACGCCCTTTTAATATAATGTTGTTACATTAGTTGCGCCGGTTTCTGCGGTAGGCAATTCAATTATAAACCTCTGAATATATAAACCATGCTGGTTATACTGTTTTGTATAGTACTGCTCATCCTTTTAGTTAGCTGGGCCAGGCTAAACCCGTTCCTCGCCTTTTTGCTGGTATCCATAGTTGCCGGTTTAATGTTAGGCATCCCCATTAATAAGGTTACCGCATCAGTGCAAAAGGGCATGGGCGATATACTGGGCGGCCTGCTTATTATTATTTGCCTGGGCGCTATGCTGGGTAAACTGGTTGCTGCAAGCGGCGCCGCCCAAAAAATAGCCGAGGTTTTGGTTAACGCCGTGGGGCAAAAATATATACAATGGGCCCTGGTGGTGGCGGGTTTTATTATCGGCATTCCGTTGTTTTACGGCATTGGCTTTGTGCTGATGGTGCCGCTTATATTTTCGGTAGTATACAAATACAAATTGCCCGCGGTTTTCATAGGCCTGCCCATGATAGCCTCGTTATCAGTTACCCATGGCTTTTTGCCTCCGCACCCTTCGCCGTCGGCATTGGTAGTGCTGTTTCATGCAAACATGGCTACCACGTTTGTGTACGGACTGCTTATTGCTATCCCCGCGATCATCCTTGCGGGTCCGGTATTCGCCCAGTTCCTGAAAAAGATCCCGTCCGAGCCGCTGGCTACCTTCCGCGCCGAAGAAATGCCTGCCGATAAACTGCCCAGCGGCTTTATCAGTTTTTTTACCGCCCTGCTGCCCGTAATGCTCCTGATGCTTACCGCGTTTTTTCCATACATGGGTGTTAAGGATCAGAAAATACTGAATGCTATGGCCTTTTTAGGCGACCCATCCATCGTTATGCTGATAGCCCTTATTGTGGCTACCTATACGCTTGGCATAAAACAAGGCCGCAGCATGAGCGCTATTGCCGTTAATTTTACCGATGCTGTTAAAGATATCGCCCTTATCCTGCTTATTATAGCCGGCTCGGGCGCGTTTAAAGAGGTGCTTACCACCAGCGGTGTAAGTAACCAGATAGCCGATAGCCTTAAAAGCTTTAATATGCCGCCGCTGGTTTTAGGGTGGGTAATAGCCGCTATAATCCGCATCAGCCTGGGTTCGGCTACCGTAGCAGGGTTAACCGCCGCCGGCATTGTTGCCAGCCTGGTTGTTACCGAGCATGTAAACCCTAACCTTATGGTGCTGTCTATCGGCGCGGGCAGCCTGGCATTCTCGCATGTTAACGATTCGGGGTTCTGGCTGTTTAAAGAGTATTTTAACCTGAGCATAAAAGATACCTTCCGCTCGTGGTCGGTAATGGAAAGCCTGGTATCTGTTATTGGTTTGGCCGGGGTGCTTATCATTAACTTATTTGTATAACATGAAAAAGCTATTATTATCATCAATTATCGCCCTTTGCTGCAGCTTAACCCTTTATGCGCAGCAGCCCGAAGGCAAATTCTTTACATCGTTTGATGGCACAAAAATTTACTACGAGGTAAAGGGAGATGGCTACCCGGTGATATTGGTGCATGGGTTTACCGGCACCAGCCAGGGATGGAAGCATGGCAGCCTGTACACTGCCCTGCTCCAGGATGGTTACAAGGTGGTTATACTGGACCAAAGGGGTAACGGTTTGTCTGATAAGCCCCACACCGATGCCGGTTATGCCAATGATGCCGAGGCAAAAGATATAATGGCGCTGGCTACCAGCCTGGGCTTTAAAAAGTATGCCGTGGTGGGTTACTCGCGCGGTTCTATTATCACTTCGCGGTTGATGGTGCTTGATAAACGTGTAGATAAAGCTGTTATGGGCGGCATGGGTGCCGATTATACCAACCCGGCGTGGCCAAGAAGGATACATGCCTACCAAGCCCTGATGGGTGATACAACCATACATGATGTGGATGACATGATGGTATGGATACGTAAAAACAATTTTGATACCCTGGCGCTGGCCTTTCAGCAAAAACACCAGCCCAGCACCAGCAAACAGGAGCTTGCAAAAGTTAAAATACCCGTACTGCTTATTGATGGCACAGAAGATAATACGAACGGCGATGTAAGCATCCTGCAAAAAATGATACCGCGATCAAAAATAGTGAGCGTACCCGGAAACCATAATAATGCAGCCAATACTATACAATTCGCATCGGCTATCATTAATTTCCTCAAATAAAAGTTTGTTAAATAAGCTTAAAAATAGCCTTTAAATAATCGGCGTACTATTTGCTTTGCATACATACAAAAGCAAATACTACAATGAAAAAGTTATTAATATACGGCGGCCTGCTACTTTCGTTAACTACCACGGTAAGTTTTAACGTGCAGGCGCAGGAGAAAAAAGGCATAAGTAAACAAGGTAAAGGTGCAATAATTGGAGGCGCAGGTGGCGCTGTTGCCGGCGCGCTGATAGGTAAAAGCGTTGGCGGCGCGGTTATCGGCGGCGCCATTGGCGCCGGCGGAGGTTACATTATTGGTAACGAAGCCCGCAGGCGGGAACAGAAGAGGAAGCATGCGGCCTGGCTGGAACGCCGGCGCGCCTGGAAACGCGCCCACCCCGGTAAACCTTACCCATATTAATTAAACAACAAACCCGCATCAGCGGGTTTGTTGTTTATAAGGTATGCCGATTCTGATCCTGGCAGGCCGTATAACAACATTGATACATTTTTATGCGTATTAAGCAATAATATTTCATACTAACAAATATATTTGTGGTATCTTTGAGAGATAGCCTGTTCATGATATCTTAAACATACACAGCCCATCCGATACCGTATTACGTCATTTTTTTATGGCATAGATACCATTTTCAGATATTTTTAGTTTATTTATTATCATTTATGGTAAAGCGCATTTTAGTATTGGATGACAACCAGGATATCCTCGACATTGTCCATGAAACACTCACCTACGAAAATTTTGAGGTGAAAAGCACAGGCGAAAGCAAAAATGTTATGCCGCTGCTGGAGGATTTTAACCCCAACCTGGTTATACTGGACTACCGCGTGGCGGGCACTAACGGCGGCGAGCTATGCCGCAACATAAAAGCGCACCCTAAATTCAGCGATGTGCCGGTAATTATATTTTCGGCTTACGTTAACCGCGAGGCCGACCTGTATGCCTACGGTTGCGATGCCATCATTAATAAGCCATTTGATTTAACGGAGCTGGTTGAGAAGGTGAATAATTTGATCGCGTAGATTTGGAAAAGATCAAGAACAAAAGATAAGACTTGCGTACGAGAAAAGCCAGCACAATTGTGCTGGCTTTTCTTTTATCCCTTCGCGTTATTGCAAGCGTAGCCTGGCTATCCCCTCGGCTACAAGCATGTCGAAGATTGCCGCGTCGCTATCGTTCCTCGCAAGGACGAGTGACCAAACCAGTTCGTTATTGCCACGTACGAAGCAATGAAGGTTATTTAAACAAAAAAAGGCCCCTATTTTTAGGGGCCTTTTCATTATATATATCGGGTAATTATTTTACCTCTTCAAAATCTACATCTGTTACGTTATCGGCGCCGCCTTCGGGTTGGCCGCCACCGGCCTGACCTGCGTCGGCACCGGGTTGCTGACCTGCCTCGGCAGACGCTTTGTACATATCTTCAGATGCAGCGGTCCACGCGGCGTTCAGTTCTTCCTGTGCGGGCTCAATAGCTGCAAGGTCTTTAGCCGAGTAAGCTGTTTTCAATTTCTCAAGGCCGGCTTCGATAGCGCCTTTTTTATCGGCAGGTATCTTGTCACCGTACTCTTTCAATTGTTTTTCGGTGCTGAAGATCAGGGCATCAGCAGAGTTCAGTTTTTCAACCTCTTCTTTTGCTTTTCTGTCGGCATCAGCGTTTGCTTCGGCCTCATCCTTCATCTTTTTGATCTCGGCATCGGTTAAGCCTGATGACGCTTCGATACGGATCTTCTGCTCTTTGCCGGTAGCTTTATCTTTTGCCGATACATGTAATATACCATTGGCATCGATATCAAAGGTTACCTCGATCTGAGGCACGCCGCGAGGCGCAGGTGGTATACCATCCAGGTGGAAACGGCCTATGGTACGGTTACCCGATGCCATTGGGCGCTCGCCCTGTAATATATGTATCTCAACTGATGGCTGGCTATCGCTGGCGGTTGAGAAAGTTTCTGATTTTTTGGTTGGGATAGTTGTGTTCGACTCGATCAGTTTGGTCATTACACCACCCATAGTTTCGATACCTAATGAAAGCGGGGTAACATCTAACAGCAACACATCTTTAACTTCGCCGGTTAATACACCACCTTGTATAGCTGCACCAATGGCAACAACTTCATCAGGGTTAACACCTTTTGAAGGCGCTTTACCGAAGAATTTTTGTACTGCATCCTGTATTGCAGGTATACGGGTTGAACCGCCCACCAGTATGATCTCGTCGATATCAGAAGTGCTGTACCCTGCATTTTTCAATGCAGTTTTACAAGGCTCGATAGTACGTTTGATCAGGCTGTCGGCCAGTTGCTCAAATTTTGCGCGGCTCAAAGTTTTAACCAGGTGTTTTGGGCCTTCGGCACCTGCTGTAATATAGGGCAGGTTAATTTCGGTTTGTGTAGAGCTTGATAACTCGATCTTCGCTTTTTCGGCCGATTCTTTTAAGCGTTGTAAAGCCATTGGGTCTTTACGCAGGTCAACACCTTCGTCGCTCTTAAACTCATCAGCCATCCAGTCGATAATTACCTGGTCAAAGTCGTCACCACCAAGGTGGGTATCACCATCGGTTGATTTTACTTCGAACACGCCGTCGCCTAACTCCAGTACAGATACGTCATGCGTACCGCCACCGCAGTCAAACACCACAATTTTCATATCCTTGTGTGCTTTGTCTAAGCCGTAGGCAAGCGCAGCAGCAGTAGGCTCGTTTATAATACGGCGAACTTTTAAACCCGCGATCTCGCCGGCTTCTTTTGTTGCCTGGCGCTGTGCATCGTTAAAATAAGCCGGAACGGTAATAACCGCTTCGGTAACTTCGGTACCCAAAAAGTCTTCGGCGGTTTTCTTCATTTTCTGAAGGATCATTGCCGAAATTTCTTGAGGGGTATATTTACGGTCGCCAATTTCAACACGCGGTGTGTTATTGTCGCCCTTAACAACTTTGTATGGCACACGGCCAACTTCGTTGGTAACCTCGTTAAACTGGTTACCCATAAAGCGTTTTATAGAATAGATGGTTTTTGTAGGGTTTGTGATGGCCTGGCGCTTTGCAGGGTCGCCCACTTTACGCTCGCCATCGTTAACAAAAGCTACAACGGATGGCGTAGTACGTTTTCCCTCGCTGTTAGCAATAACTACAGGTTCGTTACCTTCCATTACTGCTACGCAGGAGTTTGTTGTTCCTAAGTCAATTCCAATTATTTTAGACATATTATGATTTGTTTTTTCTTGATGATTAAATGCTTACACGCTTATTTATCAATGCCTGTGCCAATATGTATTTGGCAGAAAAAATAGCGGATAGGTGTCAGTTAGCTTACAAACAGTCAGTATGGGTTACTTTACGGTGACATGATGGCAGAAATAGGAGATCAGTTAGAGAAGCCCGTCACGCAAGTGGTCTGTAGCGTTATATTGCAAATTGATTTTGCGTGATGAACAAGACCCCTCTCCCCTTAATCGCACGCACTACATCACAATAGCGCGTGGTGTTCTACTCTGCAGGCTCTATCCAGTTGCCGTCCTCTTTAATAATGCCGATAAGCTCATCAAGCGCATTGGCAGAGTTAATATTTTTCTTTACGGCTTGCTGCCCGCGATATAGCGTTACCTTATCGGTACCCGAACCTACGTAGCCATAATCTGCGTCGGCCATTTCGCCCGGTCCGTTTACAATACAGCCCATTATGCCAATCTTCAATCCTTTTAAATGACTGGTACGGCTGCGGATCATTTGCGTGGTTACCATCAGGTCAAACAATGTTCGGCCACAGCTTGGGCATGATATATATTCTGTTTTAGAAATACGCGAACGGGTTGCCTGCAATATGCCAAACGCGGTTGAAGTAATAACGCCTGTTGCCACTTGCGGCGCATCTATCCAGATACCATCGCCAAAGCCATCGATCAGCAAAGCGCCTAAGTCGGGAGCAGCGTAAAGTTGCAAATCAGATGTGAGATCAATTTGACCATGGTCCATGGTCCATGGTCTATGGTCTGCAAAAGCATAACTCCTCTTTATGATAACCGGGATATCCAGTTCCATTTCCTGTAATTTCAAGAAAAAAGCACGCTGGTCAGCCATCCCGTGGGGCTCATCTGTTTCCAGCACAAAAACCAGCGACTTATCAAGTGGTATCAACCCGAAAGCTTCGGTATGCAGGTCGGCACTTTTAATGCGGATGAGGTTTAAAGCTGATGTGCGGTTAGCATCCGCAGCTATATATTCATGCAAAGTAAATAGCGGGTGGCAAAGTGTTTTATTGGTAAGCTTTTGCCAGGTATTGTAATTATATAGTTGCTTAAGATTACCCGGCAAAGTAAATGATGGCAAACTATCGCCCAAGTAAACAAAATCTACTGACTGCTCGGCCATGTTATACTTATCCAGTAAAGGCGAATACAGGTAACCTGCATCGTTCATTACTGCCGGGTCTTTCAAATTAGCCCGCGACAGGTCTATCACCACCCTGGGCACCATGTGCCCGCCTATAAAGGCGTTGGCTTCGTAGGTGTCGCGTTTTTTGTATTCGTATGGGGAATGTCTTAAGTCTGAAGCCTGAAGTTCTAAGTCTTGAGTCGACTTTCGACTTTCGACTTTCGACTTTTGACTTCGCTCAGTGTAGCGTTTCACTAACGCAATAGCCACCGGCGCTTCGGCTTCGGGTTCTTCGGTGAGCGACACCCGAACGGTATCGCCCAGGCCATCTTCCAGTAAAGTGCCTATCCCTACGGCAGATTTTATGCGGCCGTCCTCGCCGTCGCCGGCTTCGGTAACGCCCAGGTGCAAAGGGTAGTTCATACCTTCGGCTACCATAGTTTGCACTAATAGACGGTAAGCTTGCACCATTACCTGTGGGTTGCTGCTTTTCATGCTCACCACCAAACTGTAATAGCCAAGCGTTTCGCACATGCGGATAAACTCCATCGCGCTCTCTACCATGCCCTGCGGGGTATCGCCATAACGGCTCATAATGCGGTCGCTCAGCGACCCATGGTTGGTTCCGATACGCATGGCAGTGCCGTATTCCTTACATATTTTTACCAGGGGTGTAAATTTCTGGAAGATACGTTCCAACTCGGCCCGGTATTCCAGGTCGGTATATTCTATTTGGTCAAATTTCTTTTTATCGGCATAATTACCGGGGTTAACGCGTACTTTTTCTACTATCCGGGCGGCCACTTCGGCAGCATTGGGGGTAAAATGTATATCGGCAACCAGCGGGACGTTATAGCCGCGCATGCGCAGTTGTTTTTTTATTTCGGCAAGATTGTTTGCTTCTTTTATGCTGGGCGCGGTAATGCGCACATACTCGCAGCCGGCATTAACCATACGGATGGTTTGCTCCACAGTGCCCATGGTATCCATGGTATCGGTGGTGGTCATGCTCTGGATGCGGATAGGGTTGCTACCGCCCATTGGTATATCACCGATAGCTACCTCGCGGGTTACAAAACGCGAATAATCGGTCAGTGAGTTACAATAACGGCCTGGCAGCATCTTAACGGCATCAGCATTCATTTGCAGGGGTGAAATTAATGAAATGCAAAAATACGGATTTTGTTGTAAAGCGAATATTAATGATTGCTGTATGCTACTTTATAGTATAACTCATTTTCAAATAAGCTAAACCTTTATCACTGTGTATGTGGTATATCGACGATAGAAATTCACTACCGGATAATTTAAAACGGAACTTATTGTTTCGTACAGACAAAACTAACACCACATTTCCCTATATTGGGTTACCAATATAATTACATGAAAAGAATAGTCTGCCCCCTGCTTATACTATGTATATTTCTATCGTGCAAAAGTAAAAACGGAGATAGCGACCAGGACACTACCGCCAACGGCAGGCTCGACCAATCGCAGGCTTTACTTCATCAGTTTAAGCCGCTGATAAATGGTGTTTGGGTTAAAAAGGATTATATAAAAAAAGTTAAGAAAAGTAAATCGCCGCTGGAAGCTGTAGAACGGGGCACCGGCATTACCATTATGTATATTGATACTGCCCAGCTTAAAGGCGACAGTATAAGCGTGCCCGCCATTATTAACAACCATGAAGGCATGGATGTAACCTTAAGGTTTCAGGCAGGTAAAAACACCACCACTATTGAGCTTGGCGGTGACGAGTTAAGCTACAAAGTAAAGAATGGCGATACTACCCTTATTATCTATCATTACAATCCTAAAACCAAAGAAACGGCTACCGCGCAATATATAAAAGCCATGCAAACCATGCCAAGCGGAGGATTAGCCGACGGGATGAACTATATGATAAACCAGGCTATCCTATCTGGAATTTATGAGGGGACGGATGCCGCAGGTAAAAAGGTAAACGCCAGGTTTTATGACAACGGCAAAGTATCTGGACTGCCCGGTTTAACAACTTATTTTGTACAAAATGACCTTATTGCCGACCCGGAGCACAGCCATGACGAGATCATTTTTAACCTAAATGCACCCGGCCAGAAAGTTTATTCGTTTATTATCAATAAAAAAACATTAAGCCTGTACGATAACGCCGAACAAATAAAATCTAACAAACCGTCTTACAGTTTAAAAAAGAAGCGGGATTAATTTATTTGTCCAGATGCTTATAGATGGCTATCAGATCTTCGTCGCCAAACCTGGCGCTGGCATCTTCAAATGTCTTTAGTGCCGTTTGTCCCAACGGTGTATCGAGACCGATATCCCTTGATAACTGCAGGTCCTTAACTATATTTTTAAGCGTAAAAGCGGCTTTAAAGTTGTTGTTGACAATAGCCTCGCCTTTTAGTTTGCTATAAGGGTTGCCAATGGCAGTATTACTCAAAAGGTTCAGTAAAGTTTCGGGTTCAATGCCGTTGTTTTTTGCCAGGATAACCGCTTCGGCCAACCCCTGGGTGTAAAAGCTCAGCAGGGTGTTGATAGCTAATTTGGCCGCGTTGCCTGAGCCTACAGTGCCCACATTTGTTACCATTTTGCCAAGTTTTTCCAATATAGGTTTTACCTGTTCAAAAACGTCGGTGTCGCCCCCAGTCGTTATTACCAGTTGGGCGGTCTCGGCCTGTTTAACACTGCCAGATACCGGCGCATCAAGCAAATGGTTACCCTGTTGCCTGCACCGTTCAGCCATTTCTTTGTTAATGCCAGGCGATACGGTGCTCATGTTAATGATCACTTTATTGCTTACATCAGCCTGTAACAAACCGTTTTCGCCCTCAAATATTTCCCGGATGGCCTTATCATCGGTCACCATAATAATAACTATATCCGTTTGCTGCAGCAACTCCTTTGGGGTTGATGCCGTGGCGGCGCCCTGCTGTGTCAATCCGGCTTCTTTATCCTTATGGCGGTTATAAACCGTTATCGGATAACCTGCCTTTAACAATTGCTGCGACATGGGGTTGCCCATCAGGCCCAGGCCGATCCAACCTATCTTTGTTGTATTTGTCATGATCTAATTAACATTATTACCCTTCAGAACGTTTTCGTGGAAGTATTTTTTTACCAGCAAATTAATATAACGTTTTAAATACGTTTCGTTTAAAAACACGTTCGACCAATTATCAAACCGCTCGCACTGTATGCCCAGGTAAAAAAAATACATGCTTACCCCAAGCGCCGGTAACAGGCGCATCTCTTCGGCGCTTATTGGCGTTACGGATTGGTACCCGGTTAAAAAGCTTTTTTGCTTACCGTCGCGTTCGGCTTCAACCTTTTCGGTGCTGTGCAACTGCAAAATATAGTAAGCAATATCATAACAAAGCCAGCCATTGCCGCAAAAATCAAAATCGAACAGCGTAACGTTACCCTCTCTGGTGATGTTAAAATTATCGAACCAGATATCCATGTGCGTTACGCCTTTTCTTAATTGGTTGGTGTCGGCTCTGCTAATCTCGTTCAAAAGATATTTTTGCGTTGATACCATCCATTGCATTTCTTCGGTATCGCTTGATAAAAAACCTTTCAATTTCTCAAAAGCATCTATCAGTAAAACCTGGGGTGTATAGTTAACCCTTTGCAATTGGATATTGTGTGTTACCTGGTGTATGCGGGCCATTGTTTCGCCAACTTTAAAATGCATACTGGCATCAAAATTCAGCAGCTTTTCTCCTTCGGCAAAAGAAAACAGTACACCAAAACGTGTGCCTTCGGGCGCATTCAATTGCTGGATATATGCATCAGCCTTGTCTTTTACAGGGTAGGAAACTGAAACGCCGGCATCGCGAAGCAGATTCAACAACCTTAGTTCTTCTGTTATTTCCGTGTGTCTACGCCAGCTTAGGCTGTATAATCTAAAAACATGTTTGCTACGCCCATCTGTTAGTAAATAGCTATGATTGATGCCGGTTTTAAGCAATTTGCAGATAGCGTGCGTAGCAAAGCCATACTTATCTTGCAAAAATAAACCAATATGAGTGGCCGAAAGGATTGAACTGCTAACAGGGAAATTTCGCATGATAAAAGTTTTGGGGCTGCAAATAAACAAAAACGCCACTACTTTTGGCAATGGCGTTTGGTATTTATGTTGCAACGGGGTATTAAACCGCGTCTGACAGCGAACTGAAGGTAAAGTCGCGTATTTTCATAGGCGGTATCATGTAGCTGCGGTAGCTTTCTACGCTTATGCTGCGTTCTGTTTTGCCAAGGGCTTCCAGGTTGTTCAGCATAATCACCGGGCTCTCGTTAAACCTGAAGTTTTTTACCGGGAACATGATCTTGCCGTTCTCGATATAAAACGTACCGTCGCGGGTAAGCCCGGTTAACAGCAGCGATTGCGGATCGACCATGCGGATGTACCATAACCTCGAAACCAGGATGCCTTTTTCGGTGCTTTTTATCAGGTCTTCCAGGGTAGCATCGCCGCCTTCCATAATTATATTGCTTGGGCCGGGCAAAGGTGCTACGCCTTTTTTCTGCGCCCAAAAGCGCGAGTACGAAAGATTTTTTACTACGCCCTTGTCAATCCAAACGGTTTTTTCGCGTGGTTGTCCGTCGCCTCCCCATGTTGAGCCTGGCAGGTCGGGATTGAACGGATCAGAGTAAATGGTCACCTTAGGGTCCACCAGTTGTTCGCCCAAACGGGTGCCGCCGCCTTTTTTACTTAAAAAGCTACGGCCTTCTTCAGCGCTTCGCGCATCAAAACGGAACATATTTTCGAGCATATAGGTAGCCGCAACAGGCTCCAGTATCACGGTATATTTCCCCGGCTCAATAGCTCTTGCGCCGGCCGAAGCATTGGCTTTCATACAAGCCACGCGCGTTGCCGAGGCGGTATCCAGTTTAGATACGTCGGTAAAACCGCGGGCCGCATAGCCGGATATGGTGCCGCCCTCGTTACGGGTAGTAACAGAGAAGGTGACATCACTGCTTTTGTTATAGGCAAATAACCCTTTCGAGTTCATAACCGCGCTAAAACCAGTGGAGTTTTCGAGGAAGCCTGCCGCAAACAGTTTAGCTTGCCTGGTAACCTCTAAGCTTTTACCCACCATTTCGGCACGGCTTTCGGGCGTCATGGCGGCGGTATTTGCATTGTATGTTATCGCTTCTTTAAAATCGGATGGGCCCAACATCGGCATGTATTCCGAATTTTCGGGGGCCAGCTGCGCCAACTCTTCCGACCGGCGCACAACACGCTCTAACGAAGCATCGTCAAACTGGTCGATAGTGGCCGAGCCTGCTTTTTTGCCATAAACCGAGGTTACGCTAAGGCCAACTGTGCTGATATCGCCGGCGGTTGAAACCGCGTTAAGCGCGTAACGTACATTCCCGCCTTCGCTGCCGCCAAGGTTTACTTCACACTCCTCCGCTTTTGAATAGCTGAGCACCTTCTTTAATAAAGCCTGTGCTTGTTCTTTAGTATATATAGGCATATGTTATCCGATCTTTCTTTTGGTGTTGATTACATTAACACCGTTAAACCTTGCTGTTGATGAGCCATGTGATACCGCGCTGCTTTGGCTTGGCTGTCCCTTTCCGTCGTTAAACGATCCGCCCAAACGGTAATCGCGGTCGTCGCATACCTGTGCGCATGAGTTCCAGAACTCCTGGGTGTTGGCCTGGTAAGCTACATTATTAAGCATACCTGCAATTTTACCGTCTTTTATCTCGTAAAATAGCTGCCCGCCAAACTGGAAATTGTAGCGCTGCTGGTCGATAGAGAATGAACCGTCGCCAATGATGTAAATCCCTTTTTCAACATTTTTGATCATATCATCAACGCTTAGCGCGGCCTTGCCGGGCTGTAATGATACGTTCGGCATACGCTGAAACTGCACATCCTGCCAGCTTTGCGCGTAGCAGCACCCCTGCGATTCCTTAAGCCCGATGATATGTGCCTGGTCGCGAATGGCCTGGTAATTTACCAGGGTGCCGTCTTTAATAATATCCCATTTTTTACAGGCGACGCCTTCGTCATCATAACCCACGGCGCCGAGCGAGCCCACCTGCGTTTTATCGCCAACGATATTTACCTGTTTGCTGCCGAAGTTGAATTTGCCGCTTTTCCATTTATCCAACGTAAGGAAACTGGTACCGGCAAAGTTGGCCTCGTAGCCCAGCACTCGGTCCAACTCGGTTGGGTGCCCTACCGATTCATGAATGGTCAACCAAAGGTGGCTCGGATCGAGCACCAGGTCATATTTACCCGGGTCGACAGACTTTGAGGAGATCTTTTCTGCAGCTTGTTTGGTGGCATATTTTATATCCTCCAGCATATCATAGCGCTTTTTATAGCGGGTGGTAATACCGGTGACCTTTTCAGATGCAGAAGGGATCAAGTATTCATAACCCATACCCATGGGGGAACTTAAAGAGCGGCGTGTTTCAAAAGCATTTTGCGCCACATCTCTTTTTGTAACGGTAAAGTTGGGGTAAATACGATGAATATCCTGGTCGATATACGAGCCATCGGTAGATGCAAAATACTTTTGCTCGTTCACCGCAAATATCATGGAGTTTACAAAATCGGCACCGGTTGAAATAGCCGCGGCATTGGCGCCCAGCAGCAAGTCAACCTTTTCCTTAATAGGTACCTCAAAAGCATTTTTTTCGATAGGGGTTTTCCAGCTTACCTCGCCGTAGCCTTTTTGCGGGGCAAGCTGTACCGGCGCGCTGCCTAACTTGGCGTTGGCCTTGGCAACAGCAACTGCACGTTTAGCGGTTTTGGCAATACCTTCTTTAGTTACCTCGTTTGTAGCGGCAAAACCCCAGCAGCCGTTGGCTATAACGCGGATGCCCACTCCGTACGATTCGGTGTTGGCTACATTTAGCACCCGGTTTTCGCGGGTTATTACAAACTGGTTTAAGTAGCGGCCAATGCGCACATCAGCGTAGCTTGCACCAGCACCTTTCGCGGCGTTAAGGCCCGCGTCGGCCAGCTCTTTTTTAATGCGTACATCAACACCCTCAAGTGCCTGCTGCGCATCAATGTTTTTACCAAAGCCATCTAACGACGGCAGCATCATAGCCCCGGCGCCAAAGCCCGTTAAGTAAATAAAGTCTCTTCTTCTCAAAGTGTATCCTCCAATTGATTTAATAGGCCCGGTCAGCTGGGCGGTATAATATTACGATAGCTTAGCCTCTACCCATAAAAATGTACAGGCGGCAAGCAATAGGATATAAAAATATATTTTCGGTACCTCAATCCGAACTTTTTGATGTATCTGTTTTGTTACAATATCGGTTATTTTGTGTTCGCCCGCGTATTTTTTTGTTGCCGATATTTTATCCGCCGCCTGTACTGCTTTCCAATTATTTTCGGCGTAGGCATACCACGCGCTCAAACGTCCATTCTCTTCCATATTTTGCCATCCTGCTGATGGGGGCCAGTACATGGCGTTGTACTCAAAAGGAATATCAGCGTTTTGTACCGATGCCACGGTTTGCCCGTTAACAGTTATAGGTGATGCTTTACCCCGCGCAACATGCAATAGAACAGGGTGGTTAACAAACGGCAACCCGGAAAATTCGACGTTATTTTTCACCACATTATCCTTACGCGCCGCCTTGCTAAGCAATGCCGACCATAATGCCGTATAATCTCGCTTGCTTCCGGCAAGCATCCAGCTGAACGTATTGTTTAACGTGGTGAAAATAATTTTGCCAGAGCCAAACAGGGCGCTGCTTGACAATACCCCGCCCTGGGTGGTTTTTACCAGCGGCAAAGTGCCGTCCTGATAAATAATATGCGATGGCCCGTAGCTTAGCTTAACGGCGCTCTTTTTACCATCGATAATAAGTTGGGCAGGTGCTGGTTCCTTTCCCGACGGCTTATCCACTGCAAACTGCTTTTGCAGCCAAGAGGCCTTACCGGCGCTGTCGGAACGAACAATAAGCCCTAAACCTTTATCAGCTACCTGTTGTTTCAGCGCATCGGTTTCACCGGGACTTAAACTGCTGAAAACTGAAAGATCTCCCATAACCACATCAAATTTTCCGAGCGTTTGGGTTGATAGCCTTTCAAGGCTCAATTTGTCGATATTGATGTATTCGCTGTTATACTTATTCTTACTAATGGCCGCGCGCAAGGCAACTGCATAGCCGTTTTGGGTTAACCAGTTCTTTAAAAACCTGGTTTCAAAATCCGGCGAAGCCGACAGCATTAATACCTTAAGTGGTTCAGTGGATGTAATTTCCACAGGTATGTAACCTTGTAAGCTTGTATCTGCATGCAACGTAAATACTATTTTCCCGGTTGTTTTAGGAACCGTGCTCAGATTAAATGTGGTTTGCGCTTTTGGGGCCAGCGTTACTGAATCCAAGCCGGTATTCAATCCCTTTAAAACCAGTTTTACTTTTTTTGAAGACGGATTGTTGTAAACACCCTGAACCTGCATTGCGTCGCCCGCTTTCAGGTGGTTGCTCCAGCTTATGTGACTAACACCCCCAGGTAAACTTGCCGGGTGGAATATAAACGGTAAGCTGTCCAGTTCCAGCAAACCGGCGCGACTTAAGCCGTAACCGTAAATATGCAGCTGGTTGTTTCTGCTCAGCTCATCTGTACTGTTTATCAGCTTAGCCCGGGGATATGCTTGTTTAACATTTACCTCTGTAGTAACGATGTTGGAATCGACCGCGCTTAGGCTGTCGTCATTAAAGCCATCTGTCAGCAAGATGGTTTTATGCTTAGCCATTTTGGCAACATTGCCGGTATAGCCAATGGGCAAGGCAATGCAAGCCAATGCCGCCACCGCCGCAATTACCGCCAGCATGCGCAACGTTAAATTCCGCTTATTAACACGCCTGTACTCCTGCCACGCAAAAACTGCGGCCTGCAAAACGCAAAGCGTTAATACGATATATGTCCAGTTGGCCTGCATCAACGGTTTGCTTGTTTTAGATTTTTATAATACTGTTTTGACAGGCCCATATCCGCGGGTTCCTGTCCGGAAGAGGGCAGCGTTTTAAGTGCGCCCAAGGTTTTTTGCAGAACGACTTCAACAGCATTAACATCATTGATATTAGCGTTTGAGGATGATAATATCCTGCGCATGGCATTCAACGCCGGCAGATAAGCGCCCGGCCGGGCAGACGCCTGCATACTTAATTGCTGATCAGCCACTTGCAGCGCACGCCTGCCGGTGGCATTTAATACAGGGTTTAACTTTAATGCCTCCAAAACGCTTACGGCTTTTTTTAGGGCTTCCTGTTTATCGGCCGGGGGTTTTATATCCTGCCGGGTCACTGGCTGTATAACTTTATCAAGTTCGCCGCTAAGCCGCTTTTCCAACTTTAAAGGGGTAGGTTTATAGGCGGTTTTAGCAACGTACGATCTGGATTTCTGCTGCAGATCTTTGAGCAGGCGCAGCGCTTTGTAAGCAAACGGCAATGCTGCCTGCGGTTTATAAAGGCGAAGCTGTAGTTCGGCCTTCCACATTTCGGTGAGGGTGGCCTTCAGCTGGGCCTTTACCTCAGGTTCAAAAAATCCGGCATCTTCGGCGTTATCATGGTCGTCGGTATATTCTTTCAGTATCTTTTTGGCATTGCTGAAGTCGGCAGGATCCGCCGCTTCATCATCCGGAGTGCCAATAGCGTCCTCGCCTTCCTCGCCTAAAAATTTACCATAGCGCAGCCGCAGCAGCTTTTGGTCAATACCCAGGTCGTTACTGCGTGCGTTAAACCGTTCTACGCTGATGCTGTCCTTATCTTTAAGCAATTGCTGCGCATCAATGATGATCTGCCGCTCGCTCCTGAAAAACTCCGGTTTAAGGTTTACCCCCGTAAGCATCCCGTTCATGCTTAGCAATTCGGCGGTATCTTGTAAACTTACGGTATAAACATCGGTACGGCTTAACTGCTTATGGGTATCATGGGCTTGCACGTAAAAATAAAGCTGGTCGCCCGGTTCCATGTTAAGAGCGGGCAGGTTAACCAGTTTCTGAACATCGTATAACGGACTTTGCGCGTTAAACCCCTGCGGAAATGTTAACGTATACTCTTTAAACTTAACCCCCTCGCCCCTGCCCTTCGCTACCGTAGCCATGATGGATACGTTAGTCACACCATATTGATCGGTTATCGTGGCGCTGATATTAATTTTTGGCGCCTCGCCCGCATCTATATATGTATACTGTTTTGGTGACTTAATGCGTATTACCGGCGGGTTATCTTTAACCAACTGTACATAATACAACTCGGATAATTTACCGTCGATACTAACCTGATAAAAGCCGGGTGTGTGAAGAACAGAAGAAGCATACCATTCGGTATGTTTACTTTTGCTTATTAAATTTATTTTTTCCTTGTTATTGAAGATTAATAACCCTTTTTTTATCGCAACGTTCGTTTTAATATGCCATTCAACCCGCGCATCTTGCTCAGTTACCAAATTGAATTTATCCTGCATCCGCTTAGGCCTGCCGGTATATGCGGGCGGGGTAACGGTAACTTCTACATCGCTTATTTGCGGTAAAATCACCTCGGGCAATGGGGCCGGGCCGCAAACCGCAACCGCACGATTTGGCCCGTAAAATATCCTTTCGATATGAAATATTTTGCCGAGCGCCCATATTAAACCGGTGGCTACCATAAGCGACACAAATGCCACAACCAAACGCCTGGCAAAAGGCTTATGCGATATTTTTAACCCGGCTAAAACAGCAGATGTTTTGGACGATGCAATAACCTGTAAAGGATTTAGCTGTTCGGCAGGCAGTAACAGCAATTGGCTGCTCTCCTGCAATTCAGGATATTCCTTGTTCAAAAAGCTTGCTATTTTTTCATCGCTCACGTGCCATGGCCGGTTAACCGCCAACATTACGGCAAGAACCAGTGGGAATGTAATAATTCCCCACAGCAACGATGGCGACAACAGGTAATACACCAGCGCCCCAACGTAAAGCCCCGCGTACAAAGACAGCAGCACATCTTCCAGCACGTGGTAAACTACCCAGCGTCGGCGCAGGCTTTGTATCTTATGTATTCCGCCGTGTTCAGCCATTGTTTGTTTGTTTTTTTGCGTGCGAGACAACGCGCTCCGCTATAAACAGCCCAACCAGTAATAACCAAAAATAACGCGACAGGCTGGTTTGCGCCGTAGCTTTAGGTGATGTTATCACTTTGTTCTCCTTTTTAATAATGGGCTGCAACTGCGCATTATCTACTATACGCTTATCGTACGCAGCGGGTTGGCTAACCGTTTTATTGCTGATAAGTTTTAATATCATCGCCGGGAACTCATCGCTCCAAACCACATCGTTCCAAAGGGGGTTAAAACGGCTGTAAAAATTATAGGTGCGGCCATCAAAACCCAAAACAGGTTTGCCAAAACCATCCTTCCAGATAGTTTCTGTCTGGCTTAACGGTTCTAAGCGTTTTGCCAGCGTGATATGCCCCGGATCTATCCACGAGTTTACATCAGCAGGTTTACCGGCCTGGTACCTGAAAATATTTTCACCGCTTTTAGCCCCGCCGCTTAATGCCTGTTCGGATAACCAAAACACCCAGTTTTGCCCGGCAGGTATTTTCGCAGCGCTGGAATATTGATTTACAACGGCTTTTTGCCCGCTGAAGTTAATCGCCGCCAGCAATGCTGCTTTTAAATAATTCGCGTCTACGGTGTGTTTATCCGTGTAAATGGCCATACGTTGCATGGCAGTGTCCACAGCTACTTGCATTTGGCTTTTTTCCTTTAAGCTTACAAAGGGCTGCCCGTTTTGCATGGTAACAGCAATATCGCGGTTGCCCCCGCTTTGCAATACCTGCCCGGCGTAAATTGTACCCGCCGGGCTGCTATTGCCAACGGTTACACGAATAGTTCCGCTATTAGTTAACCATGCCGAGGCTATCCATCGGCTTAACGAATCGGCCACAGTATAGGTTTGCCAATGCAGGTTCAGGTCAACCTGCGGTCTGTCGCCCTTAAAATGCCCGATGCCATTGGGTGTAAATATATAAACCGGCGTGGCCCCTGAAAGCCGCCTGTCTAAAGCCTTTATCAAACCCCAGTAGTTGCTTTTGGCGGCGGTGTCTTTTAAGGCCGTATCTGCTAATATGTTATTCAGATCGGCACCTGCAAAACCATTGTTAAAATAATGAAAGCCGTACCCTGCTTTAGTTAACGAATCGATAGCGGGCTTAAATTTTTTGTATGTTTCTTTAAAGTTTTCCCTGGGGATAAGCAGCCAGCCTTTTTCAATTTTTGCCGAAGCATGCTTTTGCCAAAACGGCGATGCCAGCAGCAAAGCCAGCAGCCCCAGCAGCAGGCAGCGGAGTACCAGCAACAAGATATCCAGCAGCCTGAAACTGCGACGGGTACTTTTTGAGGCTTCGGTTATGAGCGATATACTGCCCACCTTAAGCGTTTTGCCCGGGCGCACATTCCACAGGTGAATGATAACCGGGATGCTTATTGCTGCCAGCGCAAAAAACCATATGGGGCTTAAAAACTGCATGCAGACCCTCCTAAACCCATTCCGAAAGGGAGGGGTTTTATTTTTTTATTCAAAGGGTTTACAAATTCCATCACAATCCTTTTTTACGCTGAACTAAAAACTCTTTTAGCGCTTCGTCTAACGGCTGTGCGGTGCTTATCATTTTATAGGCAATTCGCTTACCTGTTAAATTAGTTTTTATAGCTGCCAGGTGTTCCTGCAGTTTTTCGTGATAGAGCAGGCCCGCACGTTGGGTGTTTACTTGTATGGTTTCGCCGGTCTCAAGGTCTTCAAGTGTAGAAAAGCCCTTAAAATCAAAATCAAGCTCGTTCTGCCCCATCAGGTGAAACACAATTATCTCATGTTTTAACGCCGCCAGCGTATTAAGCAACGCATTTATTTCGCCATCGGCCTGGTACATGTCCGTTATAAATACCAGCAGTTCCTTACGTCCCGTACCGGCAAAAAGCTCTTTATAATGTACCGGCTTAGTGAACGTTCCTGCAGGATCAACTTGTTGCAAATGATAAAACAGTCGCTGTAAATGCTGCGGATCGGGTTTTGATGGCATCGAAAAAAGAGAACCATTCTGAAACACATTCAACGCTACCGAATCGCCCTGCAAATTAGCCAGGTAGGCTAATGATGCAGTCAGGAATTTGGCATAATCTATCTTTTTTATACCGTTATCATCATGATTCATAGATGCGCTGGCATCTACCAAAAACCTTACAGAGATACTTGTTTCTATTTCCGATTCGCGGATGTAATATCTGTCGCTGCGGGCAAACATGCGCCAGTCCAGCCAGCGCAGGTCGTCGCCGGGCTGGTAGCTGCGGTACTGGCTAAATTCGAGCCCCGGGCCTTTTACCGTACTTTTATTAAACCCTATCATAAATCCATCAATAACCGTTTTCGCCAGTAACGGCAAATCCTTAATGGTCATTAATACTTTAGGATCAAGCACTTTATCGCGGATTTTTGATTTGGGATTTATTGCGTCTTTTTAATCAGAACTCAGCAAAGTTGAGTTTGACAAGGCAAATGCTTTGGTTTGTAGTTGCGGTGAGTTAAAAATGTCCGCGCCTTTTACAGTGCCCTTAAGCCTCCGTAATAAACTTAGTTTTTCCGTATGGATATCCATTCTCAAATATACTTTTTCTTTTCAACCGAACTGTATGACGGGTCTATCATCCTAAAAATTTTACATATCAACCCGGTTGATTGCTAGCGGCCACGCCCGAAATAAACCAATATCATTTATTCCACTGTAACGCTCTCCCTTTCATTGTGCGCTAAACATGGGATATGTACTGCTTACACTAACACGTCAGCCATCGCCACAAAAACTTATTGATTTTAAGCTAATTACGATAAAACACCGTCAACCTTTAGGTTCTGTTAAAAATTAAAAAATCAGTATTTGAATTGTAAATTATTAGTTGTACTTTTGCACCCGATTTGGCGATGTAGCCAAATACGTTATTTTAATTCATGAACCCATTTATTCAACTGGGAATCCGTCATGATATTGTTAATGCCATCACTGAGTTAGGATTTGAAAATCCTACACCAATCCAGGAACAGTCAATTCCGGTATTGTTAACAGGCAGCAACGATTTTGTCGGATTAGCCCAAACAGGGACCGGTAAAACAGCTGCTTTTGGACTGCCGCTATTAGAACTGCTCGATTTCGAAGAAAATCATCCGCAGGCGCTTGTTTTATGCCCAACACGTGAACTTTGTTTACAGATCACGAACGACATTAAGAACTACGCCAAAAAAATGAACAACGTGCACGTTGTTGCCGTTTATGGCGGTGCCAGCATCCAGGATCAGTTACGCCAGATAAAACGCGGCGTGCAGATAGTTGTTGCCACACCCGGCCGTATGCTCGACATTATTAACCGCAAAGCGATAGACTTTTCGCAGGTTAAGTATGTAGTATTAGACGAGGCTGATGAGATGCTCAATATGGGCTTCCAGGAAGACATTGACAGTATCTTATCTACCACTCCGGACGAGAAAAAAACATGGCTATTTTCGGCCACTATGCCTTCTGAAGTTAGAAGGATAGCAAAAAAATACATGGATAACCCGTTTGAGTTAACCATGGGCGAAAAAAATACAGGTAACGCCAATATCGATCATGAGTACTACGTTGTACGTGCCCGTGATAAATATGCGGCCTTTAAACGCATTGTTGATAACAACCCCGAGATATTTGGTATAGTATTTTGCCGCACCAAGATAGAAACTCAGGAAATTGCAGAATCGCTGATAAAAGACGGTTATAATGCCGATGCTTTACACGGCGACCTTTCGCAGCAGCAACGAGACAAGGTAATGAAACGCTACCGCGAACGCAGCCTGCAATTGTTAATTGCTACCGATGTTGCAGCACGTGGTATTGATGTTAATGATGTTACACACGTTATTAACTACTCGTTACCTGATGAGATTGAAAACTACACCCACCGCAGCGGCCGTACAGCCCGTGCAGGTAAAACAGGTGTATCTATCGCCATCATCAACAGTAAGGAGCTTGGTAAAATTCGCCAGATAGAACGTGTTATAGGTAAAAAGTTTGTAAAAGCCGAAATACCTACAGGTTTTGATGTTTGCGAGAAACAACTTTTTGCACTGGTACATAAAGTGCATAATGTAACGGTTAATGATGACCAGATTGAGCAATACATCCCGCGTATTATGGATGAGTTTAAAGACCTTGATAAAGAAGAGGTGATTAAACGTTTTGCGTCGCTTGAGTTTAACCGCTTTTTAGATTATTATAAAAATGCACCAGACCTTAACGCCCCGGCTGATGATTTCCGCAGGGATGGTGAAAGAGGAGAACGCGGCATGCGCGATTCAGGTGGCAAGTCAGAATATACCCGTTTGTTTATCAATTTGGGCAGTGTTGACGAGTTTAACCGCGGCGATCTGCTCGGTTACATTTGCAACAACACCAAAATAAGCGGGCGCACCGTAGGTAAAATTGATGTTAAGGGTGTTTACTCTTTCTTTGAGGTAAACAACGGCGACGTTGACCAGGTGATGAATAACTTTAAAGGTGTTGAGTTTAAAGGCCGTGAGGTTAGGATAGAAGTATCCGGCGAAGGCACCAGCAGCCCTAGAAGCGGCGGCGACAGGCGCGAAGGCGGTTACCAAAGGCGCGAAGGCGGCGGCGGTTACAACCGGGATAGAAATAGTGGTGGCGGACGCCGCGAAGGCGGTTTTAACAGGGACAGGAACAGCGGCGGCGGTTTCCGTGATTTCTCTGGAAGGCCCCGCGAGGAGCGCCCTGAACGCCGCAGAAGATTTTAGTTAGTTAGTTAGTTAGTTTCATAGAGCTTTCGGAGTAGTTAACCGAAAGCATAGTTTTAGTTTAGTTTTGTTTACAGAGCCTCTCGTTTGTTTTTCATACGGGAGGTTTTTGTTTTACCGGCTAAAGTTCACTACCACCGAGTCGGGGTAAAGCAAGATCAGGTTGCTTTCATCAACTTTTTGTATAACAAATTTTGTAAAAGGCTGGTTGCCTTCAAAAGAAGTGAAAATGGTATCTCCTTTTACAAAATAATCCTCGGCGCTTTGCTCGTCACCATCCATAATAAATTTTTTACCGGTTATTTTAAGACTGGTGTTGGCATCCTTTGATTTCCAGGTGCCCTGCAACATGGTGTTAGATTGCTTTTTTTCGCAGGCGGTTATCATTAATGCCACCGCGAAAAAAATATACGATATTAAAATGTATTTTTTCATTTAGTGCATAAGGTAATAAAAAACGCAGCCGTTAGCTAATGGCTGCGTTAAATAATATTAGTGGGCAGGTTTATCAACCAGTTTAGCTTTTGGCACATAAATATGGTGCCCCTTTTTATTTACGTAATAATAGTACGAATTTTTATCTATGTAAATGGTTTGGCCCTGTGGGCCAACCTTTGCATCATATTTTTTATCTGCTACGGCCGATGCCCCTTTTGAAGCCACTTCGGCAGTTTTGTTGCCTACGGCGTTCGCTGCTTTCTTGGTGGCATGCCATCCCTTTTTAGCGGTGGTGCCAACCTTTTGGCCCAGTGTAGTATCTTTATGTGTTTGCGCATAACTTGCCGATGCAGCAAACATGGCCGCGGCAAACATGGTGGTTTTAAATAGCTTTTTCATCTGCAAAAAATTTGGTTCGTAACTGTAATAATTAACTCAATTTCTCTGCCAGTTTCTGCATTTCAATAAAAGGTGGGCTTTTCTTGTACAAAATAGCGTAAACGGCCTCGCAAATAGGCATATCAACCATATATTGTTTATTTACCTGGTGTAGGCAATTTACTGCATAATAACCTTCGGCTATCATGTTCATTTCTAACTGGGCCGATTTTACGGTGTAACCCTTCCCTACCATATTGCCAAAGGTGCGGTTGCGGCTAAACTGCGAGTATGCAGTTACCAGCAGATCGCCCAGGTAAGCCGATTCTTTGATATCTCTGTCTATAGGGTGTACCGCATTCACAAAACGCTCCAGTTCGCGTATGGCGTTTGATATCAATACCGACTGGAAGTTATCGCCATACCCTACGCCATGGCAAATACCGCTTGCAACAGCGTAGATGTTTTTTAATACCGCACCATACTCGGTGCCATAAATATCGTCAGATACAATGGTTTTAATATAGCGGGTGTTCAGCATACCGGCAAACTCAGCGGCAAGGCCGGTATCCTGCGACGCGATGGTAAGGTAGGATAGTTTCTCAAGGGCTACCTCCTCGGCATGGCACGGGCCGCTAATTACCAGGAAATGGCTAAACGGCACTTCGTAATGTTCGTTTAAAAATTCGCCTATAATTTTATTCTCGTCGGGCACTATACCTTTAATTGCCGATACTACCTTTTTCCCTTTTAGATCGGCGGCGGTGATACCCCGCAGGGCCTCTTTCAGAAAGGCAGCAGGTACGTTTAAAAGTACAAAATCTGCAACCTGTACTATTGCCCTTAGATCGGTAGAAATATGTTGCGCGGGCACCCGTATTTCAACCGAACTTAGATAGTTTGGGTTATGCCCGAATTTATGAATGTGCGCTACAGCTTCACCGTTGCGCATCCACCAAAAAATTTCTTTTTCAATGGCGTTATCGGTAAGCATCTTGATATTAGCGGTGGCCCAGCTTCCGCCGCCCACCACGGCAATTTTGTTTTTTTGCTTAAGCATTAAATAGTAAATGTCCCGGCCGGGCAATTGGTTTTCCCGGTGGTACAAATTAATGAAATATTATTTGGATGGTAAAAGGCAAATGCCGGAAGATAAAAAGCCTTGTCATCTGATTGCTTTGGGGATGATGTGATAGTCGCCCCGGGGCAACCATGCAAACAAAAAAGGACAAAGGTCTTTCGCCCTTTGTCCTTTGTCTAAAATGTCTATCTGAAAATTACTTCTTAGCGTCGGTATTAAAAAGTTTAGCTTTATCAACCTTTTCTACCAGCATACCGTCTTTTAATGTTTTAGATATAGCTGCGAATGGTGCTGATATCACATCTTCGCCACCTTTAAGGCCGCTTAATATTTGTATATAAGTGTCATCCTGTATACCGGTAGTTACCTCAACCTGTTTAACCTTATTACCCTGCAAAACAAATACATATTCCTTTGACGGGGCTGCGGAGATAGTGCTTTTCTTGTCGTCGTTTTGTGTATTGCCTTGTGTAGCAGCCGGTTTCTTTTCGTCGCGGGTGGTAACCGATTGAATAGGCACCGATAATGCTTTTACGTGATTGGTTTGTATATCAACGGTGGCGGTCAACCCCGGGCGAAACGGCGAATGGTTCTCTGCATTTTTCTTCAGCAGGTCTATATAAGATTGCGCTGTGATCCTCACCTTCACGGTAAAATTAGTAACCTGGTCGGCGTTGGTACCTACCACATTTGCCGAGCTCCCTATTTCAATAACCTCACCTGTAAATTTCTTTCCTAAAAACGCGTCGATCTCTATCTGCGATTGATTGCCAATAGCTATGCGGTTAATGTCATTCTCGTTCACATCAACGTTTACATCCATTTTGCTCAGGTCAGATATGGTCATGATCTCGGTACCGGCAAACTGTTGGGTACCTAATACACGCTCGCCCTGCTCAATAGATAGTTTTGATACCACGCCATCAACCGGCGCGTAAATGGTTGTCTTGGCCAGGTTATCCTGCGCTTCTTTTACAGATGCCTGTGCCTGCTCTAAGCCAAATTTAGATCCCACAACGTTTTGCCTTGCCGCCTCTAATGAGGCCTTTGCGCCTTCGTAATTTGCTTTGGCCTGTTCAAACTCAGCAACAGTTAAAACCTTTTTATCAAAAAGTTCCTTGCTGCGTTTGTATATTGATGCCTGGTTAGCAAAGGTAGCCTCGGACTGTTTAAGCATCTGCGAAGAGTTGCCAACGCTTGCCTTTTGGGTATTGTACGAAGCCACGGCACGGTCGTAACCTGACTTTAAAATGTCCGGACGAATACGGCATAACAATTGGCCTTTTTTCACCACGTCGCCTTCTTTAATAGGCAACTCCACCACCTCGCCCGATACCTCCGGGCTGATTTTAACCTCAACATGCGGTTTAATTTTACCGCTTGCGGATACAGTTTCGTTAATATCGCGGCTCTCTGCTTTTTCAACAGCCACCTGGGTTAATTGCGGCTTACCTATAATACCGGTTGCTTTGCCAATGATCAGGAGCACGATCAGTACGCCAAGGCTTATCAGAATATATTTAGTAGTTTTTCCCATGATTTCAGGATTGTTTGTGTTTTTAAAGTGTTATAGGATTTCCGAGATAATAGTCAATTACTTTGCTTCTGAACACAACTTCGTATTGTGCCTGTATCAAATCAAATTGCGATTTATTCAAATTAGTGAGCGATGTATTATAGTCAAGCGAGTTTACCAGGCCAACATTGTAGCGCTCTTGTATCACGTTAAAGGCTTCCTTATTGGCATTGTAAGTTTGCAGCATAGACAGGCGTTTCTTTTCGGCGGCCTGTACATCCAATACTGCCTGTATAATGGTTTTGCTTAAATTATTTTTTGCCAACTGGGTAGATACCTGGGCATTTTCGTAATTGATCTTGGCCTTACGTACTGCGGTACGTGTAAAAAACCGGTTAAATATAGGTATCTGCAGGTTAAAGCCAACCGACTGATTAAGGTTATTACTCAATTGTGTTGCAAATGAAGTAGTACCGCCAAACACCGGGGTTGTGGTAGGCAGGTCTATGGTGGTAGGTACGCCGTTTATATTTCCGTTAACCGTATTAAAACCCTGCACCGTGCCTAACAGCGCTTTACTGGTGCTGCTGTATTGCGTTACTACCGAACCTGACAAACTTAAGGTTGGATAATAGCCGCCTTTGGCAATTTTTATAGCCTGTAAATATGCTTTCTCGCGGGTTTGCGCAAGCACTACATCCGGGTTTATGGCAAGCGCTGTGTTTAAAACATTTTGCGGATCGTAAGCGGTAGCTACAGTAAGCTTGCTGATATCAGGTTTTTCAACCTCTATCGGTGTTAGCGGATCCATCTCCATGTATTGCTTCAAAATCAACAGGGATAAATCCAGCTGATTCTGCGCGGTTGTTAAATTAAGTTCTGCAGTTGATTGCTGGGCTTTTGCCTGCGATAGGTCGGCAAGGGTTTGGTTGCCTGCATCATAACTTATTTGCGCCCGGTCTAACGCTATTTTCGAGATATCTATTTGTTGTTTAGCCGCGGTTACAAGGTCCTGGTTTGTTAAAATGGTTAAATACTGTGTAACAACACTCAATATCAGGTCGTTTTTTATCTTCGCGGTGTTTGATTTATCAGCATCAAGCAACAAACGGTTCTGGATGATCTGGTTACGCAATTGCCCGCCCTGAAAAACTGTTACCTGTGCCGATGCGGAATTGGTATTGTAAAAAAAGCTGCCGTTATTAATGGCCAGGTTGGTTTGGTCGGTAGCACGGCCAAAATTGTACGATCCCTGCGAATTAACAAAAAGGTTTGGCAACAAATTATTTTTAGCCTGCCTGTAATCTTCGGTGCTTAGCGCTTCGGTAAGTTTAGCTTGTTTTATGGTTAAGTTGCGATCAAGGGCAAGGTCAATGGCTTTTTGCAGGGTGATAACTTCTTGTGCTTTTACAGTTAAGTTAACTGTTGAAAGTAATGTGAAGCAAGCAATAGTTACTTTTGTGATCTGTAAGTTTAGTTTCATAATTAATGTATACAATTGTAAGTAACTGGTAATTACTTTGCAAGCTCTATTTTTTGGTTAATATTAAACCCCTTTACGTTTACGCATGTACCTGGTAAAAACTCCGTGGTGGTTAAAAAAACTGTATCCTCAATTAATATGGGGCGCCAAAACGGGTACCCGTCGTATTTATTTGACTTTTGACGACGGCCCTATACCCATTGTTACACCTTTTGTATTAAATATTTTAAAAAGGTACAATGCCAAAGCCACTTTTTTTTGCATTGGTGATAATGTGCGCAAGCATCCCGACATTTTTATGCAGGTAAAAAACGATGGCCATGCCATAGGAAACCATACCTTTAACCACCTTAAGGGATGGGCTACTGATAACCAAATATATCTAGAGAATTTTTTGCAGGCTGATAAGATCTTGAACACCCCTTTGTTTCGCCCGCCGTACGGTCGTATAAAACGCAGGCAAATAAGTTTATTGAAACAGGCCCGTCCAGATCTGCAGATAGTAATGTGGGACGTACTGAGCGGCGACTTTGATATGAGCCTTAAGCCTGAAGAAGCTTTACAAAATGTGCTGAAGAATGTACAGGATGGATCAATAGTGCTTTTTCACGATAGTTTAAAAGCGTTCCAAAGGCTGGAACATGCCCTGCCTCTGGCTTTAGAGCATTGGAGTAACGCAGGCTATACGTTTGCGCCGCTGCCTTACACTTCGGCCCCCTAACCCGGAGAGTTTTTGATAACCGCCCAGATAACCTCTATCAGAGCGCACAATGTGGATGTTTATGGCTATTAAGCGAAGCAATGGTTTCAGAACAAATTCAGTTTGCGCGTGTTATCAATATCTGCGTGCTTAATGAACATCATAGCTGAGTGAAGCCCTTAATAATCGCACTTTTTAGAGCGTGTTTATGGTGACTGATCCCTTCCGCCTTGTAAGTTAACAGCGACAGGAATATTATTTAGAACATATCCAAATAACAATTGTACAAAGCCCTGACTGTTAATAAACTTTATATTTTGTAAATTCGCCGCAAGTCCGCCGTCTGGCAGATTTGTATATCTTTTACTACTAAAAATCAAACATTATGGCTTTTGATTTAGACATGATCAAAAAGGTTTATGATCGCTACAGCACCCGTGTGGATGCTGCCCGCAGAGCGACAGGTAAGCCCCTTACTTTAACCGAGAAAATATTATATGCCCACCTTAGCGAAGGTGACGCTAAAAAAGCTTTTGAACGTGGTACCGACTATGTTGACTTTGCACCCGATCGCGTGGCTATGCAGGATGCTACCGCTCAAATGGCATTATTGCAGTTTATGCAGGCTGGCCGCCCCCAGGTTGCAGTACCCTCAACCGTACACTGCGACCACCTGATACAAGCAAAAGTTGGCGCCGTTGCTGATTTAAATACTGCGATTGATATTAACCGCGAAGTTTACGATTTCCTTTCATCTGTATCTGATAAATACGGTATCGGTTTCTGGAAAGCCGGTGCCGGTATCATCCACCAGGTTGTTTTAGAGAACTACGCGTTCCCGGGTGGTATGATGATAGGCACCGATAGCCACACCCCTAATGCAGGTGGTTTGGGTATGGTTGCCATTGGCGTTGGTGGCGCCGATGCCTGCGATGTAATGGCCGGTTTGCCATGGGAGCTAAAATTCCCTAAGCTGCTGGGTGTTAAATTAACCGGTAAACTTTCCGGCTGGACATCGGCTAAAGATGTTATCCTGCGCGTTGCGGGTATCCTTACCGTAAAAGGCGGTACAGGTTTTATTGTTGAGTATTTTGGCGAAGGTGCCCGCTCTATGTCGGCCACCGGTAAAGCCACAATTTGTAATATGGGTGCCGAAATTGGCGCTACCACATCTATTTTTGGTTACGATAATAAAGCCGCAGATTACTTACGCGGTACCAAACGCGGCGATATCGCCGATATGGCCGACACTATAGCGCAGCACCTAACCGGCGATGATGAAGTTTACGCAAATCCTGAACAATATTTTGACCAGGTTATCGAAATAAACCTGAGCGAATTGGAGCCGCATGTAAACGGCCCGTTCACCCCGGATCTGGCATGGCCTATATCAAAATTCGCGCAAGCGGTTAAGGAAAACAACTGGCCTGCAATTTTAGAAGTGGGCCTGATAGGTTCATGTACCAACTCGTCATACGAAGATATTACCCGTTCGGCTTCTATCGCCCAGCAGGCTATTGATAAAGAGCTGGTTACCAAAGCTGAGTTTACCATTACCCCCGGCTCGGAACAGGTGCGTTACACAGTAGAGCGCGATGGCTACCTGGATACTTTCGCTAAAATGGGCGGCGTGGTATTAGCCAACGCTTGCGGGCCATGTATTGGCCAGTGGGCACGCCACACCGACGACCCGACCCGCAAAAACTCTATCATCACATCGTTCAACCGCAACTTTGCTAAACGCCAGGATGGTAACCCTAATACACACGCCTTTGTGGCGTCGCCAGAGATTGTTACTGCATTTGCAATTGCCGGTGATCTTACGTTTAATCCGCTTACCGATACCCTGCCGAACAAAAACGGCGAACAGGTAAAATTAGACGAGCCGCAAGGTATTGAAATGCCCGTACGCGGTTACGCTGTTGAGGATGCCGGTTACCAGGCACCTGCAGAGGATGGTAGCCAGGTAGAAGTAAAGGTTGACCCACGCTCATCGCGCTTACAGTTGTTAGAGCCTTTTACCCCTTGGGAAGGGACCGATATCAGCGGCTTAAGGTTATTAATAAAAGCCCGCGGCAAGTGTACTACCGACCATATTTCAATGGCAGGCCCGTGGTTGAAGTTCCGCGGCCATTTGGATAACATATCAAACAATATGCTTATCGGCGCTATCAACTACTTTAATAACACTGCCGATAGCGTTAAAAACCAGCTGACCGGCGAATACGGACCCGTACCTGCCACCCAACGCGATTACAAAGCGGCCGGTATAGGAACTGTGGTTGTAGGCGACGAAAACTATGGCGAAGGCTCATCGCGCGAACACGCTGCGATGGAGCCGCGGCACTTAGGTGTACGTGCCATACTGGTAAAATCATTTGCCCGTATCCACGAAACCAACCTTAAAAAACAAGGTATGTTAGGTATCACCTTTGCCGACCCTAACGATTACGAAAAGATACAAGAGGACGATGTTATTGATATTACCGGCTTAACCACCTTTGCCCCGGGCAAACAGTTAACCGTAGTATTGCACCATGCAAACGGCACAACAGAAAGCTTCCCGGTTAACCACACTTATAATGCACAGCAAATAGAGTGGTTTAGGGCCGGCGGCGCGCTGAATATCATTCGCAGGCAAATGGCATCCTAATTTAGATTTGCGAATTAGATTTTAGATTGAGCCTTCCCGATTGGGAAGGCTTTTTGCATATCTGTCCCGTTATAACAGAGTTGCCTAATAACATTAATACTTATGTTATTAGGACGATGTAAAAACGAACCTTAATTTATAACGGCTAACCAATTAAGCTGGTTAAACAAGAGTTTAGGGCCGGAGATTCCCAGGCACCCCCCCTGAAATTAATGCCGGCGGTACGCCAAAGCTGATCCGCACAAAAAATGGCTGATTAGCGCGAGCGTTAAGTTTAAAACCGAAAGGTATTATACTAAAACAGCCTCCCGTTTGGGAAGGCTGCCTTAGTTGATATACTCAGAATTATCTTTTAAGCTTCTGTTAAACTTTCACCGGTTACCGTTTCCTTTATTTTCGCTTCCAGTTCTTCCGCTAATTCCGGGTTATCCAGTATTAGTTGTTTAACGGCATCGCGGCCCTGGCCTAAACGTGTTTCGCCATAGCTGAACCACGAGCCCGCTTTTTTAATGATGTTGTATTCAACACCCAGGTCAATGATCTCGCCGGCTTTTGAGATGCCTTCGCCAAACATAATGTCAAATTCGGCGATGCGGAACGGAGGCGCAACTTTGTTTTTAACGATCTTAACCTTAACGCGGTTACCCGATACCTCGTCGGTATCTTTAATTTGCGATATACGGCGAACATCCAAACGCACCGAAGCGTAAAACTTTAAGGCGTTACCACCGGTAGTAGTTTCAGGATTACCAAACATAACGCCGATCTTATCGCGCAGCTGGTTAATAAATATACAGCAGCAGCCGGTTTTGCTGATGGTACCGGTTAGCTTACGTAATGCCTGCGACATTAAGCGCGCATGTAGGCCCATCTTAGAATCGCCCATTTCGCCTTCTATCTCTGCCTTAGGCACTAATGCGGCTACAGAGTCGATAACTAATATATCAATAGCGCCCGAGCGGATCAGGTTATCGGCGATCTCTAAAGCCTGCTCGCCATTATCCGGCTGCGATATCAAAAGGTTCTCGACATCAACACCCAGTTTTTTTGCATAAAAGCGATCGAACGCGTGCTCCGCATCAATAAAGGCGGCAATGCCACCCCTTTTTTGTGATTCGGCTATAGCGTGTATCGCAAGGGTTGTTTTACCCGACGACTCCGGGCCATATATTTCTATAACCCTGCCTTTTGGCAAGCCGCCTACCCCTAAAGCGATATCGAGGCCCAGCGAACCGGTAGATATTGCTTCCGTTGCTTCAATAGCGGTATCACCCATTTTCATGATGGTACCCTTGCCATACGACTTTTCCAGCTTATCTAACGTAAGCTGTAATGCTTTCAATTTATCTGCGTTGCTCATCTTAAATTATTGTGAAACAAATATAAAATATTATTTATTAAAATACTAATATTTTTAGTAATTTATTTTATTTGTTTGGTTCCCTGTAAACTTACCTAACCAATGCCTATCCATCAAATATCTTTATCAACACTTCGCTTTGTTAATTCTTTGCTTATGCCATTTAGTAGTTTTCTTTTTTTGGCGTCATTCGCCTTCCTGATGCGGGCGGCCTCGGCTTTCAACAGTGCCGTTTCAGAATTTAGCTGTTCGTAGTATTTGCAAAACCAGGTGAGGGGGCAAATTTCGCATTTCGGCTTACGGGCCACGCATATATATCTGCCATGCAATATCAGCCAATGGTGGGCCACGCCAAGAGTTTCTTTTGGTAAGTGCTGCATCAGCTGCCGCTCGACGGCCAGCGGGGTAGTTGCCCGGTTGGTAAGCCCAATACGGTTAGCTACCCTAAATACATGCGTATCAACCGCAATGGCAGGTGCATCAAACACTACCGACGCAATTACATTGGCGGTTTTGCGACCAACGCCAGGCAGCTGTTGCAACTCATCCAGCCCTGATGGTATTTCGCCGCCGAATTTCTCCATCAGCATTTTAGCCATCCCGGCCAGGTGTTTGGCCTTATTGTTAGGATAGCTTACGCTGCGTATATAGTTAAATATCTCGTCGGCATCAGCTGCGGCCAGCGCGGCGGCATCGGGGAAGCGTTTAAATAGCGCCGGTGTAACCTGGTTAATGCGCTTATCGGTACATTGAGCAGATAGTATAACCGCTACAAGCAACTCATAGGGGCTAGTGTAATGCAGCTCGGTAACCGCGTTGGGCTGGTTCTTTGAAAAGTATTCTACAAAGTGGCGGTATCGTTCGGCTTTGAGCATTTGTTAGTTCACTGGTTCATTAGTTCAATTGTTCATTGGTGCTTGGTTAAGCGAGCCAATCAGCAATGCAAAACTATTAAACTATCCACCAATAAACTAATGAACCATTAAACAAATGAACCCATATAAAAATAGAAAGGTTCATAAATCAAGCTGCCGGGGATTATCCGAACTGTTTGATCTATGAACCAGTGTTTTAGCGTAGTACTACTTAGCGCAGGCTCTTTGAATAATCTAAAATGTGATGTATGGTCTGCAGTTTTGGCTTTTTCTTTAAAAGATCCAAATCAGCGCGGAGGGAGTTATAAAATATCACCTCGTCCGCTTCCAGATTCTCATATACCTCTGATTGTTTCACCTGAGCTTTATTAGTGACCGCATTAAAAATTGAAGTAAAGGTTTCACCCATAAGCTGTTGTTTGTTTGATTATAAAATTAACGAGAATTATTTATTAATATTTCACAAAGATGAAAATTAAATGAAATTTTTTTTGAAGGTTAATTTTTGGTCCATTACCATGGTTCAAATTAAGAATATTAACTATTTCAATGGAAATTCATCGCAAATTAAACGGTGGTACGTGCGGCTTATTGTTGTAATATCATAAAAAAAGCCGCCCTTATAGGGCAGCTTTATAACAATGATATCTACCGGCATATTATATGCGCGGCTAACTCTTCAATTGATCAAATGATTATAGCGCAGAATTAGTTTTTCAAGCTCATTTCCTTGCTTTGCATCATTTTACGCAGGTTGTTAAGCGCATAACGCATACGGCCAAGCGCGGTGTTAATGCTTACATCAGTAACATCAGCAATTTCTTTAAAGCTCATATCGCCAAAGTGGCGCATAATAAGTACCTCTTTCTGCTCTGAGGGTAGTAGTTGTATCAGCGATTTCAAGTCTTTATGAGTTTGCTCACGTACCAGGCGGTCTTCCGCGCTTTCATCGTAATGCCCCAGTACCTCAAAAATATCAAAATCATCGCCATTGCTTACCATAGGCGCGCGCTTTTCACGGCGAAAATGGTCGATAACCAGGTTATGGCCTATACGGGTTACCCATGGCAAAAACTTTCCCTCTTCGTTGTATTTACCAGCTTTTAGCGTATTAATAACCTTAATAAACGTATCCTGAAAAATATCTTCGGCAAGGGCCTCGTCTTTTACAAGTAAATAAATGGAAGTGTAAATTTTTGATTGGTATCGCCTAATCAGCTCAACAAGTCCGGCCTCATTACCGGCGATATACAGATGGATTAGATCCTGATCACTTTTCAATTGAAAATCCATAGAAGCTACTAATAAACTAAATTAAATTTTTTGTCGTTATTAAAAGTAGAGTTCTATCTATAGCGTTTCTTTTAGGGTTTAAGAAAAATGTTACCCTCAAATATAATGATCTTAAAAAATAAAAACAAATATTTTTTAGCGGGGTATATTATGTTCTTCTCGAAAGCCACGTGTCACTAAATTGCAAACTCTTTTATTAATAACTCATTAAGCTCTCGTATTGCCAAAACTCATTTGGAAAAAGCTAAATATTTTAGGATTTTTGCATTTCCAAAAAGTTCATGGATAATAGATGGTAGTTTATTGCAAACTATTGGTTAGATAACAGGTTTTATCAAAGGTTTAACCTATAAGGCAAATTTCTACCATGATCTATGGGCCATGAACGACCAACCAATACTATGATCAAGGAAGCAGAAAAAGATCCGCAGAAAAATATAATTATAAAAGGGGCAAGGGTACACAACCTTAAAAATATGGATGTGGCCATCCCCAAAAACAAGCTGGTGGTTATTACGGGCATGTCGGGCTCGGGTAAATCGTCGCTGGCGTTTGATACTTTGTATGCCGAAGGGCAGCGCCGCTATGTAGAAAGCTTATCATCGTACGCACGCCAGTTTCTGGGCCGCATGAACAAGCCCGATGTTGATTACATAAAGGGCATAGCCCCGGCAATAGCTATCGAGCAGAAAGTAATCACCAGTAACCCACGCTCTACAGTTGGTACCAGCACCGAGATATACGATTACCTTAAACTGCTTTTTTCGCGCATTGGCAAAACCATATCGCCGGTATCGGGCGGGATAGTAAAGAAGGACAGCGTAACCGACGTGATCAATTTTATTACCACCCTGCCTGATGAAACACAGGTAACTATACTGTGCCCGCTGCACCCGCATAACAACCGCAGTATTAAAGAGGAACTTGCCGTTTTGATGCAAAAGGGGTTTGTAAGGGTTGAGTACGACGGGCAGGTATCGCGTATAGAATCGCTTTTGGAAGATGAAAGCATCGATAACGCCTCGATAGATACCGGGAAAGGCAAAAAAGACGATGCTGCCGACCATACGCAAACAACGACTGTTGATCCGCATGTGCGCATAGTTATTGACCGCATTACTAAAAATGAGGAAGATGAAACCATTAGCCGACTGGCTGATAGTATACAAACCGCGTTTTTTGAAGGTAAAGGCGATTGCTTTGTGCGTTACCGCAAACCCGAGGAGGAGGAAGAAACCGAACGTTTCTTTTGCGACCGCTTTGAGCTTGACGGCATCCGCTTTGAAGAACCTACACCAAACTTCTTCAGCTTTAATAACCCTTACGGCGCTTGTAAGCGCTGCGAGGGGTATGGCAAGATCATCGGTATTGACGAAGACCTGGTTATCCCCGATAAAAGTAAAACCGTTTATGAGGGCGCTATTGCCCCCTGGCGCGGCGAGAAGATGCGCGAGTGGAACGATGTGCTGGTAAAAAACTCCCTGAAATTTGATTTCCCTATTCACCGGCAGTATAACCAGCTTACCGAAGAACAGCAGCGCCTGCTATGGACAGGCAATCAATATTTTCGGGGGCTGGATGCTTTCTTCAAGGAAATGGAGGAGCAAACTTATAAGATACAATACCGCGTGCTGCTATCGCGCTACCGCGGAAAAACTACCTGCCCCGAATGTAAGGGCAGCCGTTTGCGTAAGGATGCAACCTATGTAAAGATCGACGGAAAATCAATCACCGATGTGGTGCTGATGCCTTTAGATACCGCACTGGAATTTTTCAGCAACCTGCAGCTGAACGAAACCGACCTTAAGATAGGCAAGCGGCTGCTTTTAGAGATCACCAACCGCCTCAGCTTTTTAAATGATGTGGGCCTGGCATACCTAACACTCAACCGTTTGTCAAACACACTTTCGGGGGGCGAGTCGCAGCGCATTAACCTGGCCACGTCGCTGGGCAGCAGCCTGGTGGGTTCGATATATGTACTGGACGAGCCAAGCATTGGCCTGCACCCCCGTGATACCCAGCGTTTGGTAACGGTGCTGAAATCCCTTCGCGATGTGGGGAACACCGTTTTGGTGGTTGAGCACGAAGAAGAGATCATGAAGGCCGCCGACCATATCATAGATATTGGCCCCGAGGCCGGCACACATGGCGGCAACCTGATATTTACCGGCACTTACGACCAGATCATAGTTGACGACGATAGCCTTACCGGCAAATACCTAAGCGGCCGCGAAGAAATTGCTATACCTAAAACGCGCCGCAAGTGGAGCGATTTTATCGAGATAAAAGGCGCCCGCGAAAATAACCTGAAACATGCCAATGCCAAGTTCCCGCTGGGTGTGCTTACGGTGGTAACAGGTGTATCCGGCTCCGGTAAAACCAGCCTGGTAAAACGCATACTGGCGCCCGCCCTGCAAAAAACGCTGGGCAATTACAGCGGCGACCAAAGCGGCGCTTTTGACAGTATTGAAGGCGATTACAACAAAATTGAACAGGTGGAACTGGTTGACCAAAACCCAATCGGCCGTTCGTCGCGCTCTAACCCGGTTACTTATGTGAAAGCCTGGGACGAGATACGTAACCTGTACGCTGCGCTGCCGGCTGCAAAAGCTGCCGGTTTAAAACCATCGGCATTTTCGTTCAACGTTGAGGGGGGGCGCTGCGATGTTTGCCAGGGTGAGGGCGAAGTGAAGATAGAGATGCAGTTTATGGCGGATATCTTCCTGACCTGCGAGGCCTGCGGCAGTAAACGCTTTAAGCAGCATATACTGGATGTTACCTATCAGGATAAAAATGTATCAGAAGTGCTGGAGATGACCATTGACGAGGCGCTGATATTTTTTGCCAAAGACACTAAAATATTGGCCAAAATAAAACCACTGGTAGATGTTGGTTTAGGGTATGTGCAGTTAGGGCAATCCTCAAACACGCTATCAGGCGGCGAGGCGCAGCGTATTAAGCTGGCTTCCTTCCTTGTTAAGGGTAACAACACCCATAAAACACTATTCATATTTGATGAGCCCACAACCGGTCTGCACTTTGCCGATATCAAGAAATTGCTGAAATCATTCGACGCGCTGCTGGAGCATGGCAACACTATTATTGTGATTGAACACAATATGGATGTGATCAAATGCGCCGACTGGGTGATTGACATTGGTCCCGAAGGCGGTGACCGCGGCGGTAACGTGGTTTTTGAAGGCACCCCCGAAAACCTGATAAAAATTGAAGACAGCTATACCGGCCAGTTTTTGAAGGAAAGGCTTTAGTGATCAGATCAGAGGTTGGGAAAACAAGTAAGGCGATGGAGTTATTCATCGCCTTTTTTTATTCCTTAAATATCACCCGCAAAGTACAACGATCGTGTCATGGTAATCGTTCGTAACACGCCTTTACCGACGGCCCGCTGTTAGTACGCAGTAAAATATACCGTAAATACTGTATATGCCTGAGATTTAAATAATCAGAGATTTAAAAAAATTAAAATCTCATCATAATGAAGCTGTATCTGAAAAAAATATTAAAAAAACCGGCCATCCTTGCCTTGCTTATTGTGGCGGTAAGCGCGTGCAAAAAAGAAACTGTAATTAAGCCAACTCCCCAACCGGAGGTTAAAACCTCTACCGTTAAAGGTAAAATAGACGGAAAGGAATTCGTCATCAAAGAAAATAATATCAAAAGCACATTATTCAGCACCCCCGGCGATGGGGTAAAATCCCTGGAGACATCGGCCACGCTGGATGCCAACGGCAACAAGCTTACTTTTTTTATCGACGATCTGAAGAACGGCGCTATCGCCCTAACCAAAAAGTCGGGCACATCACTTAACCCCGGCACTAAAACCATTAAAGTAAACGCGGGCACATCGCAAACCTATGTGCAGTACTTTAACAGCGGCAATGCGTATTATGCATTATCAGGCTCTATCAGTATCACCATTACGGATACCTATATTGAGGTTAAATGGGACATTATGTTTAAGGATGCAAGTGGCCGCGAGTTTAACTCGTCAGGTGGGTTTACCATAACCTTCGCATCGGTAGTAACCAAACCAAAGTCAGAGGTAAAAGACCCTACTCCGGTGGCTGATAAACCAACTATCGAAAACATTGCACCTACAAAAGGCCGTACCGGCGATACCGTGTCCATAACCGGTGTAAATTATAGTGCAACGCCTGCAGATGATGTGGTTAAATTCAATGGCGTAAATGCCGAGATCATATCGGCCACCGCTACCAAACTTATGGTTAAAGTACCGGCAGGCGGTTCAACAGGCGCGGTGTCTGTAAAAGTTAAGAACAGCGAGGTTGCCACCGGGCCTACGTTTACCTATATACAAGCGGCAACATTTACATCGTTTGCGCCGGCAAGCGCTAAAACTGGCGATACCATAGTTGTAAAAGGCACTAATTTTAGCACGATACCGGCAGACAATGTTGTACACTTTACCGGCCCGCAAAACAACCTGTTCACCGGTACAGTGATAGCTGCAACGGCCACGCAATTACAGGTTATAGTACCGCAGGGCGCCGTAACCGGTAAAATATATTTGACGGTTAACAGCGGCACCAAACTAACAAGCGCAACCGACTTTACGCTTGTGGTACCGTCGCCACCAAACGGTTGGACTCAAGTAGATCAAACGGTAAGTCCGCAAACGGGTATTATGTCGGCATCCTCAGGCAGTCGCATGTTCTTCACCAATGGCAAAACCGGCAGAAACCTGTATTACAGCAGCGATAAAGGGGTCACCTTCAATAATGTATTTAACAGCCTGCCGCTTACAAAAGATACATTGAAAGTTAACTTTATTGTAGCCGATGGGAACTACTTTTACATAACCACTAACCTGGGCGTTGTAAAAACAGATGGCACAGTGTTCACCAAACTTATCGTAAACCCTAATTTGCCAAACCTGGGCTTTAACGGCATAGTCGCTAAAAGTGATAAGGTGTACCTGCTATCGGGCCAGTCATATTATATATCACTGAACGGGGGAACCAGTTTCCAGGTAAAAAATGCGAGCTTAGGTGGCGCTACCAGGCTTGACCATATTGCAAGCGATGGAGGCGGTAAATATTTTTACGCTATTGATCCTGCATCCAATAAGTTCTACCGCTCTACCGACCAGGGGCAAACATGGCTGGTTACTACGGGAACTACGGGCACTTACTTTTTAAACGAAGGCTATAAAAATATCCTTTCGGCGCCTGGTTACACCTATGCTATATTCAGCACCAGCGCGCAAATAGCTGATAACCGCCTATATCAATCGCGCGGCCAGGGCGACGTATTTGTTAAAGTAAGTGACGAGCAGGTAAATGTGATAAAACAATGGGGGGATTATGTGGCCTATGGCGGCACAAGTTTCAGCCTGTCGAACGATGTAGGCAACAGCTATAAAAAGTACACCATACCGCAAGGGGCTACCATTGCCGGTATCGAAAGGGTAGATAACACTTTCTTTATTTTCTGCACCACTTCTGGCGGGCAATCTGTCAGAATATATAAAAGGGCTTTCTAATACTGTATAAAGTACGGGTTAGAATTTTTGTAAGTGTTTTTTTATACGGCCCCTGCAAATGCGGGGGCCGTTGTTTTAATTGAAATTGGCTAATATATCTTCAGAGATACCAGATTGAAGTAATAAATTTTTATTCCCCTTAATTAACTGTATCAAGTTTTTGAATAATAAACTATTCTTACTCCAAAACGCCTTATCAACTTTCAATACCACATTTAAAAGATCTCCTGGGTAATAATCCCCTTCCGATAAAATGTTAATATGTAACTGTTCCAGAGCTAATGGTATTAGGTAATTCAAACCTACTTGCTGCCCGATCATAATTCTCATGTCTTCAACCGAGTATTCGTTTAACGGCCGTCTTAAAAGTTCTGTGCAGCGCGCGGTTAAATTGGAAGAATATCCATCATTTGTCATCACCTTCTTTTCAAGGTTTTGCAAAGACTTGAATTTCCAATTGCTTTGCATTTAATTATTTGCCCCCGGTTTTCCAGTACATGTAGGCTATACCCCCAATCACCAAAATAGCCAGTACAATAAGCCCGGTTATACCTTTGCGTTTATCCTGGCGCATTAACCAAACTAAAAAAGCAACAAGCGGCAGTACAAAAACCGCCCAAAAGATAAGAGAAGGAATGTTCATAATTTTAGTTCATAGTCAATGGTCGATAGACCATAGTATTGTGTTTATCCGGAAGCAGGTCTATGGACTATCGTCTATAGACTATCGACTTCCCTACATCGGCATACGTGCCAGCGGCGCTACGTCCTGCCCGGCAAATTCACCTTTTAAATATTTATAATAACCGGCAATGGCTATCATAGCCGCGTTATCAGTACAGTATTCAAACTTGGGTATAAAAACGTTCCAGCCGTTTTCGGCGCCAAGCCGGGTAAGCCCTTCGCGCAAACCGGTATTAGCCGACACACCGCCGGCCAGGGCTATATCTTTAATGTTATATTCCTTAGCGGCACGTTTTAATTTATTTAATAAAATAGTAGCAATGCGTTTTTCAACCGATGCGCAAATGTCGTTTATATTTTGCTTTATAAAATCAGGGTTAGCAGCAACGTTATCCCTTATAAAATAAAGGATGGCTGTTTTAAGTCCGCTAAAGCTAAAATCAAAGCCCGGTATCTGCGGCTCGGGGAATTTATAGGCATCAGGGTTACCACTGCGTGCGTGCTTATCTATCAACGGGCCGCCGGGATATGGCAGGCCTAATATTTTACTGGTCTTGTCCATCGCCTCGCCTGCCGCGTCGTCAAGGGTTTGGCCAATCACTTCCATATCGAAGTAATCTTTTACCAAAACTATTTGCGTATGCCCCCCTGATACGGTAAGGCACAAAAAAGGAAAAGCAGGCTTGTTTGGGCCGATAAAGTGCGCAAGTATATGCGCCTGCATGTGGTTAATATCTACCAATGGCAGGTTTTTGGCAAGCGCGAAGGACTTGGCGAACGAAACCCCTACCAAAAGTGAGCCTAAAAGCCCCGGGCCGCGCGTAAAAGCTACCGCATCAATATCATTTTTGCTTACTTTTGCGTTTAATAGTGCTTGTTGTACAGCAGGAACAATATTTTGCTGATGAACCCTTGAGGCAAGCTCGGGGACAACGCCTCCGTACGCTTCGTGGATGGTTTGATTGGCAATAACATTGCTTAATATTTCGCCATCAACACAAACAGCTGCTGAGGTTTCATCACATGAAGATTCGATTCCTAATATTACCGGCACGTTATTAAGTAAAAGTCGAAAGTTAAGGTCAAAACACTTATTACTTTAGACTATGGTCATAAATAAATTCAAAAAGTAAAACACTTAGTACGTTTTTGAATTTTTACTTTTGAATTCTAAATTAAATACAAAGTTATTAAAAAAGTACTCAAAATAGCGTTAAGTATCGTATTGATAATTTTGTTACTGATAAGCATATTGCTATTGCTTTTTCAGTACAAGCCGGTACAAACATGGGCGGCAAAAAAAGCCACCACTTATTTATCAAAAGAGCTTAATACAAAAGTGGATGTAAAAAGCCTTTACATTAAGCCCTTTTCATCAGTAGTATTAGAAGGCCTGTACATTCTGGACAAGCAGCAGGATACCTTGTTGAGCACCCCAAAACTGGTGGTAGAGCTTAGCGGCTTTTCAATCTTCAACAGCATCAAAAAAAAGAAGATAGATTTTGCATCCATTCAGCTGGACAACGGCTCGTTTTACCTGAAAAAGTTAAAAGACAGCACAACCAACCTTAAGTTTGTGCTCGATTACTTTAATTCGGGCGATACAACAAAAACAAAAAGCAAACCCTGGACACTTACCTTCGAAAAAATAGCCATTAATAACTTTCACTTCAGGTACAAGAACCACTTAAGGACAGAATTGGTAAAAGGTGTAAACTTTAACGATGTAGATCTTACCCATTTCAGCACCATTATACGAAATATGGACCTGAAAAATCACCTTTTTAAAGCCAGGATAGGTGGTTTAACCCTGCATGAAAAAAGTGGATTCGTGGTACGGAACCTTAATGCTAACGCTACCATCGATACCAACCAGATATTGCTTCAAAACCTTAACGTACAAACAGCGCATTCCAGCGTGAAGAATTTTTTTAAGATGAAATTCAAATCGTTTGATGATTTTGACGACTTTGAAAACAAGGTGAATATGGACGCCGACTTTAAATCGTCGCACCTGTCATCAAAAGACATAGCTTATTTTACCAGCACACTGGATAAAACGACCTTTGAACTGGGCATAGACGGCCGCGTGCGCGGCATGGTAAGCAACTTGAAAGCCAAAAATCTTACCATTACAGCCGCCCAGGGCACATTTATAAAGGGCGACTTTAACTTAACCGGCCTGCCCGATTGGAACAACACTTTTTTGCAGTTAAAGTTCGACCAGATAGCCACCAATAAAAAGGACCTGGACTACTTGTATAGCCACTTTACAGGCAAGCCAAACGCAAAAGTGCCGGATGTAGTGAGCAAATTTGGAAACGTAAACTTTACAGGCAGGTTTACCGGCCTGCAAAACGATTTTGTGGCATTTGGTACTTTTAAAACAAAACTGGGCCGTTTTGACCCGGATATTAACCTGAAAATAAACAAAGCGGGTGTACCGAGTTACAGCGGTAAAATTTCCACTAATAACTTTGACCTTGGCAGCTTATTAAACGACAATCAACTTGGTCGTACTACGCTAAGGGCCAATATAACCGGCAGCGGCGACGACCTGAAAAGCCTGAATGTACACGGCGATGCGAAAATTGCCTACCTGCAATTTAAGGGTTATGCTTACAGTAACATAACTACAAACGGCTCTTTTAACCGCAAAACAGCTATAGGCAGGTTAGCCATTAACGATAAAAATATTAAGCTGAACCTGGCGGGCAGTGTTAATTTAAACCCCAAATTGCCTATATACAATTTTACAGGCAGTGTAGGTAACGCGCATCTTCGCCAGCTTAAATTTGTAAAAGATACCATTTCGCTCAGCACCGATATCAGCACCAATTTTTCGGGAAATAACCTGGATAACCTGGACGGACGTATTTTACTTAGCAACACCCGTATAATAGATCCACGAAACAACTACGTGGTTGATTCGGTTGCCTTAACCGCTGCCGGAAAGGGCGCTGCCAGGGTGATATCGCTGCGATCTGATCTGGCCGACGGCAGCATTAAAGGCAGTTACGACCTGGCCACCCTTCCGTCATACTTTAAAACCATAGCCAAAAAATATATTCCGTCGTTAAAAACAACCATTACCCCGCATCAGCCGCAAAATTTTGATTTTAACTTAGCGATAAAAAACATCGACCCGCTGCTGGCCATTTTTATGCCCACCCTTAAGGTGCCTGAACAGGGCACTTTTGTAGGTAAGTTTAATTCTACCGAAAAAACAGCCACATTGAACGGCTATATTAAGACCATTAAACTGGGCAAAATAGTGTTTCATGATTTTATTATTGATGAGAGCACGGCTGATGACATGCTCGGCCTAAACGTATCCTTAAACCGTGTTGACCTTACCGACAGCCTGTACATCAAAAACATTAACATTACCAACTTTTTAAAGAACGACAGCCTCAATTTTAACGTAAAGTTATCTGATAAGGACGCCGCCAACCAGTTAGACCTTTACGGACTGGTAGAATTTGGCCGAGACACTACCGCCAAACTGGCGATATTACCATCAGATGTAATATTGGAACACGAAAACTGGAAGATACAAGAGCAGGTAAAAATACGGCTGCTGGATGGTAAAACCCAGGTATCGGGATTTGAGCTATCAAACGGCGTCCAAAAAGTGCGGATAAACGGTTTTATATCCGACCGCACCGAAGACGAACTGAAAGTAACCTTTGATAAATTTAGTATGGCTACCATTAATCAGCTTACAAAAACATCAGGTGTACTGTTAAAAGGGTCCTTAAATGGCGATGTTACGTTGAGTTCCATCATGAAGAAACCCGGAATTGATGCAAACCTTAATATCGATTCGCTGGCGATGAACAAAACGCTGGTAGGCAATGTCAAGATCGTCTCGAACCTTGATAATGCCCATAAGCAGGCCAGGGTAAACTTAAATATAACTAATCGTGGTTTAAAGACCATGAATATCGATGGGGTATACACACTGGCGCAGGAAAACGGCGATAACCTGAACTTCGACATTAAAATGGACCATACCGAAGCCATTATCTTTGAGCCTTTTATAAAAGAGCTGGTATCTGATATTAAAGGCACCGTGTCAGCAAATCTGCAGTTATCCGGCTCGCCATCCAAGCCGCAACTTAACGGCGAGGTCTCGTTAAATAATACGGGCGTGACTGTTAATTATCTTAAGACAGCGTACACCGTAAACGAGAAACTGGCGGTAAGCAACAGTGTTATAAAGATTGATAAAATGGTGCTGAAAGATGGCCGTGGAGGCACCGGCGAGGCAAACGGAACGGTTGACCTTAACCAGATATCAAACCCTACGCTTGATATAACTGTGCAAGCCCGTAACCTGATGGCGCTTAACACCACTTTTAAGGATAACCACCTTTATTACGGTACTGCCTACGGTAGCGGTACCTTTAGTTTTACAGGGCCTGTAGATAACATGAAGATAGACATCAAGGCGTCAACCGAAGCGGGCACCATATTTAATATTCCGTTAAATACTTCATCTACGGCGGCGGAATATGATTTCATCAGATTTGTGGACCATAACGATACCACTTTAAAAAAGCCCGTTGAAAAGAGCAAGGCATTTAATGGTGTTACGCTAAATTTTGACCTTACCGTTAATGAAAGTACAACCGTACGGATAAGTACAGATTATGGTGTATTAGAGGGTACAGGCCAGGCCCGCAACCTCAAATTGAACATCAATAGCCTGGGCGACTTTGAGATGTTCGGCGCTTTCCTGATCACATCAGGGAAGTTTGAGTTTACCGCGAAGGATTTTATTAGTAAAAACTTTGTGGTGAACGAAGGAGGCACCATCCGCTGGACGGGCAACCCCGCAAATGCCGAGATAAATTTGAAAGCCGTTTACGAGGTACGCACCAATATCGCACCGTTGTACACCGCTGCCGGCCTGCAAGCGCCGCAGCCCAAGCAGGTACTGGTACAGGCCGAACTGATACTGTCCAAATCATTGTTACAGCCTAATATCGATTTTAATTTTAACTTCCCGGTTGACCCATCAATTAAAGATGACCTTAGCACCTACCTGGCCGATAACAATAACCGGAGCCAACAAGCCCTCAGTATTATTGTACGGCGTAGCTTTGCATCGGGCACAGGCAGCAACTTAACCAACCAGGTATTGGGTACCGCCGGAGAAGCAGTGAGCGAATTTGCGTTTAATAAGCTTAACAGTTTTATCTCGCAATCAAACATCAAATATTTCGATTTGAATATACGGTCGTTCAACGATGCGAGCGCGTCACTTAAGTTTTTGAACGACAGGCTTCTTATAAACGGCAGTTTATACTCTAACAGTGGCACAAGCGATCTGTTCAATAATAAAACCAATTTACTGAATACAGACTTCAGGACGCTAACCAAAGATTTCGAAATTCAATACCTGATACGAAGGGACGGTAACCTGCGGGCCAGGTACTCGTACCGGGCGTTAAACAGCACCACCCTGAACAGCATTAACGACGCGCTGGGTGTACAATATGTAAATGGTATAGGTTTAGTGTATCAGCGGGATTTTGATACGTTTGGCGAATTTTTGCGTAACATTTTCAGGCAGAGGCGCCGCCGTAACAACGATGCACCTAAAACCCCTTCACCGGTGCCCGCAACAAACATCGCAACACCTGTGCCTTCAAAGCCATCTGAGGACAACAATGCGAATGAGGATACCGAAGGTGATAATTAATGCTCGCGCATAATAGCGTGGTCCATTTTATCGCGTTTGGTACGTAGGTAAGCTTCATTATGCGGGTTCGATTCGATCTCTATCGGCAGGTTCTCGACCACTTCAAGCCCGTATCCTATCAACCCGGCACGCTTTTTTGGATTATTGGTTAACAGGCGCATTTTAGAAATACCCAGGTTGCGCAATATTTGCGCGCCTATGCCGTAATCGCGCTGATCCATCTGGAAGCCCAGTTTGATATTCGCCTCAACAGTATCTAACCCATTCTCCTGCAAATGGTAGGCTTTAAGCTTATTTACAAGCCCGATACCCCGCCCCTCCTGGTTCATGTAAACTACCACACCTTTGCCTTCCTTACTTATCATTTCCATGGCTTTATGCAGCTGTGGGCCGCAATCGCACCGGCACGACCCGAAGATATCGCCGGTAACGCATGAACTGTGCACACGCACCAAAACAGGCTCGCCGGGTTGCCATTCACCTTTTACCAGTGCTAAATGATTTTCGCCGGTATCCAACTGCGTATAAGCTATCATGTCAAAATCGCCCCATTGGGTTGGCATTTTTACCGATACCTCTTTACGCACCAACGACTCAGTGTTCAAACGATACTCGATAAGGTCTTTTATCGAAATTATTTTAAGGTCAAACTCTTTGGCCATCACCAGCAGCTCGGGCAGGCGTGCCATATCGCCATCTTCTTTCATAATCTCGCATATTACGCCGGCAGGTTCAAAACCGGCCAATACTGAAAGGTCTATAGCGGCTTCGGTATGTCCCGAACGGCGTAAAACTCCGCCATCCTTGGCAATCAGCGGGAAGATATGCCCCGGCCGCCCCAGGTCGGCAGGCCTGGTTGACGGGTCAATTAACGCCAAAGTTGTTTTAGACCGGTCTGTCGCGGATATGCCGGTTGTACAGCCATTACCAAGCAGATCTACCGATACAGTAAAATTCGTTTCGTGCGATGTGGTGTTACGGCTAACCATTGGCTCCAGTTCCAGCTCGTGCGCGCGTTGCCTGGTTATAGGCGCACAAACAAGGCCGCGCCCATACCGCACCATAAAGTTGATAGTTTCGGGCGTAGCGTTCCGGGCGGCGGTTAAAAAATCGCCTTCGTTTTCGCGGTCCTCATCATCTACAACAATAATGGTTTTGCCTGCTTTTATAGCTTCTATTGCTTCCGGTATGGTGTTTAACATGTCTGCGTCAATTTGTAAGAGAAATTGGCTGGTATAGTACAATTGCCGATACAACAAATTTATACGATAATAAGATGAATAAGGTCGGTATTTTGTAAAACTATACGGGCTTGGTTTTACGCAGGTTAAAGCGCCTAAAGAAACGTTTATACATATCCGCATCAAAAAGGGCCGAATCGGTAGCTGATTTATACGTAAGGAATACCCCAATAGGCAGTAAAACAGCAATGGCTACCCATGCCCCTATCAGCGGCGATAAGTCTCCCTCTTTGGCTGATTTTTCGCCAATGGTACCTATAATGTAATATACCAGGAAAAATATCACCGATATAACTACAGGCATACCCAACCCTCCTTTACGTATTATCGCGCCCAAAGGCGCGCCAATTAAAAACAGCACTATGCAGGCAGCGCCAAGGGTAAATTTCTTTTGATACTCCATTATATATCGGCGTATACTTTTTGATGTTTCCTTGTGCCTGTCGGCCCGGTTTTTTATCACATCCAATATTTGGTGAACTTCGCTGGAAGCATTGTTTAAAGCGCTGATCTTTTCACTTATGGAGCTCATCTTGATACTATCTGCCGGCAGCACTTTAACCTTTGATTTTTGCGGCATGGTATTATATTTCATATACGCCGCCACCAGCGAATAATTAAGCCTTACATTACTATCCACCTCCTTGTTTGCCGAATCGATATAATGCTGCAACTGGCGCAGGTTCATCATCATCGAGGCGCTCCTGAACTCGTTCTCGTCGGTCCGCGTCATCTTAAAGCCCGAAAGATCGAATTTTTGCTCGGTTTCTTTAAACCGGAAACGCGTAAGCCGCTTGCGTGGCATGGCGTTACCCTGATCGCCGGCATCTTCTACATAACGTACCCCATCCTTCAGCTTCAAGATCAGGTACAGATCATCTTTAGACCGGTACATGAGCCCCGACTTTGCAAACAAAACATCCTGGTTTGTTTCAAGCGCCCCTTTAGAATAGATCATGATATCGTGCAGGGTCTGCCCGTCGGGGTCTTTCTTTTTTACGCGTATGGTGTACCCCGGAAAACGATTGCTGAAAACATTTTCGGGGAGCAGGTCGGCTGATTTTTGCTTGCGCGCATCGTACAGGAGCGAGTAATATTTAAGGTTGGCCACCGGCAGCATATAATCCGAAAATACGAAGGCCGCAACGCTAAGTACCAACACAACAACCATCATGGGGTACATGGCGCGGCGCAGTGATATCCCGGCTGATTTAATGGCAACCAACTCATAATTTTCCCCAAGGCTGCCGTATGTCATGATAGATGAAAGCAGTACGGATAGCGGCAATGCCATAGCCACATTGGTAGCCGAGTTATACATCATCAGCTCAAGAATGATGTACCACTGAAAGCCTTTACCGATAAGATCATCGATGTATTTGAACAAAAACAACATCAGTAATACAAACATCACTATCAGTAAGGTTACTATAAAAGGCCTTATAAATGATTTAAGTAATAACAAATGTATTTTTTTCATCGGGCAATTGCGTACAGGGATTGAAACGTAAGCGCGCGCAAATAATTGTTATTTACACGCCGGTTTCATCATACAAAATACGGAGAAATTTAAGCGCCCAGGGTGCTTATCAGGTAATTTATCTGGTTGTCCCAGATAAGCTTACGCTCGGCAATGGTTTCTTCGGTTGCGAAATCAGTAATGCTTAAGGCAACATCATTTGTCAGTTCGTCCTGGATGATCTCCATTTCAAAGTAACATTGGGGCTCATCGTCAACCCATTTAAACCTAACCAGTTTGTTCTCTTTAACAGCAACCAGTTTGGCATTCTGCTTTTCGTCGTCCCAGGTAAAGGTGTAAATCTGGTCGCGAACGCTTACATCATCAGCAAACCATTGTGTTAAGCCATTAGCTTCGTTAAGGAAGGTATATAGTATTCTTGGTGAGGATTTTATCTCGTACTCAAGGTTGAATTTTTTCTTCTCGGACATTGGGGTTCAATCGTTACAAATCAATCAAGGGGGCAAAAGTGAACATTTTTTCTAAAGAAAGCGAATTTCTGCTATATTTGCAAACCTTTTTCAGGAACCATGAAAACGGCGGGGTAGCTCAGATGGTTAGAGCGTAGGATTCATAATCCCGTTCCCTTGGCGCTGAAATGGTTTGAAATGGGCAGGAAGGCCCTTTTTTATCCCCGTATCAGCCAGATTGAATCATCAAATGACAGGTTAATCCAGCCGAACCGTTAACAAATTGCGACCTTTGACTGGGGCGTGGAAAACAATTTTATTTACTTTAAAAGTTTTTCACATGGCCAGCGCAAAAATTGTTACATGGAGCCGCAAAGACAAAAACGGCAATTTCCCTATCGGTATTAAAGTATCTCAAAACGGCATTCCTGCATATCTTTTTGAAGGAAATGTTCTTGCCTCCCGCGATTTCTGGGATGCAACAAAACAGCAAGTAAAAAAGGCACATCTGCATCATATGCGGATAACCAATTTTCTGACAAAAAGGCTTGCTGAAATCAATGAAAAAATCCTTGAATTTGAAACTGCAAAAAAGTATTCAGCGGAAGACATTATCGAGGCGACAAAACCCAAACCCGTAAAGGAAATTTCTCCTGCGCCAAGGCTGCCCTTGTTCAAGGATGTTGCCGATAATTATTTGGCCGAACAAAGGGCCTTGGGCAATTACGATGTCTGCAAATCAGATACAAGCCGTTTGAAACGCTTTTATGAATTTGCCGGAAACGGTGTAACCTTTTCTAAAATCACGGTTAAGTTCCTACGCCGCTACACGCTATTTCTACGCACCGGGCATAGTCGGAATATTCATTAATTGTACCAAATCTCATATACTATATGATTGAAACACTAAAACTTAAAGCTAATTTTGCATCTAAAATTTGAGAACATGAATATTAATGATTTAAAATATTACGTACGATTTGTATTTAATTGTTCTGACGGGTTAGGGTTTTCAACAGATAGTGCGGATCACATAAAAAATTGTGTCAAAGGTCAAGATGGCAAGTCTACCAATGAACAATTTAACATTGGTGATGAAATAGTAATTATATGGGATGAGTACGGTGAACGTTCATATACCGTTAGCGAAGTAGAAATAAGGGATATTAGATACGATACGGATGAAAAACTGTATGGTGTACACTTAGATGATAGAGGAAACATTACTGACACAGACCGTTTTTCTTTCATGACGATTTTTGTGTCATTAACAGCAGTTGAAGAAAAAATGGAAGACAGCGACGAAACTGTAGAATAATTTTATCCCGAGCAGCACAGTCAGCCTTAATTTTTTTTGATTTTTGAAATTTGAGGTTGAAGCAGAAAGCCCATATCCCCAATAGTTTACATTCATCTGCATCATTGGAGGTTAACTATTATAGCATAGTAAATGTGTAGGTACAAAGGTCGGTTTGAATTCTATTTCGTCAGTTCAGTTTCGTTAATCGTTAAAACTTCAGTGGTGCCAATTTTGCTTGCCGATATCCCTGTATGTAAGTTGATTACCACAATAAAATAGGTTTTGTTGTTAAAACTTATCATCGGTGGAAAGAGATTATTCTTTTCGTTCAGTACGAATTCTATTTCGATATTGTCTGTATTGAATATCACAAGATAGCCAAGATCTTTGCTATAATCATTTGTATATTTTATTATCTGGGAAAAACCGTCAATTACTCTTTGTTTCCCGTAACTCTTATCTTTATCTAAAACTTTTATTTCAATGATAAGCGGATCGTCAGTTTCAATGGCTCCAATAATATCACCACGTCCCGAAGTCGATTTAGGCGTGGAGAATGGATAATCTATCCCTTGATCAAATAGAAATAATCTTAAATCGTCCTCAAAAATTTGCTCATAACTTTTGGTCGCATTTTGGTACTCTTTCAAAAGATCTTTATAGGTAAACCATTCCGTCCTTCTTTTGTACTTTTCCAGCAAATAGACAATTGAGTTTGATTTATCCAGTTTATCATGCAAGTAGTAAAATAAGGGGGTTATCAGTTCTTCGATAACGTTTTTTTTAGTCTCTTCAAAGTTTCCTCCGTGAAAGTTTGTATAGTGATGCAGATTGTAATCTTTATATTCTTGGATAAAATATTTTAAGAACTGATAACAGTAACTCGCATGTTGCACTTCATCTTCAAATGATAAATCCGGTGCGCCATAGTCATTATCTCCCATTTCTTTTAATTGTTCTTGGCTAAAAGGGTATTGGATAATGGAATCACTTATCAAGCTAAAAAGCAGCTTATTTTTTTCAATGTTATTGATGCAGTATTTTAATTGATGCCCAAACTGTTCATTAGTCGCCTTATAAAGTCTACCCTTCCATTCTTGTAAACTTGTTCTGATATTGTGATTATAGTACATTATTTCCCGATTTTCTTGAATATTTCTTCTAAACCTTTAAAGGCATTGTTTATTGTTTCGATATTACTATGGACAGATCCGTCGCTGTCTTTTAGCTGAATTTTTACTTTACAATTGTTACAAAAACGCAGTTTTTCAGCTTTTGCGTCAATAAGTTGAATTTCATCAATGTATTTACATTGGGGACATTCAATATCTATCCATATACTGTTAAAGTCGATCATTATAACCTACGCCAAATTAGATCTCCCGTTCGCGGGATTGATTTCGACCCTTCTCCGAAATTTCCCGGATACATTCGAGTTCGACTTGTTTCGCTCCTGCAACCATACCTTTGAAGTGGTCACTCTCGGCTTTAGCAGATAGCATTTATTGTGCAACTTCCGGCATTTCTTGTCTTAGCTTGTACATCTGATTAAAGCCCTTGATATATTCAGGCGATGTGTCTAATTCTTCCTGCATAGCTAAAAAGTTTCATAAGTAAAATCCTCAATGAAATCCCTGATGCTGTCGGCATCGTATAGGATAATTTTTTTCTCGGGCTGCTATAGGGAATTTTCCTTCGTCACGGAATTTCTGCACCGTGGTTTTGCTGATGATGCGTAACATCTTCATGGCTTCCTCGCCGGAAACCCATTTGTCGTCTTGTGATTGTTTAGGCTTTTTGCTGTCGATATAAGCTTCAACCTTATCGATCATTGCAAAAAAAGCGCGATCCTCAAAACAGGTAACTTCCATTATTCTTTACTAAATTTCTTAAAATCGTAAGCGGATAGCATTCTTTTAAATTCAGTATTTTTTTTGTTATTATAATCCCGTAAATATTTTTCTGTGTCTTCTATGCTAACCTTATCATTCATTATAGACCAAAAGATTGCTCTGCTTTTTGAACTTTTAGGCACCGAATTATCATCTAAAATTCCTTGTACTGTAGCGTGGAGTGTTTGACAAGCAGCGGGAACATCTGCCAAATATCCTTGAATTTTGATTTTCTGATTTTCTTTTAAAGCAGCGGCTGATGTTAAGTTGGCATTGATTAGATTAAATCCATAAATCGGAAAATATTGGGTCTTCGGTATAACGTATTTGTCGATTAATCCCACCGTCTGCGAATTAGCTTCATCAATTAATTTGAAATAATTAGCTAAAGTTTCAGAACTCGTTAAGTAATCATATTTTATTGTACGGTCTGTCCCAATGGCCAATATTTTTGCCGCATTTCCCAGCAGATCGAGGTCTTCAGTAATTTTCACTGCAATATTTCCGCCAGAGTATATTTCTTTCACTACCGCCTGCACCTTTCTCACATCCATCGCAGAAATAGGTAATTGCAGACTTGATATCGAGTTATAAATTGCGGAAAAATTATCGGTCCTAATTTTGTTTATTCTTATTGTGCTAAACCCTTCCATGTCAATATCATGCTCAACAATTTCGTTAGACATCGAGCCTGAATCGTATTCTACGAGCAAGAAATTCGCCCTGATTTTTTTTGCTTGTTCGGAATTTGGTTCTATGTATGTAAAGATTGTTTTCAAAATACTCTTAATATTTTCATCACCAATACTATATCCAAAAAAAATAATTGGATTGTGAATGAACAGCGATAACAATTGCGCTCTTATTAATTCATACTTTTGAAAAAAAATTTGATAATCTTCTGTTGTAATAATAAGCTTTCCTGGCAATGTACGGCATCCATGTATTTTGTATACAGACCCATAAGGATTGCTTAAAAGTATATCATTGCCTATCAATTTATTAAATTCAAATGTCTGTTCTATAAGATTATCGTAATTTGTTGTGATAATAGAACTTATATTTTTTCTGATCTTTTTGAGTTCAGATAATTCATCTGCTTTTTCAGGTCTAAAATCAAGCGTTGAAAATATTTGACTTATATAAATTTTAAATCGGCTTAAATTAACTCCCTTTGCCATGTTTTCATAGAAGATGTCGTTAATATCTTTGAATTTGCCGTTTCGCTCCTCCTGTAACTGACGATTAAATTCCATTTCAAGTTTACTCGAAATCATTTCGAATTTATATTTCCCATTTTCTTCGCTGGAAGCTTTTATATCAAGGTAATATTCGTTGTTGCCTTTAAGATCGAAAGCGATTTTAGCAAGTAAACCATCCCATGTGTAAGAATTTCGCAGATAGCGTAAACTAAACCCCGTTCCTATGAATAAAACAGGATGATTTTTATATTGCGAAATAAATTCAGAGATATTCATGTCAATAAGATTTACATAAATGTAAAAATAAATGACTTTAAAATACTTTTAGCATTAATTAAATTAGCGGATTTATGAACTTCTATCGATCACAAACAAACCCATCCCTTATCCACCCAGTTAAATACAAAAGTGAAAAATATTGTAAATTTATGCCATTGTTTGTTACCTTTGCGCTCCACGCCCGAAAGGGCGACCGTTAACAAAACCGTTAACAGGTTTGGAAGCTGAATAATGCCGGATGCGGCTAACGATATAAAGACTGATATTCAGCAGAGAATATAACCCGGCGGGGTAGCTCAGATGGTTAGAGCGTAGGATTCATAACCCTAAGGTCGGCAGTTCGATCCTGCTCCCCGCTACTGATAAAAGCCTGCTACGAACTATCGTAGCAGGCTTTTTTGTTAATACTATTACTTACCTAAGAGCTATCGTGTTACGCGTGAATCCAGTTTGCAAATACGAAATAAAAAAATAAAGACCCGATAGTGACATCCATTTAATAGAAATAGGAAACCGCGTAGTTAAAGGGCTTATACCTATATAAATTTGATAAGTATGCTTAACGACAGTGTACACTGAACTTGACGTTTATATTCAGGGAGTTACTGGGTACATCATAAATAGCTGTACCGGTGATGCCGTTATGCGAGGGAAAATCAAAATTACGCGCAGCCATAGTAAAGAGGGCTGATTCATACCATTCAAAACTATTATAGGTGTACATGTAATACTGGTCGCCGGCAAAAAGTTGGATGTGATAGCTGCCGCCACCGCCTGTTATACCCGTACCAAATGCATATTTGATAACACCTTTGCTTACATATATGTACGTCCATGGGTTTTGGTTGATCTTTGCAGCGCCGGCATCGTAAAGAAAGAACCACCCCGAAGGCAGCAAGTTGATAGCTTTGTTACTGCAATGACCTTGAATATTGAAGTTTACGTTAACAAATGTAGGGTTGGCCGGTGGGGTACCGAATGTAAGATCAATAGCACCCTGGCTGCATGGATTGAATAACTGACTCTGGGCAAGTATAGGCAGGCCGGGGTTAAGATAAAGGTTAAAACCACTTATCACTACTTTGCATTGCTCAATGTTTGGTACAGAAGGGAAAACGACCACGTCTCCATCGTGCACATATTCGCCATGGGCGCCCGCCAGGTATTGATTGTTTGGCGTACAAATGGTAACGTCGTAAATACCGCTGTTACCGGCGCCGCAATGTATACGTACAGTTAACGGGCTAAAACAAGTGCCGTAGGGGCGTCCGGTTATTGCCCAGCTCCAATCGAGGTTAAAACAGCAAAGATGTGAAGTTTCAAAAATGGCCACCAGGTTACCAGATCCATCTGCTGTTATGGTTACATCGCCTTCGCTTTTCCATTGCCCGGTTTCTTCAGTGAGGCTCCATAATGGTACAGTGTCTCCGGCTTTGATATCTTTACCGGTAACAAAGTTTGTAGTATGTGGGTCAAGCTTCATCGTTACTTTTAATGGTTTTGAAAAATGCCTTACCTGGGTGCCCCCGGCTGTCATTTTAATGGATAGCAGGCCCGCCGATACGAAGTTGATCGGGTATCCCCCGTTTACCTGTTTCCCGGTTGCATCTACCACGTTTGTGGGGCTGAAGCCGCCCGGAAAAGCCCCGTAGGAGGTTGTAGAGGTGGCGCTGTAATTAACAATGTTTGATGACAACTGACCCGCATTTATAGTCATATTATTCTGGTCGAGCATTTGGGTGCCGGGCTGTATGTTTATTTGCGCGGTCTCTACCATGCCGGCGCCCGCCTGCAAATTCAGCGTGGCACCGTTTGAAACACCGTTTGACAATGGCGATACCGCTGTAAGCACAGCCGTACCTTTTGGTGGATGAGCATACTCGATAGCACCGATATCCACAATGGTTGCTGTATCTTTTGTAATGGTAATGGTTTGCACCAGCGGTGCAAAACCCGGTATCTGCGCCGAAACATTAAAAGTTACCGGCGAAGTTGCCGATGGTGAAGCCTCGCGTAATAACGACAATGGCAGGAAACCATGTGAGGCTTTAAAACCAGAAGTAGCGCCGCCGTCCATTTGTACCAGTGCGGCATCCTTACCGGTTATCTCTACGTCAAAGTCCAGCGGCTGGTTCATTGAATTTACATTCGCATTGGCGAAATGCACTAATACCGGTGCCTTTGTAAGCGAGCTTTCGTTCACGTTTAGCTTTATGTCTTCATTTGGTTTCTTGCAACCACCTACCGATAGTATAAGTAAGGTTACGGTAAGCAACACCGCGATAGAAGATAACCCTATAATTATCCTTCGCGATATTTCCTGATCGTTGGATTTTGTATGTGTTTTCATTTGTGATAGTTTATTTAAGCCTGAAATTAAAATTGACCTGAACAACCGGCAGCCAGCGGTAGCCGCTCATATTTTTGTTAAATTGTTTAGCGTTATCGTCATTATCAGACAAAAGCTCTGTGCCGGTAAATGACGTGGCGGGGCTTGACAGATAGTAACTGCCAATATCTAAATTGACGTTAAAGACCTTGTCTGGAAAGTCCCTGAATAAGGCTATACCCAGGTAGGGCGCCAGTCCCTTCCAGTAGGCATTGGCGTATATGGCGCCTAATTGATCTTTGGTTACCGACCTACTACCTATATGGTATCCGCCGGTTGGCGATATTATTACATTGGCGTTTCCCTTTATCAGGTATGATGCCCCGCCTACTACCCGGATACTTTGCGTTGCGAATGGTGAATAATCAGCCAGTAAATGCAAGTTGGAGAAGCGTGAGGTAAGTTGGCCATGAACCTTGAACGAGGAGAAGTGAAAATTACGGCCGGCATTCACCGGGATTATTCCAAAACCGACCCGGCCCGACAACCTGGGCAAAAATCCGTATTTAATATCCGCACCTACACCCTGGCTGCCCAACAGCAATTGTACAGACACGGGCGAAACAAAACCGGGCGTCACGTGGTCATTTTTCAGCGCGTCCCTGTAAAGTTCGTCCTGTTCCCGGAGATTCAAGGCATGCCTGTTGTAAGTTATTTGCGCGGCGCTTTGTTGAGCAAGCACCGTAAGGCAAAACAGCATTGCGGCGAGTGTGGTAATTAGCTTTTTCATCGGCAATAGGTTCGGTTTTGTGTATGGCGACTGTGTTAATTGTTGGTAACACAATGTTATGTCGCCGCGCTAAGCCACACAATACAAAGCAGTTTGTATTTTTTATGGAGGTGATAAAGTTTAACTTTACATTATTGAAAGATGGAAACCCCTATCGCCCAAAAGATATCAGTTATCATAGCAGATGACCACACCCTTTTTATAAACGGGCTTCGTATGTTATTGGAAAATGAGCCGGATATCCAGATCACAGCTATCGCGGGCAATGGGCGCGAACTATTAAGTATACTGCAAACTCAAACGCCCCAGGTGATACTGCTGGATATTAACATGCCGGGTATCAATGGCTTTGAAGCGCTTAAAAAAATAAAAGATTGCTATCCAAAAATCAAGGTCGTCATGCTTTCTACATACAATGAAGAATACCTGATCGAAAAAGCTAAGAGCTACGGAGCTGATGGCTACGTTTTTAAAAATGCCGAGAAAGATGAATTACTCAATCTGATCCAGTCGGTCTCCCAGGGACGGGCGTCTTTCCCTAATAAAATACCCGCAGTAAATTCAACATTTGATGAACCAGACCCTTTTTTAAAACAATTTCAACTCACAAAAAGAGAGTTGGAACTACTACAATTCATTAAGCAGGATTATACAAACCGGCAAATGGCCGATCATCTTAACTTAAGTATTTACACTGTCGAGACCCACCGTAAGAACATTATGCAAAAGTTGAGTTTGAAAAACCCGGTTGAGTTGACCAAGTTTATATTGCAGTATAATCTGTAACACCGCTACGCCGGTACATAAACAGAAACCAGCGTGCCCTGACCTATTTTAGAAGATAGTTCGACTTTCCCTTTCAAAAAAATTATACGCGATCGCAGGTTATTAAGGCCCATCCCCTGGTATGTTTCGGGGCGGGCGGCGTCAAATCCTTTTCCGTTGTCTTCAATGGTTAAACTGATATTGCCTTGCTCATCTTTTATCAATGATATATCAATCCGGCTGGCACTGGCATGTTTCATTACATTATGTAAGCTTTCCTGCAACACCCGGTACAAAATAATTTCAACTGTATCATTAAATGGCTGATCAAATCCTTTGCAAAAAAAGTTGATAGTAATTGCCTGGTTTTCGATGTTAGATATAAATTGTTTAATAACCGTGGCCAGGCCGGTTTCATTAAGCGCCCACGGCATCATGTTATGCGATATGGTTCTTACCTCCCTGAAACCTTCGTCAACCAGGCTGATCGCTTTCTCTAACCGTTTTTGCTGTTCATCGTTTACAAAAGGCATCTCATTTGCAATAGCTCTCAGGCTCATCTTGGCAGCAGTCATGGTTTGGCTCACGCCATCATGAAGGTCCTGGGCTATCCGTTTTCGTTCGCTCTCTTCAGTAGCAATAATAGCCTGCATGGCAATATTGCGCTGCCTTAACCGTGTTTGTTTATAATATATATAGCCTGTTAAAAACATCAGCATGGCAACAACAGCTATACCGGCCACCCAGTAGTTGCGCTTGGTAATTTCAAATTGTTGCCGCAGCACCTGATCTTCGCGCTGCGTTATCTCATACTTGGTTTGCAACTCGTCCATTGTTTTTGAAATATGGTTGCTCCCCGGGGTACTCAATGCTATGCGCTTCTTTAAATAAACCAGCGCCTGACGGTGGTTGCCCACCTGCTCATAAAGGTCTGTTAACTCGTTCAGCACACTCCCCTGCATCTCTGTATAATATATGTTAGTAGCATATTGCAAACACTCCTGCAATGCTTCCAGTGCCCGGCCATATTGCTGCTTGCTTTTATATAATATGCCCAGGTTAAAATAATTTATGGTAAGCGCCAGCGTATCGTTAATAGCTTTTTTTGTATCGATGGCCTTTAAAATGTCCTCTACCGAACTCGTCTTGTGCCTCATACCTTCCATCACATCACCAATAAAGTCGCGGCTATAAGCTTCAGATGTATTTTTCTTTGTTCTTTCCACAAGATCTAACGAGTCGCTGATATCGTAAGCCCGTCTGAAATAATTTAAAGCATTTTGGTAATCGCGTTTAGCTTCATACAGTTCACCTATTTTATTAAGAGCAGCCATGGGCAGGCGCCGCGGCCCCGTTACAGGTGCATATAGTATCGCCTTGTTATAAAGCTCTATCGCTTTATCGTAATTCTTTTGCAGGGCGTAGGCTTTTGCCAGCTCCGCATAATTGTAAGGCAAAACATTTTCTTTAAGGGACTTGTCCGAAACATTGGCTGCAGCGTCATAATAATATGCCGCCGAATCATAACGTGTTAAAAAATAATAAGCCTTACCCATGCTCACCGACAACAGGGAAACAGCGGGCTTATTGCCCGACCTTACAGCAAGGCGCAGCCCGGGTTTTGCAATGGTTAGTACATCGTTAGCGTTTTTTACAGACGGATGCCCGGAACCCTTTATAGCAGCATTTAGCCGCTTTTGAACCGGCGCATTGCCCAGCACAATTTTATTTAAACTATCAATATTTTGACCTAAACATTCAACCGCAGTTAACAACAGGAAAAAACAAAAGAGATATTTCATATCCGGATAGTGGTTCCCTGTTAAAGATAATAATTATAAAATGATCCTATCAAATATACTCGCGCCGCTCCATGCCCGCCGCCTGCCGCCCTAAAACTACAGGGCGACGTGCCCAGGCAGCGTATTATTAAAAATCAAATAGCTGCAGTTGAATAATAACTATTATCATCGCAGTTGTTATCGCCAAAAAAAGAAATAGGTTTTGCTTTTGTCTGGCACAAACAATTTCGGGTACCCTGCCACTATCTTTAAGCTTTTTGTACCGAAGCAGGGACAGGCGCGACAATACCATAAAAACAACAGGGACAGCATAGGTTAAATACTCCAGATATTTCATAATAATTTAATTTGAGATAGACAGTAAAGACTACGCACCCCAATGCACCGGATAACTTAGTCCACTGTTTTTCAGACAGAACAATTTTAGAGAGAGCGGAAAGAGCAGGCAATACAAAGTGGTTGGTATTTTTTGAGCGATGATAAAAGTGTAGCTTTACTAATGATGTGATGGCTCAGAAATGGCCGCTACGGATACATGAATTAATTTGCCACTATTACCTGTTAAAAAGAAGAGTTTGCTATAGTACTGAACAGATGCATTACAGACCAAAAACATTTGCTATGATCGCTTTTTTAAGCCTCGCTTGGTCAGGTTCAGTATACGCACAAAGTACATTTGAACGTAAATTGCAGACAGGGTTGGATTCACTATTGAGCCAGGGCACTACCAAAAATTTGAGAGATGAACTTTTGCCCAATGATGTACTACAAAACCTGATATCACCCTCAGGATGGGGCGGTTTTGGCACATACATATTTGGAGGCATAGGGGGAGTTTACCCTCAAGCCTATACAAAAACAGGTGATCTGATAACATTTGCAGGATTCTGCGTCGGAGATCCTCAAAAGATTGTAAACGTTGCTGTTGGGATCAACTCTGCGGACGTTTCAACAAGCAGTGATTTTTCCGGAAATATTGTGGTAAGCAGGCAGATATTTACAGGCAGCAGCATCGCTGTTGGCGGCTTACAGTTATTTGCAAGCAAAATTCAGTCTGATGCGCCGGGGTCAACCTTTTATTTTGCTTTTAGCCATGCCATACAAAGCCTGCCCTCTGCAACGCCGGGCAGCTCAAAACTTACTTATACCATCGGTATTGGCAACGGGCGCTTTTATCATAAAAGCCCGGATGATATAAAAGCGGGCAGAGGCGCGCACGGGACGGCAATATTTGGAAGTATATCCTACGAACTGATAAAAAAAGTTAATTTTATTACTGAATGGTCGGGTATAAATTTGGGCTTTTCGCTTGGTATCAAACCGTTACATAGCCCTTTGGCTATTGGTATAGGTATAGACAATGTAACAAGATATTCATCAAATAAACCAAATTCTACATTCAGTATAAGTTATCCGCTTTCTGTAAACAGATAGAGATGAAAACAACATACCCTCGCATAGCAACAAACAACAACAGGCGGCCAGTATCGCTGCCTGTGCTTATCTTGCTGTTGCTGGCCATTACGGGTTCGGTAACCCCCGCTTTAGCCCAGCGTGGTAATTTATCAGACTGGCGTGTACCGCCGCCTTTGCCACCTGGCACTATAACAAAAGGCACCACCACCGGCAAAAGCGGAACAGAGCAATCTGTCTCACTGATCCTGATCGATATCCCCGGCGTGGCATTGCCATTAGTATCGCCCGTAAAATCGCCGGTGTTAGCTGCAATATCAAGGGTATCACCTGCGGTAAATAATCCCGACCAGCCGGCAGCCACCAGCACTATAGCTGCTTCGGCAGACATCCCGCTACCTGTTGCACCGGATATGCCACCGTTGCCCCAGCTAAGCTTACAGGACGCGGCGGTGCCTGCTACAATAGAAGTACCAATGCCGGAAGAGCCTCAAATGCCGCCTGCGCCAAAACAGCCGGTATCATCTGGTGCAAATTCCACGCAACGGGCGATTTTATTGATGCCCGACATAGTAACCCCCAGCCCACTGTCGCTGCCTGCCGGCAATGGCCTTATCCCGTGGCCCATTCCTGATGACCCCATCATACAAGTGTTTTATTATCAGTATAGTACCCAACAAAAACACTAACGATGAGAGCCGCGCTAATAAAATCAAACTGGCTGCTAATTATACTGTTAGCTCATATCAGTAACACCGCGTGCGCACAGGTGAGGTTCAAAAAGGGGGATGAATTTCAACGACAGGTACTCACCAGATCTAACTGTGTAATGCAACGAGGCGGGCAAAGCCTGCACGTCAGTTCGTCTTCCATTGTGGCAAAAACCTATAAGGTAACCGATGCTTCTGAAAACGGGGCCACCATGATCATCACAACAGACAAACTGACAGATACTATTAATGCTATGGACCAGACCATGATATATCATTCAGAAAAACCAGCCGATCCGGCCTCAGATATCCAGGTAAACCTGCAGAAAATAGCAAAAACATCCCCTACAATTACGGTAAATAACAAAGGCGAAATATTTAATGTAAAACGCGCCGCTACTGTGAATGATACTCTGTTATCATTTACCGGCTTACAACTTGAGCGCCTTGTGCCCGGGGCGATATTACAATTCATGGCCAACTTCGCTGTTAACCCTTCGCTAAAAAAAGGCTATTCATGGACAGATAATACACCATCAAAAACAACTACATATACTGTATACGCCGTTAACGGGCGAACTATCACCATCACCTATAAAACTTCCATCCTTGGCCAAAACTTAAATAGCAGGATCAATGGCTCAATATTGATAGACAATAACACCGGCATCATATTGAAACGATATTCGCAAAGTGTATCTACCGGGTACGAGATAGTGAATGGTATAGTTTACACGGCAACCCGCCGTACAGCCGTTACAGAAGTAAATCTTAAAAAATAAGATTGAACAAATGTCTAAAAGACCTAAAGCTCATTCTTCAAAAACGCGACGAGCAGATCAACCGCGCGGCTACGGTGGCTGATGCGGTTTTTTTCGTCCATGCTCATTTCTGCGAAGGTAATATCATAACCATCGGGCTGAAAGATAGGGTCGTAACCAAAGCCGGCAGTGCCGCTGCGTTCCTTTCGGATGCTACCTTCCACCACGCCCTCAAAAAAATACTCGGCACCATTCCACATCAAAGAAATTACCGTACGAAACCTGGCGCTACGATCGGTAAGCCCGTGCAGTTTGTTTAGCACTTTGTCGATATTGGCCTCATGGTTGCCATGGGTACCAGCGTAACGCGCCGAGTATATCCCCGGCTGGTTGCCAAGGGCATTTATCTCCAGCCCGCTGTCGTCGCCAAAGCAATTAAGTTTATACCGATCATAGATGTAATGGCTTTTTAAAGATGCATTCTCGTTAAACGTTGAACCGGTTTCGGCAATATCATCATAGCAGCCAATATCGTTAAGGCTCAGTAATTTTATTTTATTACCGGCCATAGCCTGCACTTCTTCTAATTTATGGGTATTATTTGTTGCAAAAACCAGTTGCTCCATTTTACAATTTTTTCATGTGTTCCCAAAAGGTCTTTTTATTCTCGTTACTGCTCATCATTTCGTCAAAACTGAAGCTATACAGCACGTGCGTTTTTTTTCCCTGAAGGGGTTGGTTAAATGGCAGTGTGCCTATGCCTGCCGGCAACGAATCTTTGCCCATTATAACCAGCCTGGTTGGGGCAAAGCAGGCGGCAAGGTCAGTAAGGTTAACGGCGGCGTAGGGGTTTACATTTAATATGGCTACATCATCAAGTAATAATTCTTTGCGTTTTAATATGTTCTCCAACGCAGCAAGATGGTCGGCGGCAATATGCTCCTGGGTGGGATAATTAACCAGTATTAAAAAATTCTTTTTGTTCTTTCCCAGATAATTAAACCCGCGACCGCTCGTTTGCTGTGTATGTGGCGGGGGTTCCTGCATGGCTTTAACAACAGGGATGCCGGGCTCTGTAACTTGTTCTTTATTGGGGTTAGCTTCGGTGGCGGGCGTTTCGGCTACTGTTATTATCTCAGGAACCCCGGTGGAAGCAGGCGTTACCGCCATACGGGCAGGGTTTCCACCCTTATCTTTATCCAGCAGGTAAATTTCATCCTGCATTATAAAACGGAAGGCCTGCGGATTGTCAATTTTCATATTTAACATATTTTAACCAAAAATACCTATTCCTGTTGAAGCATTATAAGCATATTCGTAGTACGGCTTAATTATACATTTATTATTAATAAATTTTACCGAAATTTGCAATTTACCGGATAATTATCCGTGATATTAGTTTAACAATTACATGAGAAAAATCGGACTGTCCATCTTCACTTCTTTTATATTTCTGTCATTCGCTCAGGCCCAGGTACACACCCTTGATAAAATTGCTGCGGTTGTGGGCAGTGGTATCATTCTGCAATCAGACATCGAGCTGCAATATGCGCAATACCTGGTAAGCGGCCAGCAACCCAACCCAAGCATTAAATGCCTAATACTGCAAAACCAACTGACCCAAAAACTGCTTGCGCAACAAGCTGTTATTGATAGCGTACAGGTAAAAGACGAAGAAGTTGACAGTGAGGTTGACCGCCGTATGCGCAGTTTTATACAGCGTGCGGGCAGCCAGGATAAGTTAGAACAGTTCTTGGGCCGTTCGGTAATTCAATACAAAGATGAGCTTCGCCCGGATATCAAGGAGTCGCTTATTGCGCAGCGTATGCGCTCCCAGATCACCGAAAAGGTGAATACAACACCACAGGACGTTAAGGACTATTTTGAAAAACTGTCTAAAGACAGCCTGCCAACTTATAATAAAGAGGTTGAGGTTGGCGAGATCGTATTTCAGCCAAAATTAAATAAGGAAGAAAAAGAATTTTATAAACAAAAGGCCGAAGAGTTAAGGGCACGGGTAAAAAAAGGTGAAGACTTTGCTAACCTGGCCAGGTTGTATTCGCAAGACCCGGGCTCTGCGCCTGAGGGCGGCGACCTTGGATTTTTTGACCGCACGGTAATGGTAAAGGAATTTACCGCCCAGGCTTTTAAATTAAAAACAGGCGAGATATCCCCGGTGTTTGAAACGGAGCATGGGTTTCACTTTTTACAGGTGATAGAACGCCGCGGAGAGCAGGTGCATGTGCGCCACATACTGGTTATACCGGCTGTTACGCAGGCAAGCTTAAACAGGGCGAAGGCTACTGCCGACAGCGTTTATAATTTGATGTTAAAAGCAAAAAACTTGGATTTTTCGAGTGCGGCAGCTTATTACTCTGACGATAAAGAAACAAAATATAACGGCGGAATGCTGCTGAACGCCGAGAACGTTCAAACACGCTCAACCTATATCCCGACAGATAAACTGGATCCGCAGGTTGCGCTGATAACCGATACCATGAAGGTGGGATCTGTTTCAAAACCGGCCTTATTTAACGACCCGCAAACCGGTAAGCAAAGCTATAAAATACTGTATTTAAAATCGGTGACTAACGCCCATAAAGCCAACCTTGAGCAGGATTTTGCTAAACTAAAGGAAGATGCCACTAACCAAAAGCTTTCGCGCACCATATCCGAATGGTTTGCAAAACGCCGTAAGGAAACCTTTATAAAAATAGATCCTGAATACCAGGGGTGCCCGCCGCTAAAAGGATGGGTATCTGACGAAACAACAGCGCAAGCCAAAACCGAATAAAATATGCAATACCGCTCGGATGTTGAGGCTGCTGATGCACTGCAGAACGCTTATGGGCAAATCCGTGCCGAAATAAGTAAAGTTATTGTGGGCCAGGACGAAGTAATTAAGTTTGTACTGATATCTATATTCAGCAACGGGCATTGCCTGCTTGTTGGCGTACCCGGCCTGGCAAAAACCCTACTGGTGCAAACTGTTGCACAAGTTTTAGACCTCGACTTTAAGCGGATACAATTCACCCCCGATCTGATGCCATCTGACATTATCGGCTCGGAGATATTGGGCGAAGACCGTAACTTTAAATTTATACGCGGGCCGGTGTTCTCGAACATTATACTTGCCGATGAAATAAACCGCACGCCGCCAAAAACGCAGGCAGCTTTATTAGAAGCCATGCAGGAAAAATGCGTTACAGCCGCCGGCGTTACCCACAAGCTTGCCAAACCTTTTTTTGTACTGGCTACGCAAAACCCGATTGAGCAGGAGGGCACTTACCCGCTTCCCGAAGCGCAATTAGACCGCTTTATGTTTAATGTGGCGTTAAATTACCCCTCGTTTGCAGAAGAATTGCAGGTAGTAAAAAACACCACCAGCACATCGCAGGTTAGCGTTAACAAGCAATTAAACGCCGAACAGATCATTTATTTTCAGCAACTGGTACGCAATATACCGGTTAGCGATAATGTTTTGGAATATGCGGTTAAGCTGGTTTCAAAAACACGCCCCAACAGCGAGTTTGCAAGCCCGCAGATAAAGCGTTTGTTAAACTGGGGTGCAGGCCCGCGCGCATCGCAATTTTTAATACTGGGGGCCAAATGCCACGCAGTGCTTAACGGTAAATATTCGCCGGATATTGAGGATGTACAAGCTGTGGCAAAACCTATATTAAGCCACCGTATAGTACGTAGCTATCACGCCGAAGCCGAAGGGCTATCTGCAAATGATATTATAGAGCAGCTGTTTTAACCCTGATAGGGAAATCCTAAATTCTAAGTTCCAAGTCCTAAAGGGAGGGAACTCCTTTCTTAACTCCTAAAATTTTTGATGGGCCTGGGTTAAATCCGAAATCGAATATCCGAGCTCCGAAATCAAAGTTAATTTTCAACGGTAGAGAACACCTCAAGTAACATATTCCACCTAAAGTTGGCGTCTATTTCCCAGATACGCACATAGTTGTAATTGTTAACGATATTCCCTTTTTTTATACGGGCGGTACCATAGGTGTATGCCAGGTCGTTACTGGTTGAACGGCCTACGTTCACCGTTTCGGCTGATATGCTGATGCCTTCGTTATCTAAAAACTTCAATATTTTATCTGTACCCGTAATAGGTTCAAAACCGGGGAAGTAATATCGCGCCTCGGCGCTTAAAAATTCTTTATATGCCGCCAATGTCGACAGCGAAAGCGAGTGGTTAAAGGTTTTGTCGGTAGCGGTTAATATATTCTTACCCGCAAATGGGTCTTTGCTCGCAGCTTTTTGCTTGGTAAGATCAGGCTCCTTAAAATCTATCACGGCGTCGCGCTCCGGTTCGGGATGCTGAATGCCCAGGTCTATCAGCAGTTTAAATTTACCATCAGTATCTAAACGCCATACCGAAACGTAATCGCCATAAACCTTATCCTCCTCGTTTTTACCATTTTGGTAAACATAAGGCCCGGCTGTAAAGCCAAGGTCCCCGTTGGCAGATATGCGCGCAAATTTTGGCTGCCAGCTAAGCTTGCCCGGTTGCTTATCAATACTATTATAAAACTCGGTTATTTTAACAGCGTTAGGCCTGAAAACAATACCTTCTACATCAGCAACTGCTAAAAAGCCGTCCTTTATGCCTTTACGCTCAACTAATTTATTAAAATTCTCTTCGGCGTTCACAACTGAGCCAACCTCGACCCTCGTTTGCGACATGGCCGAAAAACTGAATCCTGATAATATAATAGCAGCTAATAATGTTCTTTTCATAATGGTGATAGTATTGTTTTGGTTGGGCAATTTAATATTATTTTAACTGAAACATAAAGCGTGCCCGGGCTAAATTGTTTTAAATTCTTATCCATCGGCCCCTCACCTTATCCCTACAATAAGGTAATGATGGTTATATCCGGATCCAATCGGTAGTGCCTTGTTTGTTATCGTTTAACTGAAACCCGATATTTTTAAGCCCTTCCCTTATCTTATCTGATGTTGCATAGTCCTTGTTCGCTTTGGCTTCGTTACGCAGCTTTATGATCAGGTTCATCAGGTCATCAGTGGCTCCGCTATCGCTATCTTCATGCTTAAGGCCTAAAACATCAAAAAAGAAATCGTTATATGTTTTCTTCATCCTGTTAAATGTGTCCTCTGATATCGAGCCGACCTTTTTGAGGTTACCCGAAAAGGTGTTGATCCATTTAGACAGATTGTTCAATGCTTCTAACGTCTTTGGCGAATTAAAATTGTCGTTCATACTGCGATAGCAATCTTCGCAGAAATTAATAATTGCCTGCTCTGCTTCTTCATCCTTTGTATCGTTATCCGCATACTGCAATGCAGCCAGCTTTTTAGCCGTTTCAGCAAGCTTTTTATAGAATATCTCTGCGGCCTCTATGGCTTCGTTACTAAAATCAACGGTGCTGCGGTAACTGGCCTGCATAAAAAAGAACCTTACCGTCATGGGGCTGTAGCCTTTTTTTAACAAAGGATGCGCGCCTAAGAACAATTCGTGCGGCAAAAAGCTATTGCCTAACGATTTTGACATCTTTTGCCCGTTGGTAGTAAGCATATTGGTATGCAGCCAGTACGATGCCGGATTTTTGCCGCAGCAAGCTACATTTTGAGCTATCTCGTTAGTATGGTGGGTAGGCATAAGGTCGATACCGCCGCCATGAATATCAAACTGCTGCCCCAGGTACTTGTTGCTCATGGCCGAGCACTCTAAATGCCAGCCGGGAAAGCCCATGCCCCATGGCGACGGCCACTTCATTAAATGCTCGGGCTTGGCTTTTATCCACAACGCAAAATCAAGCTTACCGTGTTTCTCATTCTGGCCGCCCAGGCTGCGGGTGTTATTCAGCATATCCTCCAGCTTCCGGCCATTTAATATTCCGTAATCCTGGGTTTGATTATATTTTTCTACATCAAAGTAAACCGATCCGTCAACTTCATAGGCATATCCTTTTGCCAGGATATCCTTTACAAGTTCTATCTGTTCAATAATATGCCCGGTGGCTGTCGGCTCTATACTTGGGGGCAGCGCGTTAAATACCTGCATTACATGATGAAAATCAACCGTGTACTTTTGTACAATTTCCATCGGCTCCAACTGGGCTATTTTGGCCTTTTTCGAAACTTTGTCTTCCCCCTCGTCGCTATCGCCTTCAAGGTGGCCAGCATCTGTAATATTACGTACATAGCGCACCTTATAGCCCAGGTGCAAAAGGTATCTGAAAATAAGGTCGAAGCTGATAAACGTGCGGCAGTTGCCTATATGCACATCGCTATATACGGTGGGGCCGCAAACATACATGCCCACGTGGCCTGCATTAAGCGGGATAAACTCCTCTTTTTTACGTGTTAAAGTGTTGTAAACAAATAATTTTTGTTCCATGTGCGCAAACTTACAATTTTAGATGTGGAGTTTAATTTGGATGGCGTTATTTTAATACCAGGACAGTGCTTAAAGGATAATGGTCTGACAATTTTTTTTCGATGATCTTGTATTCCCACACATCAAACTGCGGGCTGGCCATTACATAATCTATCTGGTAATTTGGGAAAGCGCCATTGTAAGTGCGCCCCAGCCCCGCCCCCTTAAAACGGAAGGCATTTTTTAACCCTTTAGCCATTTGGTTTACCGCAAAGGATGAGGGGGTGTCATTAAAATCGCCCGATATGATATACGGATACGGGCATTTTTTTGCATGGTCTTTAATAATAAATACCTGCTCGGCGCGCTTTTGAAAAGCTGTTTTCAATTTCCAGCCAACGCGTTTGGTTGCACCGATATCTGTCTTTCCTTTTGACGACAGGTTGCCAAGGTACTTATAATCCTGGGGGTCGAAACGAATGGATTGCAGGTGAACGCTGTACATGCGAAACACCCCGCCATCCTTTTCCACATCAACAAATACACACTGGTTACCGCTGCTTTTTGCCGCCAGCTGCACAAGTCCGTAAGCCTTTATAGGATATTTAGAGAATATAGCCATGCCAATAGCTTCTCCGGCGCTGGTCATGGTAGGCTCAAAATAATAGTTTTTAGCCCGCATTATCCGCATAACCGAGTCTATCATATCGTATTGCCCTTTTTTACGGGTAAAAAACTCCTGTATGCCAATGATATCCGGTTGCTCCTGACCTACCAGGTCCAGGATCTCGTGTTTGGTCGAGATATCGTTTTTTTCGCCATAGCGTTTAAAATTATGCACATTGTACGTCATTAAACGCAATTGCTTTTGTGGGGTTGTTTGGCTTGCACCCGCAGGCAGCCGCATGCCAATATTACTGGTTAAAACATTCCAGCCAATAAGTATGGTTATAAGCGATAAGCCAATGTACCAGCTTTTACGAACAAGCCAGTAAAACATTATCAATACGTTTACCAAAAGCATGGGCGGGTAAGCCAGGCCAAAAAAAGCGATAGGCCAAAACTTTCGCGGATCCACATAGGGCGCCAGGTAGCTTAGCAGCAAGGCAAGGCACAGCAAGTAATTTATCCACAGAAAAACTTTATCAATAAAGGGTAATTTGCTTTTTTTAGCCTTCATTGTTGTTGCTTGCTCTAAAAAGTGTTTCTTTCTCCTGTTTACTAAGGCTATCGTAACCGTTCACCGAGATCTTATCCAGTATACGGTCAATTTCTTCCTGTTTAGGCGCACCGCCCGACCTTCGCTGGTTACCGTTATGGCTAACCACCTTCATTTTAGGTTTGGGTTTGAATAGCTTATTGATACCGCCCAACCAATCGCTGCCGCGCTGCAGCTGCTTTATGTAGATAAAACCAAATAACGCGCCGCCAAGATGCGCTATTTCGCCGCCTGCATTGGCGCCGGCAATGCCCAAAAAATCAATTATAACATAAAATACGGCTATCCATTTTAATTTTACGGGCCCTATTAAAATTAACGATATCGTGTAATTGGGCAGCAGGGTTGCCGTGGCAATAATAATGGCCATTACACTTGCAGACGCACCAACCAAAGGCCCGCCGGCCGCCGCGTTTATGCTGGTAAAAGCCGGAAGAATATTATAGCAGGCAATAAACAATAAACCGCCCGAAAGCCCTCCGAGTATATATAGGCCAATGGTACGTTTATTGCCCAGGTACTCTTCAAATATCTGCCCCATCCAATACAGCCATAGCATATTAAACAGAATATGCAGCACCCCTGCATGCATAAACATGTAGGTGAAGGGAGTCCAGAAACGATAGAGCAACTTGGGCAGGTAAGCCGGCAGTAACAAATATTCGTTGCTTAACGCTAAAATGGCGCTGTTACCAAACCCTCTGAATAACTGTTCAACAACTGCGCTGATGTTGATCAGCAAAAACATAAACACATTTATCCCGATAAGCAGGCTGATTTTATTGCCAGACCTTAAAAGCTTATACTGAATATCTTTCCAAAGGGTGTTCATGATAGTTATAATATACTTATAAACGGCCTTTAATAAAAATTGTTGGGGCGCCTTATCTTCCAAATTTTTATCAGCAAAAAGCCAAACAACGCGCCGCCAAGATGGGCGAAGTGTGCTACATTATCGCCGGCAAAACGGCCTACACCGGAGAATAATTCAATGGCAACATAACCAATAACAACATACTTTGCCTTAACGGGTATAGGGATGAACATGATCAGCATTTCCATATTTGGAAAAAGCATGCCGAAACCAACTAAAATGCCGAATACAGCGCCCGATGCCCCTAACATGGGTATGTGATATAAATTATAAAGGGCTTGCGCCTGCTCTTGCCCGCCGCCAAACATAAAATATGAGCTTTCCAGTTCGGGGTGCGGTATGGTAACAGCTCCGGCTATTGCATAAACCTGCATAGCCTGCACTACCATATACAATACAAAACCGCCTATACCGGTTATAAAATAGTAATTGAAGAACTTTTTAGAGCCTAAAGTATACTCAAGCATTGGCCCAAACATAACCAGCGCGAACATATTGAAAAATATATGCGAGAACCCGCCATGCATAAACATATAAGTAATTACCTGCCACGGACGGAATAATGGTGAATTAGGGTAATAAACAGCAAGCAACTGGTCAAGGTTCACCAGTCTTCCTAACGCATATGTGGCAATAAAAAATATAATATTTATGATCAACAGGTTTTTAACAACCGGGGGCATATTGGCAAAAGGTGACTGCATTTTATATGGTATAATGGTTTAAGCGTTATTATTTTTCAAATCGTTCTGCTAATTCGGTAAGCGTAAAGGTACTAATTACAGGCTTGCCATTTAGCGCCAGGTTTGGCATCTGGCAGGCAAAAAGCTGATCTACCAGTTGGTTCATTTCTTCCATTGATAGCTTTACGCCTCCTTTTAGCGCGGCGTTACGTGCCAGCGATCGCGCAAGGTTATCGCGCTTATCTAACTTTAAAATCGAAAGGTTGTTTTTAAACCCTTCCAGCAGTTGTTCAAGCATCTGGTGTTCGCTGGCATCACGTATATCTGCCGGTATGCCTTCTACCACAACGGTATTGCGGCCAAACTCGCGAATATCAAACCCAAGCGCGCGTATATCAGGTAACAGTTCTCTCAATAACTCAAAATCGCTGCTGTTTAGTGTAACCGACTGCGGAAATAAACTCTGCTGACTAACCCCGCTATGGTTTTGCAGTTGCTGCAAAAAACGCTCGTACAAGATACGCTCATGCGCCGCTTGCTGGTTTATCAGCATAAAGCCTGATTTTATCTGCGACAGGATAAACCTGTTATGTACCTGAAAGAATTGCTTCTCGCTGCTTTTTGTAATTTCCTGCTCATTAACCGGGATGCTTTTTTCCTCGTGTATCTGGTGCTGCAGGGCATCTTCCTTCTTGCTTATCTCGTAAAGGGTATCCCAGTTACGGGGTATAGCGGTATGGTGGTTATTGGTGTCGCGCAAAAATGGTATCTCGCGTTCGCTTGCTTTTTTCTCGTTGGCAAAGGGGTTAAAATCCGGGTTGAACGCAATACTTGGCTGCACTATTTCCTCAAAGGGTTTTGGCGTTATCAGGTGACCGATGCTGTTCTCCTGGTCAAAATCAAGCGTAGGGGTAATATTATATTTCCCCAGCGACCGTTTTACCGCCGAACGGATAATGGCATAAATGGATTTCTCGTCTTGGTACTTTATTTCGGTTTTTGTGGGGTGTACGTTGATATCAATTTTAGCCGGGTCGATATCTATAAAAAGTACATAGAGCGGATAGGTTTCGTCGGGCAGCAACTCCTGGAACGCCGTAAGCACCGCATGGTTCAGGTAAGCATCTTTAATAAAACGGTTGTTCACAAAAAAGAACTGCTCACCACGCGTTTTACGTGCAAACTCGGGTTTGCCTACAAAACCACGCAGGTTTATAATAGTGGTTTCTTCTTCTACCGGCACCAGGCGCTGGTTGTAATTATTGCCAAACAAGTGCACAATGCGCTGTTTAAGGGCCGATGCCGGCAAGTGGTACACCTCCTGCCCATCGTGGTGCAGGGTTAAAAACACCTGCGGGTTTGCCAGCGCCACACGCTGAAACTCGTCGATAATATGGCGCATTTCAACCGGGTTACTTTTTAAAAAGTTACGGCGTGCAGGGGTATTGTAAAAAAGATTTTTGATACAGATGGATGTACCGAAGTTAGCCGAGCAAGCTTCCTGGGTTATCACTTCCGAGCCTTCAATGATGATACAGGTACCCAATTCATCCTCATGGCGGCGCGTTTTCAGTTCTACCTGGGCAATAGCCGCTATCGATGCCATAGCCTCGCCCCTGAAGCCCATGGTACGTATGGCAAAAAGGTCTTCGGCCTTGCGTATCTTGGATGTGGCATGGCGCTCAAAACACATGCGCGCGTCTGTAAGGCTCATACCGCAGCCATTATCTATAACCTGTATCAGTGATTTGCCCGCATCCTTTAATATCAGCTGGATCTTATCAGCACCGGCATCTATCGCGTTCTCTATCAATTCCTTTACTGCTGATGCCGGGCGCTGTACCACTTCGCCCGCGGCTATCTGGTTGGCAACGGCATCCGGTAAAAGCTGAATTATATCTGGCATTAAAAAATTTCCCTTCTGTGTTTGGCCTCACCCTGCCCCCTCCAAGGGAGAGGGTTAAAAAAGGTCAAGCCCCTTTCCTTTTGAAGAGGGGTTTGGATGAGGCTTTTAGTCTACGCCTTTTTCAGACGCTAAATTAAAAATTTGATTGCATAACTTTATTGTTTGGCAGGTTTAACCGAAGATAATTACCAAACAGTAGCAATTTAAATATCCGATGCCATAACTTTACCGTTACATACTTGTATATCCTGTATAGGTTGACAATATTTACACCCTACCCGCTTTTATAAATATGAAGAAACTATGGCCTGTGCTGCTTTTGCTGATGGCGGCATGCAAACAAAAAGAATACAACGCCGACCTGCTTGTAAAAAACGCTCTTGTATACACCGTAGACAGCACCTTTAGCACCGCCAATGCCTTTGTAGTAAGCAGTGGTAAAATAGTAGCAGTGGGGGATATCGACACCATCGAAAAAAAATACATGGCCCGGCAGGTTGTTGATGCGGGTGGCAAGGCGGTATATCCTGGTTTTATTGACGCGCACGCTCATTTTTACGAGTACGGTTTAGGCCTGCAGGATGTAAAACTCGTTGGTCTTAAAAGTTGGCAGGCTATATTAGATACGGTAAACAATTACGCGCGGCACAACACTGAGGGCTGGATAATTGGTAATGGCTGGGACCAAAATATCTGGGTTAACAAAGCCTTCCCTAACAAAGCAAAACTCGATTCGCTGTTCCCGGTACGGCCGGTATTGTTAAGCCGTATTGACGGGCACGCTGCCATTGCCAACCAGGCGGCATTAAATATAGCAGGTATTAAACCCGGCCAAAAAATTATTGGCGGCACTATTGAAACCGTGAACGGCAAGCTTACCGGCATGCTGATAGATAACGCTGTAGGCATTGTTACCCGGAAGATACCTGCACCAACCGAACAGATAACCCAGGCCGCGTTACTGGACGCGCAGCAAAACTGTTTTGCCGTTGGCTTAACCACGGTTGACGATTGCGGCCTGCCTTATACCATGGTGAGCACCATAGCCGCCCTGCAGCACAAAGGCGCGCTAAAGATGCGCATGTATGTAATGCTTGCCGATCAGCCCGAAAATTATGACTACCTGTTTAAACGTGGCGCATATAAAACTCCCGGCCTTAACGTACGCGCGTTTAAAGTTTATGCCGATGGTGCATTAGGCTCAAGGGGCGCCTGTTTGTTAAAACCCTATGCCGACTCAGCAAAATGGAACGGCTTTTTACTAAGCACTAAAGCACATTTTGAAGAAGTTGCCAAAAAGATAGCAGCGCATGGCTTCCAGATGGCTACACATGCTATCGGCGACTCGGCCAACCGCGTTATGCTAAAAATATACGCCGAAAACTTGAAGGGTAAAAATGATAAACGCTGGCGGATAGAGCACGCGCAGATCGTATCGCCCGAGGATGTTAAACTTTTCGGCGAAAATAATATCATCCCCTCGGTGCAGCCTACGCATGCCACATCTGATATGGTATGGGCGGCAAAACGCCTTGGTAACCAGCGGTTGAAAACCAGCGGTTATATTTATAAGACATTATTAAAACAAAACGGATGGATGCCTTTAGGTACCGATTTCCCGGTTGAAAACATAAACCCCATGTATACGTTTTATGCAGCAACCGAGCGTAAGGACCTTAAAGGCTTACCGCCAAACGGTTTTCAAACGGATAATGCCCTTAGCCGGGCAGAAGCCCTCAGAGGTATTACCCTATGGGCGGCTAAGGCAAATTTCGAGGAACATGAGAAGGGCAGTATCGAAGTTGGCAAATACGCTGATTTTGTGATACTTGATCAGGATATCATGAAGGTAAAAGGCAGTGAGCTGCCAAATGTTAAAGTATTAAAAACGTATATAAATGGTGTTAAGGTTTATGAGAAAAAATAGGCGGAATGTTTGCCTGCTGCTACTATCCGGGTTTGTACTTTTTAACAGCGCTTGTGCGCAAAACCCGCCGCTTAGCGGTAAAGCCTATGTAAAAGAAGAGCTATCGGTTGCGCAGGCCACCGTCTTGCTCAACAACGAAAAAAACCTTATTCCGCTGCAAAATCTGGATAATAATAAAATAGCAAGCATACGTTTTTCGGGCATCTACGGGGCTGGTTTTGATAGTTTGTTAAATAAATATACCCGGGTCGACCTGATCAACGGCCTGGATTATTTAAGCGTAAAAACACTTGATAACCTTTCGCAGGATACCAAATTTTATAACACACTTATCGTTCAGCTTAGTGATGCGGAGGTTAACAATCCGCAGATCATCGCATTTATTAACGATAACCAAAAAATAAAGAACGTTATCGTATCCCTTATCGGGAACGGTAACTCGCTGAAAAAATTAAATAGTATCAGCTCGCCGATCGTTTGGTCGGCACGGGTATCACAGGTAGCGGCTTATTTTGATGCGCAGGCTATTTTCGGAGGTATTGCCATTACCCAGCGCTTAACCCAAACATACACCTCAAAATACATAGCCCATTCGGGCTTCTTAACAGCTAAAACCCGACTGCAATATACCGTGCCCGAAGATGCCGGTATTAACGCGGATAACCTGAAAGCCATAGATGATATTGCCAGCGAAGCCATCAGTAGCCGTGCAACCCCCGGTTGTGTGGTGTTGGTAGCTAAAGATGGCAAAGTGATATTTAACAAGGCTTATGGCTATCATACCTACGAGAATGCCATCCCCGACAGGATAACCGATATTTTTGATGTAGCATCTATGACAAAAATATCGGCAACCACTATGGAGGCGATGCAGCTTTACGATGCCGGTAAACTCAATCTCGATTCAACCCTTGGTACATACCTGCCCATAACGCGCAACACCAACAAAAACACTTTAACCGTACGCGAGATATTGCTGCACCAGGCAGGGTTGATTCCGGATATCCAAACATTTGAGGTGGTGAAGCCTACCGACCACAGTACCGACTCTTCGGCCGCTTTCCCTACCAGGGTGAACGACAATTACTACCTGCGCAAAAATTATTTTGATGAAGTAATGCTGCCGTCGGCTTTACGCTCGGCGGTAAAAACGCGTGGCCAGTATGTTTACAGCGATGTAAGCATGATATTTATGCAGCAAATAGCAGAAACCATTACCGCTACACCTCTGAATAAATACGTGCAGGATAAACTTTACAACCCGCTTGGAATGCAAACAGCGGGTTTTTTACCGCTTTACCGCTTCCCTGCCGACCGCATCCCACCAACAGAGGATGATAAAAAAGATAGGAAGACACTAATAGACGGGTATGTGCACGACCCTACCGCAGCCCTGATGGGAGGCGTTGCCGGGCATGCGGGTTTATTTGCCAGCGCCAATGATATTGCCATACTTTACCAAATGACGCTTAACCGTGGCACTTATGGCGGGGTTCAGTACATAAAACCGGAAACGGTAGACTTATGGACGTCCAAACAATCGGCAGTAAGTCGCCGCGGGCTGGGTTTCGACCGTTGGGACCCCATAGCCGACAGGCATTATCCATCCAAACTGGCTTCAGACCAAGCATATGGCCACACCGGCTTCACAGGCACCGCAGTGTGGGTCGATCCCAAGTACAACCTGGTTTATGTGTTCCTGTCAAACCGTGTTCACCCCAACGTAGGCAATAAGCTGGGCAGCCTTAACATTCGCCCACGCATACAGGATGCTGTTTACGAGGCGATACAGAAGGGGATGTAACGTTCCGAAAGATTCTTGACGTTAAAAAGAAAACAATGAAACATAGGTGGCTTTTATTGTAAAATCGAACGTTATTGCAAGCAAGAAATAGTGGCTTGCTATTACAATTGTTTAAACGCCCGATAACTGAGAACTAAAAAAGCTAATGGATATAACAATAATGGGATTATCAGGAGCGCCTGGAACTGCAATGTATTCTCTATGACGCCTAAAATAAAACCCACTATGTAATATACTATAAAACCACAATTCAATAATATAGAATAAAGCCAAACGGACTTTTTAAGCGCGAATTGTATGTATTTAGTTTGCAAAAAATATAAGAATTGCGCAATGAGCCCCGCCCACACCAATATTGTCCAAACCTTTGCAGAAATCTCATCACTTCCTTGCCAGGTCATTGTAAGCATACACGCCCCAAAAAAAGCGATTATTGATGGCAATAAATTAATTATAAATAATAACTGCGCTATCTTTTTAGGGTCGCGATCGCTCATATTCACACCTTAATCTATCCACTCAAACTTTGTATAAGGTACCAGCACCTCGGGCACTTTAATGCCTTTGTCTGTTTGATTGTTCTCTAATAAAGTAGCCACAATACGCGGCAGGGCCAGGGCGCTTCCGTTAAGGGTGTGGGCTAATTGGGTTTTACCCTCGGCATTACGGAAACGTAGTTTTAGCCTGTTGCTTTGGAACGTCTCGAAGTTTGAAACAGACGATACTTCCAGCCAGCGTTGCTGCGCCGCGCTCCAGGTTTCCATATCATAGGTAAGGGCCGATGCAAAACCCATATCGCCGCCGCAAAGGCGCAATACACGGTATGGCAAGCCAAGCTTTTGCAGCAAACCCTGCACGTGGGCGCTCATATCCTCCAGTACTTGGTACGATTCATCCGGGCGCACAACTTGTACTATTTCTACTTTATCAAACTGGTGCAGGCGGTTAAGGCCACGTACATGTGCTCCATACGAGCCCGCCTCACGGCGGAAGCATGGCGTATGTCCGCAATTTTTAACGGGCAATTCTTCGCCCTTTAAAATTACGTCGCGGTATAAGTTGGTTATTGGCACTTCGGCGGTAGGGATCAGGTACAAATTATCCAAGCCCACAAAATACATTTGCCCTTCTTTATCCGGCAATTGCCCGGTGCCAAAACCTGATGCTTCGTTCACCATCAGTGGCAAGCTCACTTCGCTATACCCGGCTTTTTCAGCTTCGTCAATAAAAAAGTTGATCAGCGCGCGCTGTAATTTGGCGCCCTTATTTTTGTACACCGGGAATCCCGCGCCGGTTATTTTAACACCCAGCTCAAAATCTATCAGATCATATTTAGCAGCAAGTTCCCAGTGCGGCAGGGCATTGTCAGGTAGCACGGGTTTGTTGCCGCTTTCAAGCACTACTTCGTTCTCTTCGGGCGTGAGACCTTTAGGCACAGACGCATGCGGCAAATTGGGCAATAAAATAATTTTTTGATACAGGCTTTCTTCAATAGTGGCAAGCTGCTCATCTAATTTTTTGATATTCTCCTTGGCGTTGCCGGTGTTGGCCTTAAGTTGTTCCGCTTCCGCTTTTTTACCCGCGCGCATCAGTTCGCCAATTTGTTTGGCACCCTGATTTGCTGCCGCTTTGGATTCTTCACTTTCGCGCTGCGCTGCCAGCCGTTCATTATCCAAACGGATAATTTCATCAACCAATTCGGGCTGTTTAAAATTTTTTACAGCCAAACGCTCTAAAACCTGTTCCCTGTTATCGCGGATATAACTAACTTGCAGCATTGATTTTATTTTAAAAGGCAAATATAACAGTTTGCAGTTTGCCGTAGGCAGTTTACAGCTTTTTTGTAAATGGTAACCGTATGGCGCTGCGAACTGCGAACCAAAAACTGCGAACTGAATGCCCGGTAAACTCTATTTAGTACCCACCCCTATTGGCAACCTGGAGGATATGACCTTTAGGGCTATCCGTATTTTAAAAGAGGCTGACCTTATACTGGCTGAAGATACACGCACCTCTGCCCCCATGCTGAAGCATTTCGACATACAGAACAAGGTGTTCGCTCATCATCAGCATAACGAGCATCAAAGCAGTAACGAGATCATTAAATTTTTGCTGATGGGCCAGAATATCGCGCTGATAAGTGACGCCGGTACGCCTGCCATATCCGACCCGGGGTTTTTCCTGGTGCGCGAGGCATTAAAATATAATATCGCGGTTGAATGCCTGCCCGGCGCAACAGCTTTTGTACCAGCGTTGGTAAACTCGGGCTTCCCTACAGATAAATTTTGCTTTGAGGGGTTTTTGCCGCTGAAAAAAGGGCGCCAAACCCGCTATAAATTACTGGCTACAGAAGAACGCACCATTATACTTTACGAGTCGCCCCACCGTTTATTGAAGACGCTGGATGAAATGATCACCTTTTTTGGAGCCGACCGCCAGCTTTCCGTATCGCGTGAGCTTACCAAAATGTTTGAAGAAACTGTACGCGGCACGGTTGCCGAGGTGAAAACCTATTTTGAAACCCACCCGTTAAAAGGCGAATTTGTGATGTGTATTGCCGGCGCCGCACCTGCCGGGGGTAAGAAAAAGAAATATGCAGAGGAGGAGGAAGATTAAAAGCCTGATCCTGCCCTCTCCAAACGAGAGGGTTCTAACACGTCATCGCCAGGCACGAAGCAATCTCTTCCGCCGTTGTTGGTGTTGTCACCAACAACTTTTAGGACTGATTGACGGTATGGTTTTATTGCATAGCGGCTTGTTGGTGACAACACCAACAAGGGCGAGTACATGTCCTAAAGAGATTGCTTCGTACCTCGCGATGACGTATATTAAATAACAAATGAAAAAAAACCTGTTACTCTCCATATTTTCCGGCTTGCTGCTTTGGGTGGCCTGGCCGCCTACGCGATACACCACTTTTTTCCTTTTTACGGCGTTAGGGCCGATGCTGCTGGCAATGGAAAACATCATCCAATCAACAGCTACAGGCAAGGGTAAAAAGATCTTTAATACCACCTTCATTGGCTTCTTTATCTGGAATACGCTTTGTATTTACTGGGTTTATAATTCATTGAAGATTATAGGCCCTGTTGTAGCGGTACCCATAACGTTGATACCTTATGCGCTGGGTCCACTGCTGATGGCTACAGCCTGCTGGCTATATTACCGGGCGCGGCTTATTACACCACGGCCAATAGCGCTGGCAGTGCTGGTGTGTTTTTGGATAGGGTACGAATACCTGCACCAAAGCTGGGATCTTAACTTCCCCTGGATGACGCTGGGCAATGGCTTTGCTACATCGCATAAGTGGGTGCAGTGGTATGAGTATACAGGGGTTTACGGAGGAACAATCTGGGTTTGGGTGATCAATATCCTGCTGTTTTTGCTTTACACCGGCTTAAGCGAGGGGCAGCCTGTACACACGCGCAGAAAAATCATTATTGCCTTTACGCTGGTGCTGATACTTCCTTTAGGTTTATCACTATATAAATATTATAGCTACAAAGAGCAGGTTAACCCATCCAACATTGTGGTGGTGCAGCCTAATATCGATCCGTATGAAAAGGAAGGCACTATACCGGTGCAAGAGCAGATAGCAACGCTTACCCATTTGTCCGATTCCATCGGTCAGCAAAACACCGAATATTTTATCTGGCCCGAAACCGCCATTCCGCAGGAAATAAACGAAGACCGCATTTACGCCGATAATTCGTACATGCAGGTAAGGCATTTCCTTTCAAAATACAAAAACGGTAATGTTTTAACCGGGGGCGAAACTTATAAAATGTATAATAAAAGGGCTACCTCAACCGCGGCCCCTATGCCCGAAGGCGCGATGTTTTACGATAGATTCAGCACGGCTATCAATATCGAAAATTCGTCTAAAGTGCAGTTTTATCATAAATCGAGATTGGTACCCGGAGCGGAATCATTACCTTTTGGCAATACGCTATCGTTCCTGAAACCTGTATTTGAGCATTTGGGCGGTGCAACCGGCGCTTATGGCATGCAAACCGAGCCCGGGGTATTTTACTCGCAAAGCGGAATAGGCGTAACACCTGTTATCTGCTACGAATCTATCTGGGGCGGGTGGATCGCAAAATCGATAAAACAAGGTTCACAATTTATTGCTGTTATCACCAATGACGGCTGGTGGGAAAATACCTCGGGTAAAGACCAGCACCTGGATTATGCCAAACTGCGCGCCATCGAAACCCGCCGTTGGGTTTGCCGCTCTGCCAACACCGGCATCTCGGCATTTATTAACCAGCGCGGTGATATTGTGCAGCAAAGCAAGTGGTGGGTGCGTACCGCGCTTAAACAGGACATCAACCTGAATTCGGATATTACGTTTTATGTTGAGTACGGCGATTACCTGCCTAAGGCGGCAAGCATATTAGCCGTGCTGGGTATATTTTTGATAGGCATCAAAAAAGGGTTTAAACATTAACAAAGTGTTCACGTTCGGCGCACGTGAACACCGTGAACACACGTGAACGCTTTATTATCAGCGTTTTAGGTTTTTCACTACTGACAAAGTAGCGCCACCAATTTATTGATTGAGTATCTTATAACTGATTAAAGCTGCGCTTGCGCGTCTCTCTTCAAAATAAACTCCAGCAGGTCAACTATCGGCTGGCGGATGATCTTACCGACATGCACTCCATTCTGATCGCAAACGGCTTTAAGTTCATCGGCAAATACATAAGCTATCGACCCTACAAAATGGCACTTAAATTTATCGTACTGCGGGTACGATTTGATGTTGGTATCAACAAATTCCTGCAGGCCGCGTTTGATCAGGTCCTGCGCATAAAAAGTGGACCTGACGGGCGATAAAAATTTCGAGAACGATGCGAGGTAAGAGTTTGCCCGGGGTTTCTGGTACACGTTTGTGATAACGTCCTCTTTGGTAAGGTGGTACGCTTCTTTAAATTTGGCATGGATATCATCGGGCATATTGCCATACAGGTAATCGGTTACCAGTGCCTTGCCAAACCACGTACCGGAGCCTTCGTCACCAAGGGCGTACCCCAGGCCATGCTGCCCGTCGTGTATATCCTCACCATCAAAAAAAGAAATGTTTGAGCCGGTGCCCAATACGCAGCATATCCCTTTTTCGCGGCCGCAGGTGGCGTAAGCGGATGCCAACAGGTCGCTATCAACACTTACATACGCGCCCGGAAACAAGCTGCTGATGGCGTTTGACACTATCTCGTGCCTGTCAGGGCTGGAGCAGCCCGCGCCAAAAAAGTATATTTCGCTTATATCAGGGGCCATAGCTATCATACTCGGCACCTGGTCCTGCAGTATCCTGGCAATTTCTTTTTCCGTTAAAAAATAAGGGTTAAGTCCGGCAGATTTGAACGCGCGGTTCGGTTCCCCGGGGATAGATAAAAGCCAGTCTGTTTTTGATGATCCGCTATCTGCTACTAATATCATGTACAAAGTTCCTCAAGCGCCTGGTGGGTTAGCGGTTTATGAACAAAACGGGCCACATATTTATTGCTTTTTGAGTTGTTCATGTCGGTTGGATCGAGCGATGACGAAAGCATAAATATTTTTACCACTTCTTTGTTGTCAAGCTCAAGCGACTCGTACTCCTGTAAAAATTCAAAGCCCGACATTATGGGCATGCGTATATCCAGGAAAATCGCGTCGGGTTTTACCGTACCATCACGAAGGGCGTTTATAGCCTCCTGCGGCGATTGTATTACAATTATGTTATCTGCGAAGTTGCCGCTCTCCAAAATCTTGCGCGTAACAAAGTTGTCAATATAATTGTCATCAATGAGCAGGCATGTATTAAAGTGAACAGGCATTGTTCAAAAATAATCTTTTAATACAATTAAATATATATTATTGAATATTTATACTGTTAGTTATCTGTTGCAGTGTCACTTCGGCCATTTTAGACTGGTATTGCGCCGAAAAAAACTTTGATTGCGCATCCAGGTAGTTTCTTTGCGCTTCGCGGATCTCTAACTGTGTGATGTTGCCAATTTTATATTTTTCCAAAGAAATTTCGAGATTTTTACGGGCCAATTCAACGCTGGATTGCCCTATTCGTACCAAATCTAAGCCCGACAGGTAGGCAACATAAAAATTACTTATCTGCGCTTCTACATCCAGCCTTATTTGCTTGGTATTGATATCGGCATTAGCTATCTGCAATTTTGCATTACGCTCGCGGCGCCATTGGTTAAGCCCGTCGAAGATATTGATAGATGCTGTTAAGCCATAGGCCAGGCCGTGGGCATTCTGGCTAAGCGTAAAGCCCGCCGGTGTTTTACTGTTGCTGAACGTATAGCCCGATGTTAAACCAATTACCGGGTACCGGGCTGATTTTACCTGCCTTAGGTTGATCTCGGCCAGTCGCTTATTTATTTGTGATGCCAGTATATCGGCATTTTGCGCCTGCGCTTTGGCCAGTATATCGCCCAGTACCAGGCTGCTGTTCACAACAATGGTATCACCTACACTAAAATCTGTTTGCAGATCGCGCACCAGCAGTTGGTTAAGCTGTATTTTGGTTGTTTTAAACTGCTGCAGCTGGGTTATCAGGTTGGCGGTATCAGTATTCAGGTTAACCTGCGCGTTGTAAACATCCAGCTTTGATACCCTGCCAACCGTAAACTTATCGTTTGAATAACGCAGCTGCGTTCGGGATATATCAATTGCCCCGCGCAGTGCCTTTATCTGCTCGTTCTGGCTGATCAGGCTATAGTAGGTAGTTATAACGTTAGCCACCGTATTTTGTATGGTATCCTGTAAGCGCAAGGCGCCGAGCTTATCCAGCTCCTTTAGCATGTCGTAATTGGCAAACATAGCAAAGCCGTCAAAGATCGTCCAGTTTAGGTTAACCCCGTAATTGTTGTTGCTATTGTTGGCAGTTAAATTATTTACGGTACCATCGTTGCGGGTTTGCTTAATTTTCTGGTTGCTTTTGTTCAGCGTAGCATCGCCGGTTACCAATGGCAAAAAGCCGGCGTTTCCTAAAGTAACGTTATTGCTGGCTATGGCCGCGTTGTTTTGCGATAGCTTGATATTATAGTTATTCTGCAAAGCTATTTCAACAGCATCTTTCAGCGTAAGCAAAGGCGCATTCTGTGCTTTTACCATGGACGTAAAGGCGATAGCGCAAAAAATCAAGCAAATTATTTTTTTAATATTCATATTGCTTAAAGTTTTTCAATAAGTAAAGGCGGCTTAGTTTCTGAAACGGCTTCATCTTCGGGTTCATGGTCGGGGTCGCGGCGTGTTTTTGATGCAAATACCATGTACATGGTTGGTATAACATATAATGTTAATACCAGCGAAAACAACATACCGCCGATAATTACTATACCTAACGATACACGGCTTTTTGCCCCCGCGCCAAGGGCCAGCGCAATAGGCACAGACCCTAATACCACGGCAAGGCTTGTCATTAAAATGGGCCTTAAACGCGATGTTGCGGCTTCTACAACAGCATCGTATTTATTAAGGCCGGCCTCCATACGCTGGTTGGCAAATTCCACTATCAATATACCATTTTTTGTTACCAGCCCTACAAGGGTAATAATACCTATCTGGCTAAATATGTTAAATGTCTGATCGAACAGCCAAAGGGATATGAAGGCCCCCGATATGGCCAGCGGTACGGTTAGCATCACAATAAACGGGTCTACAAAGCTTTCAAACTGCGCTGCAAGCACCAGGTATATCAGCAGCAGCGCAAATAAGAAGGCGAAGGCGATATTCGACGATCCCTCGGCAAAATCGCGCGACGGGCCTGTAAGCGAGGTGCTAAAGGTATCGTCAAGCAGCTGTTTAGATATGCGGTTCATTTCGGCAATACCATCGCCCACGGTTTGCCCCGGCGCAAGGCCTGCCTGTACCGTTGCCGACTTAAACCTGTTAAAGTGATATATAGATGGCGGGCTGGCGCTTTCGGTTACCTTAACTACGTTATCCAGCTGTACCAGGTTGCCTTTACTGCTGCGCACGTAAACCGATTTAAGGTCAAGCGGCTGATCGCGGTTAGCCCTATCAACCTGTGCAATTACCTGGTACTGCTTACCGTTGATCAGGAAATAATCTAACCGGCCGCCGCTGTAATAAAGCTGCAGGGTTTGCGCAATGTCATCTACAGAAACGCCCAGGTCCCGTGCGCGGTCGCGGTCGGTAATCACCCTCAATTCGGGTTTGGTAAATTTCAAATTAACATCCGTGCCCTGGAAGACGGGGCTTTTTGATACTTCGGCAAAAAAATCGGGCAGCACCTTACGGATCTTTTCAAAATCCTGGTTTTGTATGACAAACTGTACCGGCAGCGATGTACGCGCGCCGCTACCGCCACCGCTGATGGTTTGCTCCTGCACCACTATGGCACGTGCATCGGGCATACGGCTAAGCTTTTTATTCAGCCAGTCGGCAATATCCTGCTGGCTGCGCTCTCGCTCATTGGGCGGAACAAGCCCTATACGGCCAAAACCCGAGTTGGCCGAACCACCACCGCCCCATGAAGGGGACACGATCTCGAGGTTCACATTGGCCTCGGGTATCGAATCGGCTACCAGGTTGGCAACTTTATCCATGTAGCGGGTCATGTACTCGTAAGTGGCGCCTTCAGAGCCGGTTACCGAATAGCGAAGCAGGCTGCGGTCGTCAAGCGGGGCCAGTTCTGACGGGGTTATTTTAAACAACACCGCGGTAAGCAGCAACGAGCCGCCAAGTATCACAAACGATACCCACTTTTTCTTCATGAAGTTAACCAGCGTTTCGGTATAGCCGTTGGTCATGTTCACAAAAAAGGGCTCGGTCATTTCATAAAACTTCGATTTCTTTTGACTTTTGCGGATAAGCTTTACGTTGAGCATAGGTGTTAACGATAGCGACACAAATGCCGATATCAACACCGCCCCGGCTACCACTACGGCAAATTCGCGAAACAACCTGCCGGTAAAGCCTTGTAAAAATATGATGGGTAAAAATACCGCGGCCAGGGTAACCGAGGTGGATACTACCGCGAAAAATATTTCGGCCGATCCTTCGAACGCCGCTTTGCGGATAGCCATGCCGGCCTCAACCTTTTTGTAGATATTTTCGGTAACCACAATACCATCATCTACCACAAGCCCCGTGGCCAGCACTATACCCAGCAGTGTTAAAATATTGATGGAAAAACCAAATACGTACATGATAAAGAATGCGCCGATCAGCGACACTGGTATATCTATCAGCGGGCGAAAAGCGATGAGCCAATCCCTGAAGAACAGGTAAATGATAATTACCACCAGTATGAACGATATCAGCAATGTTTCCTTTACCTCGGTTATGGAGTTGTTGATAAACCTTGTATTATCCAAAGCTACCTTTACAGAAATATCGGGCGGCAGGTCCTTTTTGATCTGCTCCAGCCGCTTATAAAAATCTTTGGCTATTTGCACGTAATTGGCGCCCGGCTGGGGCACTACCGCCAGGCCAACCATAGGCACGCCCGACTCTTTTAACGATGTTTCTTCATTGGCAGATCCTAACACAGCGTAACCCACATCATCAAGCCTTATCACGCGGTTACTGTCGGCACGAATGATCAGGTTATTAAAATCTTTTTCGCTGGTTAATTTGCCAAGCGCACGGATGGTTATTTCGGTATTGTTACCTTCAATTTTACCTGCGGGCAGTTCAACGTTCTCACGGGATAAAGCGGCGCCTATATCGGTAGCGGTAAGCCCTAGGGCCGACAGTTTGTTAGGGTCTATCCATAAACGCATGGCGTACTGGCGCTGACCCTGTATGTTGATGGCGCTTACCCCAGGGATGGTTTGTAAGCCTTCCTGCAAAACGTTCTCGGCATAATCATTTACCTGGGTTATGTTACGGGTGGTACTGCTAACGGTAAGCGTAATGATGTTATCGGCGCTGGCATCGGCCTTATTTACCACCGGCGGGGCGTTTATATCCTGCGGCAGCTGGCGCTGTGCCTGCCCCACTTTATCGCGCACATCGTTGGCGGCGGTTTCCAGGTCGGCATCCAGTTCAAATTCAATCGTGATATTACTTGACCCTACCGAACTTGTTGATGATATATTACGGATACCCGGCACACCATTTATCGCTTTCTCCAGCGGCTCGGTGATCTGCGATTCGATAACATCTGAGTTAGCGCCCGAGTAGCTGGTTGATACCGATATGATGGGCGGATCTACCGAAGGAAAATCGCGTACGCCTAAAAATTTATAGCCAATAACCCCAAATACAACTATCACAACAGACATAACTGTTGCCAATACGGGCCTTTTTATACTTACCGAGGATAAACTCATAATGGGTTACTTGATAACTTTAAGGATCTTTAATGGAGATTTAGGCCGAATTTGTATCAGGCCGGATACCACGATACTATCCCCTGCCTTTAGCCCCTCAATGATCTGGATCTTGGTATCGGTACGCAGGTCTGTTTTCACATTTTGGGCAACGGCTATACCGTTTTTATAAAGATATACCTTGCTGCTCTTCAGATCCGGGATAACGCACTCGGTAGGCACCATAATGGTTTTTGGTATCTGGTCGAGCGTTAGGTTGATCTTGGCGAAAGAGCCTGCCCTAAGTATATTTTTAGGGTTGGGTGCCTTGGCCCTGACCGTGATGGTGCGCGAGTTGGCATCCAGTGCGGGCTCAATGGCATATACCGTGGCGTTGAATGTTTCCCTTGAGCTTTCAACCGTAAAGGTAACCTTGCTCCCTTTGCCAATAATAGGCAGATAACGCTCGGGCACCGAAAAGGTGACCTTGGCCGGGTCAATATTTACCAGGGTGGCAATTGGTGTTGAAGGCGACAGGTATCCACCCGGGCTTACATTCCTTAAACCAATAACGCCCGAGAACGGCGCACGTATCTCTGTACGGGCAATTTGCGCCCTGATAACATCAGCCTGCGCCTTCATCGAATTTAATGACGACAGCGAAGTTTCATACTCCTCCTTGCTTACCGCCTCTTTTTCTAATAATATTTTGTTGCGGTTATTGATATCCCGGGCAAGCACCATCTGTGCCTGGTTTTGCTGTAACGAGGCCTGCAGATCCTGGTTGTAAACCTTCACCAGTAACTGGCCCTTATTAACATGCTCGCCCTCGGTAAAGTATATTCCGGTAATGTTGCCCGCCGTCTGGCTTATCAGGTTAACCTTTTCGTTGGCATCAATAGTACCGGTAATATCTATCTGGTTGCTTAAAGTGGTATCTTTTACCACCATCACATTAACAGTTACAGGGCCGTTCTTTTTTTTACCCTTACCGGCCGTTGCCGCGCTGTTTTGTTTAGCCTTTTTACTAAAAAACTTATTATAAACTAAAAATGCAACAAGCAGTGCCAGCAATGTGTATATAACGTATTTTGTTTTCATATAAGCTTGTTGGTACGGTATTGTTTATATCCCTTAATTATTACTTGTTAGTGTTTATATATGGCTGATGCCGCCATATAAATATAGATGTTTACACATGGATGCAGCACAATTATTGCTTTATGTGCCTGCTTTCTCTTACGAGTTTGCAATATTAACGGCTTAAAAATCAAATTGATTACATGTATCAACCATTTTACAACGGCAGCGGTTTTTGCCGGTTTAATTAAAAACATAAATTTTATAACTTGCCACATGAAAAAATTTCAACTAACAGCACTGGTTTATTTAATATTGTTTTTTATGAGTACTACACCCGGCAAAGCAGCTGGAATAGCTAAAATTTCGTACACCGTTAGCTTTCCGGAAGCGCAGGCCCATTATGTAGACGTAGAAATGAATATTACAGGCCTTGCGCAGCCCTCGCTCGAGGTTAAAATGCCCGTTTGGGCGCCCGGCTCGTACCTGGTAAGGGAGTTTGCCAAAAATATTGAATCGCTAAGCGTTTCTGCCAATGGCAAAGCCGTGCCGGCTCCCAAGATCAACAAAAACACCTGGCGTATAAATACCGCGGGCCATTCGTCGGTAACGGTAAAATACAAGGTTTACGCGTTCGAGCTATCGGTACGCACCAGCTTTATCGATGTATCGCACGCTTTCCTGTCAACCACCGGGATCTTCCTGTTCCCTAAAGGCATGCTGAACCAGCCCTCCACCATCACCATAAAACCTTATAAAGACTGGAATAAGGTATCTACCAGTTTAGAAATGGTTAAGGGCGATGTATTCACGCGCACGGCACCAAATTATGATATCCTATACGATTCGCCGCTTGAAATAGGCACCCAGGATGTGTTTGATTTTGACGTTGACGGCACCCATTATGAAGTGGCCATGTATGGCGGCGGTAACTACGATAAAGAGCGCCTTAAGGTGGATATGGCGAAAATCATCCGCGCGGAGGCAGCTATATATGGCGAAAACCCAAACAAGCATTACACTTTTATAGTGCATAACAAGCAGCGTAACGGCGGTGGCTTAGAACATCTTAGCTCTACTGTATTAGGCGCCTCGCGCGATCAGTATGGTAACGAGCGCGGCTACCGCGGCTTTTTAGGCCTGGTTGCGCACGAGCATTTTCACTTATGGAATGTAAAGCGCCTTCGCCCGATAGCTTTAGGCCCGTTTGATTACGATAACGAAAATTATACCACCAACCTGTGGATAGCCGAAGGCTTTACCGCCTACTACCAGAACCTTGCTTTACGCTATGCCGACCTTACAAACGCGGAGGGCTTTTTAGGCGACATGGCCGGTGATATCAACACGGTGGAGAACCAGCCCGGCACCAAGGTGCAGCCGCTGGCCGAATCAAGCTTTGATGCCTGGATAAAAGGCTATCGCCCTAACGAAAACTCGTATAATACCGGCATATCCTATTACGACAAAGGAGCGGTAGTGGGCATGTTGTTAGACCTGGCGATCATCAACGGCAGCAACGGCAAATACAGCTTAAATGATGTAATGCGGTATATGTATAACACCTATTACAAAACAAAAAAACGCGGTTATACAGATGCTGAGTTTAAAGCCGGCTTTGAAAAGTTTGCAGGCAGCAACCTTGATGATTTTTACGCTAAATATATAAACGGTTTAGCACCGATTGATTACAATAAATATCTTGGCTATGCAGGCTATAAACTGGTAGACGCACTTGCCGAAACCAATGAACCGACTTTAGGTGTATTTACAAATCAACGCAATATCATCAGCACCGTAATACGCGATGGGGCGGGCTGGGTTGACGGCTTAAACGTTGGCGACCAGATAACTCATATTGACGACACCCCGGTTACCGACCTTGCCGCTGCAATTAAGGACAAAAAGGCAGGCGATAAAATTGTGGTAACTGTTAGCCGCGATGGGCAGGGCTATAAAATACCGGTTACTTTAAAACGTAACACCGCCGTTAAATACAGCATTACCGAACTGCCAAACCCTACACCACAGCAACTTGCAGTGCGGAAAAAATGGTTAAAACTGTAAAAGTCTGATCCTCATCTCAGGCCCCCTGTATGTAAAAGTACAGGGGGCTTTTTATTGTCTTGTCGCCAGCCGGTTTATGGCCGGGTCAAAAAATATAAAACATTTTTAACGCACTTGTTATTATTACAACAAGTCAAAAAAATGTTAATTATGAATTCATTACTTTATATTATAGCTGTAATACTGGTAATTTGCTGGGCAATCGGCTTTTTTCTTTCCGCTGTAGGCAGCCTTATACACCTGCTTTTAGTTATTGCTGTAATTGCCGTTATCCTTGCCATCATACGCAGGCCTACAGCCATATAATATCAATCAAGCGCAAAACTTTCCGTTCCGTTACAACTACTGATATGAAAATACCCTTTACCCCACAACTGCTTGGCGACCTGATAGAAAAAGGATACACCCACGTACTGGCCAGCACCGTGGCCGATGGGCACACCAACCTGGTGCTGAAACCTGTGCGGGAAAAGCCAAAGCTAAATAACCTGCCCAGCGGTTTCGAGACCTTCTATAAAATAACCCGCGAACCTATGCAGATGGCCTGCGGCGTGGAAGATGTAATTATTGAAGTTGATTACGCCACGCTTAACCAGCAAATAACCGGTGAAGATGTTTTTGAGGACAGCTACTTTAGGATGAGCGAAGATTTTTTCAGGCAGGTGCTGGATAGCCTTGAGGATTACGCGGTGTTTACCACCGACAAAAATGGCGACGTTAATAGCTGGAACAGTGGTGCCGAACGGGTTTTAGGTTATACCGAAAATGAAGCTATGGGGTTATGCGCCGATGTTTTTTTCACCCCCGAAGATGTTGCCAAAGGCGCGCCCGCCCACGAGCTTGTAACAGCCCTAAATGATGGCCGCGCTATTGACGAGCGTTATCATGTACGTAAAAATGGTTCGCGTTTTTGGGGAAGCGGCCTGGTTTTCCCGCTGTTTGATGAAGAAGGACATCACCGCGGCTTCACTAAAATTATGCGCAACCTGCGCGAGCAGGAACAGGCCAAAGCCGAAGGCTCCGATCTTTAACCTAAAAAGCCAGGCTGTATAACAGCCCGGCCGTTTTAAACTATACTGACTTTACTTATTTAATATTAATCTTTTTCTTTTTGGTTGTTATAAGTATAACTCCATTCTCACCATTTTTGCCGTAAAGGCTTATTGCTGATCTATCCTTTAAAACCGTTATACTCTCTATTTCGTTAGCCGGCAATACCGACATTTCCTCCTGTTTAATTATTTTGCCGTTAAGCACATATAATGGTACGGTGCCATAGCCGTTGCGCACCTTTATCAACGGTGTTACCTGGTTGGTATCTAAAGCATTATCAGGCGCGGCATAAGGTACATAACCTGTTTTTGTTTCTTTTTCATCATCAACCGCCAACGAAAAATTTATAGGCAGGCTATACGCAACCCTAACTGTATGCCCGTTTTGCAGGCCGGGCCTCCAGGCCGGGCTAAGGTTCATTACCCTAAGCGCTTCTTTGTCAATATCGGGGCTTACACCTCTTATCACCCGTATTCCGCTTAACGATCCGTCCTTCTCTACCACAAAGGTTACGATAACCCTGCCCTGAATATTCGCATCCCGCGCCGGTTTAGGATATTTAACGTTTTTGCCCAGCCACTCGCTGAAAGCCTTGTCGCCTCCGGGGAAAACCGGCGATTGTTCAACCGCGGTAAATACCGGGCTACCCTCGCTGCTTGCCGGCTCGCCTGTTGATGTTAGTTTATTGCCCAGGGAAAAAGTAATAGGCACAGTATACTGTACGCGCACCTTTCTGCCGTTCTGTACCCCCGGTTTCCATTTCGGCGATGTTTTTAGCACCCTTACTGCTTCTTCATCGGTACCGCTGCCTACCCCCCGTAACACTCTGATATCGCTTAACGACCCATCAGTTTCAACCACGAAATTTACAACTACGCGACCCTCAACCTTATTTTTGCGTGCCTCGGCAGGATATTTAAGATTTTTACTTAGGAAACGGCTAAAAGCTGCCTGACCACCGGGAAATCCTGGCGAATGCTCAACCGCGGTAAAAACCTGCGTCTTATTTTCCTTCGGAATAGTATCAGCAGGTAATTTATCGGTCTTTGGGTCGAATGTAATTATGGTGGTTTTGTAGGTGGTATCTGCCAGTACGGCTTTGGCAGGGCTGGCAAATACCTCCGCGGCTTTGTCGTGTATGGTTTCAACAGCCTTGCTATTGCTTATAGTTGCCGACGATAATATCAGCATTAATATAAATAAGGGGGCCGATAAGCCATATTTAATCAGTTTTATGCGTTGCGATCTGTTTTTTTGTAACATCATAATGCGCTTTTTTAAAAGGCTATGGTTAAAAAACGGCGTAACCAAGCTGTGTGTGGTGGTATCAAAGGTTTGGCTTAGCAGCAATAACGCGTAATCGGTTTTGCTGGTGCCAGCTTTAAGCGTGTGCATATCGGCTATATATTCGTGCACATGTTTTATAGCAAAGCGGTACAGGTACACAACGGGGTTGAACCAATTGATGATCATTACCGCTTCTATGATCAGCACATCGGCCGAGTGGAACTGCCGGGCATGCACCATTTCGTGGTTTTGTATCACATCCTTACCGCTTATCCCTTCGTTAACTTTTATCTTGTTAAAAAAAGAGTAAGATGCCGATGGGGCGGGGTCTTTAATTATCCGCCTTAGTATTATTAACTGTACTGCTAATTTTACAGCTAAAGCTATTACGCCCAGCGTATAAAGTACCAGTAATACCTGCCCAACGGTAACAGGGTTATCTTTTATAGGCGCTATATCTGTTATGGTGATGGCATTGCTGCCGTATATGGTGTACTGTACCTGCTGCGTAATAAATAAGCTTTTAACCCAATCGCTTTGTATAAGCGGAATAAAAAACGAAAGTATGGCCGTACCAACCAGGTAAATGCGGTTTAGCTGAAAAAACGTTTCGCGACGCAGCATTAACGAATAGAACCCGAAAAACAGCGTGAGGTAAATATTTACCAGCAATAAATAATGCCACCAGTTCATAACTATTTATCTTTAAGTTTCTCAATCAGTTTCATGATCTCATCGGCCTCCTTCAGGTTTATTTTCTCCTTTTTCACAAAAAACGACAATATCCTGTTCACCGAGTTATCAAAATATCCGGTAAGTAATTTTTCGGCCGCGAAGTTCTTATAATCTTCTTTGCTTACAACCGGGTAATATTCGTGGCTCTTGCCAAAAGCGTTATGGTCTACAAACCCTTTGGTCTCTAAAATTCTGATAATGGTTGATACGGTGTTATAAGCGGGTTTCGGCTCGGGCAAAACATCTAAAACATCTTTTACAAATCCTTTTTCCAGCTGCCACAACACCTGCATAATCTGCTCTTCGGCCCGGGTTAAATCTTTTATTTCCATTTACTTAAGATGATTATTATCTGTAAAGCTAAGGTATATCATATAAATCAAAATAACAACTAAATGTTTAGTTTATTTTTGAATAAACTTTTATTTGTCTATTTGGTTGTCTATCACAACTAATTATCAATGGATATCACCTTTCACGGAGCCGCCCGTAATGTAACCGGCAGCAAACATTTACTACGCTTACAGGATGGCACAAGCGTACTTTTAGATTGTGGCATGTTTCAGGGCCTTGGCGAACAAACCGAGGACATGAACGAACACTTTGGGTTTAACCCCAAAAAAGTCGACTATCTTATTTTATCGCATGCGCATATCGATCATTGCGGGCTGATACCCCGTTTGGTAAAAGAAGGTTTTGAGGGGCAGATATTTTGCACTGCGGCAACCATGGACCTGGCCCGGATCCTACTGATGGATTCGGCCAAGATACAAATGCAGGATGTGGAGTACAGCAACAAGCACCGGGCGCGCAAGGGGCAGCCGCTGCTTGAGGCCTTATACACAGAAGATGATGCTATAGCAGCGCTGGGGTTGTTTAAGATAGTTGACTATCATGAAGAGTACGCCATTACACCGCGCCTTAAATTCAAGTTTACGGATGCCGGCCATGTGCTTGGCAGCGCCGCGGTACATATTACCGTTTTAGAGGATGCCAGAGAAACCCGGATAACTTTTAGCGGTGATGTGGGCAGGTACGGCGACCTGCTGCTGAAAAGCCCTCAAACTTTTGAGCAGGCTGATTATATCTTGCTTGAATCGACCTACGGCGACAGCCTGCATAAAGATATCGGCCCTGTTGAAGACGCCCTGTTAGATATCATTAAACAAACCTGCGGCATAAAAAACGGCAAGGTGATAATACCTGCTTTTAGCGTAGGGCGCACACAGGAGCTACTGTATGCTTTAAATGCACTGGAACTTAAAGGCGTATTGCCCGATGTACCCTATTATGTAGATAGCCCCCTATCAGAAAAAGCCACCCAGGTTTTAAAGGACCACCCTGAAGAGTACAACAGGAATGTAAAAGAGGTGCTGAAGGTTGATGCCGATCCGTTTGGCTTTAAGGGGTTAAGGTTTATACAATCAACCGAGGAATCTATCGCGCTTAATGACGATGCAAGGCCATGCGTTATCATATCATCATCGGGCATGGCCGAAGCCGGCCGCGTAAAACATCATATAAAAAACAATATAAGCAACCAAAAAAATACCATACTGATGGTTGGCTACGCCGAACCAAACTCGCTGGGTGGCAGGCTCGCCCGAGGCGAAAAGGAAGTGTATATTTTTGGCGAACCATACCAGGTTAACGCCGAAGTGCGATCCATCAAAAGCATGAGCGCTCACGGCGATTACGAAGACCTAATGCACTTTTTATCCTGCCAGGACCCTAAGCTGGTAAAAAAGCTTTTCCTGGTACACGGTGAATATGAGGTGCAGCAGCACTTCGCCGAAAAGCTAAAAGAAAAGGGTTTTGATGATATACAGATCCCCTACCAGCACGAGAAAGTGGTATTGGAATAAATTAACTTGTAAACAAGGAAGCCCGTAAACCGGGGCTTCCTTGTTTAATTGCCCCCCGCTTATCGCAACATAACATTAGCACATTGGCCTGCCATTACCTGTACGGTTTGACTGGTGCTGTAGGTTGGCGGCGTTACTCCGTCTAACCCTTTCAAAAAGTACACCTTTCCAGTTACGGTATATCGGCCCGGCGCAAGGTCAACGGTATAACAATACCGCGCCCCGCATGATGGTGCAGAAGTATAATGGCCGCCAAAAATTGAATTGGTGCTTGAAACGCCAACTACGTCTACATACATTACATTTATCCCCTGTGGTTTCCAACCATATTCTGTTTGGTTGGTCCATACAATAAGGCTGCCCTTTGCAGGCTGGCCTGAACCACCGCCGTTTCCTGTACCCGTACCGCCGCCGTTTCCGGTACCCGTACCCCCGCCGCCTGTACCGGTGCCGCCGCTGCCCGATCCGCAGGGCCAGATGTTACTTTTTATATATTCGGTTTCCTGGTTATTAACCGTCCCCTGGGCCGGCACACCTACTATTAGCTTTCCGTTCTTCATCCTTAAAGGGAAAACTATGGTTTGGCCGCCAACAACAAATGTCATGGTAGATGCGCCCGCGTTATAGGTGCCTGTTGTTGCTGCGCCACCGCTACAGGCAATAGCTGTGGTACCGCTAAGTTTTAAGTAAGCATTTCCCTGTCCATCGTTGCGGGCCCAGGTAGCTTCCATGTCGGCTGAGCTGCCTGTTCCGCCCGTTTCCTCGGTGTCTTCGCTGTTGTCGTCCCCGGTTGATTCCTTTTGGCAGGAAACTGCAAATAAAACGACAAATAAAATTGAAAAAATGGTTGTGAGCCTTAAGTACTTCATAAGCTGAATTGTGTTTGATATGAGGATTTAGAGTTCCTTTACAAAGATGCCTCTGCCCTGTTTCGCGCGCAATACTTACTTATGGGTATATTCTATTTTGGGTGATTTCACGTATATCCGGGGTGATTTCACGTGTATCGGAAGGTTTTAAAGCAAGAAGCCCCCATATCGGGGGCTTCTCGTTTATCGTCTATTTACTACTTCTTCAAGCCAATTTCCCGTAAACGCTCGTCCAGGTATTCACCGGCGGTGATGTCTGTGTAAAGCTTGGGGTGCTGCTCATCGATGGTTGATGGCAGGCTGGTAAGCTCCATACTAACTTTTGGGTGCAGGAAGAACGGCACCGAAAAGCGGGAGTTCTTCATTTGCTCGCGCGGCGGGTTAACTACCCTGTGTGTGGTAGATTTTAACTTGTTATTGGTTAAGCGCTGCAGCATATCGCCTACGTTCACTACCAGGTCTTCGCCAAAGGCAGTAACCGGGAACCATGTGTTATCGCGGGTAAGCAATTCAAGCCCGTCGGCACTGGCGCCTATCAAAAGGGTTATCAGGTTAATATCTTCGTGTGCGCCTGCACGCACTGCATCATCAGGCAAGGCATCAGGGTTTTCTATCGGAAAGTAATGCAGCGTACGCAATATCGAGTTGCCATTATGTACCTTATCGTCAAAATACCCTTCATCAAGCCCCAAGTAAACCGCTATGGCCCGCAACAAATGGGTGCCTGCCGCTTCCAGCTTTTTATACACCTCTAAGGTAGTGCTGTTAAATTCGGGCAATTCAGCCACCATAATGTTATCGGGGTACGTTGCTTTTATCGGGTCGTCATCAGTTACCGTCTGGCCAATCTGCCAAAACTCCTTCAGGTCGGGCACTTTAAAACCTTTTGCGGTTTCCTTATTTTTACCTGTGTAACCGCGCTGGCCGGCAAGGCCAGGTATCTCGTATTTCAATTTTACTTCTTCCGGCAGGGCAAAAAGCGCTTTTACCTGTGTGTAAAGCTTATCGATAAGCTCTTTACTAAGACCATGGTTGGTGATAGTTACAAAGCCGGTTTCGTTAAAGGCTTTCCCAATACTATCAGAAAAAGCCTTACGTTCGTCGGCGGTACCATTTATATAAGTATTAAGGTCGAGGCGGGGGATATTTACTGTACTCATAGTTTCAATATTAAACGCCAAAATTATCTAAATCCGCGCAGATATACCGGCTGCGTTGATAAATATATTAGCACATGTAATTATTTTATGACATTGGCTATAAAACATTTACGGTGTTAAACGTTTGTGGTTAAATCAAGTCGAATACAGTATACCAGCTATTAAATCTCGCAGTATGAAAATCTTAAATAAAATATGGGGGATAAGCTTATTGGCAGTTATGCTGATAATGTCCGCACCGAATAAAACCTTAGCCCAGCAAGAGGGCGAATATATATCCGACCAGGAGTTTTACGACGAGTTAGAGCCCTATGGTACCTGGATAGAAGACCCGCAGTATGGTACCGTTTGGGTGCCCGATGTTGAGGAAAACTTTAGGCCATACGCCACCCGTGGCTACTGGGCCATGACCAATTACGGTAACACCTGGGTATCTGAATATCCGTGGGGATGGGCAACCTTCCACTACGGCCGGTGGCATTTTGATAACTATTATGGTTGGGAATGGGTACCCGGGAACGAGTGGGCGCCTGCATGGGTTACCTGGCGTGATGGCGGCGGCTACTACGGCTGGGCACCAATGGAGCCCGGAACAACGTTTGAAGCATCAATTGATGATAGCTACAGTGTACCTAACGACTACTGGGTTTTTGCACCATACGCTTATATAAATTACACCAATGTATATAATTATTATGTACCGTATATCCGTGTAAGGTACATTATCAGAAACACCCATTGGATGCGCAACAGGGTTACCTATAATAATCACTGGTATAACGCCGGCCCGCGCCGCGAAGAAATACAGCGTTATAGCCATCGCCCGGTACGTGTGTATAATATCAATAACGTAAGCCGGCCGTCGCGCATTACGGTTAGCAACAACACTATTAACTTGTACAGGCCAACTGTTAAGCATAACACCAATGCGCGCCCGGCCCGTGTGGTAGATGGTGCCGCTTATAAACAGCAAAACCCGGCCCACCGTATTGCTAATACCGATAACAGAAGGGGGACGGTTTACAATGCCACAAACGCCGCTAAACTGGCCGAAACGGCAAAAACAAGCACGCCTGATTCGAGATTGGTGAGGATTAGCACTAATGTAGACGGCCGTGGCGCTGCCAATCCAGGCCGCCCTCAGCGGCCCGCCGTTGCAACACGTGATGAAGCAGGTAACGAAGGCCGTACAAACCGCCCGGCAATTACAGGCGATACACGCCAGCAACGGGCTATTGACAGGCAGCAGGGTGTGGTTCAACGCGATCAGATACGTGAGCAGCAACAAAAAGCACGTGAGCAACAGGCTGAACAACAAAGACAGCAGCTTGACCAGCTACGCCAGCAACAGCAAACAGACCGGCAGCACCGTGCAAGCCGCGATGCTGCTGAAAGCCAGCAAAAGGAACAGGCACAACAGCAACGCCAGCAGGTTTTAGAGCAGCAAAGGCAGCAGCAACAAGAACAGCAGCGCCAACAACAACAAGTTAGGGAGCAGCAGGAGCAGCAGCGTAAACAGCAACAAGTTCAGGAGCAGCAACAGGTGCGTGAGCAGCATAGGCAGCAGCAGGACCAACAACGCCAGCAACAGCAGGAGCAACAAAGACAACAGCAGCAACAAGCCCGCGAGCAACAAAGACAGCAGCAGGAGCAGCAACGCCAGCAGCAGGAACAGCAACGCCAGCAGCAACAAGAGCAGCAGCGCCAGCAGCAGCAGCAAGCCCGTGAGCAGCAAAGGCAGCAGCAGGAACAGCAACGCCAGCAGCAGCAACAACAACAGCCTCGCGACGCGCACCGCGGAACGCGAAACTAATGCGATATATAACAAAAAGGGGCGACCGGTTAAACCGGTCGCCCCTTTTTATTTGGCAACAATGTAAATTAACTCACAATAAATGATCCTACCAAAAGGTCGAGCACTGCCTGTTTCTCCAACGGTTCGTCAAACGAGGCTGTAGCTATCCTTATGCTGTTGTTAAGGTCGGTTAAATTAACAGGGCCTTGTACCGTATTTTCTTCACCAGCATAATTGCCGTTCACTCTTGCATCGCCGGTATCGTTACCCAAATGTGTAGTGCTTTGTATATATGGCCGTGTAGTGGTGCTTTGGCCAAGATCATACCTGAGCTGACGTATTGCAGCCGCATGTCGTGCTTCAACGGCATGGATAGATAAAGCCGCGGTTAATACCACCTGATTACCAATTAAGCTGGGCGCCTGGCCTTTGTAAGCCCGCACGCCGGTATCTTCAAATACCTGTGCAACAGTTAAAAAAGTAGGAAAATCTGTTAATGCCGCTTTGAACGGGCCGTTACCGCTACCATTACCGCCAGACAGGTCGATATTTGGTTTAGCTACAGGTGTTCCGTTTAGGGAAGTGATCACCTTTTTTAAAAATGCAACGTGCGCGTTTTCGTCCCTCGTTATTGGCGCTATATACGCGCGGTTTGCAGCCGGTATAACGTTTGCAGCCGTAGCTTGATTATAATATTCGGCTTCAAGGTATTCTAATGTTAAAGCAAAATTTAAAACACTTACAACATCAGATGCAGGTGCTGCTCCGTAGGCTTTTTTAAACATGGTGCCCAGGGCAAATGGCAAAGCAGCCACAGCTACCTTTGAGCCAAAACTGGTTATGTTTTTGATAGCGGCACGGCGGGGGTTCAATCTTTCGTGTATTTCCGGATCGACCTTTTCTATTTCGTCTATTATATTAAATAAATTCATGGCGATGTTTGATTATGGTTTGTAGTTATAATTAACGGCACTTACCTTAGTTTTCAGGTAAGTATTGGCTTGTGTAAGCACTTCAGCAATTGAAGCCGCTTTGTTTAGTCCGTCGCTGTTTACCTGGTCGGCCGGGACAAAGCTGCCCGGGCTTATCAGGTTAGAAATTAAAGCAGCATGCCTTGCCTCAACCGATACAATCTTTCCCGCAATAGTTAGGTATCCTGCATCTTTTATTAAATAACCGGCCCCATCATAAGCCTGTACGCCTAAATCTTCGAATGCCTTTGCTGCCATCAATACGTTATTACGACTGCCAAAGTCAATCTTGCTAAAGTCGGGGGTTAAAGCACCGATTGCTTTACTGCCTAAGGCTTTCTTGAAAAAGTCGCGGTGTAGTACCTCATGATCGCGGATATCAGTTAAATAAGCCGTTTCAATTGAATTCATACCGCTGTAAGGAGTGGCCACAACCTGTAAATAAAAGGCTGCTTCTAACTGCTCAAGGGCATAAGCATAGTTCAATATCCCGAAGTCGTCCATACCGATATCGGTTGCTGATGAATTGTTCGGAATTACTTTATCCTTGCTACAGGATGCCGCGCCCATAACAGCTATAGCTGCCGCGCCTGCGCCGGCATAGCGCAAAAACGACCTCCTGGCCATGTTTGCCCCGCCGGTGGTTGGGTTAAATTCTGTTTTCATAGTTGATGTTTTAGTAAAATTTATAAGATTATTACCTCCATTTACGAACAAAGTTTTAACAGGGATTTAAAAAACTATCGTTTATAGCAAATAGGAGTGCGAAAGTTAAAGCACAAAAAAAGGCCGAAAAACTCTCGCAGTATTTCGGCCCTACATCTACCTATGAAAAACTCCCTTTGAGAAGGGTTGTTAAATAATATACAAAAGCAATGCCTTTTACCAAAAACCGTTTGGCAAACGCAAAAACGCATGTTTATATATCGCTCCAAACTTTATGATGTAGAAATTGGTTCTCACTGTGTAGAAAATTATTTACCACGGTATTAACTTATGCGCACATTTTTGTTGCACATCCGTATGATAAATATTAGAAACTTATTATAACTAACAATGTTACAGTAGTATGGATTACAATGTGTATTTATTGGCTACCGATCCCAACAATCCTTGCAGGGATGTGATACACTCAAGAGACACCGGGTTAAAGATCCGGGTTTTTTGCCTTAGTGAAGATAAGTTTAGCCCTAGCGACAGCGAAATTCAATTATACGGATATGCGCATGGTAAGCTTTATGCTTTTGAAACCATCAATATTACCGCAGATGATGCGCTTGATGTGGTGAGCGCGATACAATGGTATGCCGACTATATTGAGTACCCGGATATGGAAATTTTACCTGAAGACCCCCGCGGCAGCAAAAATATAGCGATGTGATCACCTGCAACGGGCTGTATATCTATTATTTATAAATAATTTAAATTATTTTTTGACGTATTGACTGCAAATTCTATATTTGCAGTCCCAAAACGAACAAGGCACGTTGCACAACGTTGACGGTAACAAAAAGGGAGTTTAGCTCAGCTGGTTCAGAGCATTCCGATTACATCGGAAGAGTCACTGGCCAGGGAAGTTAAATTGAAATACAAGGGAGTTTAGCTCAGCTGGTTCAGAGCATCTGCCTTACAAGCAGAGGGTCACTGGTTCGAACCCAGTAACTCCCACAAAAGGCATCCGAAATGGATGCCTTTTTTAGTTTGATATGTTTTTCACCTATATTTTATATTCAATCTTACTCGACACATATTACGTTGGATCTACATCCAACTTAGATGAGCGTATAAAAAAGCATAATACCAATCATAAGGGATTTACAGGCAAAGCGCCAGACTGGCACATCAAGTGGTCACAGGTGTTTGACACTAAAAAAGAAGCCGGCCGGCGCGAACGACAGATAAAAGCATGGAAAAGCCGAAAAATGATCGAGCAACTCATCGGTACGAAATAGCTGGTTCAGTGCATCCCGATTTTACATCGGGAGGGTCACTGGTTCGAACCCAGTAACTCCCACAAAAGGCATCCGAAATGGATGCCTTTTTTAGTTTGATATGTTTTTCACCTATATTTTATATTCAATCTTACTCGACAGATATTACGTTGGATCTACATCCAATCTGGATGAACGCGTAAAAAGCATAATACTAATCATAAGGGCTTTACAGGCAAAGCGCCGGACTGGCGCATCATGTGGTCACAGGTGTTTAACACTAAAGAAGAAGCCGGCCAGCGCGAACGACAGATAAAAGCATGGAAAAACCGAAAAATGATCGAGCAACTCATCGGTACGAAATAGTTGGTTCAGTGCATCCCGATTTTACATCGAGCCTACTCAACACTTACTGTTAGGCCTTCTTGCTGCAATATTTTACGGTAAACCTCCATTTCGGTAAAGGATCCTTCAAGCACGGCGCACTTGCCTTCGGTGTGCACCTTCCATGCAATTTTCTCGGCCTGTGGTTCGGTATAGTCCAGGTACTTCATCATGCAGTGGATAACATGTTCAAAGGTATTATGGTCATCATTCCACAGAATAAGGCGGTGCATCTCTTTAAGCCCGGCCATTAATTCTTCAAAGGTAAGTGTCTGTTCCTGTACTTCGGTTGGCATATGTACCTGCAAATTTACTCAAAATCAGTAACAAATACGCTAAAATGATAACGCTTGGTATAAATCTATTCCACCTTGTACCTGAACACTTGCCTGCCAATATTGCCCTGGCTGTCTACACCCTCAATCACTACGCGGTAAGTACCTTTTCCGGCATTATAATAATCTAACGAGGCTTTCCCGTCCCCGGTAACAATATCAGGTTTCCAAAAGATAGTTGTGCGCAGATCTGCAAGGGTTTGGCGGTTCTTAACATCATACTTCGGCGAGTAGAATGTACGGGCGCGGTAAATACCTTTCGGCGCGTATGGCTTTATGCCACTTCCAAATGTTTTGGGGTAATAGGTCGGCTCGTCGCCGCGCTTGGTTGTAATTACCAAAACGCCATTGCCGCCGCGGCTGCCATAAATAGCGTAGCTACCTATGTTCCGCAGCACCTCTATGGATTGGATATCACTAACAACAAGCGTGTTTATAAGATCCGGGCTTGCATAGATGCCATCAACCACTACCAGCATAGGCCCGCGGCTGCGGGTTGAGTATGGTATGCCGTTGCGAAAAACCACCCCAAGCAGGCGGCCCTGGAGGCAATCGGCAAGCTGCGGGCAACCCAGGGTATAAAAGTCCTTTGCTAAAAACACCTGGTCGGCATTGCCCGGGCCGTTTAAATTTGATGAATGTTTAAGCGCGTTCCGCTTTTCGCGTATTTGCACTTCGCGCAAGCTAATAACATGGTTGCCCAGGCCATACTTCATTTGTTCGTAATAAAGCGCTTTGCTGCTTTGCGCGTACGCGGCTATATCGCTAACAGTGTTTAAGGTAAAATCGGCTATATTTTTAAAATTCCGGGTTGTGGGGGCCGGTATGCTATCCATTGTTATCAATACATTACGCTTATTTTTTGCTGTGCGCGCCTGTATCAAAAATTTAATGCTATCGACAAATAAAATATCGTGAAAAGCAAAACGCCCGTTGCTGTCGGTCAGCGTATCAAGTTTAAGCAGGCCATCGTCAAAGTTGATCAGTTCCACCTTACCACCAACTACAGGGCTTCCCGACTGGGTAGTTACCCTGCCGGATATGGTAAAGTTGCTTTGCGGCGCATATCGGGGTTCAGGTTGGTTATCACTCATGATATCTCGCCACTCGTAACGGTGATAGCCTTGCGTTAGCATCAGCACGTCAAGGTCGGCACGGGTTTTATCATTTACATTATTAAAATAATATGCCGGTTGCTCTATATAACCTTTTATGTCCGATGCAAGCAGCAAGTTAGCTAAAATGTTATTTTCTCGGTTCTCATCAACGGGCACCTTGCTCTCGTTGGTAACTGCTATAGAAAAACTGCCCGCCGCCGGCTTCCCCGCGTTATCCTTTGCTTCTATATTCAACTTTATATTTTCTCTTGCCGAATAGGTGCTTTTATCAGGGTTAACGGATATATTAAGTTGGTCTTCCGGGTTATCTATAAACACCAACCGCTCATTTAGCGGCGTACCTGTTGCCGAAAAGAGGGTAAACTGCGCTATCCCCGAAGGAAATTTATTTTTCGGAACAATAGCCGAAAATATCGTGCTCCCGGGCTTGCTTTTAGCTGCATAATAAACCTTGCCTATGCTTTGTGCAACCAGGCTGAATGGTGCTGTATTTTCTTTTGCAGCGCTAACTGCAACTTTTAAATTTGCCGGGCCGGATGGCGAAATATTGAGCACGTAACCGCTATTGGCGGCAGCAGGCAAGCTAACAGTACCGCTTGAGCCATCGGCATAGATAATGCTAGCCTTGTAAGTATTACCGGCTTGGGGAGTAAATTCAAACACACCCATACCCAGGTGAGTGGTGTTGATGGAAGCTACCTGCTTACCTTTACTATCTGTAACGCTCCCCTTTATATCAACTCCCAAACCATCTGTACCAATTGCTTTAAAGGCTACCCGGGTAGGTATTCCGTTCACCATGGTACCGCCTTCGGGGAAAAACTGCACATCGGCCCGGCCGGCCATTACCCTTACCGGGATGCTTTTATAAACAGTGCCCTGGCCGGTACCGTTTAAACGGGTTACAATCCTGCCTGACCTAAGCAATGCCTGGTTATCCCCGTTAAACTCAATATGCAGGTTACCGGTATCATCGGTCACTCCTTTCCCTTTCGCTATTACCACATTATCAAACAACACCGAATAATCAACCTGGTTGCCGGCATAGCTTGCCCCATTGGCATCGGTATAATTGATATTGGCGCTAACCGTATTGCGCCCGTTTTGGGCAACGCAGGTAAAAGTTGTTTTTGTAAAAACCCTGTTAGTGATAACGTTGGTTATACCAATAGCCCTATCAAAAAAATATTCGCTACCGGCGTTTCGCATATATTGGGTATAAGCTCTTACGCGGTAATTACCTTCGTGCAGGGTATCGGGCAGGGCAAAATCGCCATAGGCAAGTCCGTTCTTCAGCTGCACCTTTATTTTTTGTTTAACTGAATCCTGCTCGTCTATCAATTCCACATTCAAAATTCCGCTATCACGCTGCAGGCGATGCTGCGGGCCCACAACTACATAGGCTTTAAACCACATATCGTCGCCGGCTGCATAATACGGTTTATCAAGCTGCAGGTGTACTTTTTCAATGGGATGGTTTTGAGTCCACTTATCCAGCTGGCGCTGCACTTTTGCGATAATGTCGTCATCGGCACCAAAACTATAGGCGCCGACAATACCGATGGCCAGTAGCAGCCCGGTAAAAAAACGTTTGTATGCCATAACTCACAGGTAAATCACAATATAAACAATGCTGAGGTTTAATTGTGCTTACCCGCAGCATTAAAACTTATTCTTCCACATCATACTTTCAACGGGGCGTGTTGTCGGGTTATTGTATTTGGCGTTGCTTTTGGTATTGTACATGGTTTGTATCTCGCCCTCAACTACAAAGTATATCAGCTGGCCAATGGGCATCCCGGCGTATATCTTAACCGGCTGGGCGCACGATATCTCTAATGTCCAGGTGTTACAAAAGCCCACATCCCCTTTACCCGCTGTTGCATGTATATCAATGCCTAAACGCCCCGTGCTCGATTTTCCTTCCAGAAAAGGCACATGTGTATGCGTCTCGGTATACTCGCGCGTTACGCCCAAATAAAGCGTGTTGGGCTGCAGGATAAACCCATCCTTGGGTATCTCAAAACTTACTATCTCGTTATGCAGCTTGGCATCCAACACCCTGTCCGTATAGGTGGCCAGGTACTTCCCTAAGTGCACATCGTACGAGTTTGTACCCAGGCATTCCAGTTTAAAAGGTTCAATAACAATAGTCCCTTTTTCAATCTCTTCGAGGATGCGTTTATCTGATAAGATCATAAATTTTTAAGCTGCCCTAAATTATTATTAATTGCCCTAACCGCCAACATTATTTATGCCTTATTATGCACAAAGCCGCATGTACGCAATGCACATGCGGCCTTTACGCCCAACTCCCGGTGGTTGATTGCGCTTGTCCCGATTCCTTAATTTTGAAGTTGTTGGTGCGCTGCGGGCTTCTGTGCGGCGGTTGCGGCCACGCGCTGTTTCATGCAGCCCTCGGTTATGGCAACGGCTAATAAAACCGCAGCCGCTATGTATATCTTCTTCATTATATGTAGTTTGTGATAAAAAATGCTTAGCTAATGGTATGACGTATGTTTAGTAGAATTAGTTACAGCACCTAAAAATTTATAGTTTAATTATTATAATTAACTGATATAAATTGACGAGCTTTTTTGCAATTTTACCATCCATGGCCATAGCGTACCGACAACAGATTGATGATGATACAGAGTTTGCCCTCTGGAAGATCGAGGAAACTGCTGATGAGCTATACAAACAGCTTCAACTGGACGAGACAGAGAAAGCCTACACCAAAAAACTCAGCAAAAGCAAACGCTACCTGCATTGGCTGGGCACGCGGGTGTTGTTGCGTAAAATGCTGCGAACCGAAGAGTATATAGATGCCAAGGTTGATGCACACGGCAAACCTTACCTGGTAAGCCTGCCTTATCATATATCGCTAAGTCACTCTTTTGATTATGCAGCCGTGATGATCAGTAAAACCAGCCCGGTGGGCATTGATATTGAACAGGTGAAAGAAAAGGTAGAGCGAATTGCACACAAATTTATGCTGCCGCAGGAGTTAGCCTTTATTGAGGATAAACACAAGATACAACAACTGTATGTTTGCTGGTGCGCCAAAGAGGCCGTTTATAAATGCTATGGCCAAAAGGAAGTATCGTTTGCAGATAACATATCTTTACAGCCCTTTACCTTTCAGCACCATGACGTACTGCAGGCCAAACTGAATAAGGGAGATGTAAACATCAACTACGAGGTGGGCTATCTGCAATACGAAGATTACATGATAGGATACGTGAAGGGATAGTGCAGATATGCAGATTTCAGATGTGCAGATGTCCGGCTTTCTGCCGTTTCTTTAATTGGAAAAATTCTGGATCAAACAATAATTAATGAAGAATAAAAAGGTAATATTTCAGGATTGGGGGCTTACTGATTACCAGGTGGCATGGCAGCGGCAGGAACAATTGTTTGGCGAAACCGTCAGGTTAAAAACCGACATACGTAACCGCACACTTGCACTTAACGGGGCTGATGCGGTTGACGACGACATCGTTACACCCAACTATCTTATTTTTTGCGAACACCCGCATGTTTATACCTTGGGTAAAAGCGGCAAAACCGAGCATTTATTGCTCGACGAACAGGGCCTGAAGGAAAAAAATGCTGCTTATTATCCCATAAACCGCGGCGGCGATATTACCTATCATGGCCCGGGGCAACTGGTGAGCTACCCGATTTTAGACCTGGATAATTTTTTTACTGATATACACCTTTACCTGCGCACACTGGAAGAGGCGGTTATACAAACCCTTGCCCATTATGGCCTTACAGCCGGCCGTTACCCGGGTTATACCGGCGTTTGGTTTGATGCCGATAACGAGCGGGCCCGCAAAATTTGCGCCATGGGTGTACGCTGCAGCCGGTGGGTCACCATGCATGGGCTGGCCTTTAACGTAAACCCGGATCTTGATTATTTTAAGAACATTGTGCCTTGTGGTATTGATGACAAGGCCGTAACATCCATGCAAGCCGAGTTGGGCCGCAAGGTTGATATAAACGAAGTTAAAGAAATCCTTAAGCATCATATTTCCGTACTTTTTGGTATGGAGATGATGTAGATGAGAATATTAACCATACTTTTTTTAATTGGCACACTGTCCGCATGTACAAAAGCCGATGTTCGGCAGCAGGGAATAAATACTACTTATAACAATATGCCCACCTCCGACTCATTAACATACCTGGCCCTGGGCGATTCTTACACCATTGGCGAGGCCGTGCCATTAGAACAATCATTCCCCTACCAGTTAACGCATAACCTTAATGCGACGAACCACCTTGTTAAAAATCCGGATATCGTTGCTATTACCGGATGGACGACTGGCGACCTAAAAAAAGGCATCGCTTCGCGCGGCCTTAAAAACCACCAATACAACGTGGTAACCCTGCTTATAGGGGTAAATAACCAGTACCGCGGTTACAGCAAGGACGATTACCGTACAGAGTTTATTGAATTGCTGAACACCGCTATTAACTTTGCCGGCGGCAACAGGCAGCACGTATTTGTGCTATCTATACCCGACTGGGGCGTAACACCATATGCAACGGCTAACGGCTTTGACCCGGCGCAGGTTGCTCTTGAAATAAATCAGTTTAACGCCATAAATAAGCAGGAGACCGAAAAACTTGGCGTAACCTACGTTGATATTACGCCATCATCGCGAAGGGCGAGTGATGATGCAAGTTTGATAGCTAACGACGGCCTGCACCCTTCTGGCAATATGTATAGCATGTGGGTTGCTCAGTTGTTGCCGTTAGTGAACGACCAGATTAAGTATTAGGATAACTGTCATTGTTTTATATTTACTTATGGCAACAGTAAAATTAAAACGGGTGTATGGTGCTGCTGATAAACAAGACGGAGTGCGCATACTGGTTGACCGCCTGTGGCCCCGCGGCGTAAAAAAAGAAACAGCGCACCTGGATGAGTGGATGAAGGAAGTGGCGCCATCTACCGAATTACGAAAATGGTTTAACCACGAAACACCCCACTGGGGCGAATTCAGGTTAAGGTACATTCATGAGTTACACCAGAACCAGGCAGCTAACACCTTGCTTGAGCTTGTAAGGAAACACAAAACAGTTACCCTGTTATATGCCGCACGCAACGAAGATCATAACCACGCCCTTGTTTTAAAGGAATTTATTGATGAAATGCTTAAATAGTTATTTTATTTTAAGACCATCAGCATTGTAAGAACATTTATATTGTTTACCTTAAAGCCAATTATGAAATCCTTATTCGTCGCTCTTATTTGTATTGCATTTATTTTTACCGGCTGTAAAAAAGACACCACTCCCAGGCACGGAAATTACCGCCAAAACCATAGCCGGCAAATGGACGGTTTCGAGCATAACTTACCAAACTTATAAGGATGGCAAACTATACCGCGAAGACCCGCTTGAGGCATACGCCTATGATTTTGAATTTAAAGGTGATGGTACTGTGGGTTATACCGAAGGTGATGTAACATCTACAGGGCAATATACCATTAAATATGATGCTGCAAAAGGTAAGTACGTTTACTGGGTAGGTATACAAGGCCGTAACGGCTACCCAGACGAAGGCACCGCAGAAATAAAAATGATCAATAAGGATTCATTCGCACTCAGGTTTGAAACCGCCTCTGTAACCGGGCCAATTTCTGTAGTGCTCGAAAATATGGTGAGAAAATAACGCGGTCAACTAACACTCCGGCAAGCTTATAGGGATATTAATAGCCAGGCCTCCGTCGGAGGTTTCTTTATATTTAGAGTTCATATCCTGCGCGGTTTGCCACATGGTGCGCACTACGGCATCAAGGCTTACCTTGGCCTTGTCGGGGTTGCTTTGCAGCGCCAGCTGGCTTGCAGTGATGGCCTTAATAGCCCCCATGGTATTGCGCTCTATACAAGGCACCTGTACCAGGCCGCCGATAGGATCGCAGGTGAGGCCCAGGTGGTGCTCCATTGCAATTTCGGCGGCCATTAACACCTGGCGCTGGCTGCCGCCCAAACACTCGGTAAGCGCGGCTGCTGCCATGGCAGATGATACGCCAATTTCGGCCTGGCAACCACCCATAGCGGCCGATATGGTAGCGCCTTTTTTAAATATGCTGCCTATCTCGGATGCTGTAAACAGAAACTGGATAATGCGTTCCTCATCAAAGCCGTCGCAAAACGAGATATAGTATTGCAGAACGGCGGGTATAACCCCTGCCGCGCCATTTGTAGGGGCGGTAACCACGCGCCCGAACGAGGCGTTCTCTTCATTAACGGCCAGCGCGAAACAACTCACCCAATCTAATATGTTCTGGAAACCATTGCCCGTTTGGCGCATGGCCTGCACCCATTCAGTGTAGTTGGTGTAGGTTGCACCCTTTAGCAGTCGTTTATTTAAAGCTGTTGCGCGGCGGGCTACGTTAAGGCCGCCCGGCAGGTTGCCGGCGGTATGGCATCCACGGTACATGCACTCCTGCATCACTTTAAAAATATTGAGTACGCCGCTACGGGTTTCCTGTTCGGTGCGCCAGGCAAGCTCATTCTCCATCACCACCTCGGATATTTTAAGGCCTGTTTTTATACACCAATGCAGCAAATCACCCGCGGTATCGATCGGAAAAGGCAGGTCGACCTCTGTTTTTTGCTGGGTTTGCGCCCCCTCTTTCACCACAAAGCCGCCCCCTATTGAATAAAATGTGGCCGATACGGCCGTTTCGTTACTTAAAAAAGCCTGGAAGGTTACCGCGTTGGGGTGGTAAGGCAAGCTTTCGGCAAACAGGAAAAGCATATCCTCGTCTGCAAAAAAACTGATCTCTTTGGCACCTCCTAAAATCAATTTATGCGTGTTGTTGATACCATTGATTTTGGTGTCGATCTTATCTACCTCAAAAGTTACCGGGTCATCGCCGCTAAGGCCAAGCAGTATGGCTATATCGGTGCCGTGCCCCCTGCCGGTTTTGGCAAGCGATCCATAAAGCAATATCTTAACCTGTACAACAAGCGGCAGTGCGGCCTGCTGCCGCAGCATTTCAACAAACTGCTGCGCGGCACGCCAGGGACCAAGCGTATGCGAACTTGACGGGCCTATGCCTATCTTAAACATATCGAATACAGAAATTTGTTCGCGTTGTTGCATCGCTATAAAATTACATATAGTATCGCAGATTACGGGGCAAACTGTTTAATAAGTTAAAAGTTCCGGAACCCGTTTTAATAAATAACCGGCTTAACGCCCGTTTATTACGTAATGCAAACATAAGGATGCTATTTATTTAACACGTCGGGAGGTTTAGCAAAGAATAATACAATACATTAACTACGCCACCTGTATCATCTTATCAAACAGCGGCAGCATTAATGCCCGAAAAGGCCAGTATCAAATTTGCATCGGGGATGTTTTGCAGGTACTGCGCTTTTTGCGAGTATTGGCCTACGCCCGGATAATCGCCCTTTGCATCGCCAATATCAAGCATCAGTTGAAAATGCAGGTGAGGCGGCCAGTTGCCATTTTCGGTAGCGTTGCCAAATGTGCCAATCTGCTGGTTTGCATCCACTGCCTGACCGGGTTGTAAGTTCATAAGGCTTTCGCGGCTTAGGTGCCCGTACAAACTGTAAAGGGTTAACCCCTCAAGCTTGTGCTGCAATATAATGGTAGGGCCGTAATCGCCAAAGTTATTGTTATCGGCAAAGCTGTGCACAGTTCCGGGCAGGGGCGAGTAAACAAACGTGCCGGCGGCACCCCAAATATCTACGCCTAAATGCAGGCGTCGAGGCTCATTACCTGTGTCAAAATGTGTGCTTCTTGAGTAGATGGTACGGTGCTCCATATAGCCGCCCATGCCGTAGCGGCATTGGTTATCGGCCAGTTTTTTGTCTATCCATTTGCCAAAAGCGTCGGTATCTGCAACAAGGGTTTCAGTCAGCTCGGCGTTGGCCGAGGTAAAATCAAACATGTAAAGCTTATCGTGACTGGCATCAAAATCTACCACCTTGCCAATACCCGGCTTGGCCTGTAGGTAAGCTGCCAATAAATCGGTAGCAAACATAGCTTTAGTTATCGTCGTTGTCTGGCTGGCGCGGCTCGTGGCTTAGCTTGTCAAATATTTTATCCATGCGCTCTACATATTCGCTGGTATCATCAACAAAAAACTCCAGTTGCGGTATGATGCGCACCTGGTCTTTAATGCGGGCGCCAAGCTTATAACGGATCTCTGAAGCGTGCATTTTAATGGTTTGAAGCGCGGTTGCGTTATCGGTGTTATTAAAAAAGCTAAGAAAAACGCGGGCGATAGCTAAATCAGGGGTAACCCGCACCCGGGTAATGGTAACTAGGGTATGCGGAAGATAGTTCATGCCCTCGCGTTGAAATATTGCGGCCAGGTCCTGCTGTATTACCCCGGCAAATTTTTGCTGACGTTTAGATTCCATAGTATTAGTAACGCCGCTTAGGCGATTGGGTTTGAATTATTGTTTGCGAAGGTAATGCGTTAAAGCTAACGAATTGAACGTGGCATGCAAAATTGTATTTGTAAATATTGCTTTACTCTGCCCGACAGCGCCGCGCCTGTATCCCCTCTTTAATTGTAAATAAGGTAAGGAAAAACCCGTTTCCATTCCCACGTTGCGCAGCATGGAGGGAGCAGGGGCGGTGGGTTACCTATAGCTCCTGCTTTATCTCGTCCAGCCGTTTAACGCTCAGGCTGGAGCTGATACCGGATGCGATTACCGCGATAACGGTAACGGTTAAAAACACCAGTCCAATATCACTTAATTTAAAAGCAACGGGGTATGCATCAAGCACCGACATGGTTGACCCCATTTTTATAAAGCCAAATTGCTGTTGTATAAAACATATAACCAGGCCCAGGGCAAGGCCGGCTATACAGCCTATCACAGATATCATCATCCCCTCGAAAAAAAAGATGCCTTGTATTACCTTTTTATTGGCGCCCAGGCTGGTTAAAATGGCAATATCCTTTCGCTTATCAATAACCAGCATAGTTAACGAACCTATGATGTTAAATATGGCAATAACCAGTACAAACGTTAGTATCATAAAAATAGACCAGCGTTCGTAATTAATGGTTTTGTATAACTCGGTGTTCTGTTGCTTGCGATTTTTAACCGTAAAGTCCTTTCCTATCTTTTCAAGTATAGCATCCTGCTTTTCGTCAAGGTCGGTGCCGGTTTTATAATTTATTTCAATGGACGATACCTTATCAGGCTCGTCGAGTAGGTCGCGGGTAAACCCGATAGGCGTAATAATCTGGTCGTCAAAATCCTGCTGAATGCCAAATACACCCGAGGGATGAATAGACCGGAAGACAAAATCGTTCATAGGGTTTGACGAGTTGCCGGCACTGCGCCTGGGCGAAAATATTTGCAGCGATGTAAATTGATCCTTTAAGCTAACACCCAGGTTACCCTGTACCGTAGCGCCTATAACCGCATAATTTGCCCCGTTGTCTTTCAACGTAAACGAACCGAACTGTATGGTGCTGTCTAACTGTTTACCTTTTAAAAAGTCATCGCTTACGCCCTTTATGGTACCGATGAACGACCTGTCCGAGTACCTTATCAATGCTTTTTCCTGCAATACCTGCGTGTACGATAGCACGTTCTTATCTTTTGCAAGTGCAACAAAGTAAGGCTCGTTAGGGTCAAATGTTTTGCCCTGGCGCGGTTCTATCTTAAGTTCGGGTGTAAAGTTGCTGTATAACGATAAAATAACCTGCTCTAACCCGTTAAACACCGAAAGGATAATGATCAAAGCCGCGCTGCCAACCAGCACACCCAATATGGATATGCCTGATATAATATTGATGGCGTGGGTCTGCTTTTTGGAGAACAGATACCTTTTGGCTATATAGACGGACGTGTTCAAATGCGCTTTATTTACAAATATGGGTTAGTTTGTTTCTCGTAGCCAATGGTTGTTTCGGGGCCATGGCCCGGATAAACCGTACAATCGTCAGGCAGGGCGAAAAGTTTTTCTTCGATATTTTTTACCAGGGTGCTAAAATTACCCCCGGGTAAATCTGTACGGCCAATGCTGTTCCTGAACAATACATCACCGCCTGTCAGTATGTTTGCCGTTTTATCATAAAAACACAAATGCGCTGGCGAATGCCCGGGCGCAAATATCAGTTGCAATTCGGTGTTGCCAAATTTAACGGCCCCGGTTTCGGGCAGGTATTCATCAGGCAGCGGCGAAGCGTCGTACCTGAAACCCATGGCAGGTGCATAAGCCACAACCGCTGCCAGCGTATCCGATTCGCCAATATGAAACCTGGGCTTTAAGCCAAACTGGTCGAAAATAAACTTATTGCCCAACACATGGTCTATATGGCAGTGGGTATTTAGCAATAGCACAGGTGTAAGTTTATTCTCCTGAATAAAATCTACGACCGCGTTTTGCTCGGCGGCTGTGTACATCCCCGGGTCAATAATGGCGCATTCGCCGGTTTCGTCGAACAACAAGTAGGTGTTTTCCTGGTAGGGATTGTTTTCGAAGGATTGAATGGTAGCCATGGAGCAAAAGTAGGTTATTGAGCCGAAAGCAGAAAGATTAAAGCCTAAAGCGAATAAAAAGCTTTTCGCTTTATTTCCACTTAAACGTTTTTATCATCACATCCACATCCTTCTTTATGAAGTTAAGCACCGGCTGAATCGAATCGAGGCGCGGCTCGGAGTTAAAGTAAAGGGCACCGCGCAGGTAATGTTTGGTACTGTCTGTAAGGTAAAACTGCGCCGATGATGCCGCGTTACCATCAATGGTGTAATAAATGCCATAAACCTTACGGTCGGGGTAGGCTATCACACCCTCGTCAATAGATGTTGCCTTTACGGTATGTTTAAAGCTAAGCTTGTGAGCATCTTCTATCAACTCGTTAAACTCTTTTTTCGAAGTTACCGGCTGATAGCTTAAATGAAGCGTGGCATTAAACTGCGGGAACTGTATATTTTGCCAGCAGGGTTTTGCATTGGCCGATTTATCTGCCTCTACTCTGCCATACTTCGGATACTCAAAAGTAAAGGGGCAGCCTTCGGTATACCGCTGATATTCTTTAGCAGGGAATACGATACGGTAGTAACCCCGTGGTTTAGGCGAATAATCGGCATTACCACCGCAGCCGGCTATACCTATTATCACAATAAATAACACAAGGTATCTCATGGGTGCTTTGCTTTTGAATTCCATATTTCCCAGGCTTTTTCTGCTTGCAATACTAACATTTCATATCCGTTTTTTGTAACGGCACCGTGCTCCGCTCCTTTTTTCAGGAACAGGGTTTCTTCGGGATTATAGATCAGGTCGAACAAAAGGTGATCGCCGGTTATTGCTTCGTATGGGATAGGCGGGCATTCATCAATGTTTGGATACGTACCCAGCGGGGTGGTATTGATGATAAGCTTATTTTCTTTAATAAGGCGCGGGGTAAGATCGCTGAATAATATATTGCCGGGTATGGCTTTACGTGTAACGCAATTATAAGTGATGCCTTTGTTATCCAGCACGCATTTAACGGCCCTGGCCGCTCCCCCATCGCCCAGTATCAGGGCTGTATCGTGCTGGTTGGTAAGCAGCGGACTTATAGACATATCAAATCCATAAATATCGGTGTTGTAGCCTTCGAGCCTAAAGTCGTGGCCTTCAACACCAACCTCGCCCGAAAACGCTGCCTGCAAGGGGCTTTCGGAGGTAACGCGTATACAATTAACAGCTCCTGCGCCTTTAGCGTCATGTTCTATCCAATCCAGGTATTTTAAAACGGCCACCTTATGCGGTATAGTTACGTTAAGGCCGCAAAGATTAGGGTGTTGATGCAGCAGTTTCGGCAGGTCGTTGATATTTTCTAAAGGGTACAACTCGTACGTGCAATCTGCTATGTTTTCCGTTTCAAACTTTTCCGTGAAATACTTCTTTGAAAAAGAATGCGAAAGCGGGAACCCGATAAGGCCATAATGTTTCATTGCCGATAGTTTTATAGAAATGTAATAATAGCAAAATGCGGCAAATATGTACAATATAAATAACCTTACGGGGGCTGTTTAGCTTTTTACCTTGTAAAATGCATGCATGCAGCCGTGGCAGCGGTAGCGTTTTAATTTTAACCAGGGTAAAAATGTTTTAACCAGTATGCCACGCTTTATACGCTCACAAGCATTTCTGCCGCAGCGCGGGCAAGCCGCATCTTGTTTGGGTTCTGCCGCCACTTTCATTGTTGCTTTTTGTTCGTTGAATATCAGTTCCATTTTGTGTTTGGGTTTCCCCAAAAATCAGGCGTTAGCCCAAAATAAAACTGCCATTTTTGTAAATAAAACTGCCATTTAAGTATACAAAATCGCCATTTTCAATTTAAAATTAACCTACATTAATTAGGGCTATAAAAGTTCGGTAACCTCGCGGCCGTAATGTTCCTTAAATAATTTGCTAAAATAAGCCGGCGTTTCAAACCCCGCCAGGTATGATATCTCGGCAACGGTGCGGTATTTGCCGCTTTCAATAGCTTCGCGCGCAACCTGTAGCCTAACGGTGCGAATATATTTATTAGGTGTTAAGCCTGTAATATCTTTAATACGCCTGAATAGCTGCCTTTCGCTAATGGCCATCTCGTCGCTGAGTATGGTGATATTTATCTCGGTTTTACCAAGGTGGGTACGTAGTGTCTTTTCAAAATTGCTAAGCCATGCCATGTCCGCGGGCGATGGCGGTAAGGGGGTACCCGCTGAAACCACGTCAGGGCTAATTGCATGCCGGTCCGGATCGACGGTGTCAAATTGCGAATAGCCCCTTCCCGCAGCATTGGCCAGCAGGTTAGCGGTACGTGCAAGCAGTTCGCCGGCTATAAATGGTTTGGTTAAATAATCGTCTACTCCAATGTTTAGCGCGCGTAGCTTATTACGGCTATCTGATAAGGCCGTAAGCATTATTACCGGTATACGGCAGTAAACAGGATGTTCTTTTAACTTGCTTAAAAGTGTAAATCCATCCATCTCGGGCATCATCACATCAGATATGATCAGATCGGGTAATACCGTGGCGTTGTTTAACATCTGTAACGCTATAATACCATTACCTGCGGTTTTTATATTATATGAGGGAGAGATAACCGAAGCAACGTACCGCACCATTTCGTCGTGGTCTTCTACCAGTAAAACCGACTTACTCGTTTGTGCACCTGCGGCGTTGCCTGGTGCGTCAACCGGGCCGGTGAGGCTTACATGGCTGTTTTGTACGGTTACCGCAGCCAATGGTATGTATGCTTTAAACGTAGCACCTTCACCATATACGTTTTCAATCTCCACACGCCCACCCATCAGTTCGGCAAATTCTTTAGCTATTGAGAGACCTATGCCTGTCCCTCCTTCTGCGTTTAAACTGCTTTGCCTGCCCTGGTAGTAGCGGTCAAATATTTGCGGCAGGTCATCGGGGTGTATGCCCGGGCCGTTGTCTTGTACGCTAAAGGCTATCATATCATCGGGCGCAGCAGCTACCACATTTACAGACCGCCCCGCTTGAGTGAACTTTATGGCGTTGCTAATGAAATTATTGGCTATCTTCTCAAACTTATCCTTGTCTAACAATACATGCAGGTTTTCGTTAATATTGCAGCTAAGCGTATACCTGACACCTTTATATTCGGCGGCAGAAGCGAAACCCTGAAACAGAAGCTTTATAAACGCGGCCAGGTTTACTGTTTGTGGCTTTGCTAATAAACCACCTGAATCTATTTTTCCAAGATCAAGCAATTCGTTAACCATATTCAGCAATTTTTTGCTGTTGCGTGTTATTGCCTGCAAATTAGCTAAGCGCTCTTGGGGTGTTAATTTACCCTGCAGCAACTGCTCGGCCGGCCCCATTATTAAGGTTAACGGAGTTTTTAACTCGTGGCTGATGTTTGCAAAAAATCTGCTTTTCATAGCATCTATTTTCGCCAGTTGCTGATGTTCGCGAACAAGAGCGGCAGCTTCTTTTCTCTTTTTATATACAAACCACCTGTATGCAGCAATAATTGCCAATAGTGCAAACAACGCCGCTACAATTGTAAAGTTGCGTTGCTGCTTAAGCAAATTACTACGGTTATCGGCCAGTAACAGGCGCTTGTCATTTTGATATTTTTTATCCAGTTCGGCGGCAAACTGGCCCTGGTCGGTTGTAAGTATGCTATCGTTTAGGCGGTTTTCTTTAACCGCAAAATCAAACGCCCGCTTGTAATCTTTAAGCCCGGCGTAAGCATCAGCCAGTTTGTTGTAAATATCGCGCTGTAAAACCCGGTTGCTATTAGCGCCGGATTGTATTGCCAGCGCGCGGGTATCGTAATCAACCGCTTTTTTATATTGTTTACGATCAATGGACAGGGTGGCTAACTCATTGAGGCTATGCTTTGCCAGCGATGGGTAATTATATTTGGAAGCAATATCTAACGACCTTAGCAGCACAGCCTCGGCCTTATCTGGCTTGCCCTGCATCTGGTAAAGCCTGCCCAGGTTGCCCATATAATTAGCTTTTGCAAAATTTGGTATATTCTTCTCAAACGGTGGATTTAGTATCCTTTCGAGATAATATGCAGCTTTCGCCAGGTTTTCGGCAGGTATATCCCCATGCTTTTTGGGGCCCGAATAAACATTTGATAAGGTGCTGGCTGCAAAGATGTAAAGGCCGGTATCACGCAGGGCAAGAGCCTCGTTTGCCGCCTGTCCTGCAAATGGCAATGCCCGGTTAATTTCGCGTAAGGGGCGGTAAATATCTGCAATGCATATTTTGGTTTCAATGCGCAGCTTTCGCCAGCCATATTTATCAGTTATTTTCAGTGTGGCAAAGGCTTCTTTTAAAGCCGGCTCGTTTTGGGCGCTGCGGCTAAGCATGTAGGCTATCATTAACCGCGCCTTTACATAGGTAACAGAGTCTGCTTTTGGGCTTATTGCAACAACAGCACGCCGCGCATAATCTAACGCGGTATTTTCTTCGCCTGCCTGGTAATATTTAAACGATGTGGTGTAAAGTATCTGGGCTTCAAACACCTTATTGTTTTGCTTTTTAGCAATATTTAAGAGCGAATCGCTATAACGCCTTGCGGAATCGACAGTACTGAACCGGGTAATTCTTTTTATTAAAGGCTTATTATCGCCTTTAGGTACAGCAGCAACCGTTACCATTACAAGCAAAAATAAGCACAGCAAAAGCCCTTTAGGGTGGTGATAATTAACAGGGGCCATAGTACCCGCTAATTTACAAATTAACCTATCAGATAAGGCATCTTTTATTTAAAGTTAATATATAGTACTAAGTAACTTTGTGAAGCGCAATATGTAATATAACGAAAAAATAAGCTATCCTTATTTCGCTAAAAAAAATGCCATCCCGAAAAACGGGACAGCATTTTATATCGGCAAATAAGTTATTTTATGGCTTCAAACTTTACAACTAATTCCCATCGTTTTGGGTTTTCTACCAGCTTGAACATAGGGTCGGCCGAGTCGTTAAACTCGCACCTGCGGATGTTGGTAAAACCCGCGTCGCGCAATTCTTTTTCTGTCGATTCCCAATCCCACAGCCAGAGGTGTTCAAGGTATCCGAATAAATGTTTGGTAACCGCTTTAAAGCTTCGCGGCCTAACCTCAACGCCCATCATCATTCTTTTGATGAGGGTGATTGACGCTTCAGGATCATGCTTTACATCTTTATCGTTGATATAATCGCGCACCAAAACCTCCAGGTCGGGCATTATCATTCTGAATATGCCGCCCGGTTTCAGCATTTTATAAGTATTACGCAGCGCTATTCTGAAATGCTCGAGCGACATGTGCTCTAATACATGCGAACAATAAACCCCATCGACGCTGTTATCTTTTATGCCCGGTAAACCCTTTGTAATATCGCCATACCTAACGTTCTTATCAAATACCTGACCCAGGCTTTTTTTAAGCAAAAAACCTACAACCGGTGTATTTTGAATAACAAGCGTTGGCGACACATCAAAATTAGCCCATTCCTGCGGAGCTGTTTGGCCGCAACCATAATGAACATACAGTTTGTTATCAGACATTTTTTAAAGGGTTTTTATCGATAAGCAATATTTACTTACCGTTTTAAAGGTAAACTATTTTTGAAAAATTTTAAAGGCGTTAAAACATATAATTCATCACCATTAGTTGTTTGGAAAACCATTTAATGTTTAATAACAACAGGTTTTATTATTAGTTTAGCAATAAATACCCGGGCATGATACACAACCGCAATATTTTGTGCATAAGCGGAACCGAATGGAACGGTAATTACATTAAGGCTGTTGTTGAGCTCATGAAAGTTCTTTCGGCAAGTAACAGGGTATTATTTGTAGAGAACGCTTATACTTATAAAGATGCCCTTGCCGGTGTAAGAGATAAGGACAAAATAGACTTTGCAAAGGCGTTTGGCTTAAAAAGCCGTATAAAAACAATACCAACCGATAACGGGGGCCGGGTGTATGTACTCTTCCCGCCCCTGGTGTTCCCTGTAAATTTTCTGCCAAACGGCCTACTGTATAACAACCTGCTGAAGTTTAATGGCTGGCTTTTGCGGCGCAGTATAAAAAAAGCGTTAAAGCAGCTGGAAATGCAGCACGAGCTAATCAATTTCACATCATTTAACCCGGGCATGGGCGTTATAACCGGCCGCACCTTTAACGAAAAAACACTGATATACCATTGTTATGACGAAATTAAGGGCGCCCCATCATGGCTAAGCAAACATGGCCTTAGGCTCGAGGCTGCATTTATGAAAATGGCCGACGCGGTTATTGTAACTTCAAAGGGCCTTTATGACAGCAAGAAAGACTTTTGTAAACAATGCTTTATAGTAAAGAATGCCGTAAAGGTTGATCTGTTCAGGAAAGGCTTTAACAATACACCAAACCATGCCAAAATGGTTATTGGTTATGTAGGCACGGTGGATGACCGGTCTGATTATGATCTGTTGCAGCACCTTTTTACCCACATGCCCCATGCTGAATTTGTTTTTGTTGGCCGCACACTAAGCGAACGCGGCGAAGCCATACTAAAAAAATACCCCAACGTAAAGGTTGAAGGCCCTAAAGCACCTGAACAGCTCCCTGCTTACCTGCAAGCTTTTTCGGTTGGTATCATACCTTTTGTAAAGGACGATTTTACAAAGGGTATTTATCCCATGAAAATAAACGAGTACCTGGCCGCGGGGCTCCCTGTGGTAAGTACCAATTTTGGTGACATTGCTGATTTTAGCAACCTGATAAAAATAACCGACGACAAAGAAGCGTTTCTGCAATATGTATTAAGCGAAATGACTGAAGATACGCCCGAAAAACGGCAGGCGCGCTTAAAAACCGCCGAGAGTAACACATGGCATAAGCGTGCTGAAGAAATATCGGCCGTAATTGAACGGGTTGAAGAAGGGCTAAAATGACCCGATCCCGAAAAAAATCCCGTTATTTGAGCATCTCTTTATGAACCCGTATCAACAAAAACGCCTTTGGAAATATTTTTTGCTTGCCTTTGCCGTGGTTATTGCCAGCGGGTCGGTTTTTTATACCAGCTATCTTGTAAAAAATATTGCACACAGCGAACGTACGCGGGCCCAGGTATGGGCATTAAGTATGAAACAGATAGGTAACACATACGATAATGACTTCTTGTCGTACGTTTTATCTGTACGCGATAGCCTTATTGTGCCCGCCATTGTTACCGATGCGAAAGGCGACTTTTTGTTTACCCGGGGATTAGATTCGACTAAAACATTCATCAATCTGGATAAAGAGGAGCTCAAGAGCCAGAAAAAGAAATTCGACCTGCAGTATTTTAAAGATGAGCTGGCTTACATGAAAAAGCAGCACGAGCCCATAAGGCTTACAACTGTTTTTAACGAACCGTGGCTTGTGTATTATAAAGATTCGCCCCTGCTAACGCAGTTAAAAATATTCCCCTATATACAGTTATCGGTTATCGCCATATTTTTATTAGTTGCTTATACGGCGTTCAGTTCTTCGCGCAAATCCGAGCAAAACCAGGTATGGGTAGGCCTGGCTAAAGAGACCGCTCACCAACTGGGAACCCCCATATCATCGTTAATGGCCTGGATTGAGGTGATGAAAGAAAAATTCAATGCTGAGGACGACCCGCTTATGGCCGAAATGGAGAACGATGTAAAGCGGCTTGAGATAGTAGCCGACCGTTTTTCGAAGATCGGGTCGAAACCAAAGCTGGATGAACACCCGGTTTACGATGTAGTAAAAGATTTTGTAGACTATTTCAGGGTGCGGGCGAGCAACCGGATCACGTTTGAACTGACAGGCAACCGCCGTTTAACCGCCGGACTGAACATCCCCTTGTTTGATTGGGTTTTGGAAAACCTGCTGAAAAACGCAGTGAATGCGATTGAAGGCACCGGGACCATAAGGGTATCCGTAACGGGCAACAAACCAAAAAAACTGATATTTATTGATATTACCGATACCGGCAAAGGCATAGCGCGCTCAAAGTTTGATACGGTTTTTCAGCCGGGTTATACTACAAGGCAGCGCGGCTGGGGGCTGGGCCTGTCGTTAACAAAACGCATTATACAAAATTACCACGACGGGCAGATCTTTATTAAAGAGTCTGAGCTGGGTAAGGGTACCACATTTAGGATAGTTTTAAAAACAATAAAGTATGATAAGCAAGCCAAACTCTGACGAGTACCCGCCCTATGCAGCAGGATACGTGAACGCAGTGCCTGAAGGCGCCGATGTTTTGCAGCTGTTGGCCGATAATCAGGCGTTTACCTACAACCTGTTCCACAACATGAGTGAAGAGCAGGCCATGCATGCCTATGCTGATGGTAAATGGACATTAAAGGAAGTGCTTGGCCACATGATAGATACCGAAAGGGTATTCTCGTTCCGCGCCTTTGTTTTTTCGCGCGAGGATATATCCCTGCCCGGCTTTGACCAGGAGACCTATGTAAACAGCACCGACTTTAACAGCCGTACCATGCAAAGCCTTGCTGAAGAGTTTAGAGCGGTGCGCCAAGCCACCTTGTATTTGTACCGGTCATTCAGTGCTGAACAATTAGGGCATAGTGGTGTGGCCAGCGGCGCGGTGGTTAAAGTTGCTGCATTGGTATATATTACTGCCGGGCACGAAATATATCACCTTAATATTATAAAACATCGCTATTTATAAATAAAACGGCCTGTCAAAAAATTTGACAGGCCGTTTTATTATGCAGTTACTCTTTAATAGTTCCAGCTGGTCCTTCTCATGTGGTCCGCAGCGGGTTCGTCTCCCTGTATTTTCAGGTAGGCCGTAAATTCCGATTCAACGGGTTTATCATTGTACATACTGGGTATCCATTCAACAGCAAACTTGTCGTCTGGCAGGGTCACCTTCTGTTTGTCGGCCTTTTTGCCGTTTACCGAGTAAATTACGGTATAGGTTGCTTTACCATCGGTACCAATACGAGCAGTTACCTCTGCATCCATATCTTTATATTTTGCATCCCTGACGGCGTAAATATTATTTGCCATTAGCTGTAAATAATAATCTATCGAGCAAAGCGGCAACGGAACCGAAGCGTCTTTTCGTACCTTATCGTCATCACTTAAAATGGTAACAATTACGTTATCAAGCGCATGTTCATCTAAAAATGCCAGTTTTTTCTGATCATAATTATAGCGCATAAATAATTTGAAATCTTTATTAAAAAAGTTCCAGTTACCGGCCCTTTGGTCATCCTTATATACACCCTGTAACCATAAACCATTGTTATTAAGGTTTTGTATTGCATACACGCCCTCTTTATGATTATTGGTGGTGTTCACATTATAAACCGCTTCCGAAGCGTTGGTTATTTTCGCCTTCTTCTCAGCGGTTTGCGCTGATGCCGAAAGCCCCGCGACCATCAGCGTCATCATTAATAATATTTTATTCTTCATCACGATTAGAATTTTCATATAAAGATAACAGGAATTAATATTATAACAAAAAAAAAGGAGCCTGTCGGCTCCTTTAATGCTTCTGCTTATTAAGGTTATTTATTAAGGTCGTTGTCGTAAAGTTCTTTCTTTTCAATACGGTAAGATAGCACCAGGCCAAGTCCGCCAAATATGGCTATTAAACCAAAATAGATCGCTTCATTCTCGTTTTGTGAATTTGAAAAAACGGTACGGTCAAGCAGGTAAGCTAAAAACAGCCCCAGGCCTGCGCCAATTAGTAATAAGCCCCATTTAAGGTTTTGATAAGGTGCAGGTTGCACTTTATAGCCGCGTGGGTCCATGCCCCGCTCTATCATTGCCATACGTTCGCGGTTCCTGATATAATAGATCCCGAAGATCATTGCGAAAAGCCCCAGAGAAATTAAAATTGGAATTAAAAATTTTGCGTCCATGATATTTTAAGTTAAAAAATTGATAAATTTTGTTCGTGCTAAACCACCGCTACGGTGTATTTGTAAGCTATGACCACATGATTTTTGTAGAGGTTACACCTGTGGTAAAAAATATTTAAATTTTGTGCCTTATGATTTTAGATGGGGCTATACCGTATAATATACAGATACTAATACTTAAATTTAATTAGCGAAGCGGGGGCTAAAATCTTAATTCTAAAATTACAGATCGACCTGTAACCTAATTCGCCGGTTTGTAGTCACAGTGTTTGTATATATGCAAAGCAAGTTTTCGGATATCGAACTAATTGAGCAAACCCTGGGTGGCAACCAAGCGGCCTACGCCGACCTGGTAAAGCGCCACCAGCGTTTTGTATTTACTTTGGCTATGCGTTTTGCAAAAAGCCGCGAGGATGCCGAAGAGATAGCACAGGATTGTTTTATAAAGGCATACCGGTCGTTATCTTCTTTTCAGCAGCAATCAAAATTCAGCACGTGGCTGTACAGTATTGTTTACACCACCGCCATGACTTTTTTGCGGAAAAAGCGGGTTGATACGGCTTCTATCGATGACGATGAAAGCTATATACAAATAGAGAGCAAGCCAAGCGGTTACGATTATAACGTTGAAAATAAGTCACGATCGTATTATTTGAATGAGGCTATACAACAATTATTGCCTGACGATGCCGCTATTATAACCATGTTTTACAAGGGTGAGCAATCGCTTGAAGAAATATCGCAGGCCACGGGGATAGAGGCCAACACGGTTAAGGTGAAACTATTTAGAGCCCGCCAGCGTTTGAAAGAAAGGCTGGAGCGTAATTTGAAACATGAAGTTAACGAATTGATATGAACAGTATAGAAGAAAAGCTTTGGAACTACATTGATGGTACCTGCACCCCGCAAGAGCAGCAGGCCATTGCCATGCTTATTGAACAGGACGAGGTATATCAAAAAAAGTACAATGAGTTGCTGCAATTGAATACAGCATTCAGCGCGATGGACCTGGATGAGCCACCGATGGCCTTTACCTATAACGTAATGGAAAACATCCGCATAGAAAATGCGAAACAGCCGCTAAAGGCGGCTATTGATAAACGTATCATTTTAGGGATATCGGCTTTTTTTGCGGTAAGCCTGGTAGTATTATTAATGTATGCCTTAGGCGCGGTAAACTGGTCGGCGGGCACGGGCTTTAAATTACCCGGGCAGCTAAACGTTACGCAATTAAACGTTCCGCAGGTAAGCAGTTATTTTACAGGTCCGGTAATTAAAGGGTTCCTGTTCTTTGATGTGGTAATGGGTCTGTTTTTACTGGATAACTATCTGCGCCGTAAAAACATCACAAAGCTGCAATAACTGTATGCCTGCTTGTATAAAATAACCAACACTACTGTCGTATACGATAGCAGATGCCCTTTATAAGAGGTCCTATTCCGTCGTTTTGACACATTTAGAAAATTTTTAGCGCTTGTGCAATTTTGGTATAGTATTTGTTCTACGCTATGCATACCGGCAATCTTGCCGGTTAATTGTGATAAGGTTTAGGTTGAAAGTCCCCCGGAGCAAGTCTGGGGGGCTTTTATTTTTTACGCAGTTCACAAAAATCCTTTGTATATATTTCACTTAAAATTCATCTTACAATTAGTAACTTCGTAATAACTATGACGATGAAAAAATATTTTAAAGGTGTTATAACCATGCTGTTGGCATGTGCTACCATAATTGCTTCTGCGCAGGACAAGCCGCGTATCCCCGAAGCCAGTTCAACCCAAACTATTATACAGGATTTCGGGTTGGGAAAAATTACGATAACCTACTCGCGCCCCAACGTTAAAGGCCGTAAAATATTTGGCGGCATAAACCCATATGGCGAAGTATGGCGCACCGGCGCAAACGCTGCCACTACCATAACCTTTAGCGAAGATGTATTGGTTGAAGGCAACAAAGTGCCCGCAGGCACGTATGCCCTTTTCAGCATCCCGGAGCCAAATAGCTGGACCATTATCTTAAATAAAACGGCTAAACAATGGGGTGCTTACGACTATAAAAAAGCCGATGACCTTTTACGTTTTACCGTAAAGCCTATAACAGTTAAAGAAAAACGCGAAACCTTTACTATTGCGTTTGCTAACTCAACCACTAAAACAACCGACCTGTATATTATATGGGACCATACCGCGGTTCCTATTCATATGCAAACAGACGATGATGCGCAGATAACTGCCAACATTGATAAGTTGATGCAGGGGGATGTTAAGAAACGCCCTTATTTTAACGCCATACAGTATTACTACGAAAATGATAAAGACCTTAAAAAAGCTATGCAATGGGTGCTTGAAGCTGAAAAGCTTGAGCCAAACGGCCCGTGGTATAAATTATGGAAGGCACGCATACAATTGAAAACTGGCGATAAAGCAGCGGCTGTTGCAACCGCCCAGGAGGGTGTAAGGTTAGCCAAAGCCAGCAACGATGATGAATATGTACGCCTGAACGAAGCCGTAATAGCCCAGGCTAAAGAATAAAAGAATAATTACAACACCGTATAGTAAAAAGCCTTAAACAAAAAGTTTAAGGCTTTTTTATTTCGAACAAACTGCTGGGGATGCGTGTGTAGGTTTGGGGTTGTACAAACACCAGCTTTATTAGCGGGAAGGTTGTTTTTATGGCCAGTCGCATCCGCTCTATCGATGCGGTGATATCCTCGGTGTCGATATCCGGATCAAACTCTATGATCAGCATTAATACAACCTCGTCGGGCGCCTGGTAGGTTGATAACACGTTAACCACCCTTATAACAGCCTTATCTTTCTCGGCAAGCACCCTTATTTGATGCTGGGTATCGCGCCCGATGCCTTCGCCCATTAACAGGCTGCGGCTTTCTCTGGCCAATATGGCCGATACAAACACCAGTAGCAGCCCAACCAGCACAGACGCAATACCATCCATATAAGGCATGTGATAGTTATGGCCTATCAGCATAAATACAAATACAATGGCAAGGCCAAGCACCGCTGCGCCATCTTCAAATAAAACCAAAAAGCTGGACGGATCTTTACTTTTAACAATCGCGTTCCACCATGACAAGCCACCGCGAACCTTGTTAAATTCTTTTATGGCGATAATAAGCGATGTACCCTCGAAAATTGCCGATAGCGCCAGTACAATATAGTTCCACATAGGGTTGTTAACCGGCTCGGGTTTAATAATATGCTGTATGCCCTGGTAAACCGATATGCCCCCGCCCAAACCAAATATGAGTATCGATACCATGAACGACCAGAAGTAAAGTTCCTTGCCGTACCCAAACGGATGGATAGTATCGGGCTTTTTTTTGCTTTGTTTTAAGCCATATAACAGCAGTACCTGGTTTACAGTATCAACCATAGAGTGTATACCTTCGGATATCATAGACGAACTGTTGGTGAAACCGCCTGCAATAAATTTGGTTACCGCTATAAGCAGGTTAGCTGCCAGCGCGCTATAGATGGATGCATTGTTTTTAGCTTTCATACCGGTGTTATAGTACAAATGCTAAAATACCCGATGTGTTTGTTTGAGCGTAATTTTTTGGGTGGATTACCTTAGGGCAGGCTTTTTTTGCATGATAAATATATTTAACAGCCAGGCAATTATAATTACCCCGATGCAGCCAATTGCGTTTAACCAAAGATAGGCTACCGCATTATAATACCCCATAATACATATTATTATTTCGGTAATTACTGCTGCAGCAAATACGGGCGTACCTTTTATACTTTTTATGTAAAAAGCCACAATAAACACCCCCAGGATGGTGCCGTAAATGTACGATCCGAGTTGATTAACGGCTTCTAACAGGTTACCTATCTTGCTTGCGTAAAGCGCCATGCCAATACAAACCACCCCCCAAAACACCGTTGCCACGCGCGATGCCGTTACATAAGTATGATCGCTTTCGTTGGGCTTTAATATACGTTTGTAAATATCAACCATGGTAGTCGATCCGAGGGCGTTAAGGCCACTGGCTGTGGAACCCATAGAGGCCAGAAAGATAATGGCAATAAGCAATCCTATCAGTCCCCGCGGCAGGTAATGCGTTACAAACGTAAGAAAAACGTAGTTGGTATCGTTTACGTTGTCGTTGCCGCTGTTTTTCTTTATGATGCTGATAGCGCTTTTCCTCACCGAGTCGGTTTGCGCCTCAGCGGCTTTTAAACCGGCTTTTGCGGTAATTATTTGCTGTTCATCTTTACTATCCAACGCTTTTATGAGGTCTTCGGTCTTTTGTTTTTTGTGGTTAAAGGCGTCGCCATATCGTTTTTCTAACAGGTTAAATTGCGGGGCATACTGGCTCCTCTTTACCTGTTCTACCTCGTAATTATTAAAAAACACCGGCGGCCTGTTAAACTGGTAAAAGCTAAACACAAGCACACCTATCAGTAGTATTAAAAACTGCATAGGAACTTTGATCAGCCCGTTCATGATCAGGCCGAGCCTGCTTTGCCCCACGGAGCTACCTGTTAAATAACGCCCAACCTGGCTTTGGTCGGTACCGAAATAAGATAACTGCAGAAAGAAACCGCCGATGATACCGCTCCATATGTTGTAACGATTATCGGCATCAAACTTCCAGTCGATAACGTTCATGCGGCCCAGGTTGCCGGCCAGCTTAATGGCTTTTATAAAACCGACGTTTTGGGGCAATAACATTACCACCAAAACACCCGCCGTGAACATCCCGGTAAAAATGATACTCATTTGCAGCAGTTGGGTATACGATACGGCCTTGGCCCCGCCGTAAACGGTATAAAACAAAACCAGCCCGCCAATAAATAATGTGGTATAGGTAGTGTTGATATGTAATATACCCGAAAGGATAATTGCCGGTGCATATATGGTGATAGCCGTAGACAGGCCCCGTTGAATCAAAAATAAAATAGCGGTAAGCGCCCGTGTCTTGAGATCGAAACGCTGCTCTAAAAATTCGTAAGCGGTGTAAACTTTAAGCTTGTGAAATATTGGCACAAAGGTTATACACAAAACGATCATGGCAAGCGGCAGCCCAAAGTAGAACTGCACAAAACGCATCCCGTCGCTGTAAGCCTGGCCCGGGGCCGATAAAAAGGTAATGGCGCTGGCCTGGGTGGCCATAACGGATAAACCTACATGGTACCATGGCAGCGAACGGTTGCCGAAGTATTGGTCGATATTTTTGCTGTTGCCGCTTTTCCATACGCCATAAGCAACTATGGCAAGCAGCGTGCTGCCGAGAACTATCCAGTCGGTTAAGCTCATTCAAAATACTTTGTGATGAGCCAAAATACTAAAATTAAAAAAACCAGCCATACGATAACCACACCGTAAAACTGGTTCCAGTTTTTTATAAAAGATGGGAGATCGGTATTATCAGACCTCTTCACGGCCTCTCACCAGAAATTTAATGAACAGGGCTGCGGTTAATAAACCAAAAACACCACCTACCGGTATCCAGATAAACCCTCTTTCAACTATAGCGCCTACGAACATACCGCAAACCAAAGCTACCAGGTAGTATACATAATCGTAGTTTTTTTCTTCTTTGTGTGGATGATGATGATGTGACATGATATTTTATATTATGGCAACAAAAGTAGGTGATTAATTGCTTTATATCAACAGCTTATTTAAGCAATTTATTCCATTACCGGCTCATTTAGGGTTATCAGTTCTTAGGTTTACTTAACAAGTTTATAAATAGGCGATACGCCCCCGGCACACCCGCAGGCAGTTCCCTGAAAAACGCCAGCGATGTATATACAAAGCGCCCTTTACCAAAGTTTGCTACAATCAGCGCGCCCTTGTTTGGGGCCATGCCGGTATCGTTCATTTGCAGCGGGGTGCTGTATTGGCTGTCGATATCGCTTACAAAGTACAATCCGCGTTCCTGTATCCAGTCATTAAAATCTGCATTGGTTATTTTATTGGGATAGTTTAGCACAGGGTTTTGCGGGTCGGTAAAGGTTACTTTTGCATCCTCTTCGGTTACGCGCTGGTTTACCACCGTAAACGGATAAGGGCCAATTTGCTTGGTTACCAGGCCATTATTATTATTGTATTGCACAACCAAATTACCACCATTCTTTACATATTCCATTAGCCGGGGCTGTTCATATGCAAGACGGCCGCTTACGTTGTACGCCCGTACGCCGGTTACAATGGCGTCGTAAACAGACAGGTCGGCGTTAACAATGTCGTTCTCGGTTAGCAGGTGCACATCATACCCCACCTCGCGCAGCGCATCAGGCACCAGATCACCGGCTCCGGCTATATACCCTATTTTTTTGCCTGCGGTTTTCAAATCGATGCTCACCAGTTTGGCCTGCGCCGGCGGAAAAATAGTTATAGCAGGGATGTGATTGTACCTTATATCCAGCAATCCCCGCGAAAACGTTTTGCCGTTGGCGATGATATCCGCCTGCAATACCCCTGTATTGGTTTTAGTATCAGTGGGCCATACGCTGAATGTTACTGCCCATTCTGCGCCTTTGGCTTTATCTGTAAAATCAATTTTAGCCGGGCTTATCTTCCATCCCTTTACAGGTTTTAAACTGATACTGCCTGTGGTGTTTGTAAAGCTTTTTAATTTTATCTGTACCGGTTGTGGTTGCGTATTATTATATACGTATGCCTTCTCGGCAATGTTAGCGGTAACAGGCGGGGTTATTTTTAACGGCTGATAGATCTCGCCGCGGGCAGGGTCTGCATACTTGTAAACCAATTTACGTGTATACCGTATCTCTTTACCGGCAATATTAAACACATATGTAACTTGTGGGGCGTCAGGATTTTCGGGGTTACCAACTTTTAACTCGTCATTTATAGTATAGCTACCTATACCATTCGGTGATTCGAGCCAATATGGTTGAGAAATGTGCGCGGCAACGAAAGGCTTTAACGGTATAGTTTGTAACTGGCCTTGTGGCAAGGCAGAACCTTTTAATGTAAAGAAACTATCGCCATAGCTAAGCTTTTCAAGTTTTATATTGATGTTGCTATAGTTGATAACCTGGGTTGCTGAAGTAACCGTATCGCCTAAAGCATAAGCAGGCTGTGGCACGTATGCCTCAAACCACAAACCCGCGCATTGCGCTATCAGGTCTTTTAACTCTCTTGTTTTTTGCTTGTGCCAGTAATCATAGCTCGAATTTGCCACTTCGGTAAGTCTTACAGTCTGAAATGCTTTATTTGTTGCCACCGTTTGGTCTACATCATCCAGTAGCTTTACCAGTGTTGGTACCGATGTTTGCGGCGCCTCATCATTAAAGGTTTTGCTGATTGCCGCAAGTTGTGCAGAAATTGACGAGCCAAAAGGAATGCGGGCCCAGGTAACATCAACGCCATCCATCAGGTCGGTTTTAGGTGCATCGCCCAAAATGGTCTTGAAATATTCAAAGGCATCGCCGCGCTGCCTGGCCGAGCCAAAGCCCTGGGTTTTGTGGTTACTACGGCTCTCGGCAGCTATTTCGCCATAGCTTTTGCCCAATATTGGGTTGTAACCGCCAACATTTATCTTAAACTGATCAGGCGAGGTGGTATTCACCGATCCAAAGCTAAAGGTGTTCCATAGCAGTCGTTTGGCCTGCCACACGCCAACGTATTTTAACTGTTCGGGATAACGTTTAGGATCCGCAGCGGCACTGAAAGCCTCCTGCGCCAAAATAGCCGATGCGGTGTGGTTACCATGGCCGCCCTCGCCTGTTGTGGGGAAACGGCATATCATTACGTCGGGCCTAAAGTTGCGTATTACCCAAACCATATCACCCAATACCTTATCCTTATCCCAAAATTTTAAGGTTTCTTCGGGGTTTTTAGAGAAACCGAAATCGTTGGCCCTGCTAAAAAACTGCTCTGCCCCATCCGTACGGCGGGCTGCTAAAAGTTCCTGCGTTCGTATCAGTCCCAATAACTCGCCCTGCTCGGTACCTATCAGGTTTTGCCCGCCGTCTCCCCTGGTGAGCGACAGGTAACCCGTACGATAGTGTTTTTCCTGGGCCAGGTAGGCCAGCAGGCGGGTGTTCTCGTCATCGGGGTGGGCCGCTATATAAAGTACGCTGCCCAGCACGTTCAACTTTTTTAAATTTTGCCGGATGGAACCGATATCTGCCTGAGGGGCTGTTTGCGAAAAAACTAAATGGCTTATTAAAACAAAGACAAGAGTGAACGATATGCGCTTCATAACAACAAATATATCTGAAAGATAACTTGTTGCAATAATTGGTACGATAATTATACCGTCATAATTACCCTGCTATTCTTACCGTTTAATCGATTGATTAATTTTTTTAAATTGATTATCAGATAATTACATAATCAGACAAATAAATGACTTTCACTAATCAATCGTTTGATTAATTTTGCGCGGGACAAAAAGAAATGGAAAAAGAAAAAATTGATAAAAAAGACCACATACTCGACGTAGCCGAACGGGTTTTTGCCGAGTTAGGTTATGATGGCGCCTCAACCCGTGTCATATCCGGCGAGGCGGGCGTAAACATGGCGATGCTTAATTACTACTTCGGCTCGAAGGAAGGGGTTTTTCTGGCAATTTTCGATCGCCGCATATCTACCTTCCAATCGGTGTTGCTTAGCATAGGGAATGACGAGAGTAAAAGCTGGTGGGAAAAACTGGATAAATATATAGACAGCTATGTGGAGAAGGTTATTAACAACAACTGTTTCCATGTTATGCTTCACCGCGAGATATCCAAATCAAAAAAAACTGAGCTCACTGACCAGATAACCGGCATCATTATGAAAAATGTAAGTGTACTGCAGGATATCATAGACGGCGGTATCAAAAGCGGCGAATTTAATAAGGATGTTGACCCGCAATTTGTGGTGGCGACCGTATTTGGCACCAAAAGTTATATTGTAAATACGCCGCATATATCGTCGGTGATTATAGGTTACGATGTAATGGATGCAAAAAATCAGGACGAAAAACTAAAACCCCGGTTAAAAAACTATCTAAAAAAACTGTTAAAAGCTTACTTACAGAACGAAAATGACAACCACTAAATACCTACACTTGAAACCTTTAAAAATAAACAAGGCATTAAAGGCCGCGGGCAGTATTGCTATTTTGCTGATGGCGTTGCTGATTACCACCCCCGCCGCCGCCCAGGAACGGACAATTACACTCGACGAAGCCATTAGGCTGGGCTTAGAAAACAGCAAAGTGTTAAAACTTTCGCAATCGCGTATAGACCAGGCCGTGTCACAATACCAGCAGGCTAAAGACCGCTCGTTGCCAACCGGATCTGCCAGTTTTGGCTATAACCGGGCGCAGATACCTGCCCACAAGTTAAACCTGGGAGAAGAAACTTTAACGCTGCCTACAAGTGCTAACGCCTACTTAGGTACCTTATCGTTAAACCAGGTAATATGGGCCGGCAATAAGTTAAGGTATGCACGCGAATCGACCAACCTGCTTACCGAAGTTGCGCGCCTGGATGCCGTGAACGACAGGGACCAGATTACTTATAGTATTATTAATGCCTATTACAACCTGTATAAGGTGTTACAAAGCAAAAAGGTAGTTGAGCAAAATCTGGCCACTATTGATGCCCAGATCAAGCAATCGCAACGCTTTTTTGACCAGGGTATAGTAACCAAAAATGATGTGTTACGTTTTCAGTTGCAGCGTTCGAACATCGAATTGAATGGCATCGACCTGGAAAACAATCGTCGTATCATTAACTATAATATGAATATTTTATTGGGATTACCCGAAGGCACCCAGTTAAATATTGAGCAAATTACGGAGGCCGAAAGGTCAGCAATGCCTTTGTCCGCTTATCTGGATTCGGCCATGAGCAACCGGCCCGAATTCAAACAAATGGATCTGCGTACCCAGGTTGCCGATATCGACATCAAAAACATAAAAGCAAATACCAGGCCTACCTTATCAGCATCGGGCAGTGCTTACTATGTAGGTGTATCGGCCAACCCGCTGCCCAAAAGCGGCAACTTTATTACGCCAATATCAATCGGGTTAACCTTAGGATGGGATTTTGGCAGCCTTTGGACCAACAAGAACAAGGTTACCGAAGCCAAGCTAAGGCGCGAAGAGGTGATCATTAACAGGGGTATTACCACAGATAATGTCAAAAACGAAGTGAACCAAAGCTATCAGAACTATAAGACGGCACTTGAAAAGATAGCCCTGCTGCAAACCTCTATTAATCAGGCGACAGAGAATAACCGCATACTTGAAAATAAATACCGCAGCAATATATCAACCGCTACAGATCGTGCAGACGCGCAAACCCTGCTTTACCAGGCCGAAATTAACCTTGAACTGGCTAAAGCTGATGCAGGGCTTGCATATTATACATTACTAAAATCAACAGGAAAACTTAACAAATAATTACAATACATAAAGCGATGGCAAACCAAACACAAGAAACACAACCTAAAAAGAAAAACAAAGTTCTCCCTATAATACTTGGGGTGATCCTTTTAGGGGGTATCATATTCGGTGTAAAAGAATATATATACTTCAGCAAGCACGTTGACACCGACGATGCGCAGATAGATGGCGACATTAGCCCTGTCGTTGCCCGTGTAGGCGGCTATGTTGACAGCCTGATGTTTGAAGAGAACACACATGTAAACAAAGGCCAGTTACTGGTTAAGATAGACGACCGCGACTTAAGAGTGAAATTAGAGCAGGCGCAGGCCGCCCAGGTTGGCGCAAGCGCAGGCGTTAATGTAAATCAATCGCAAATATCTACCACAGCAGCAAACTCGGCGAGCGCAAAGGCACAGGTTGCATCGGCAGCGGCCCGGTTAGAAAAAGTACAGAAAGACTACCAGCGCTATGCCAACCTGGTAAAAGACGGATCGATAACCCAGCAACAGTTTGACCAGGCTAAGGCCGACCTTGACGTGGCACGCGCTACCTACAATGCCGCAAAAGATGAATACAGGGCAGCCCAGCAACAAATTGCTACCAGCCGCAGCCAGTTAAAGGTTACCAATACCGGTGTAAGCCAAAGGCAGGTTGATATTGATTATGCCAAGCTGCAGTTAAGTTATGCTAATGTTAAATCGCCGGCGAGTGGTATAGTAGCTAAAAAGAATGTACAGGTAGGCCAGCTGGTGCAGGCAGGACAAACCTTGTTCTCGGTAGTAAACGATAACAGCATCTTTGTGACTGCTAATTTTAAAGAAACGCAGCTTAATAAAATTAAGAACGGCCTAAAGGTAGACCTTAAGGTAGATGCCTACCCCGACCTGAAAATAGAAGGTACGGTGTACAATTTCTCGCCTGCCACAGGTGCTAAATTCTCGTTACTTCCACCAGATAATGCTACCGGTAACTTTGTTAAGGTTGTACAACGTGTGCCTGTTAAAATCAAAATAACCGGCAGTAAAGAAGATATCGCGAAACTGCGCCCGGGTATGAGCGTTGATGTTTCGGTAATTACAAAAGACTAAATAAAATGGCTGAAACTGGCTTTAAAAAATGGATAATCACCATTACGGTGATTATGGCGTCATTACTCGAGCTGATTGATACCACCATTGTAAACGTTGCTATACCGCACATTCAGGGAAACCTTGGGGCAACCCTGGAAGATATTGCCTGGGTAGTTACCGGTTATGCGGTGGCAAACGTTATCATCCTGCCTATGTCAGGATGGCTTGGTGGGCGCTTTGGCCGTAAAAGTTACTTCCTTACTTCTATTATCATATTTACTATAGCATCGTTTTTATGTGGTAACGCTACTACGCTCAACGAGCTGGTAATATTTCGTATCCTGCAGGGTATTGCCGGCGGCGGATTGATCTCAACCGGACAAACCATATTACTGGAAACCTGGCCGCGCGAGCAAATTGGTACTGCTACAGCCCTTTTTGGTTTGGGTGCGGTGGTAGGCCCAACGGTAGGCCCTACTATTGGCGGCTGGATCACCGAAAATTACTCGTGGCCGTGGATATTTTATGTAAACTTACCGGTAGGCGCGCTTGCCGCGTTCCTAACCTACACCTTTATCAGGGAAACGCCCAAAGAAGAAAAAAGACCCATTGATTGGTGGGGCATTGGTTTATTGGCGATTGCAGTGGGCAGCTTGCAAACTATTTTAGAAAAAGGGGAATCAGAGGATTGGTTTGCTAAAAACTATATCATCGTACTAACCATTACTGCGATACTTGGCATTATACTATTTATATGGAGGGAACTAAGTACCGACCACCCTATTGTAAATTTTAGTATAATGCGGCACCGAAGTTTTTCCGTTGGGATGTTTACCTCCTTTATATTAGGATTTGGTTTATATGGTTCGGTGTTTGTGTTCCCGGTATTTTGCCAAAACCTGCTGGGATTTAACGCGCAACAAACCGGCGAATTATTATTCCCCGGTGGTTTGTGCACCATAATTATGATGCCCTTTATTGGTAAAATGCTTAACAAGGGTATCCCCGCACAGTTTATGGCTACAGCGGGCATGTTCCTGTTCTTTGTATTTACATGGATGCTTAGCAACTCTACCCTGGCAACCGGCGAGAAGGATGTGCTGATACCATTGCTTATACGCGGTGTAGGTATGGCCCTGCTATTTGTGCCATTAACCACTTTGGCGATGGCCGATCTGAAAGGCCCGGAAATTGGGCAGGGATCGGGGTTAAATAATATGATGCGCCAATTGGGCGGCTCGTTTGGTATAGCGGCATTAACAACGCTTATACACATTCGCCAGGGTTATCACCGAAGCACGCTGATTGAACATGTAAACCCATACAACCCCGCCTTTACCGAGCGTTTAAACCAGTTAGTACACGGGTTTATGGCTAAGGGCAAATCGGTTTTAGACGCCACACATATGGCTTATGCGGCCATTGAGGGTACGGTTATCAGGCAAACCATGCTGCTAACTTACGACGATGCTTACTGGATATCGGGCTTGATCATGCTGTTCTCAATACCCTTATTATATCTGCAGCCGTTCCGCAAAAACCTCAAACCCGTTGCCGACGCGCATTAAAAACAAAGCCATTCTGCTTTTACAAGCGGAATGGCTTCTCCAAAAAATCAACAATTAAAATTCTTATCCCCCTGGGATCTATAGTCTTAAGTAAATAAAATCTTTACAATAACAGGGGGTATTAGTAATGTTAAGCCTTAAAATTAGGGCTTTTAAATGAACAAACCCAAATTTTATTTGACATTATTTTTGAACACGGCAAGGATCATCCCGTTTTAAAAAATAATTTTTCCGGTAGCGGTAACCAATGATGCTATCCTAACGGCATCAAATATGCGCTCCTCGGTGGTGCCTAACTTTATTAACGAATCTTCGTGCGCGTTTACACACATCTCGCAGCCATTAACAGCAGATATAGCAAGGCTCATCAATTCAAAAAACTCTTTGCCGGTTACGGGCTTCATCATTAATTGCATACGTATGCGTGCAGGTATCTGGGTGTACTTTTCCTTTTGAGTAAAATGCCTGAACCTGTAAAATATATTGTTTGAGGCCAGCAACGAAGCGCAGCCTGCAGCTTCGGCCACATCAGCGTCAGTAGCCTCATTTTGCTTTGCTACCCCGGTATAGTACGCAATAAGCGCCGCGTTTTGATTGTTAACTGCGGTGCTCAGCCCCAGCAAGGCGCATTCTTTCGGGCTAAGATGCTCAGATGTAAGGGTGCTGGTAAAGTTTAACTTCAGATCGCGCAGATAGCGCGATTCGCCAGTTTCTAATAAAGTAAGGGCGGATGTACGGTATGATGTTTCCAGGCCAACGCTTTGCAACAGTTCCTGTATTATCTCGGTGCTTTCGTTCATGATATATGGTTAATAAAAAGGCCCTGTACTTTTGCAGGTACAGGGCCTTTCAGTGATATAAAATTATACAGTTAAAGTTTCCTGGCCTTTTTCCCAGTTACAAGGGCAAAGCTCATCGGTTTGCAAACCGTCAAGCACGCGCAGAACTTCTTTAACATTACGGCCTACGCTCAGGTCGTTTACAGATACCCAGCGGATGATGCCGGTAGGGTCAATAATAAAAGTAGCTCGGTAAGCGATCTTTTCGTTTGGCTCTAAAATACCCAGGTCTTCGGCTAATGATTTTGAAGTATCAGCCAGCATCGGGAATTTAAGGTCGCGCAGGTCATCATGGTGGGTCCTCCAGGCAGCGTGCACAAACTCGCTATCGGTAGACGCGCCAATTAAACGGGTATCACGGTCGCGGAACTCACCAAAGTTTTTGTTGAACTCAGCGATCTCAGTTGGGCATACAAAAGTGAAATCCTTTGGCCACCAGAACATTACAGTCCAAACGTTATCGTCGTTTTCAAGATAATCCGAGGTGATGGTTTCAAACTCTTTGCCTTTTTCCAAAGAAACTACGGCTGTTTTACTAAAAGCGGGAAATTTTTGCCCTATCGTTAACATAATGGTTATTTTATTAAAATTTATGCAACAAATATACGGATAAAAGCCCGCCCGGCCCCATCGCAAATATCTATATAATATAGTTTTTATCTATATTATAATACGCTGATATTGAAGTAAATTATTATAAAATTTGAAAAAAATCTGAATTAATTAAACAGATTTGCCGCATTTATCTCCTCTTTGCTACCTCCCGGAGCGGTGATAAAAACCTTTAACGGCGTTTGCCTTATCCGGTAAGCACCGGGCTGCAACACAGGCTGGTTATAAATATATTTCACCTTGATGGTGTGGTATCCTTTGGCCAGGGGCAGCGCCGGCTCAGCCTCGGTGATCTGCTGTCCATCGATAAATACCTGGGTATCGGTGTAGGATGCCTGGGTGAAATTATACGCGCCATCTGCAGGGATGTTTATATAGCCATTGTAAACCATGCCAAGGCTGGGGTTATCCTTTTTAAATTGTTCAGCATTCAGTCTGTCGGTTATGGCCGAGTCTTTTGCGGTTGCATAATCCAATTGTTCGGGCGTGGTAAATTTGCTTTTTATCAGCTTGTAGCTCAAGCCCGGTTTGTTAGCGGTGTAGTTTACGGCGGGCAGCAGCGCTCGATTGTACATCAATACCCTTGTAGCAATACTGCGCCTGCCCGATGGCGTAATAACCCGTGTTTTAAACTCGCGCTTCTCGTTTGCCGGGATAGCGAAAACAATAGGGGTGCCGTTATATTCCAGGTCGGTATCCAGCGGGTCGCGGCCGTTTAGGGTATAGTATATTTTAGCCCCCGGCACCACGCTTTTCGGTGCCCAGATAAATCGCTGACCAAATACCATGGTATCTATAACCGGCATTGCTGTTGGTACGCGGTAGTTATACCCCTTTGCATCTAACCGCGCAAAGTGGTTAGCCAGGCGCACATTGGCAAAATTGTCATAATCCTTATTGGCAGGCAGGCTCCAGGCCACTTCGCTTAAAGCAAATAAGCGCGGGAATATCTGGTACTGCAGCTTAGCCATCGTGGGCACGTACTCCGTCCACAGGTTGCCCTGGGTACCAATAATGTATTGCTGCTCTTCGGGTGTCAGTTCTTTTGATACCGGGTCGTAATTATAGGTCTCGTCCAGCGTGGCGTACCGGCCAAACGATACCGGCTCCTGCGGCGAACCGCTCTGGTAGTGGTCAAAGTAGTTGCCGGTAGTTTGCGGCGTCATAATAACGTTGTGTTTTTGTTTGGCAGCCGCTATGCCGCCTTCTTCGCCTGTCCAGCTCATTACGGTAGCGTTTGGCGCCAGGCCGCCTTCCAGTATCTCGTCCCAGCCAATAATATTGCGCCCCTTGCTGTTGATGAATTTTTCCATCCGTTGTATAAAATAGCTTTGCACACCGTTCTCATCTTTCAGGTCTTTCTCCTTTATCAAATTTTGTACAAAAGCCGACTCTTTCCAGGGTTGCTTATTGGCCTCGTCGCCGCCAATGTGTATGTATTTGCCCGGGAAAAGCGCCATCACTTCGGTAAGTACATCCTCTAAAAAGCCGAACGTTTTTTCGGTTGGGCAAAACAGGTTGTTGTAAGCACGGGCATTGGTCTTACTATCGGCCGGCTGTTCACACTTCAGTTCGGGATACGCCCGCAAAGCGGCTTCGCAATGCGCAGGCATCTCAATTTCGGGCACTATGTTTATAAACCTGTCGGCAGCAAATTTCACCACGTCGCGTATATCGTCCTGGGTGTAATATCCGCCATAGGTTAGGCTGTCGGGCCAGTCGCGGTTGGTGCCGAACATGGTTTGCTGGCGATAAGCGCCAACCGAAGTTAGCTTCGGGTATTTTTTGATCTCGATCCGCCAGCCCTGCCCGTCAACCAAATGCCAGTGAAAATTATTGATCTTATACGTAGCCAGCAGTTCTATCACCTGCTTAACTTGCGGCACGGTAAAAAAGTGGCGCGATACATCAAGCATCATACCCCTGTAACCAAAGCGCGGCGCATCTTCAATAACCACGCAAGGCAGCTTTTCGGTGCCCGATGTTGTTACGGGGAACAGCTGCATAAATGTTTGCATCCCATAAAATAAGCCCGCTCCTTTACCTATAATAGTAATGCGATGCGGCGTTATGGTAAGTTTATAGCCCTCCGTCGGCAGGTTTTCGGCTCCTTTTGCTGTTAGGATCAGCGTAGTGCCCCTGTTTGATCTCGACCTGGGGTTATACTTGCCAAACCTGTTGTTAAAATGGCGGTTATTCAGTAAAAAATCCCTTAAAAAAGCAATGGTTTTGTCTTTAGGGTTATCGGCCTTTACCTGTGTAAGCTGGCTAAATACAAACACCCCTTTATTTTTGATAACAGATGCCGGCGCCGGGATAATACCCAGGTGCGGGTCGTCGCCAGGGGTTTGGGCGCTGGTTTGCATTATTACAGCAAATAAAAAGGCTAAAGCTAAAAATGCTTTTTTAGGTAAATGGTTTATGATCATAACAAGCAGATAGTGTGAGATATTGGTATGAGATGCTAAAATACTATTATACCGCTGGTTTACTATATTAGCCATGTAACAAATAATTGACAGGCAGAATATTACATTTGTAGCCGCCTAATTATAAAATTGAATTTTTACAGATGTACGATATTTGCTGCATTGGCCACATTACCTTAGATAAAATTGTTACCCCAAGGGCTGTTAAACATATGGCCGGGGGCACCGCGTTTTACTTCTCCAACGCTATGCGAAACATGGATGTGAAATATAAACTTGTTACCGCGGTTGCTGATAGCGAGTTGCCCAGTGTAACCGCGTTAACTGATAAAGGCATTGATGTAAAGGTATTGCCAAGCGCCCATACCGTTTATTTTGAGAACATTTATGGCGACAACCAGGACAACCGCACCCAGCGTGTTTTACAAAAGGCCGATGCTTTTGTAGCCGAAGATATATTGGATGTGGAAGCCGTTATATTTCATTTAGGGCCGCTGCTGGCCGATGATATGTCGACCGGCTTGATCAAAGACCTGTTTAGCCGGGGAAATGTTTCTGTTGACGCGCAGGGCTACCTGCGCGAAGTAATTGATAAAGGGGTGCATGCTGTTGACTGGGCCGATAAGCGAGAGGCCTTGCAATATATTGATATACTGAAAGTAAACGAACATGAGCTGGAAGTGCTTACCGGCAACGCGGATATTAAGGAAGGCGCTAAAGTGCTGGCCGAGTGGGGCGTTAAAGAAGTAGTGGTAACCTTAGGCAGTATGGGCTCGGTTATTTATGCAGATAGTGTATTTTATGAGATCCCCGCCTACAAACCTATCGATGTGGTTGATGCCACCGGCTGCGGCGACACTTATATGGCGGGCTACCTGTACAAACGCGTTAAAGGTGCCGATATCCAGAAAGCAGGCGAATTTGCTGCCGCCATGGCCGGACTAAAAATTGAAACTTCCGGCCCGTTTGAGGGATCGGAAGAAGATGTTTTGGCGATGATGTCGAGGTAAAGAAGACGATGCTCAAGATTTAACCTGGCCCAGGCTTACCATGACACAACGGAATTGTCAGTCTGAGCTTGTCGAAGACTTGAACACTTTGTTAACGGTTCGACAAGCTCACCATGACAAGCCCTGTTAATTTGGATGTGTAACTTCCCTTAATGCTTCAACAATTTTTTTTGCCGTAGCGGCCAGTTCATCCTGCGTTGGTGAAAGCTTTGGGCGGGAAAAGTTCATATCGTCAACCCTATTCATGGGTATTAAATGGATGTGCGTGTGCGGCACTTCTAACCCAATAACGGCTACACCAACCTTTTTACAAGGGATGGCTTGCTTAATTCCGCGGGCTACTATTTTGGCAAACATCTGCAAACCCAGGTAGGTTTCGTCGTCAAGGTCAAAAATATAATCCACTTCTTTTTTGGGGATAACCAGCACGTGCCCCTCTGCTAATGGACTGATATCTAAAAAAGCCAAAAACTCGTTGGTTTCGGCAACCTTATGGGCCGGTATCTCGCCTGCTATGATTTTTGAAAAGATGCTCATGGTAATGAATGGTTGATTTGTGAATGGTGAGTAGTTAGTTGTATGGTTTGGGTGAGCAGTTATAAACCCCTCACCCAATCATCCATTCACTACCTGCTAATTTCCAGTATCTCAAATTCTATCTTACCTGCAGGTACGGTTATCTCGGTGGTTTCGCCAACCGATTTACCAAGCAGGCCTTTTGCAATAGGCGATGCTACAGAAATTTTTCCCGCCTTAAGGTCGGCTTCGCTTTCCGACACCAGCTGGTAGGTCATGGTAGCGCCGTTCTTCACATTTTTTATCTTCACTATAGATAGGGCTAACACCTTTGAGGTATCCAGTTTTGATTCATCAAGCAAGCGCGCGTTTGCCAGGGTTTCCTGCATCTGGGCTATTTTGGTTTCGTGTAGTCCTTGTGCCTCTTTCGCGGCATCGTACTCGGCATTTTCCGATAGGTCACCTTTATCGCGTGCCTCTGCTATAGCCTTTGCAATATTTGCGCGGCCTGTAGTTTTTAAGTATTGTAATTCTTCTTTTAGTTTTTCTAAACCATCCTTGGTAAAGTATGATACTTCTGCCATAACACAATTATAATTAGTAATTATTATCAGTTTACCGCCAAAAAAAACCGCTCCCCTACTTTTTGATAGAAGAGCGTGACGGCCTTAAAAACAAAACAAGACTACAAAGGCAGGTGCCCGCATAGTCTTGTTTTTGTATTAAACGAAGATAGTATAATTAAATTTTAATATGCAAATTTTTTAATTTGAGAGCACCATTCTTTTCTATAAAGACGCGAGGCCCAACTCCCCGAGCTTCTGCGCCATTACTTCGCTTATCTTACGGTAGCTGTCAAATGTCCACCCGGCAACATGCGGGCTTAAAATCACTTTGCCGCTTTTGCGCAGTTCCACAAACCATTCCTGCTCGCCCAGCGCCGGGAATTTTTCAACCTCGAGCACATCCAAGCCCGCACCGATAATTTTCCCCTGCCTGATGGCGTTAAGCACCGCTTGTGTTTTAACCACCTTACCGCGGGCCATATTCAAAAAAAATATGGGTTTTTTAAAATGAAAGAAGTATTCATCATCCACCATGCCGTTGGTTTCTTTGGTAAGGGGGATATGCAGGCTTAGCACATCACTGCGCTTGACAATTTCTTCCATGCTTACCTCGCGCGCATATTTATCGCTAAAGCCGGTCTTGTATTTATCATAAGCAATAACCTCTACCCCAAAGCCGGATAGCTTTTTGGCGAAGCTGCTGCCCATATAACCGTAGCCGATAATGCCCACGGTACGGCCTTTTAATTCGTGTCCCCGGTTTTCTTCCCGGCGCCAGCTGCCGGCGCGTATCTCGGCATCGGCAGTGTTCAAATTATTCATCAGGGATAGCAGCATACCAACGGCGTGCTCGCCAACCGCATCCATATTCCCTTCGGGAGCGTTAATTAATTTAATGCCGCGGGCCAGGGCGTACTCCTCATCAATATTATCCATACCGGCCCCGGCCCGGCAAATAAAGCGCAGGTTTTTAGCCTGGTCTATAAAGGCCTTATCTACCTGAAACTTCGACCGGATAGCCAGGCCATCATAATTGTCTATAATGGCAAAAGCTTCTTCTAATTTCATATCAGGCTGGTAATTGCAGGTATAACCAAAACCTTCGGCCTGTTCCATAAAGGCGGGGTGCAGGTCGTCTACAATAAGGATGTTATTTTTCAATGGTGTAAGATTTGAGGCAAAATTACAAATTTCATATATCTAAACATGACGCAATTGCCTGCTCTGCGGGGTTGGCTCACCCCGCGGCACTTCGTGCGCGATCCTCTCTGCTGCGCAAAGAGGGTGAAGAGAAAGGGTTTTAACTTCTTTGCGCAACAGAGAGGGTCGACCAGCGTAGCGTGGTCGGGGCGAGTAAATTACCGCCAGCCAGAATCAAACTTGGCACGTAAATAGTATGCTCATATCTATGAAGATCCCTTTTAAAAAAACACGAACCGATATAAAGCATTATGTAGATACGCTGTCGCAGGATGGTTTCAGGAAGATATTTGACCAGATAGACCAGTTAAGCGTAAAAAAAGGTGTTGATAAGCACGGGTTGGATAAGTTTATAAACCAATGCGCCTATATGGCAGCCGGCAGCGGTGCTATTGCGGGCAGCGGCGGCATCATAACTATGCTGGTAGGGATGCCGGTGGATTTTGTGAACCTGATAACCCAGCAATTTAGGGTAACAATGGCTATTATGTATTATGCTAAGGGCAGCTACCGGGTAGGCTTTGATGAATTTATGCAGTTGGTGGCAACATCATTTAAGATTGAGGCGGGTGTCGCCGTTACCAAAAACATTATGGAAGGAATAGCCGAAAAGCTGCTGCTTGCCTTTGGCGTCCGCGCTGCCGAAAGGTTAGTGCCGGTAGTAGGCGCCGTAATTGGCGGTACAGCCAACTACCTGTTTGTAAAACGCATGGCCCAAAAGGTTAAAGAAATAAACAGGGTAGATAAACGGGTGATTATACCTGTTGTTTAGTGCTTGCCCAAAACGCCTTTGGCATCCAGATATTTAAACTTCATAAGCTGGTTATAGCCGAATAAAACGTTCCTGTCGGGTTCAAACGATTCTGCTACATGAGGTAAAATAGTTTCTGAAGATAATAATATCCCCTCTTTGGTGACCAGGTATTTCACTTGCGGGCTATCCAAACTCAATTTATTAACTGATGACATCAATTTTGGAAGAACAGCAACGTAATCGGCATCGCCTGCGTAGGCCTTCCTATCTTTGCTTATCCTATTCAACAATATCTTTTTGTACTCAGCTTTAATAAATTGTAATCCGCGAGGGGTAATAATTTTAGATAGCGGGATCGCTTTGCCAGTATTGGGATTTAATGTAAGCCACCGCTGATTAGTGCTTGGATAAGCGCCCATAGTCTCGTACGTTAATTTAATGGAAATCAAATCGCTATACAAACAGGTAACTTCATATTGCAGTGATGTTATTCCACATCCGCATTCAGTATATTCATTTATTACATCCTGCAAGGTTTCTCCGGTCAATAGCTCTTTTTCAGAAAGCGCTTTTTGTAATTGCGGTAGCCTGTCTGCTATTTGCGGCAAATAAAGCGTGTCGGTTTGGTCTTTATATTTAAGAGGGACAACTTTTGTAGTGACTGTTTTACGGCTCATTACCGTCTGCGCATTGCTGTATCCAATGCCGAGCACTGCAATAAGTAGAGTTGATAGTATCGTCTTCATTACCTGCTCATTGCAATTTCATTGGTAAGCGCTACAAAATCGGCCACGCTCAGGCGCTCTGCCCGCAGGTCGAGCGTTTTATTATCCACCATTTTTTCCTTATTTATCAGCGATGATACCGCGTTGCGCAGCGTTTTGCGGCGCTGGTTAAAGCCTGCCTTTACCACCTGCCAGAAAAGTTTTTCGTCGCATGCCAGTTCGGCAGTTTCGTTGCGGGTTAGCCTGATAACCGCCGATAACACCTTTGGCGGGGGATTGAAAACTCCGGCTTTCACGGTAAATAAATATTCTACCTTATAATAGGCTTGCAAAAAAACGCTCAGGATGCCATACTCCTTACTGCCTGGCTTGGCGGCACAACGCTCGGCCACCTCTTTTTGGAACATACCTACCACCTCGTGCACCTGGTCGCGGTGGTCCAGTATCTTAAAAAGTATCTGCGAAGATATATTATAAGGGAAGTTACCGATAACCGCCATTTGGCTATCAAATTTGGCTTTAAAGTCCAGTTCCAGGAAATCGTCGTTTATAAGCCTGTCGCCAAGTGCGGGGTATTTCTTTTTCAGGAAAGCGTACGATTCGGTATCAATATCAATCAGAAAGGTTTCGTATTCGGCCTTTTGCAGTAAAAAATCCGACAGGATCCCCATACCCGGACCAACCTCCAGCACTTGCTTGTATTTGCCCGCCGGGCGCAGGCTTTCAACAATTTTGGAGGCGATGTTTTTATCAGTAAGAAAGTGTTGCCCTAAATGTTTTTTTGCTCTTACTAATGTCATTATCGGTTTTTATTTGAGCAAATTAAGGCATATTTGTGCTTTAATCGGGAATTATAAACTTAAAATCTTTTTATTTGCATGTTGAGCGGAAAGCTAAAGGCTTAAAGCACAAAGCAAAATTTCATATAACTGGTTGTTTGTTAAGTTTCAAATGGGCGAGATCTTAAACTAATCAGTGAAATCATACTACTATGAGCGACAAACCTAAAATAGGAATAAGTATTGGCGATATTAACGGGATAGGACTTGAGATCATTATTAAAACCCTGGCCGACAACCGCATATACGACTATTGTACCCCTATTGTTTACGGACATACCAAGGTAGCATCGTTCCATCGCCGCGCTACCGATGTGAACGAGTTTAACTTTAACGTGATAGACCACCCCGCCAATGCGCAGCACCGCAAGGCCAACATGATAAACTGCTGGGAAGAGGATGTTAAAATTGAACCCGGACAGGTAACCGCCGAAGGGGGAAAGTATGCCTACATATCGCTGCAGCGCGCCACCGACGACCTGCTGACGGGTAACATAGATGGTTTGGTAACCGCGCCTATCAACAAAGATAATATCCAGAACGAGGAGTTCAGTTTCCCAGGCCATACCGAGTATTTACAGCATCGCGACAGCAAAACCGAATCGCTGATGTTTTTGGTGAGCGAAACCCTGCGCGTTGGCGTAGTAACGGGGCACATCCCGGTATCAAAGATCGCAGAGAGCATCACCACCGATAAAATTGTGCACAAGCTAAAACTGATGAACGCCAGCCTGCAGGACGATTTTTGGGTACGCAAACCTAAGATAGCCGTACTGGGCCTTAACCCCCATGCCGGTGATAACGGACTAATTGGCAGCGAGGAGAAAGATATCATCATCCCCGCTATTGAAGAGTCCCGCAACAACGATGTGCTGGCCTTTGGCCCATACCCCGCCGACGGCTTTTTTGCCAACGGTACCTATATGCAGTTTGATGCCGTACTGGCCATGTACCACGACCAGGGGCTGATACCTTTTAAACAGATAGCCTTTGAATCGGGGGTGAACTATACAGCCGGATTGAGCTTTGTGCGCACCTCGCCCGATCATGGTACCGCATATGATATCGCCGGTAAAAACCGGGCATCTGCAGTATCGTTCCGCGAGGCTTTATTTACGGCTATACACCTGATTAAACATCGCCGCGAAACTGCCGAACTAAACGAAAACCCGCTTGTTTTTGCTAAGTTAAGCCGCGACAGGGATTAATTGCCCCCCTTACCGATACTGTTTTAATTTAATTGCCGTTAAATAAAACATTTATCTGTAAAAATACTTTTTCCTGTTTAATGAGTAATTTAATTAACCGCATCAGGTCAATTGATGCGTTTCGTGCGGTTACCATGTTCCTGATGATCTTTGTAAATGATCTGGATGGAGTGCCAAACACCCCTGTATGGCTCAAACATGCAGATGTAAATGCCGACGCTTTAGGACTTGCCGATACCATCTTCCCCGCCTTTTTATTTATCGTAGGCTTATCAATACCCTACGCGTTTAAAAAACGCCTGTATAACCAGGATGCCAAGCTGCCCCTGCGCATTGTTACCCGGTCTTTCGCGCTGGTGTTTATTGGGTTTTTCCACGCCAATATGGAAACCTATAACGACCCTGCCACCCTGTTACCACAACCCGTTTGGGAAAGCCTGGCCACCTTCAGCTTCTTCTTTATCTTTTTAGATTACAGCAAAAAATCGGGGCGAACGCGATACCTGTTGCAGGGTTTTGGCATAGCACTGCTGGCAACCATGTGCATCCTTTACAAGAGTACCGACCCAAACCACCCTTGGCTGCATTTAACCTGGTGGGGCATACTGGGGCTTATCGGGTGGTCGTACCTGGTGTGCGGGTTAATTTACTACTACAGCAACGGCGTATTATGGGTGCAGGCCGCCGCCTGGATCTTCTTCATGTTCTTCAATATCGATTTCCACTTTGGGATGCTGAATTTTCTGAACGGCATACAAAAATACATGTGGATAGCCGGCAACGGCGCTATGCAGGCCTTTACAATGGCAGGCGTATTTGTATCGGTAATGTATATGCGCCTAAACCAAAATAAAGAAATCAAGATGCTTTGGGTGGGCCTGCTGCTTATTGCGGTAATACTGTTTAACCTGGGCTTTATAGTACGCTACTTTAGCGGCGGCATCTCAAAAATGCGCGATACCCCCTCGTGGGTGCTCATATGTACCGGCATCAGTTTGGTACTGTACGCATTTTTTATCTTCCTGGTTGATTTTAAGCACAAGTTTCATTGGTTTAAGGTGATAGAACCCGCGGGCACCAACACCTTTACCTGCTACCTGCTGCCCTTTTTGTTTTACCCCCTTTACCAAATGACCGACCTGGGCTACCCCGAATACTTTGACCAGGGCACCGGCGGACTCATCAAATGCGTCATCTTTTCGTTTATAATGGTGTGGCTAACCGGCCTGCTGCAAAAAATAAACGTACGGCTCAAGATATAACCAGGTGTTCACGTTCGGCGCACGTGAACACCGTGAACACTCGTGAACACCTGGTAATGAGGCATTAACGTTTTTGCATGATGACACGATCGTGTCACCATTTTTATGAAACGTTTACCTGTTTTTTGGCTGATATTGAACTTTTTTAGGCGTTTTTACGAAGCGTTACAACACCCTCCCCGGGATGGATGCGGCCGGTGGGTGTAAAGGCAGCGAGGGGTTTGTAATCTTTGTTAAATAAGCAAGGTTTTCAAGGGCTTTGTAAAGGTGCTGTTGTGGGCCTTCGGTTGCGGCAGCCCCGTTTTCCGCTTATACGCCGGCAGGCCTTAGGCGCGAAGGCAGGTATCCGCTGCAACCGGGTTTAGATGTGGCAGGTTTGTGCATATAACCAAAAGAGGGGCGCTTGCGGGAGCGGAGGGACATCGGCTTGTGATTTCAAACTATTAGACAGCATCGCAGATGCTAAAGCTCGGTAGAAACCGCCGGTAAAATATTTAGCGTGCCGTAGCACACAACATTGCAAGGTACTTTACCTACGGCACATGAATACCATTCCATTGTTTTTTCTACCGACCTTTAACACGATGGTTTTTCTATTGGATGTTTCTTGGTTGAACTTTGTAATTGGTAACAAAAGTTTATATTTGAGATAACCTTATCACACAAAAGATGAAGCAAATCATTTTTGCAGGCGGCATACATGGTGTTGGAAAAAGCACCCTGTGTCGTGAAATAACACATGCATTATCTATAAGCTACCTCTCAGCCAGCGAAGTTCTCAAATGGACCGATATTAATGTTGATGCTAAGAATAAAAAAGTTGTTAATATTTCCGATACTCAAAATCGGCTAATTAATGGACTTGAAGCTACTATAAAATCGGGCAAAGTCTATCTCCTTGACGGTCATTATTGTTTGTTTAATATGGATAATCAAGTGATACCAGTACCAATGGAGACTTTTATAAAAATAAATCCGATAGCTCTTATCTTAGTTACTGGTTCGATATCTGTGATTAAAGCAACCTTAGAACAAAGAGATCATAAGATTTATGATACCGAAGTGTTAGAACTGATGCAGGAACGAGAGGCGAGTTATGCAAACGAGATCGCCGTCTGCCTCAACGTTCCATTATTTATTTTCGATAAAAAAGCCAACAATCTTAACAACTTAATAAAACAAATTCATGAGAGCCTTGCTTGACACCAATATTATAATACACCGTGAGGCGGAACGTTTGCAAAACGAAGATATCGGTTTCCTTTTTAATTGGCTTGACCGTCTAAAGATCGAAAAGTGCATTCATCCAGCTACTGTTACCGAATTGAATAATTATGGCAATGAGCAAGCTGTTAAACGAATGAATGTTAAGATCGGCAATTATAATATACTCAAAACGATCGCACCTTTGGCTGAAGAGGTACAAAAGTTATCTGCCACATTAGATAAAACGCAAAATGATCGTGTAGATACGCAACTGCTAAATGAAGTATACTCGGGTCGCGTAGATTTTATAATTACTGAGGACAAGAATATTCATACCAAAGGTAGCCTACTTGGAATCAGTTCTAAAATATTCAAAATTGACGAATATTTAGAAAAGGCGGCGGCAGAGAATCCAAACTTAGTCGATTATACGGTACTCGCCGTTAAAAAGCAGTATTTCGGCGAAGTAAATCTAACGGATTCGTTTTTTAACTCATTTCGTGAGGATTATGCGGAGTTTGATAGTTGGTTCATTAAAAAGTCTGATGAAACTTGCTACGTATGTTTTCAGGACAGTACTTTAAGCGCCTTCTTATATATAAAGGTAGAGGGTGCGGATGAAAATTATGCAGATATAACGCCATCATTTTCACGTAGAAAACGATTGAAAGTGGGGACGCTAAAAGTAACCGCGAATGGATTTAAAATCGGTGAACGGTTTTTGAAGATAATTTTCGATAATGCGCTGGTCAATAAAGTCGATGAAATATATGTTACGGTTTTTGATAAGACCACCGAACATGAACGACTCATTTCTTTACTTGAGGACTACGGTTTCACATTTTACGGTGATAAGACAAGTGGAAATGGCATCGAAAAAGTTTACACCAAACCATTTGGAAGCGCAGCCATAATTGACAAAGCCCACCCAAAAATAGGATATCCTTACATATCAGATGATAGCGACATTTTTATTGCCCCTATTTATCCTGATTATCATACTGAATTGTTCCCGGATTCGATTCTCCGGACTGAAAGCCCGAAGGATTTTGTTGAGAATGAGCCACATCGAAACGCTATCAGCAAAGTGTATATATCCCGTTCATGGGAACGTGGTCTACAACCTGGCGACCGACTTGTTTTTTACCGTACCGGCGGTTATCATGTTGGTGTTGCGACGACTGTTGGTGTGGTCGAATCAATAATTACTGACATCCCAGACGTGAGGACGTTTATCCGGTTGTGCCGCAAGCGCAGCGTATTCACCGACGAAGAATTGGTGAAACATTGGAATCATCAACCAGGCAATCATCCATTTATTGTGAACTTTCTCTACGTCGGTTCGTTTAAAAGAAGACCAAACTTAAAATGGCTGATCGATAACCAGGTTATTGCTGACGTCAATAGCGTTCCACGTGGATTTAGCAGGATTAGTCAGCAAGATTTTGATAATATTGTAAAATATTCGAGGAACTTATGAAAGTCGTATTATCTATTAAACCTGAATTCGCGTTCAAAATTTTCAATGGAACCAAACGCTTTGAATTTAGGAAAGCCATATTTAAAAACCCCCTAGTCAAACAAGTTATCGTTTACGCATCTTCTCCCGTGCAGCGGGTTATCGGGGAGTTTGAAATCGAAGAGATATTGAAGTGTGATAAAAAACTACTATGGGAGTTAACGAAACAAGAATCGGGAATTACCGAAGATTTTTTTTTCCAGTATTTTAAAGAAAAAAAAGATGGCTATGCAATCCGTATAAAAAACACAACAACTTACGAGAATTCGAGATGTTTAAAAGAAGATTATAATCTTCTACCTCCACAATCTTTTGCATACTATATATAGGAACAAATACTTACAAATAAATTAATCGCGTTAATACAAATCCTTAAACCCGATAGCAGCGATACCTGCCTTCGCGCCTAAAGCCGGTGTAGTATAAGCACATAGCGGGACTGGCTTATCCGATGTAACACAGGCATTGCTTTACCAATCGCTTTATAAACCTCTCCCTAATCCTCAATGGCATTAAGTAGCTTATATTCGTTTAAATATTGAACACTGAATGTTAAATATCGAATAATGAAGGGAGGGGAACTTTACCTGCTCTCTTACCTTTCGCCTTTACCTCCATTAACCCACCCCTAACCCCTCTCAAGAGGGGAACACCCCGCAGAAATGTCAGTCTGAGCTTGTCGAAGACCTGTACACGCGGCTAATGGTTCGACAGGCTCACCATGACATTGGAGATTACTCCCACTCCCAACCCTTTCAAGAAGGGGACTACCCGCAGAAATATCAGTCTGAGCTTGTCGAAGACCTGTTCACGCGGCTAATGGTTTGCAGGCTCAGCATGACATTCGAGCTTTCATCACTCCCCTAACCCCTCTCAAGAGGGGAACATCTCACACAAATGTCAGTCTGAGCTTGTCGAAGACTTGTACGCGTGGCTAATGGCTCGACAGGCTCGCCATGACATTCGAGCTTTCAACACACCCCTAACCCCTCTCAAGAGGGGAACTTTGGCTCCCGCTTTCACCTTTCAGCAACAAACCCTATATTTAGTGGATTAACCGGTCTGTTTTGAAAAAGATACTTGCCTTAGTTGTTTTATGGTGCGGTGCATCGGCAGCGCTGTTTGCGCAAAGCCGCGATGTTAGTTATGTAAACTCGGGCGGGCCGCTGCGGCCGCTGCAGGCAATTATGGATATCCGCCACAATACGCTGTCGCTGCGGGTGGATATTCAAAAGCACACCATTGATGGCTATGCCGAGATCGACCTGGTGCTTTCTAAGGCTACAGATACTTTGCTGTTCGACCTGGTGCACCTGCTTACGGTACACAAAACGCTGGTTAACGGCAGCGGCAATACTTTTAAGCAGGTTGGCGATTCGGTACTCATCATCAACAAAAACGGCTTTAAGGCAGGCAGACAGCGGGTACGTATTTATTACGGCGGCGAACCACCCGAGGGCACCCGCCCGCCCTGGATCGGCGGCTTCACCTGGAAAACCGATAAGCAAGGCAACCCGTGGGTATCTATAAATGTGCAGCTGCAGGGCGCCAAACTTTACTACCCTTGTAAAGATCACCCCAGCGACGAACCAAACGAGGGGGTCGACCTGTTTATCACCATCCCCAAAGGGTTATCGGTAGCAGGGCCGGGTTTGCTGCAAGGCGTAAAAGCTGCTAAAAACAACGAGGCTACCTGGCATTGGAAAACCAATTACACCATCAGCAACTACACAGTGGTGTTTAATATCGGCAAGTACAAGGTGTACAGTCGCCCTTACACCACCGTTAACGGGCATACGGTACCCATCCAGTTTTATGTGTTGGAGCAGGATACCGCGCAGGCCAGCAAGGTGCTGGATATGCGGGTGCGCGATACCCGTATGATGGAAAAATACTATGGCGAGTACCCCTGGTACCGCGAGAAGATAGGCATAGCCGAAGTGCCGAACTCGGGCATGGAGCACCAAACCATGGTTACTTATAGCGGCAAGTTTAAGTATGATGAATACCCCGGCGGACTTGAGTTTTCGGGCGAGATGTTTCACGAGTACGCGCACGAGTGGTGGGCAAATAAGGTAACCAATTACGATTGGTCGCACATGTGGATCCAGGAAGGGTCGGCAACGTATGCCGAGGCCTTGTTCTTCCTGGATAAGCGCGGCGAAGCGGGGTATGATTCGGTAATGATCAGGCAGCGGGCGGGCATCCGCGGGTTAAAACCGGTCATCATCCCCGGCCAGAGCGAGTATTTAAACTCCAATTATAACACCGACATGTACAGCAAGGGGGCGTTTTTGCTGCATACGTTAAGATATGTTTTGGGGGACGAGGTATTTTTTCCGGCGCTTAAAAAGTTTATTGTTGATGTTAAATACCCTTACAATAAATACTTTACTACCGACGAGGTAGAGCGGTATTACTCGGCCCAATCGGGCAAAAACTTAAAGCCGCTGTTTGATTTTTACCTGTACACCCTAAATTTTATGGAGTTTGAGCTGGTGCAAACCGGCCCCGAAAACTATTACCTCACCATCAAAAACAGCCCGATGGACCTTCCGCTGGATATCATGACCGATAAAGGCATGCTGCATACTACCACCGCCGGCAAAACCACGCGCTTTGCCATCAAAAGCAAAACCCCGCCGGTTATCGATCCGAGGGGCTGGTATTATAAAAAAGTTACGCTGCGGTAAGGATGCGTATGCGGGTAATCAAAGAACGTTTTGATAATGATTCCCTCCCCACGGGAGGGGTGCGGCCGGCAGTGTAGTGGCAGGGAGGGGTTGGAAAAAAGGTATGACCCATCCTTTACGACTAATCTCGTTTAAGTTACGGGCTATAGTTGCCAATAATATCGAATAATGAATTCTGAATGTTAAACACCGAAGTTTTTCGTTCATCATTCAATGTTCGATATTAAAATACACCCTAACCTTTCTCAAGAGCGAAACTTTAATGTAATCTTTTAGCTTTCGCCTTTTAGCTTTCTGCCCCTCACCACGCTAAAATCCAATTAAAAAAAACACTTTCCGGTTTTCAGAAATTTACCTACATTTGCGGGCTAATTGTTGCTCATTGAAATCGCTAAAAACATATTCAATACCTTTTACCGGCCTTAAGCTGGGTAAGCATTATTTTGAATACGAAATAACCGATGCTTTTTTTGCCGAGTTTGATTACTCGCTGGTTAAAAAAGCTAACCTTTTATGTAAGGTTGAACTGGAAAAGCAGGAAACGATGCTGATACTTAATTTTGACATTAAGGGCACCGTTGGCGCAACCTGCGATAAATGCCTGGCCGATTATCCGCAACCGATGGATATACACGAACAGCAGATAGCCCGGTTCAGCGATGAAACAATGAGCGAGGATGATGAGATTATTACCCTTGGCAAAAACGATCATGAGATTGCGGTTGCCGGGCTGATATACGAATATGTAAATGTTGCCTTGCCGTTTATTGCTACCTGCGGTAACGAGGGCAACACCGAATATTGTGACAGGGAAATGCTGGAAAACTTAAACAAGCTTTCGGCAAATGATGAACAAACTGAGAGCACTGACCCGAGATGGGAAGCCCTCAAAAAATTAAAATAATATAATAACTAAAAGTTATGGCACATCCAAAACGGAAAATTTCAAAATCAAGAAGAGATAAACGCAGAACGCATTACAAAGCCGAAGCGCCTACTTTAACTACTTGCCAAACTACTGGTGCGGTACACCTGCCACACAGGGCTTACACTGTTGATGGTAACGTTTACTTCAACGGAAAAATTCTTATCGAAAAGGCTGTAGCAGTTTAAGTTAATTTTCTGAAATGAAGATTGGCTTAGATATTATGGGCGGCGATTACGCCCCCAGGGCAGCCGTTTTAGGAGCAATTGAAGCCAGCAAGGTTTTGGTTGCCGGGCAAAAACTTGTGCTTATTGGCGACAAGGATACAGCCCTAAGCATTCTTCACGAAAATAATTTTAGCCCAGATAACTTCGAGTTTGTGCACACAACCGAAGTAATTGGCATGGGCGAACACCCCACAAAGGCCGTTGTACAAAAGCCAGACTCCAGCATCAGCGTTGGGTTTAACCTGCTTAAAGAGGGTGCCATACAGGCATTTTCGTCGGCAGGTAATACCGGTGCCATGCTGGTAGGCAGTATGTTTAGCGTAAAAACCATACCCGGTGTAATACGCCCGGCCATGACAACCATTATACCCAAACTTAAAGGCGGTTTGGGTATTTTATTAGATGTAGGCGCCAACGCCGATTGCAAGCCCGATGTGCTTTTACAGTTTGGTGTGTTAGGCAGCCTGCTTGCCCAATCAATTTACGGCATTGCAAACCCCCGCGTTGCGCTGATGAATATTGGCGAAGAGGAAGAAAAAGGCAACCTGCTTTTACAGGGCACCTACCCTTTAATGAAAGCCACCAGCCTGTTTAACTTTGTTGGCAATATTGAAGGGCGCGACCTTTTTGAAGACAATAACGATGTTGTTGTGTGCGACGGTTTTACCGGCAACGTTATTCTGAAACTTGCCGAATCTTTTTACGTTATTACCTTAAAAAAACGATTTAAAGACGAATTTTTTGACCGCTTTAACTACGAGCAATACGGCGGCAGCCCTATACTTGGCGTTAACGCGCCTGTTGTTGTTGGCCACGGCATATCAAGCCCCGAGGCTATTAAAAACATGGTGCTGCTGTCAAGAAACATGATCGAGACCAATCTTATAGACAAAATTAAACTGGCTTTTCAGTAAAAAAACATAGAATGAGCAAAATTCATGCTGCTATTACCGCTGTAAATGGTTACGTACCCGAGTACGTGTTAACCAACCAGGAACTGGAAACAATGGTGGATACCAATGATGAGTGGATCACCAGTCGTACCGGCATTAAAGAGCGAAGGATTTTAAAGGGCGAAGGCCTCGGCACCTCTGATATGGCCGTTCCTGCTGTACAGGGCTTATTAAAAAAGCGCGGCATAAGCGCCGAAGAGATAGACCTGATTATTTTTTGCACCACCACCCCCGATCTTCCTTTCCCGGCTACTGCAAACATACTGGCCCACAAAATTGGCGCTAAAAACGCCTGGGGATACGATCTGCAGGCGGCTTGCTCGGGTTTTATTTTTGGCCTGGCAACAGGCGCCCAGTTTATCGAAAGCGGAAAGCACACCAAGGTACTGGTAGTAGGCGGCGATAAAATGTCGTCCATTATCAATTACGAAGACCGTGCTACCTGTATCATATTTGGCGATGGCTGCGGCTGCGCCCTGCTTGAACCCAACACCGAAGGCTACGGTATCATCGATTCCGTTTTAAAAAGCGACGGCGCGGGCTCGCAGCTGTTGTACCAGAAATCGGGCGGCTCGGTTAGTCCGGCCACGCACGAAACAGTTGCCAACAAAGAGCATTTCGCCTACCAGGAAGGCCAGGCCGTATTTAAGTTTGCCGTAACCAACATGGCCGATGTTGCAGCCGAAGTGATGGAGCGCAACAACCTTACCGCAGATGATGTTGCTTGGCTGGTACCACACCAGGCCAACAAACGCATTATTGATGCCACCGCTAACCGCACAGGCTTAACGGCCGATAAGGTTATTGTTAACATTGAGCGCTACGGTAACACCACAAACGGCACCATACCGCTATGTTTATGGGAGTGGGAAGACAAATTTAAAAAAGGCGACAACCTTATTTTGGCTGCATTTGGCGGCGGGTTTACCTGGGGTTCTATTTATTTAAAATGGGCTTATTAGCAGATGTGCAGATTTTAAATGTGCAGATATGCAGATTTTTAATTAAAACATCTTAAAATTGTACGTGTTAAATAACTAATTCACTTTAATCATCTGCATATTTGCACATCCGCATATTTGCATATTTATAAATACTTTTATCCAAACCAATTATCGCTATTATGGATATTAAACAGATTCAGGACCTTATACGCTTTGTATCAAAATCAGGCGTAAACGAAGTTTCTATCGAGCAGGAAAATTTTAAGATCACTATAAAAACAAACGAAGCGCCAACTTATGTAAATGCTTCAATTCCTGTGCAGCAGCCACAGCCGCTTGCGGCGGCATCTGCACCGCAGCCCGCAAGCCTGCCTGCCGCGGCGCCTGCTCCTGAAGCAGCAGCACCGGTTGCCGAGACTTCAAACCTCATCACCATCAAATCGCCGATGATTGGTACTTTCTACCGCTCGTCGTCGCCAGATAAGCCTTTATTTGTAAACGTAGGCGACGAAATAAGCGCCGGCACCGTGCTTTGTATCATCGAAGCTATGAAACTGTTCAACGAGATCGAGTCGGAAGTTTCGGGCCGTATCGTTAAAGTACTTGTAGATAACGCATCGCCGGTAGAATACGACCAACCTTTATTTTTAGTAGAACCTAAATAATAATTTGATAATTAGCTGATTTGAAGATTTGAAAATTCAGATCTGTCATTTTCAAATTAGCACATCTTCAAATTTTCAAATTAATAAAGATGTTTAAAAAAATATTAATAGCTAACCGGGGTGAAATTGCCTTGCGAATCATTCGTACCTGTAAAGAGATGGGCATTAAAACGGTAGCTGTATACTCAACCGCCGATCGTGATAGTTTACACGTGCGCTTTGCCGATGAAGCTGTATGTATTGGCCCCCCGGCAAGCCGCGACTCCTACTTAAATATCCCAAATATTATATCGGCAGCCGAGCTTACGAATGCCGACGCAATACACCCGGGGTACGGTTTTTTATCAGAAAACGCTAAGTTTTCGGCTATTTGCGCCGAGTATGGCATTAAGTTTATTGGCGCTACCTCTGATCAGATCAACCGGATGGGCGATAAAGCTTCGGCAAAAGAAACCATGAAGAAAGCGGGCGTGCCTATCGTTCCGGGCTCAGAAGGGTTATTGACTGATGTAAAGCAAGGCATTAACATTGCCAACAAAATAGGTTACCCGGTTATACTAAAGGCAACAGCCGGCGGTGGCGGCCGTGGTATGCGTATTGTTTGGAAAGACAGCGAATTTGAAAACGCATGGGATAGCGCGCGTGCCGAATCGGGCGCGGCCTTTGGTAACGATGGCCTTTACCTCGAAAAATACGTGGAAGACCCGCGCCATATCGAGATACAGGTAGTGGGCGACCAGTACGGCAAAGTTTGCCATTTATCTGAGCGCGACTGCTCCATACAACGCCGCCATCAAAAACTGGTGGAAGAAGCCCCCTCGCCGTTTATGACAGAAAAACTGCGTAAAAAAATGGGCGATGCCGCTATTAAAGGGGCAAAAGCCGTTAAATACGAAGGTGCCGGTACGGTGGAGTTTTTGGTTGACAAGAACCGGAACTTCTACTTTATGGAGATGAACACCCGTATACAGGTTGAACATCCGGTTACCGAAGAGGTGATCAATTTCGACCTGATAAAAGAACAGATAAAGGTGGCTGCAGGTATACCAATATCAGGCAAAAATTACGAGCCAACCATGCATGCCATTGAGTGCCGTATAAACGCCGAAGACCCTGCTAACAACTTCCGCCCTTCGCCGGGTAAAATAACAAACTTTCACTCGCCGGGTGGCCATGGTGTACGCGTAGATACGCACGTTTACAGCGGCTACATAATCCCGCCGAATTACGATTCAATGATTGCCAAGGTTATTTGCATGGCGCAAACACGCGATGAGGCCTTATCGACCATGGAGCGTGCGTTAAGCGAGTTTGTGATAGAGGGTGTTAAAACCACTATTCCGTTCCATTTAAAACTGCTGCAGGACCCTAACTTCCGTGCCGGGAATTTCACCACCAAATTCATGGAAACGTTCGAATATTAATATTAAAAAAATCTTTTGGGGGTTAATACAACGTAAATAGTATTTCGGCGTTAATAGTGCTGAATAAAAGGCAATGAGCGATAACAAACTTATAAAAGCAATAAAAGAAAAAGGCCAGAACATGGAGGCCGAGATGTCGTTCTTTGATCACCTGGAAGCCCTACGCTGGCACCTGGTGCGTTCGGCCATCGCCATTGTAATTTTTACGTGTTTAGCTTTTTATTTCTACGATTTTATCTTCGATACCATTATCATGGGCCCAAGTAAGCCCAGCTTTTGGACCTATCGCATGTTGTGCCACCTGGGAGATTTGCTTCACCGCGATGGTTTTTGCATCAATAAGATCAACATAAGCCTGCTTAATACCGAGATGGCCGGGCAGTTCACGCTGATGATCAACTCGGCGCTTCTGATAGGTATAACACTTGGTTTCCCGTATTTACTTTGGGAGATCTGGCGTTTTATCCGCCCCGCCTTACACGAAAAAGAGCGCAAGGCTGCATCGGGGTTTGTTATATACGCTTCCTTTTTATTTATCCTCGGTGTTTTGTTCGGCTATTATGTGATCACGCCCGAGTCGATAAATTTCCTTGCCGGGTTTACCGTTAGCTCCCAAATCGAGAATAAGTTTACCGTCGATTCCTACCTGTCGTCTGTTGCTACCCTTACCCTGGCAACAGGTATTGTATTTGAACTGCCAATTTTAGTGTATGTGCTGTCATCATTAGGCATCCTTACCGCCAAGTTTATGCGCGATACGCGCCGTTACGCGGTAGTGATCATCCTGATCATAGCGGCAGTGGTAACGCCTACACCCGATATGATGACCATGACCGTGGTCAGCATCCCGCTGTTCATTCTTTATGAGATAGGTATCCTGGTTGCCGGTGTTGTTGAAAAGCGTAAAAAAGCACGCGAAAACGCGCTGTAATTAGTGAGGTTAGCTTATTCTATTTCCAACAAAATCTTTACCTTCGGCAACGCAATATTATTATAAATTTGGGTTGATGAAAAAAGGGTTAAAAATAGCCATTGGCGCCGACCATGCCGGCTTTGAGTATAAGCAGGCCATTTTAGGCATGTTTGGTGATAATATCATATTTACCGACCACGGCACTTACTCTTCCGAATCGGCCGATTACCCCGATTTTGCCCACCTGGTTGCCAACGCCGTTGAAGCCGGCGAGGCCGACTATGGCATACTGCTTTGCGGCAGCGCCAATGGCGTGGCCATGACGGCCAATAAACACCGGGGCATACGTGCGGCGTTATGCTGGAAACCCGATGTAACTATCCCGGCACGTACACACAACAATGCAAATGTGCTTTGCATACCAGCCCGCCATGTATCAATTGAGGATGCCAAAACCATTATAGAAATATTCCTGACAGAGGAATTTGAAGGCGGGCGCCATGCAAACCGCGTTAACAAGATTGGCTGCTAAAAGATAAACTGACCCATTATTAAAATTTAAATGAAAAAACTATCACTATGGATCACGGGGCTGGCATTTACGGCCACCGCCTGTGCCCAACAAAACCCAACCGCGCTTAAGTACAGCAAGGTGATCAATCCAACCGATGCCAGGAAGCACCTGAGCATTTTAGCATCTGACGAATTTGAGGGCCGCGAAACCGGTAAGCCGGGTGCGGAAAAAGCCGCCAATTACATTGCTGCCGAATTTAAAAGATTAGGTCTGCAAGCCCCGGTTAAAGGCTCGTATTTCTTAGAAGTACCGTTAACCCAAAGTACGCTAACCGTTAGCGCTTTAAACATAAACGGGCAGGATTTTACCAACTGGAAAGATTTTGTTTTCCAGGGTTCGAACGGTGATTTAAAGGTAAATGCTACCGAAATCGTATTTGTAGGCTATGGCACTGCTGATGAGATAGCAGGCGCTGACCTTGCCGGCAAAGTGGTACTTTGGATAAACGAGGACAAACCCGAAGAAGGCAAAACTGCTAATACAAGCTACCGTATGAGCACTGCGCGCCAGGCTATAGTTAAAGCTATGCAGGCTAAAAAACCGGCTTTAATATTAGGCGTTAACGAAGGCTTATCAAAGTTACTTGCGCGTTTTAACGGCGTAAACCCAAGCGGTTCTGCCAGTATATCACTAAAAAAAGGCGAAGCAGCCGCAGCTGATGTGGTATCGCCTGTGTTTATGGTAACCGGCCCTGTTGCCGATGCCGCTGTTAAAGCAACCGGCAAAACATTCGCCGACCTTAAGGCAGCAGCAGCTACCGCAAAACAAACGCAGGTTATTAAAACCACGGCCAGCGTATCTGCAACCTCAACAAAAACCGATGTTAAAGCGGTTGATGTTTTAGGCTTTATGCCAGGTTCAGACCCTAAGCTAAAGAATGAGGTGCTGGTGTTTTCGGCCCACTACGATCATATTGGTTTGGTAACCAAGCCAGGTGCAACTGATAAAGTTAACAACGGTGCCGATGATGATGGTTCTGGTACAACCGGTATCCTTGAAATTGCCCGTGCTTTTTCGCAGGCAAAAAAAGATGGTAAGGGCCCGCGCCGCAGCGTGCTTTTCCTGGGCAACGTTGGCGAGGAAAAAGGCCTGTTGGGTTCAGAATGGTATACCGATCATCCGGTGTTCCCATTGGCTAACACCATTGCCGACCTGAACATAGATATGATCGGCCGGGTTGGCGAAGAATACGTTGGCAAGCCCGATTCTGCAAACTACGTTTATTCTATCGGTTCGGCTATGCTAAGCACCGACCTGCATAAAATTGGCGAGGAAGCAAATAACACCTACACCAAAATGAAACTGGATTATAAATACGACGATCCAAACGATCCAAACCGTTTTTACTACCGTTCAGATCATTATAACTTTGCCCGTTACGGCGTGCCAATTATATTCTATTTTAACGGGGTGCATGCAGATTATCACGCCCCTGGCGATGAAGTAAGTAAAATAAACTTCCCGTTATTGGTTAAACGTGCGCAGCTTGCATTTTTTACCGGCTGGGAACTTGCTAACCGCGATGCCCGCCCGGTGGTTGATGTAAAACCGGCCACCCCATCGAAATAAAAGTATCTGAAATGATAATACTAAAGCGGCTTAACAGCCGCTTTTTTTATTAATAGAGTCCGCTGCATATAGTTTTGCATTTTTAAACCTGTATTTTTAACAATTGTTACATCTGTTAATTGGTTTGTTTATTTTCGCATAAATGGGAAGCACCGCTGAAGAATTTTTGGTAGCCTCGGAACAAAAGGCGTTTGAGATGGACCATCGTAGCATCATCAATAAAAATATTGATAAGTACGATATTGCATTTAACCGCGGGCGATCGCGTATGATCAACCTCGAAAACACCAAAAGAAAGGGGCATACCATTAAGTGGAAGGTGATGGAAAACCTTGACAAGTTTTTGCCCGAGTTTGAATCGAACTTCCAGAAACGGGGGGGTAAGGTTATCTGGGCGAATGATGCCGAAGAAGCTAACCGCGAGATCCTGAACATCCTTCAAAAAGCAGGTGCTAAAACCGTTATCAAGTCAAAGTCAATGGCTACCGAGGAGATCCATTTAAATGGATTTTTGGAGCAGCATGGTATAGAATCGCTTGAAAGCGACCTTGGCGAATACATTGTGCAGCTGCTTGGCCAGGAACCCTACCATATGGTTACCCCGGCCATGCACTTATCTATTGAGGATATCGCTAAATTATTTAACGAAAAGTTTGGCAGCCCGCTGGATAGTACCGCCGAGCAGCTTACGCAAAAAGCCCGTGAGTTGCTGCGCGAAAAATACCTGCAGGCAGATGCAGGCATCAGCGGCGCAAATTTCCTGATAGCCGATACCGGCAGCATCTGCATTACCGAGAACGAAGGCAACGCGCGTTTAACAACCAGTTTCCCTAAAATACATATTGCCGTAGTGGGTATCGAAAAAATGATACCGTCAATGGCCGATCTGGACACGTTTTGGCCTATGCTGGCCACACACGGCACCGGCCAAAACTTAACGGTTTACAACACGATACTCAGCGGCCCCCGCCAGGCCCATGAAACTGACGGCCCCGACGAAATGTATGTGGTGTTGCTTGATAACGGGCGCACCAACCTGCTGGCACAAAAAGAACAGCGCCAGGGTTTATACTGCATACGCTGCGGGTCGTGCCTTAACGTTTGCCCGGTTTTTCAGAATATTGGCGGCCATACCTATGATACCACCTACGGCGGGCCTATAGGTTCGGTTATTGCGCCCCACATGCGCGGGATGGCAGAATTTAAGCACCTTAGCTATGCATCCAGCCTTTGTGGCAAGTGCACCGAGGTTTGCCCGGTAAAAATAGATATCCACAAAATGCTGCTGCTGAACCGGCGCGACGCGGTTAATGAGGGCTTGGCGCCAACTGTTGAAAAGTGGGGCTGGGCCGGATGGAAAAAAGGGATGCTAAAACGTAGCCTTACCGATTTTTTTAGTGGTAAAATGAAAAATCGAATGATGAAGCTGTTCTTCAAAAAATCGTGGGGACATTATAAACAAATGCCGGAGGTTGCTCAAAAATCGTTTAGCCAGATGTGGAAAGAGGAAACCAGGCCTGATAAACATGCGTAAAATAATTTTAAATGTTGCAGTAAGCCTTGATGGTTTTATTGAAGGGCCTAACGGCGAGTACGATTGGTGCCTTGACGACCAGGACTATGGTATGGAAGCGTTTTATGCCAACACCGATACTATCTTTATCGGACGTAAAAGCTTCGAGCTTATCCGCAGCGATACCGGTATGTTCCCGGTTAAGCACATGTACGTGTTTTCGGATACGCTGGTACCCCAACCGGGTGAGGAGATCACGGTTATTTCGAGTGAAAACTTTGAAAGCGCCGTTGCAGAAATTATGGAAGCCGATGGCGGCGATATCTGGTTATTTGGCGGTGCTGAACTGGTAACAGCTTTTATGAAAAAACGTTTGGTAACAGAGCTGATGCTCTCGATCCACCCGCTGATCTTAGGCGCGGGGAAGCCGTTGTTTAAAGATATTAAAGAAAGAGTGGCGCTGACGCTTATAGATCAGAAAGCTTATAATACGGGGCTGCTGCAAGTCAGGTATGAACTGAAACCCTGGTTCGACCCGCAAAAGCTCCCGTTTCTTGGATAGCTAACCCTTAGCTGCGCGTTGTGGTGTTTTCCTCAACAACGTTAATGCTTATCGCCAAAGCCAAACTCCTTATAGGTATTAGGCTCGTCGTTATGATTGCTGAACGCGAAAGTGTAGCTGGCCACCCACGATTCGTAATCGGCGTCTTTACCCTTTGAGGCCTCAAACCGCGTAGCCCTTAGCAGGTATATCCCCTCGCGCGTAACGCTAAAATACACTTTGCCCGATGCATCGCTGGTAAATTTTTGCGGGTACACATTGCCCGATGCCGTTTTAATATACAGCATTACCTGCCCGGTAAATGGCTTGCCTTTAAAAAACACCTGCCCGGTAAGCCCGTCGCCATAATTAAGTTTGTACGGGTTATGCTTCAGGATGATCTCAAAATCGTCTCCTAAAACTTTTTCGTAGGCGTTACCGCGCGGCTCGTCAACTGTTATCAGGGTTTTTAAATAACGGTTGTACTTTTCGGTAAAATTAAGCGCGTTGCTGTTTTTTAACTTATCGGCTATTTCGTCGTAGCCCTGCTCGGTAAGGTATGGTATAAAGTCCTCGCGTGGTATCTCATTCAATTCGTTGGTGTTCATTTCAACCATTACCAGGCCGTCGTCCTGCAGGTTGTAATTTAACAGCGGCAAAGCGTCATTTTTAGTTATCTTGGAAAGATCGGTTTTTTTCGACCCTTCATAGATCATAAATTTAGTGGTTTGCGTGGTAGTGTAAGGCACCTCGCGCTCTTTAACCAGGTTTTCGCCTGTTAACAGGTGCAGGTTAAATTTATCGCCTTTATGCAGGTAAAAGTTCTCGGGCATCAAAAAATGGTCGGGTATAAAAGCTACCAAACCAAAAAACGACAACATTATAAGTAATTTAACGTAAAAGTGCTTCATAGCGACAAGATGGATTGTTCAAACATACAAAGTTTTAAAAACTTCTTAGCTTTACCTGATGATTTTTGACCGGAAAAAGATAGATAACGACGGTTTGATAACGTTTTATAAGAAACTGTTATTGCCCCGCCTGGTCGAAGAGAAGATGTTAATTCTGCTCAGGCAGGGCCGTATTGGCAAATGGTTCTCGGGCATAGGGCAGGAAGCTATTGCTGTTGGCAGCACTTTAGCCCTTAATGCCGATGAGTATATCCTGCCCATGCACCGCAACCTGGGCGTATTTACAACGCGCAATATCCCCATATCGCGTTTAATGGCGCAGTGGCAGGGCAAGGCATCGGGCTTTACCAAAGGCCGCGACCGATCATTCCACTTTGGCACACAGGAGTATAAGATCATCGGCATGATATCGCATCTTGGCCCGCAGCTGGCCCTGGCAGATGGCATAGCACTTGCCGATAAATTAAAGAACAATAAAAAAGTTACGCTGGTTTATTCCGGCGAAGGCGCTACGAGCGAAGGCGACTTTCATGAAGCGCTTAATATTGCCGCCGTTTGGGATTTGCCCGTTATTTTCCTGGTTGAAAATAATGGCTACGGGTTATCGACCCCGGTTAATGAGCAATACCGGTGCACGTCGATAGTTGACAAGGCTGTTGGCTATGGCATGGAAGGCCGCCGCATTGATGGAAACAACGTACTGGAGGTTTATCATACCATAAACGAGCTGGCTAACGAGTTACGTGAAAACCCACGCCCGGTGCTGATAGAATGCATGACCTTCAGAATGCGGGGACACGAGGAAGCCTCGGGCACCAAATATGTTCCGCAGCACTTGTTTGACGAATGGAAGCAAAAGGACCCGCTGGATTGCTTTGAAAAGTTTTTACTTGATGAAGGCGTACTGCGGCAGGAATGGGTGCCCTACCTGAGAAACGAATTCACCACCCTTATTGACGCCGAGGTGGAAAAGGTTTTCAGCGAACCGGATATTATCCCTCATTTACAAACCGAGGTGCAGAACATGTACCGCTTATATAACGTGCCGCGACATACCCCTTCAGAGGTAAGCACCAACAAGCGCTATATTGATGCCATAAGCGACGGTTTGAGGCAAAGCATGCGCATGCATAACAACCTGGTTATTATGGGGCAGGATATTGCCGAATATGGCGGCGCCTTTAAAATAACCCAGGGCTTTGTTGACGAATTTGGCAAAGACAGGGTGCGAAACACCCCAATTTGCGAATCGGGCGTGGTGGGCGCGGCTATGGGCCTGGCCATAAATGATTATAAGGCCATTGTTGAAATGCAGTTTGCCGATTTTGTTACCTGCGGTTTTAACCAGATAGTGAACAACCTGGCTAAAACTTATTACCGCTGGGGCCAAACGGTTGATGTGGTTATACGCATGCCCACAGGCGCGGGCAGCGGTGCAGGGCCATTCCATTCGCAAACTAACGAGGCCTGGTTTACAAAAACGCCGGGGTTAAAGGTAGTTTACCCCGCCTTTCCGGACGATGCCAAGGGCCTGCTCATGTCGGCCGTGGACGACCCTAACCCGGTAATATACTTCGAGCACAAAAACCTGTACCGCAGCATGAGCGGCAACGTGCCTGATGACGATTACTACGTGGAGATAGGTAAGGCCCGGGTGGTGCGCGAGGGCACCAGGGCCAGCATTATTACCTTTGGGCTTGGCGTGCACTGGGCCATAGCTTATGCCGATAACCACCCTGATCAGTCAATTGAGATACTTGACCTGCGCAGCCTGCAACCCTGGGATAAGGATGCAGTTGTACAAACCGTAAAAAAAACCTCGAAAGTACTTATACTGCACGAAGATACGCTCACCAGCGGCTTCGGTGGTGAAATAGCCGCCTACATAGGTGAGCATTGCTTTAAATACCTGGATGCGCCTGTAATGCGTTGTGCCAGCCTTGATACGGCTATACCTATGAACAAAGCCCTTGAAGACCAATTCCTGGCAAAGGCGAGGTTAGAGGAAACTATGGATACCCTTTTGAAGTTTTAAAAGCCGTTTTGCTTTCATAAAAAATAAAAATGCGGCACTTCTAAAAATGCTGCGTTTTATAAGCTGCAACCGTTAACGCTTAATCGAGCGTTATTTGTCTTTTTATGCTTTCCTCTAATGATATAAATGTCTCGGTGCGCTGTATGCCTTTTACACTTTGGATATTTTCGTTCAAAACCTCGCGCAGATGGTTGGTATCATGGCAAACAATTTTTGCGAAAATGCTCCAGCTGCCGGTAGTATAATGCAGTTCTACAATTTCGGGCACCATTTTTAATTGCTTCACAGCTTCGTTATACTGCGAACCTTTTTCAAGGAATATCCCCAGGAAAGCGGTTACATCATAACCAAGCTTTTGTGGGTTTACTTCAAGGCTGGCACCCTTTATTACACCCATCTCCTCCAATTTTTTCATCCGCACGTGTATGGTCCCGCCAGAAACTATCAATTCCTTTGCGATTTCGGTGTATGGAGTAGTCGCATTTTTCATCAATATCGATAATATCTGTATATCCAGATTATCAATTTCTAAATTTTGAGGTTTCCTGTGAGGCATAATTTTAAATATCTATATTCAAATACAAGTATAATTATAATAAAAGTAAAAATAAAAATATTTTGTTGAAATATTTGCAAGAAAGTGCCAACTCCTTTAGATTTGTATAAAGCAAATGACAATTGCGCTATCGTTCTTTAAAAAAACAAACTTGTTGGGTGGTGAAATTTTTGGCAGACACACCTCCTTGTCCCGGTGGCGGAGAATATGGGAAACCCGAAGCGGGCTAACCACTCTGTGAAGGTTCGAACCCTTCCCCAACAGCAAGTTCTTAAGTAGAGAGTTAAAGGTGAAAAGTTTAAAGACTTTGAACTTTCGACTTTAAACTTAAGCTTATATCCTGTAGGATGGTGAAATTTTTGGCAGACACACCTCCTTGTCGCGGTGGCGGAGATCATGGGAAACTCTTAGCAATAAGAATAACCACTCTTTGAAGGTTCGACCCCTTCTCCTACAGCCTCTTCTCATAATTTAGGTTTATAATTGGTTAGTAAAGGCCCCTGCCCATCAGGGGCTTTACTTATGTAAAAGGGTTACCTAAATCAATTAATAAAGTAATATCGAAAAAATGAATCTTGACTGTAGAATTCGGATCTGATATTTTACTATTCCATAGCATTTGGTGTTTAATATTACAAACAAAAAAATCCCGGCTGCTCACCGGGATCCTCGCATTGTTTTTGAATTATTATATCACTTAAAAGAATTTAAACCCTACGCTTAACGCCCATAAGTTCTGGCGCTGGCCGTAGTTTTCGTTTATTTTGGTGAGGCCGCCTTCATAACGCAGGTCGGCGGTTATGTGGCCAATATCAATACCGCCACCTACCTGGTAGCCCAGGGTGCTTTTTTTGTAGTTACCAAAATCGTTGTAGGCTCCGCTTACATTATCGCTAAAATTTTGGTTCTTATCCAATATGTAACTGAATATTGGCCCGGCCATTATCCTCACGTTAAGATTATCGCCACCAAAGCCTTTGCCAATTAGCAGCGGCACATTTAAGCTGGTGAAAGTTACTTTGCCATCAGAAGTTACGGTACTGCCATTGCTGTTAAAATCGAACTTACCGCCGCTGCTGCCTAAGTAAAGTTCGGGCTGCAGATACAGGCTGCTGCCAAAACGCGCAAATAAACCGGCCTGGTAACCTGCCACGGTAGATTCCTTTACGTTATCGGTACTAATTTTAGAGAAATTGATGCCTGCTTTGGCACCTAAAGAAAATTGCGCCTTAGCGCTTATTGCCGCTACACATAGTATAGCTACGCTTAACAAACATTTTTTCATGGGTATTAATTTAAAGTTTGATAATTAAAACGTTAGATGCGCTAAGTTGTTTAAACTTTAACACTTCGCGCCATATTAAACGCAGGTAGCAGCGTATTTTTTATATTTTTGCTTAAATATTTTTTTATGGCAGAGATAACTATCAGTAATAAAGATTGGGAACGTGTAAAAATAAAGGTGCAGCGCAAATATAACCACCTTACCGATGAGCAGTTACAGTACACCGAAGGCCAGGAAGAAAGCCTGATAACCCGCTTAATGCAACTAATTAACCGCGACAGGCGGTACGTGGTGTTCACGCTTACAAAGGCTTTGGTGAACATTGATAATAACCGCCTTTAAAATCAGTTTATTATTAAAAGCTAAATGGCTTTTATATATTTATATTTCAATAGGTTAAGGGGGATGAATAAACGCATGATAAGCAAGTACAAAAAACCCGCTATGTACGTGGGCGGGCTTGCTTTGGTTATAAGTATCTGGAGTTTTAACGATGATCTTTTCCAGATCTCAAAAAACCTGGATGTTTTTGCATCGGTATATAAAGAAGTGAACATTAATTATGTTGACGATATAAACTCGGCCAAACTGATTAAAACCGGCGTTGATGCCATGCTGCAAGGTCTGGACCCCTACACCGAGTTTGTCCCCGAATCGGAAATTGAAGAGTATAAACTGCATTATGTAAGCACCCAATATGGTGGCATAGGCGCCAGCATTTTCCTGCGCGATAAAAAGGTTTATGTATCTGATGTATTTGAAGGCTTCCCTGCGCAAAAAGCAGATATACGCCAGGGCGACCAGATGCTTAAAATAAATGATATTGACCTTGAAGGTAAAACCAACGACCAGGTAAGCCAATTGCTTAAAGGGTCTAAAGGGGCAGTTATTAAACTTTTGATGAAACGCGAAGGCGAAGCGCCCGTAGCCAAAAGCCTTACCCGCGACGAGATAAAACAACCCAATGTTGTGTACTCGGGCATGGTGGCGGGCAATATGGGTTACATAAAGCTGAATAAGTTTCTTGAAAATTCGGCCGATGAAGTAACCAGCGCGCTTATTTCCATTAAAAAGAACAACCCAAGCGGCATTATTCTCGATCTGAGATCAAACGGTGGGGGTATTTTGCAGGAGGCTGTAAAGATTGTGAACCTGTTTGTACAAAAGGATGTGCAGGTGGTGTCTCAAAAAGGCAAAATAAAAGAAAAGAACTTTACTTACAGTACGGTAGCTACCCCGCTTGAACCCAACCTGCCGCTGGTGGTTTTGGTAAACGGCCGTTCGGCATCAGCGTCAGAAATAGTTGCCGGCGCTTTGCAGGACCTTGACAGGGCCATAATCATTGGTCAGCGCAGTTACGGCAAAGGGCTGGTGCAGCAAACCTTTAACCTGCCTTACAATAGCCTGGTAAAGGTAACGGTAGCCAAATACTACGTGCCATCAGGCCGTTGCGTGCAGGAACTGGATTATACCCATCGTAAGGATGATGGCAGTGTAATAAAGGTTGCCGATTCTTCTATCCACGAGTTTAAAACCAAAAACGGCCGCTCGGTTTATGATGGCAGCGGTATTTATCCAGATATTTTTATAAAACAGGACAGGTTTGCAAATATTACCCAGGCACTGGTTAGCAAATTGCTGATATTTGATTACGCTACCAAATATCGTAACACCCATCCTGCGCCTATAAACCCAAAAACATTAACTCTCACTGATCAGGATTACGCCGATTTTATCAAATACCTTGATGGTAAAAACTACACTTACAGCACCATATCTGAAAAAATGCTGAACAGCCTTAAAACCGAGGCCACTAAAGAGAAACAATTTAGCCAGATACAAGCCGAATATGACGCGCTGAAAGCCAAAATGGCCAGCAGCAAACAAAATGACCTGCAACTGCACAAGGACGAAATAAAGCAGGTGCTTGAAAACGAGATAGCGTCGCGGTATGCGTATGAACGGGGCCGGTACGAGGCCAATTTTAAATACGACAAGGAGTTGGCCGAAGCCGTAAAGACCATGCAGGATAAACCACAGATGGCATCGATACTAAATGGAGTAGGCGACTACAAAGTTATCGGTAAGCCCCTGTTAGCTATGGCAGGCAAAAAAGCAGCCGACAAAGACGACGAGGACGACGACTAAGCGCAGCATATCATTACCCTCAAATGGATGATTCCAAGGCATCTTTAGCTAACCTAAAGATGCCTTTTTTGCTGCTATTGCTTCGCCTGCGGATGGACCGCAGTGAGGGGTTTTGTAGCCGGGCCTGTTAATACCTGTCCGTTGATATCATACCTTGCACCATGGCAGGGGCAGTCCCAACTTTTTTCTTCGCCGTTCCAGTTAACAATGCAGCCCGCATGGGTACAAACCGGGCTAAGCGCGAACACCTGTCCCGTTTCGTCCCGGTAGGCAGCTACTTTTTTTCCGTCAATTTCTACTACCTGCCCTGTTCCCGGCTGTAATTCTTTAAACGATTCTGTTTCCTGCAAACCAAACCTATCGGCTACAAAATGGTAGGCCACATCAGCATTTTCTTTAACAAATTCAGTGAAACCGGCAATCGGTTTCAGTCTCGACGGGCTAAATATTTCCTGGTACCTGTTATCCTTCCCCTGTATCAGATCAGCCAGTATCTTCCCCGCTATGCTGCCAAACATCATTCCGTTGCCGTTATAGCCTGTAGCACAATAAACGCCTTTTGCCGCCTCGGGCATCTGCCCTATGTATGGGAAACCATCTGCTGGTACATAATACTGACTGGACCACCGGTACTTAACTTCGGCCACCGGGTAATTGTCCCTAACATAGTTTTCCAGGTCTGTAAAGGCCTTTTCAGGTTCATCGTGCCCGGTTTTATGATCGTTACCTCCCGCTATCAGAAGTTTTTGCCCTTTAATTACATGGGTGCGAAAATAGTGATATGGTTCCTGCATATCGTAGATAAGGGCGTCGGGATAAACTTCGTTGGTAAGTTGAACAGCAATAGCGTAACTGCGGTACGGCGCGCAGCGGAGGCTGTAAGAATTGATGCCCGGCGGAATGTGTGTAGCATAAACCACATTCCTTGCTTTTATTTTTAATGCGCCCGACAAGCCGTAATGAATTTCGTCGCCGGCTTCTAAGGTGTCAATTTTTGTATTTTCAAGTATCACGCCCCCAGCTTCTACAAATGCTTTTGATAAGGCCTGAAGGTATTTTAACGGGTGAAACTGCGCTTGTCCGTTCAACTGCAGGGCCGCCTTAAAGGCCAGCGGGGTCGGTACCTGTTCGGTATAGTTTACCGGCACGCCAACACGTTTGGTGCTTTCAAACAATTCATTAAGCTGGCTGGCTTGTTTCTCGTCCTCGGCATAAATAAAACCTGTTTTGGTTTCATAGTCGCAATCAATACGGTAGTTGCTCACATTGGCCCTGATAAGGCCGCAGCCCTCGTTAATGGCCTCGGCAAAAAGCTGCGCCCCTTCTTTACCAAAATTGCTCATCGCATCGTTATAGCTGGTATCTGCAAAGGTATTGATGTGGGCGGTAGTGCCACCGGTAGTGCCAAAACCAATTGTATAGGCCTCGGCAATAATAACTTTCCTGCCCGCGTTTTGCAGCAACAGCGCGGCTGTAAGCCCGGTTATGCCGCCGCCTATAACCAGTGCGTCGTAAATTTTATCCGGCGAAAAGCCCTCTTGGACGGCCCCGCCCGTTACTAATTGCCAGGGGCTCAGCTGCGCCCCGTCGCGCATTGTGCCCGGTTCGTTTTGTGGTATCATTACCGTATAACAAAAGTCCGGCCCCTCTGTTCGGATCTGGCTGCAAATAATAACCGCTTATCTTATTTTGAATTAATTATCCAGTTTGTAAAATGTGCGGTTACAGCGAAAGCAAATATATCGCTTAAGCGGCAGCCAGCTCAGAAATATCCTGACAAAAGCACCACGGGGTATCCGCGCATCGCAGCGCCGCCCGCATTTCCTGCAATAAGGAAATGCCTGTTCATGTGCAGATTTTTCTAACGTAGTAGTCAAAACTTACAACTTTAAAAGTTCAAGTACTTTGTAAAGGATCATGGCGGGCCAGAAAACCGCCTTTAAGATGCCAAGCATACCACCCCAGAATGTAGTGGCATGCTGTATAAAATAAACCAACGCGCCTAATAACGCCATGCCATAAATGGCTCCCCCCTGATTCCCCACCTTTTTAACTTGCTCTTTCACGGTATGATGTATTAATTTATTCTTATATAAAATTGCATTGAGCTGCCCTTACTTAACGTGATGCACATCACAAGCCTAGTTGATGTTGCTCAAAAGATTGACGATTATGTTTCTGAAATTCAACCGACAGCCGCACGACGTCGTTAATGGCCTTCGTTTCTGTTTCGTTTTCGCCATTTGAACAGCTCGAACCAGATGACGGAAAATAAGCCGAAAGCAACCGCGGCGGTCAGCTGCGGGGCATGGAGGGGCGCCAAATTAAAAAACAAAGCCAACGGTTCAATATAGATCAGCGCACATGATATGAGAACGGTTATCCCGATAACCAATAACACCAGGTTGTTCTTATACCCGATGGTAGTGAACAGCGAATAGTAAAATGACCGGTTAACCAGCGTAAGCCAAATGTTCGCACTTATCAAACAGGTAAATACCATTGTACGGGTAACCGGTTCGCTGGCGCCATTGGCTACCGCATACCGGTAAGTAAACAACGTTGCGGCAGTTATTAACAGCCCTTGCAATACACTGACGAGTAATTCCTGCCAGTTAAAAAAAGTTGTACTGAAAGGGCGCGGCTTTTGAAGCATCGTGTTTTTTTCCATGGGTTCGTTCTCGTAGATGATCGAGCAGGTTGGCCCCATGATCAGTTCGAGGAAAATGATATGTACCGGCGAAAAAATATTAGGATAAACCCAGCCTAAAGCCAGCGGAATAAACACGGTTAATATGATAGGGATGTGGATAGAAATAATATATTGTATCGCTTTTTTAAGGTTGGCATAAATACGCCGGCCTATGGCAACAGCAGCTACCATCTTTGAAAGGTCGTCCTCCAGTAAGATAAGCGATGCGGCTTCCCTGGCTATCTCGGTACCCTTTTTACCCATAGCAATGCCAATGTGCGCGGCCTTTAACGCGGGGCCGTCGTTCACCCCGTCGCCCGTCATGGCCACTATCTCGTTTTGTGCTTTCAAAGCATTGATGATCTTTAACTTGGCATCAGGAAACATGCGGGTGAAAATATGCACGTCTTCCACCTTCTCTTGCAGCTCATGATCAGATAATTGCATCAGCGTGTCGCCACTAATGGAGCGGCTTGCACCCCTAAAATTTATTTGCCGGGCTATTGCCGCGGTTGTTGCCGCGTTATCACCTGTAATGATCTTTACTTTAATCCCGGCCTGGTAAAAGCTTTCCAGCACCGCTTTGATGTTCTTTTTTGGCGGGTCATAAAAGGCTACGAGGCCTTTCAGCTCAAAATGAAATTCCTGCTGAGTGGCGGGGAAGTTATCGCCGCTCAGCTTGGCTTCTGCAACGGCCAACACCCTGTAACCTTCAGCAGTCAGGGCATTTATGGCAGTCATCATCCGGGTTATTTGGTGTTCCGTAAGCTTACATATCTTCATAAATGCCTCCGGAGCGCCTTTTGCCGCGATGATCCTGGCCCCGCTGCGATTCTCGAATATATGCGTCATCATCGGCGGTTGGCCACTCAGCGGATATTCATGGATCATCCTGTAGTCGGGGCGTTCGTCACCTTGATGAGAACTGGCGTAAGCATCATGCAGGGCGGTTTCCATCGGATCGAAAGGTATCGGCTCACTGGCCCACATGGCTAATCTTACCAGTTCCTGGTTGGGGCTACCGGCAATTTTATCGGTCACATCCGCGATCTGTCCGGTTTTCAACGAAAACACCTTGGCTAGGCTCATTTTGTTTTCTGTAATTGTTCCGGTTTTGTCAATGCAAATTACAGATGCGCTACCAAGCGTTTCTACCGTTTTCATTTGTTTCACCACAATGCCCATTTTCATCATCCGCCAGGCGCCCAGCGCCATAAAGGTGGTAAAGGCTACCGGTATCTCTTCGGGTAAAATGCTCATAGCCAGTGTTAGCGCTTTTATCAGGCTATCCAGCAGCTTGGGCGAATGGTAGTAATTGATGGCCCATACCCCTGCAAACACAATGAGCCCGGCGACCACCATTTTTTTTACGAAATTGCTGATCTGTATTTCCAGTGGCGTCTTTTCGTCGGCAATGGCTTCCATGCTTTTGCCGATCTTGCCCAAACGCGTTTGGTTGCCTACGGCCGTTACGGTGGCAATGGCCAGGCCGCTTGCTACGGTTGTACCGTGAAAAATGAAATGGTTAGCGCCCCAACTGTCTTTATAAACGGCCAGCGACTCGCCCGTGAGCACACTCTCGTTGACCGAGAAATCATTAGCGTGCACAATAACACCATCCGCCATGATCATGGTGCCTTCTTCCACCATAAGGCTGTCGCCAACCACCAGCTCTTCACTTTTTATCGCTTTTACGATACCGTTGCGGATAACCTTGCACCGGGGTTGCGAAAAATCCTTTAATTTTTCAAGCGCGTTACGGCTCCTCGAGTCCTGATATAAAGAGATGCCGGCCACAAGTATGATCGCCGACGCCAGAAAAATGCCATCACCTGTTTTACCACTTATAAAGTAGACACCCGAGGTAACCAGCAGTAAAACCACCATCGGTTCTTTGGCGATCCCGGTAAGCGCGTTGATAAACTTGTTCGCTTTTTTAAACGAAAGCCGGTTTGCTCCGTAAACGGCCCTGGACTTTTCTACGCCAAGGTTATTTAAGCCTTGTATACCATAATTATTCGCCGCCATCTTGTTCTTAAAGTCCGCGCTTTTTTGCACGGTGCATAATTCAAAATTGAGCATTTGAATACGGGGCGTGAATGATGAACATCATCAAATTGGCTGACGGCCGTTATGTGTGAGGCTAAGCAAGGATAAATCTTTGATAGCGAACGGATTTTGCCGTCGCTCACCTGTCCCAGTCCCGGTGTAGAAAGCAATGCTAGAAATAAACATCCGCCTAAATAAGCGCAGAATGCCAGCCAAATTCCCCTATCAATCCGTCGAGGGCCTTGCGGTTCATCAGGTCAAAACCGTTCCTCATACCAGCTTTCTGCGCTGCGTCTTTTACCAGCATAGACCCTAAACGCAACAACAAACGGTCTTTAAAACTGAGTTTGCTGATTACACACCTCCCGGGCATGAAAAATATTTTAGCCTGCTGCCTTATCGCGGCCGAAAGATTATTATCCAGGAGCTTGTCCTGTTCCTTGTTGTTGGCGCCTGCAGAACCGCATACGATAAACAGAAACAGTTGCTTACCGGCAAGCGCTGACTCGTGTTGCTGTAGCCAGCGCCGAATGACCAGCTTGCCAATGTATACCGAACTGCCCAGGATAATGCTGTCATATCCCTGAAGACTGGCTGCTGTGGCTTTTTCTGCCGGCAGCACGGGGAACTTCAGCGTATCGGCTAACCATTGCGCGTATTGACAGGTAGCGCCGTATTTCCCTGCGTAAATAATGATCCCTTTCATATTGGCGACAAATTAGAAAGTACCTGCCGCCAAAAAAATGACGACGATCAACCGGGAAAGAACTACTGGTCATCCACATTGATATTGGCCGCATGATGAGCGAACAAGCTGTGAAGATATTGCCCATTTTAAAATGACCATTACAGATGAAATTTGCTTTGACGACTCAGCACACGGCATCTTGCCATTGCTCAGAAAAAAGTCTTATTACTTGTTAGGAAAGGTCATGGTAAAGCAGGTCTGCTTGTTCGGGACGCTGGAGAACCCAAGTGTTCCTCCCATCAGTTGCACGTAGCGCTTTACAATATTCAAGCCCAGTCCCGTGCCCGCAATGTTACCGGTGCTGTCAACCCGATAAAATAAAGTAGACAACTTTTTTTGGCCCTCTTCGGCTATACCCAAGCCGTTGTCCTTGACGCTTATGATCACGCTGTTGGCGGTTACCTCAGTCGTTAGGCAGATATGCGCGTTGTCCCCGGCGTATTTAATTGCATTGGATATTAATCCGCTTAACGACTTTTCGATAAGGTCGCTGTCTAAGTTTACCATCTGCGGTTCGGTTGGCGAGTCATAAACCAACTGCTGCCCGGGTTTAGCCGTCAACCTGAAATTTAACATCGCATCCCTGCAAAGTTGCACAAGGTCAAATGAAGTAAACTCCGCCTTTATCAAACCTTCCTCCAACTGGTCTAACGATAAAAAGTCTTCCAGGATGCTTTCGAGGTTATGCACTACCTGCCTGATCTTTTCCGCGTGTTTAAGTGCAGGCCCACTTTCGTTCCGTTCCAGATAACGTTCTATAAGCGTGGCGGATAGCAAAACGGAACTAAGCGGGGTGCGGAACTCGTGCGAAGCAAGGGTAATAAAACTGCTTTTTAACTGGTTCAGCTCGTGTTCTTCCTGGTAAGCGCGCATCCGGCTTTTCAATTCGGTTAAGATCACATAGATGAGGCAGGATACGATCAGCAAAATAAGTAAGGAGCCCACTACTATAATCCCCTGCGTTTGTTTGCTGGATCGGGTGTACGCACTTTCGCGATTTAATAAAAGGGATTCTTCCAGCTGCTTTATCCGCAGCAGCGTTTCATTAATATCTCCGATATGTTCACGAAACTGTTTGGTATCCCCTTCGTTTGATATCCGAAACAGCGTATCAATCTGCCGACCTAACAGCGATATTTCGGTTGAACGCAAACGGTTATCCTTAAGAAGTATAATTAAGCCGTTCACCTGCTGTATTAAACCCTGGTGCTCAGAGGCACTGAAAAAACCTTTTTCGTAATGGCTGGGCTGCTCCAGGTAACCATCCAGCAACAGCGTTTTATTAAAATACATGGCTATCGAGTCTGTTTTTCGCAACACCTTATAAGTATGCTCCACCCATTTTTCAAGCTTTCGCTGCCGGTTTAACGCCCTGTAAGATATCAAGCCCACTACTACAACCAATACAATAGAAGTGACACAACCGAGATAAAAAAATATCCGGAACCATTTTAAGGCCTTTGACGATAGCGCCCTACCCCTTTGTTCCCCGCCGAAAAAAATTTGGCTTGTTTTGCCTTCAGGGGATTTCATCATGTTTATAATTTAACCTCAATAATAGAGCAAATCGTAATGGGGAAAAATGACTTTAAACACCTTTAAGGAAGATTCTTCACACTTGTGAATAGCGCGGATTATTACAGCTATTAAAAGACGGTTTGATAATAGGCTTTGTAACAAAGCTTGCGCGAGGTTTGCCTTTCCCGCAACCACAAAACGCTATTCAGCAACCAGGCAGCATCTTGCTTAAGGTAATGATCGTAACATAAACCGGGTAACGTTCGAAACGTGATGATGCCGATAGCTCAGGCCTTTAACAATCGGTCGATGGCTTCAAATAACTCTTCGGGTTCAAAGGGCTTGCGGATATAACCACTAGCCCCCATTTCAAGGCCTGCCGCAACCTCCTTTTTTTCGGCGCTGGCCGTTAAAAATATAAATGGGATAGTACGGGTAGCTTCGTTGGCTTGCAAGCCGCTAAGAACTTCATAACCATTAGCTTCCGGCATCATGATGTCACAAAGGATCAGGTCCGGTGAATGTTCAGTGGCCAGTATTAAGCCTGTTTTTCCGTTTAAGGCCAAAATAACTTTATAACCTTCCAGTTCCAGCAGTTCGCAAGTATTCTCGCGTATATCGTTATTGTCCTCTATCAATAAGATCGTTTTCATGGCCGGGATAATTTAGTGAAAATTCAATAATAAAAGTTGTCCCCTGGTTAGGTTCACTAATAAAACTGATATCGCCGTTCAATAATTCTACATATTGTTTTACGATAGTTAACCCAAGCCCGGTACCCTGTATGTTGGTGGCATTTTTAGCCCTGTAAAATTTATTAAACAGATTTTTTTGATCCTCCTGCGGAATGCCAATACCCTCGTCCCTTACCCTGATCATTACTTTTTGTTGGTCGTTGTCCGCATTGATATCCAGGTAGACTGTCTGGTGTTCGCCGGAATACTTCACCCCGTTAGAAAGCAGGTTGAGCATTATATTACGAAGTATCTTTTTATCCTGTGTGATATCGCGGGCCCCGTTATAAGAAAACCGGATATGCTGGCCGTGTTTGAGCATCCCGTTCACTTCCTCCACCAGGTCTTCTGCAAAATCATAAAGGTCAAAGGTTTCGCGTTCAATTTCAACTTTGCCCTGCTCCACTTTATCCAGGGAAAGAAATTCGTCAAGGATGACGGTGAGGTTCTTAACAGAGGCGCGGATACGGCCAATATGGCGCTTCCTTTTATCTTCCTGCTCGGCTTTGGTGTAGGATTCAGCCAGTGTAAGGCTGGAGAGAATAGCGCTTAAGGGGGTCCGGAATTCGTGAGAAGCCATGGCAACGAACCGCGATTTCATGTCGTTCAGCTCTTTTTCGCGTTCAAGCGACTGCGTCAGTTCAAGCGTACGTTCTTTTACCTTGGCCTCTAACTCATCATTAAACCGCTGGCGTTCGGTAATATCGGTTACAAATGCAACGGCAAGCGATTCATTGTCCAACTGATAATGACCAAGGCTGATCTCTACCGGAAATTGGGTGCCGTCCTTTTTACGGGCAAATAAATTGAGGCCATAACCCATTGGCCTGGCTTTGGGTTTTTTGAAATAACCCTCGCGGTGATGAACGTGGCTGTGACGAAAGGCTTCGGGCACCAATAGCTCAATAAGTTGTCCGGTTAACTCCGCCTTTTCGTAGCCAAACAGCTTTTCTACGGCCGGGTTGGATAGTTCTATCCTCCCTCCACTGCTAACCACCAGGATGCCAACGGTAGCGTATTGAAATAAAGCCTTAAAACCAGCTTCACTTTCAAGCGATAAGGTGTTTGACTCGTTCATAACACGAGGTATTAAGCGCGGGTAGATACGCAACTATAAAGTTAAAAAATATTCCAATTAGTAGTAAAACTTTTTTACGTTGCCGTTTATTATAAAGTTTTATTTACTGGTTTTTTTTAACGCTAAATAGCAATATCCGGAAAAAACAAGAAGGCTACCAGGCCAATAATGGTTAATGCCAAAAAGGCGATCAATACCGCCAACACCCATTGCGTAAGGGTCCACCCGGGCGGTTTTCGCTGCGGATGTTTAATACTTTTCGTCGTTTTCATAATCATTTTTTTTTCGCAACGTATATATCGGGGCCAATGCTGAAAACCATTCCACAAAATGACGGCAGGTGACGCCCGGTAACGGAATGATCTGGGGTGGTCTGAAGTTTAAATCAGGCGTTACCTGCCTTTGGTGCACGTTACGGCGTTCAACCAAGGCAGTAAAGCCCAGATGGGCAAATTTCAGCCATACCCGTTAATCTCAAATGCATCACTACCAGCCAGGCAGATAAGAATTTGGGTAATGATGATCATTTATGTACCGGGGCAATCGGCATTTTATTTAAAATGCCTTCTACCCCTTCAGGTATATCCTGGATAGCTCGTTGGCGGTCATCAACGTCGCCCGAACCGTAACCGCGCCAAATAACCTGGTGGTTGCGGCGTTCGATGAGGTCGATAATAAGTGTCCCTTCGCTATAGGGCATTTCTACAATATCATTTGCGACGAAAACCGGGAAAGGCCTATTAAAATTGTAATAAAAATAGCGGCCGTTCCTGTCACGTGTCACGCCGCGGTAGGCAATGCCCGGCCCGTAGACATAGGTAGGATAATTATATATCCGGGTGCGGTCTTTTACCTGCACCGAATAACGCACCAGCAAGTCGGGGCGTGCGCTTTGAAGCGCGAGCCCGCGTTTTTCAAGGCCCGCGGTAACCGCTTCTTTGATCTTTTCATCTACAAGGTCGCTGACATGCCCGGGAGTATCCGGCACAGGCAGCCAGGCAAAGGTGCGGTATTTGTTGAAGCTTGCTTTACTGCTTTGGATAGCATAATATTGATAGCCGGAGCATGCCACTATGAAAGTGGCCGCCAGCAGAACGATAACGGATTTGAAATTTTTCATGGCTGTTTATTGATTATGATTACCGGTGTGTGATGAAAACCGGTAAATTATTAAGCTTAAGCACCAGGTCGGCAGCGCTGGCCCTAAACAGGTTTGACAACCAGCTGCGACCATAAGCGCCCATCACAAGGATGGCGTTGAGTTCCCGCAAACAGTAATCGAATAGCTCATCCTGCGGCTTTCCACGCAGATCTGTAAAATCTATACGGCTGTAATGCACTTTAAGGTATTCATAAATCTTTTCTTTTTCTTCCTCATTAAATATCGCTCCTTCATCAGCCTGCAATACGTTAATGTCGGTCCCGCTCAGTTCGGGGAACAGGTAGGTAAACTGCTTGATGGCAAACAGCGCCGAAGAACTGCCATCAAAGGCAAACAGTACCTTATCAATGGCGTAGGTGCGATGAGGCGAAATGATAACGGGGCTCTCGGCCTTGTTCAGCAACGATTTAACCATCTCGGCCGGAGTTTCTAAGGGCGAGGTGGCAAACAGTGCCGGGCCGGAGATTATCACGTCGGCATAGCGGCTTTCGGCTACCAGTTCGTCCAACGGAACATCCTGATCGCGATGCACCAGGTAACTTATACCCTGCGCCTCGCAGGTAGCCTTAAATTTCCGGATATTTTCTTCAGCAATCCTTTCTTTATAAGTCAGTTCCGGCGGGTTTTCCGTGCGTATGCTTTCCGCATACACGCTACCATAAGCAAATTTGGCTGCAGGCGGCGCAAGGGGAAGGTCTTCCAAAAACACTCCGGTTAATGCCGAGCCTGTTAGCCGGGCCAGATAAATCCCGAATTCCAGACTTTGCAGATCGGGTTTTTCCGCGTCAAATGCGAGCATTAGCTTTTTCATGATAAAGCATTTTAAAGAAAGCTTTCGCCTTAACACGAAAGCTTTCTATTATTGTGAGCAGGTTAGTTAAATGATTTACAGGAATTCTCCTTTTTCGTTGATTTTTACCTTCAGCCGTTTGTTGCCGTTTTCAAGTAGTAGCTTAAATGTCTTGTCTGCCTGCTCCTTTTCGTCATAATAATACACCTGATAGATATCCTCGGCTATTCGCCAGTTCGGAAAACGTTGATTAACAGCATCCCTGATTGCCGATGGTAATTTAGTGTTCTTGAATTTTTCGGCCGTACGCAATAATTTACCGTCTTTATCATAAGCCGCCAGGATCTTACCGTCGGGTATGTAAAAAGAAATATAGTATCCGTCATAATCATCATCATAGAACTCCGACTTTTTAACATCGTAACTGGCGGCTTTCAATTCCAGCATTCTTACCGGCTGGCTCATGTCCCGGTTGTCTGTTGCATTCAGGTATTTATAGGTCGAGGCGATGATACGCACTTCGGGTAAGTTGATCTGCGCTGAAACTTGCAGCGCGGGGCCGGCAATGAGCATCGCCAGCATCAATATTGGTTTTAAAGTTTTCATGGTGCTTTGCTTTTTGATATGATTAATAAACCAGTTCAGGTTCTTCAATAGTGAGTTTGTTCACTACACGGCGTACCCCCGGGGCCTCCCAGGCAACGTCTTCAGCGTCGTCACTTTCAACGGCCGATCTTACCTTCCCGGTCAGGATAACCTTATCACCTATGGTGCTTACGGTAATTTTACCGGCATCTACCGTTGCATTGCGCCGAAAAGCGGCAGAAATTTTTTGTTCCAACTCAAACGGGGTAAGTTTCGGCTTGATGGTAATGAGGTTAAACACGTACTTTACACCGGATAAGTGTTGTACAGCGCTTTTGGCGCTATCACGCTGATACGCCCATTCAACCTCTCCTTCCAGGGTAACGTTGCCGTCTTCTACCTTTACCTTCAGCTTATCGTCAGGAACCACGGAATGCCATTTTAGCGCGTTAATAACGGCTTCGGCTATCTCTGCATCGGTTCGCCAATAAGCCGGCGACACGCCGATCTGAAGATCTTCGGCGATGGCTTTAACGCCGGCCACTTTTTTAGCCGCACGCTCAGCACTTAGTTTTTTGGAAAAAGAATCAACGATTCCCGACAGTGTTACGATGCCATGCTTTACGGCAACGCCAATTTCGGATGAATTCAGAAATGGCTGCCATTTCAATTCATCCATAACGTCCTTTTGGATTTGAATGTCTGTTTTCATGTTTTGTAGCAATTGATTAATTCAAAGAACCATGTTAAAAAGGTTGCATACCATGACAGTGATCAGCCCGGCAGATGAGCCTCATCATCAGTATTTTATCGCGCGCTTACCAACTCTACAAAATCCTTTACGCGCCCGGGCATTCAGCGATAAGGAGCAGTATACAGGATCGTAAAAAGAAGGCTAAAACAGGTCAGCCGCAGCCCTTGCCTATAATCAGCCCGACGGATAATACGGCAATTGCTTTACTTCCATCGTGCTCAATAACACCAATACGCTTGTTTTATATCACTTTTTTTAGCGTTAAGCGAAATTAGTTTTACCATAACCCGGGATATCGCTACAGCAAGCGCCTGTATCTGTGCCGGCGTGGAAACTAATAGACATCATATTTAAAAAAAATGAAGACCGCCCCTGAATTGGTCGCTGATCTGCTGGTCGCCGCCGGCATACAGCCGAACGGATCCGACGCGACAGATATCAGAATAAAAGACCAGCGCTTTTACAATCGTGTATTAAAAGAGGGTTCGCTGGGCCTGGGTGAATCATATATGGATGGTTGGTGGGACTGCGATAAGCTAGACGAATTAATTTTTAAATTACTGTCGGCAAATTTGCATCAAAATGTTAAACCTGCCGGCAGTTGGTTCAGGTATAAAATAACCGATCTGCTCTTTAACCGCCAAACCAAGCGGCGGGCCCGAAAAGTTGCCCGCATACACTATAACCTGGGCAATGATCTGTTCGAACAAATGCTTGGTAAACAGATGATGTACTCCTGCGGGTACTGGGCAAATGCTAGTAACCTTGATGAAGCGCAGGAACACAAACTGGAGTTGATATGCCGTAAATTAAAGCTTGAACCTGGCATGGAAGTGTTGGACATTGGTTGTGGCTGGGGCGGCTTCGCTCAATATGCCGCCAGTAAGTATCTGGTAAAGGTAACCGGCATTACCATATCGGCCGAGCAGGCAAAACTGGCGCAGCAACGGTGCGTAAGCCTACCGGTAAGTATTAAACTGGAAGATTACCGCGACCTTAATGGCGAATATGACCGGATCGTTTCCATAGGCATGTTCGAACATGTTGGCTTAAAAAACTACCGGGCGTACATGAAAAAAGTGAGGCAGTTATTGCGTAAGGACGGGTTGTTCCTGCTGCATACCATTGGTAGTGCCGATTCGTCGCCAACTGACCCATGGATCGACCGCTACATATTCCCAAACGGACAGATACCCTCGCCAGCACAGCTCAGCGCTGCCTTCGAGCCTGAACTTATCTTACATGACTGGCATTGCTTCGGGAAAGACTATGACCGTACCGTGCTTGCATGGCGCGGTCACTTCCAAAACAGCTGGCCAAAACTGCGCGATGCTTACGGAGATACGTTTTACAGGATGTGGATGTATTACCTAAACGTTTGCGCGGCGTCCTTCAGGGCAGGTAAAAACAGTTTATGGCAACTGGTTTTTAGCCGGCCAGGCTACAATGCCGACTATCGCTCCGTTCGTTAACCGCTCCAAATATCCGGCTACGCGGTTTTTTGCAGCCGGTGCAACTTGTCAAGATAAAAAGAAACTTCATCGTCGCTCACTTCATCAAAGTTGTCGTAGTAAGCGCCTACTCCGTAAAAATCAGGCGGGACCAAACAGGCGATCACTTCGTCGGCCTCATCCTTTAACAGCTTTATGGCGGGCGCTGATGCAACAGGGATGGCCACAACAACTTTAGCCGGTCTGCTTTTTTTGATCAGTTCAAGCGTGCGTAATAAAGTATGGCCGGTAGCGGCCCCATCGTCTATAACAATCACCGTTTTTCCTTTAATATCGACGGGTTCCGCATCACCCTGAAATTTCTTTCTCATCTCAGCCAGGCGCCGGCGTATTCCGGTCAGCTCTTGTTCAAGGTATGCTTGTGATACGCCCTGTTGAGGTATTACTACATAGTCTGTTAAACTGGCTGCACCGATAGCATATTCTTTTCCGTTTGGATGACCTATTTTTTTGATCAACACAATATCAAGCGGAAATCTTAGTTCCTTTGCAACATGGTACGCTACCGGGACACCGCCACGCGGCACAGCCAACACTACACCCGATTCTTTTTTATAAGCGCTAAGTTTGTCTGCTAATAAATGGCCAGCCGCCGTTCTGTCTCTAAACATAATTATTGTAATAATTGGGGCTTTAACCATTCAGCTGCGCATGCTTCTCCCAGCCCGTTTGTCAAACTTTGGCATTGCGGCGTTAACCGTTCCATGACTGTGCGCCGCGCGGAACCAACAACAGCAAATGGGCCCCGCCACCTGGGGCGGGGCATAAGCCGAATTGAAAAGGCTTAATTTACAGCGATCTTCTTCGCCGAAGTACTTTTAATTTTCCCGTTGCGGGGGATATTGATCTTTAACACGCCGTCTTCATACTTAGCGCTAAGCTTTTCCTTGTCGGCTCCTTCCGGAAGTGTAAAGCTCCGGCTGAACGACGAATAATTATATTCCTGGCGGGTGTATTTCCCGTCCTTCTCTTCTTTGCTATCTTCCTTTTCACTGCTAATGGTCAACACATCATCATCCAGGTCAACCTTAAAATCGTCTTTCTTTAACCCCGGGGCGGAGAGCGCCAGCTGGTAGTGATCTTTGTTCTCAATAATATTCACGGCCGGAACATTGGTGGCACGTTTAAAAAAACTACCGTCAAATAAATCGCTCCAAGGCCTGAACAGGTCCTCAAACACAACAGGGATCCTTTCTTCAATTTTTGTTAAGCTTTGATTTTTCATGATATAAAATGATTAATGATAAAAAATTTAAACAAAAGTAATTTCCGGTACCGTCCCGGGGCAGGATGCCCGTCATCCGTACGGGTGATTTAGATCAGCCCGGACAGTGGGGCCGATCATTTGCCGTGAGGGAAGGGCGGGCTAACTTTGATTATGAAACCTGGCTCAAAAACAAACGGAAACCACGGAAAGCCGTTAAAAACGGAACACCCGTTGTCTGAAAAAGATGAACAAGCCCGACGGCTGGAAGGAGTTAAAAAACTGCAGGCGGAGGCGCTGAAATTATGGCACGCACTAATGAAGAAAAATAAATGAAAAAGCTATTAGTACTTACCGATTTCTCGGCCAATGCAGCACATGCCGAGTCGGCTGCCCTGCGGTTATCATCAAAAATGTCGGCCGATCTTGTTTTGTATCACACGTTTTCGTATGTGCCTATGGCCCTTAGTAATATCGAAGGCCCGTTGGTTACTCCGGATATGTATTATGCAGACAGCATGGAACATTTACAAAAAGGAGCTCACCGGCTAAATGAGTTATGCGGCACAATTGCCGGTTGCAAAACCCATATCGACTGTAAAACCGGCGACGGCGGCCTGGCTGAGAATGTTCGGGAACTTACCGCTGGAAACGAGATGAGCATGGTGATCATGGGTGGAAGAACCGGCGGGACGATCGATCATTTACTTACAGGGAGCGATACGGCCGCGGTGATCCGCAAATCCCGCAAGCCCGTTTGCATAATACCATCGTCAGCACACCTGGATATTCCGAAAAAGGTGGTGTTTGCTACCAACTTTGAAATATCCGACTTGCCTGCCGTAGATTTTCTGTTGGATTTAGGCAAAGACCTTGATTTTGAACTGCAAATTGTTCACATATTACGGCCCGGCGAAGCAGCCACAGCGATAGGCGCTGAAATGGCCTTTCGCAAATTTCTTTTACACCGCGGACTCACTTGCAAACAAGTGTTCAGGGAAGCGGTTCAACCCGCGTTGCAGCATTACTGCGCGGACGAAAAGGTAGACCTTTTGGCATTGAGCCACCAGCATCATTCTTTAGTGGCACGGCTGTTCGGCCACAGCGAATCTAAGGCCGCCATTGCGCAACAACAATTACCGGTTATCATCTTTCCGCCGGATTATAAATAAAACTTTTAATGCTTAAACCAATGAGAGACTTTTTTACAAACTATTACTATTGGGGAATGCACTTGGTATGGTGGTTTCTTTGGGTTTGTTTACTGATCTGGATATTTGCCACACCTTACGATATTCCGGGGCAACGCAAAAGACGAGATTCCCCGCTGGACATTTTGAAAAAGCGTTTTGCCGCGGGCGAAATTACAAAAGATGAATATCGCGAGCGTAAAAATATCCTGGAAAATGAATAAGTCAATTTTGACGGAGAACCCAGTATAGCCCTTTAACATCCGCCTGCCACTTTGGGAGGATCAGTACCAGCACAATCTCTTCCGCCAGATCAAGCAGCGTAAAAATTGAGGTAATATAAAAAAGGTAAGTCAATGGTTCGTCCAGAAAGTAAAACAGGACCAGGAACATGCCTTGAAGAACAGCGGCTATCTTTGCCAGATATGTATGAAAACTGGTTAATTTGCCGAAGCGAATAAGGGCGATGCTATTTTGCGGCATATAAAATAAAATCAAAGCGGCCACCAACTGCCATTCGGCGCATAAAAAATCGACATGAAATAGCGCTATGCCTAAAACGGCAACCAACACAGTCAGGTCATCGGCGATGGAATCTATACGCGCCCCCATCAAACTAACCGCCTTGAAGCGGCGGGCCAGCCAGCCATCTATAGCGTCCGTAAAAAAACTGATGGCCAGCAGCCATTTAAAAATGTTAAACTGATGGCACAGCAATAGGATGACCAGCACAGGCGCAGCTGCCAGCCGGTAAAATGTGATCAGGTTAATCAATTGGTAACTCATCTTTTTCATCGCCAAACCATGATAAGGTAAATCAAAACAAACGGAGCGGAACCTAAAAGGCTATCGAAACGGTCCAGCATGCCGCCATGCCCCGGCAATATAGTACCCGAATCTTTCACATTAAGACTGCGTTTCAGCAATGATTTGATCAGGTCGCCATAGGTGCCACTGATGATGATGATGAAAGTCAGCATCAGCCAGTCTGCAATTGTAAGCAACAGAATATGCCGCGATATCAGGTAGCCCATCAATAAGCAAACTATTGCTCCGCCTACACTTCCTTCCCAGGTTTTTTTTGGCGAGATGCGTTTAAATAAAGGATGTTTACCTGTTAGTTTTCCACATAGGTAAGCTCCACTGTCATTTGACCAGAGCAGCAAAAAGACACTTAAAGGGATTTGAGCATGATATATATTCCCTGGTTTGGGCAGGAAGGGCAGCGCCAGGAAACAACACAGCGGCAAACAAATGCAGATGATTCCTAAAAAAGTGACCGCTAATGATTGAAAAGGCCTGTAACCAGGCCCGTAAAGCGACGCGACAAAAATACCGAAACCAACCGCCAAATTGAGTAGCAACCACTCCCAACCGCCCATACCGCTGCTTACTATGTAAGTGGTGATGATAAGGCTGCTGGAAAGAAAGTACCCCGCCGTGCCGGCAGGCCTTGTATCCGGCGTCTCCAACAGTCGGTAAAACTCCCGCAGGCTTAGCATGTTGATTATCACCAGCAAACCTGCGAAATAAACTGACCCCAGCCATATACCGCCAAGAATAACCGTTACCAATGCGATACCGGTTAAAACGCGTGTTTTAAAATTAGTCATGTTCTACTGCGTTATCCGGAAAGATCAGTAAGGAAGTATTCCCCTTATTGAGTAACTCCTTCAACGGGTTTTCATGAAATAGGTGGTACCAAAAAGGATGTTTTCGATAGCGCAGGGCAATAATATCTACCCCTGTTTCTGCTTGCATGGTGTCCAGTCCTTCAATAACCTTCGTGGCCCTCGCGCTCGTATGGCGGGTTGCAGGATATAAGCTTTTGATCTTTTGGCTGAAGGCCGAAGTGCTGCTTTCTTCCGCAAAATCTGGGATAACAACCCTGGGAGACACGTGACCTATGGTTAGCCGGGCTTTAAGGCGTGCCGTTAAATCAACAAGATCGCCTATAACAGCCTCGTCTGCGGCGGCCAGGTCTGTAGCAAACAAAACATGATGTATCCCGTAACTTACGCGGTTGCCCGGCGTAGCCAATATGGGGCAACGGACTTGCTGCAATACCGTCTTTACATCGCCGCTAAACAGCATATCGCCGTAAGACTTGCCGGATACCCCCATGGCAATCAACCGGCTTTTTTTCCTGTGCGCCAGCCCTGCTACACACTCGGCAAGCTGTCCTTCAAGCGCGATGGGGCGTACCACCGGACGCTGCCCGGGAAGCTTGATACGCTCCAGCCGCCGCACTTCCCGGTTCAATTTCACCATACTATCATGCCGCTTTTGGACAGCAGTAGGCTCCTGAAGTACGGCCGAACCCACCGATGGCAGATACGGCGTGATAGGATAAACGTTAACCAGCCAAATTTCGGCGTTCATCTGCGCTGCGATGAACAGCGCCTGCTCTGCTGCGCACCTGGCGGCGGCCGAGAAATCCGTCAGAATCAAAACACATTTCATAATTACGGTACTTAAACGATCTAAGCTCGTGAATGCTACCGGAAATTAGCATGATAACGATCATGCGACGGGCTGTTTTTAGTCAGCGTCAATAAGCTAAGCCGGGTTTATCTTGCACTGATTATGGATATCCTGACACATCTGACGCTCGGCGCGTGCTTAGGCGAAGCCATTGCTGGCCGTTACCTGGGTAAACGTGCGCTGGTTTGGGGGGCGGTGTTGCACAGTTTGCCGGATATTGATGTGGTAACCGCCCTTTGGCTGCCCACGCCCGCCGCATTGCTGGCACATCGTGGTATTACGCATTCTTTTATAACCAGTATAATAATAGCGCTTTTGCTGGCTACTTTTGCCTACCGCCGGCCCCGTAACGCAGATATGAACTGGAGCAAGTGGTTTTTGTTCATCTGGATCGCCATTTTATTGCATGATATCCTGGATGCCCTCAACAACTATGGCACCGGCTGGTGGGAGCCCTTTAGTACCGGGCGTGTAGCGTTTAATATTATTTACGTTGCCGACCCTTTTTTATTGATGTGGCCCTTAAGCACTTGTTTGATGCTGCTATTTGCGAAAAACAGTGTTATACGCAGACGGATCTGGAGTATTTTTGGATTAGGGATGGCATTTTTTTACGTGTTGTATTGCGGCGCCCATAAAAAGATAGTCGACCAAAGGGTAACCGAATTGCTAAAACGCCAAAAGATAACCTACTCTCGTTACATGAGCACGCCCGCGCCGCTACAAAATTGGTTATGGTATATTGTAGCCGGCACAGATAGCGGTTATTATACAACCTATTATTCGGTTTTTGATAACGAAGAACACCTGTCCCTGCATTATTTCCCGCGTAATGCCTATTTACTGGCCAGGGCTAAGCACCAGGCCACCGTTCAGCAGCTTATTCGCTTTTCGCCACAATTCTACACGGCAGAAATGCGTAAGGATACCCTTGTATTTAACGACCTGCGTTTCGGCCAGATCATTGGCTGGCAAAATCCTCGGGCGGCATTTGCCTTTTATTACTTCCCTGAACAGCCAAATGATAACAGATTGGCTGTTCAACGCGGCAGGCTGGCAGGCTGGAACAAGCAGGCAGTTCGGTCACTCTACCGGCGCATCAGGGGTGAGTGAAGGGTAGATTTCTGATAGCTGTATCTGTAAACTTATCGCTTTACCCCGGTGTCCCTGCCGGTCAAGGGTACTAGATCAGGTGTGCGCTCAGTTTGCCACCAGTCGCCGGCGCTTCCCAAACGCTGACAATCATCACCTTTTAGCATTAAAGGGGAATAATAACAACGGTATTTTTTGATGTGCCAGTTCTTTTTTGGCCTGGCTGTAGGTCAGCAGTCTTTTAAATACCGAATATTGGTGATGCGTCATTGAAAGCAGGTCGGCACCCGTTTGTTTACTGATGCGGTTCAAACGGCCGGTAACATCTTTCCCCCGGATCTCTTTATAGTTGATCGGTTTATCAAACCCGCTCAATTGCGTCAGGAACTGCTTTTCTTTAGCGATGGTAGAATCATCCTTATCGCCATTCAGCGTAACATGCACCAGTTCGATATCCAAATCAAACATCGAAAATAGTTCCTGAAGATGGCGAAGCGCGTTTAGATCCTGCGGTTCAAAATCAGTGGCAAAAACTATCTTTTCCAATTGATCCAAACCAGCTCTTGGCGGCACAACCAATACAGGGCATGTTGCTGTTTCAAGAACTTTGAATGTGTCGCTTCCGCTAAAAACATGTTCAACGCTGCACGACGAAGCTGCCGAACCCATCACGATCAGCTCAACCGGGTGTTCGTCCAATTGCAGGGCCAGTTCCCTTTCCAGGCTTCCTTCCTTGTAACAGGTAAATAATCGTGGCTTGTATGTGCCGCCGGTGCTGCTAATATAGTCGTCTAATTGTCGCACCGCCACATCAAGCAACCCTTCGCCTTCCCCGGTTCCGGCCACCGCTTCGGCTACTGCAGCACCTCCCAGGTAGCCCGGCATTATAGGTATCTTTGGTGAACAGTTCCATAGCAGCAGGCCTGCGTGGAATTTTTCCGCCAGCCAGGCGGCTGAACGGGCTGCGTGAGCCGAATTCCGCGAGAAATCTGTTAAAACCAGTATCATTTTCATAAACGTAATCTGAAATACCTGCAAAATAGCCTTAGCGGAGGCGCCATCCACTGACGGCTGGCAGCGCGAAAAATGATCCTGGTCACGCTGATATTAACGATGGCGAAGGTTGCGGTAAAGCGCCAGGCCAATAGGTATAGGCAGCCAAAACGAGAAGAAGCGAAAAAGCAGGGTAACAATAAGCGCCGCGTGAACCGGTAAGCCCAGTACCGTGTAAAAATAAGTCATGGCACTTTCATACGCTATCAGCGCACCCGGCGATATGGGGAGAGAACCGATTACCAGGCTTAATAACAGGCCGTACATGATTAAGGCCGGATGCAAGGTAACATGAAAACCATGTATAATGGCAAATACCGTGACCGCGTCACAAACCAGGATGCTCATATGGTAAAACACCGCGCAAATCAAAGCTTTCTTATCCTTGAAAAGATCCTTCCAATCCGCGTTTCCGCTTTTTGAAAGGGTAAGCAAGCCACTGTTTGCGATGTAACGCTTCAACCAACGTATGCGGTTAAGCTTTGGCAGCAGATACGAAATTGTGCGTCGATTACTGATACCCAGCATCAATGCACCAAGGCAGCAAAAAAATACGCACCCGATAAGAACCGTATAGCTCATTACAGGCTGGTGACCGGGCTGATGCCATACCCAGGCATACAGCCCGGTCAATAAAAATATAAAGGCCAGGTAATACGTAATTGATTCTAAAACCAGCGCCTGATATGCTTTTGCAACCGGCACTTTCCTTTTCACCAGTTGACGGAACAGGTAACCATTACCACTTATTCCCCCGCTTGGCAAAGCCTGATTAACAAAGAGAATAACAATGGACAGTTTAAAAAGCGTAATGAAGCCGGCAGTGCCGGTTTGGCCATTCAAAAGTGTTCGAAAGATCATCACGTTTAACAAATAAGTTGTTACCTGGGCAGTAACGGCCAGGATAAGCCAGGCCGCGCTCATTTGTGCCAAAAGCAAACGGATATCTTTTAACGTTCCGATGTACCGGATAGCGAGGTAAAAGACCAGTAGCGATAGTATGTAAAAAAGGATTCGCGCCGGCCTGAACACAGCTGCTTTTCTCATGCCACATATCGTTTACTGCGCCAGATAACCACCATCAATATTGTAATACGAGCCGGTAACAAACGAGGCTTTGTCTGAATTGAGCCACAGCGCTAATTCGGCAACTTCTTCCGCCGTACCCAGGCGGCCCATGGGGTGTAATGCTTTCACAGCGTTTAACGCGCTTTCGTCAAGCATATCCAATAAAGGTGTACGGATATATCCGGGGCCTATGCTATTGATACGCACGCCTTTATCGGCGTATTCAAGCGCAGCCGCTTCAGTTAAACCAATTACGCCATGTTTGGCTGCAACATAGGCCGGCGAACCCTTTGTTGCTACTTTACCCAGGATAGAGGCCATGTTTACAATACTTCCTCCACCTGAATTGATAATTGCCGGAACCTGGTAATGCATGCCATAAAACACCCCGGAAAGGTTGGTACTGATCACCTTATCCCAGCCTTCTAACGGATACTCGGCCACCTGACTCAACGGACCGCCGATGCCCGCGTTATTAACAGCTATGTGCAAGCCACCAAACTGCTTAATGGCGTTTTCAACCAGCTTTTCATTTGCAACAGGTAAAGAAGTATCTGTCTGAAGGAATATCGCTTCACCACCTTTGCTTTTGATCTCCCCCACAACGGCTTCGCCGTGCTCAGTATTAATGTCTGAAAGAACCAGTTTTGCGCCTTCGGCTGCGTAAAGCAGCGCTATGGCCTTGCCAATGCCCGAAGCTGCACCGGTGATGATAGCTACCTTGTTTTCCAAATTTTTCATGTTTGTCGTTTTTGTTGAGTTACAAAGGTCATATTTGGCGACGGTAACTTAAATGATATTTATCACCCGGGTGGATGATCTGCAGGCTGTTGGCGATCAGTTATCTGCCTGACTAAAGTCATTGCAGCTTATTTACAGAATCAAAAGCTTTGTTTATCAATCACTTGCTATGCGATACCATTGCTTCATTACTGATTATGACGGCACACTTGCCAGTAACGACCGGGTTATGCCTGAAGCTATCCAGGCGCTTAAAGCGCTTAAGGCAACCGGGAGGAAGCTTATTCTGGTAACCGGGCGCCAGTTGGAAGAGTTAAAAGCAGTATTTCCCGAGTACGTTGTATTCGATCGTATCGTAGCAGAAAACGGTGCGGTGATCTATTGTCCGGCAACCCTCACTTTGGCGCTGCTGGGTTCACCCCCACCAAAGGAATTTATCGATTTTTTAGAGGATCAGGCGGTGCCTGTTGCCATAGGGCATGTAATTGTTGCCGGCCGGGAGCCGCATCAGCAGGTTTTTTTGAACGCGATAAAGACCGCAGGTTTAGAATATCAGCTGATCTTTAATAAAGGTGCCGTAATGGTATTGCCGCCCGGTATAAACAAGGCCACCGGCCTGCACCAGGCATTACGCGAGTTGCAGATGTCTGAACATAACTCGGTAGCTATTGGCGATGCGGAGAATGATACCGCTATGCTGCTTACGGCGGAATGCGCTGTAGCTGTTCAAAATGCCCTGCCGCAGGTTTGCCAAATTGCAGACTGGACTACCGACAGGCCTGCGGGCGAAGGTGTGATGCAGCTTATTCAACGGCTGATAGATGATGATCTGGCGCAGATCGATCCTTGCTTGTCCCGGCACTACTTGTCATTAGGCAAAGAAATGAACGGTAGTTTATTTGAGGTATGCCCCTATGGCGAGCGGATATTACTTGCGGGTACTTCCGGTTTCGGGAAAACCACACTGGCTGCTGCCTTTATCGAAAAATTGATTGCAAAAGCTTATCAATTCTGCCTCATTGATCCTGAGGGTGATTATCAGGACTTACCTGGCATACTTACGATTGGTGACGGAGACCATCCGCCCCAGATAGGTGAAGTAACAGCCTTGCTGACCAGGGCCGATGAAAACGTGATCGTATGCATTCTGGCCGTTCCGCTGGATGACCGCCCCGCCTATTTCAACAAGTTAGCGCAGGCAGTTGCCGGGCTTCGGAAAGCTACGGGTCATCCGCACTTTATCATCATGGATGAGGCTCATCACCTGATGCCGCATCAGCACAGCTCCCGCCAGGTAGAATTCCCGGTAGAGTTTAACAGCTTTATGGCCATCACCACAAGGCCCGAACTGCTGGACCGGGAATTGGTTAAAAGGATAAATACTGCGCTGGTTATGGGCGAAGCGCCCGACCAGACCATGCGATCAGTGGCCCACATATTATCTGCTGACCTCCCTATGCCTGAAAATCAGTCGTTTCAAAAAGGCGAAGTACTGGTTTGGCAAAAAAACCGGCCCCATTTGCGGCTGGTTAAAAGTGACCTGCCGGGCTCGCTGCTCATGAGGCATAAACGCAAGTATGCAACCGGCGATATGGGTTACAATAGCTTCTATTTTAATGGCCCTGCTCACCGCCTCAATCTGAAAGCTAATAACCTGATGATGTTCATTCAGATGGGAAGCGGCGTAGATGATGATACCTGGTCATACCATCTACGTCGTCATGACTATTCCAACTGGTTCCGTCACTCTGTAAAAGATGAAAGTTTGGCCGTTGCTGCTGAGCAGGTTGAAAACGGGACGGACGACAGCCGGGCTTCCAGGCAGGCAATATTCAAAATGATAATGGAGAGGTATACCTTACCCGCCTGACTCAACAACACTCCATGCGGTCAATAAATATGGTAGTATGTCTGGCTCGTGGCTGCATTGAAGGGCTTTCTGCCCCATAGCCAAATACAATCGCCAACTGTACTTTTTCGCTTTCTGATGCTTCCAGCTGTTGATAAAGGGATGTTTGATCAATGTATTTCGCTAACCCTACAGGGCAACTATCCAATCCAAGTGAGCGCGCGGCGAGCATCATGTTTTGCGCGCACATGCCCGTTTCAAGCCCACCCCACTCGTTGTCCTTAGGCGAGGTGATAAATATAACCACCGGTGCTCCGTGAAAAATGTGATCATCTTCTGCCGTAACCTGGTCATGCGAACTATGCAATAACGTCTTTATGGCCTTCATCGGATGCTTCAAAGCCATTTTGACCAGCAATTTAGGGATCACTTTAGTAATTTCTTTAGAAAAGGCGTCAATCGTATCCCTATGCGTTACGACATAGAACTTCCAGGGCTGCCCGTTCATAGCAGAGGGTGCCATCCGGCCGGCATTGAGGATTTGCTCAAGCAAGTCATCATCAATCATTTGCGGCCGATACTGGCGTACGGCCCTTCGGTCAAAAATAGTTTTGATCGTCTCGTTTCCAGGTTTAACACTAATCGTTTCAGATTTCATAACGATACAGATTGATAGCAGTAAAGTACTTTATTTCCGGGCCGGTAAAAGCTGACAACAAACAAAGTTTAAAATGATGCTCATCAGTTAGCCTGCCTTTTGACGTCATTTTTTTATCAGCATCAGAAGGCCACCTTTATTTTATGAAAAAAGTGACGCCCCCGGATAAAACAAAGCCCGCCGGCAAGATCAATAAGCCACCATTTAACTGGGCCTGGGTGTATGTGATCATTTTGCTATACTTGTTTCTTTCACCACTGCTTTCAGGAAAAATGGCTAAGGAGACCACCTGGCAACAATTTTCCACCAAAATATTGTCGCGAAAGGCAGTTGCTAAACTTGAGGTAGTTAATAAGGAGCGTGTTGACGTTTACATTAAAAGCTCTTTCTCTAAAGATACAGCCTTTAAAGAAGTGTTTAAACCTATTTTTGGCAATGGATTATATTACGGTCCGCACTACACTTTCAATATCGGCTCCGTAGAAACATTTGAACATCACCTTGACGAAGCGGAGCAGGCTTTTTCTCCGGCCAAGCATATTCCCGTGAGCTATGTGACAGAAAGCAACTGGCTGCTTAACCTGCTAAGTTGGGTGGTTCCGTTTGTGCTCTTGTTTTTTTTGTGGAACTACCTGATGCGCCGGGCCGGTGGCGTAGACGGCCCCGGGGGGGCATCGATATTTAACTTCGGAAAATCGCCGGCTATCTTAATGGAAAAAGAAAACAGCAAGGTAACTTTTGCAGATGTAGCCGGCTTAGAAGAGGCTAAGGTTGAGGTTCAGGAAATTGTCGACTTTCTTAAAAAACCCGATTCTTTTACAAAACTTGGCGCTAAAATACCCAAAGGCGTCATTTTGGTGGGGCCGCCGGGGACTGGCAAAACCTTGCTCGCTAAGGCGGTAGCAGGTGAAGCACAAGTACCCTTCTTCTCTATCTCGGGGGCTGCGTTTGTCGAGATGTTTGTAGGCGTGGGCGCTTCACGTGTGCGCGATCTTTTCCAGCAGGCAAAAAATAAGGCACCTTGTATCATTTTTATCGATGAGATAGATGCCATTGGGCGTTCGCGGGGAAAGGGCGCTCTTTTGAACGGATCTAATGACGAGCGCGAAAGCACCCTGAATCAATTATTAACAGAAATGGACGGCTTTGGCACTAACACGGGGGTAATTGTTCTGGCCGCGACAAACCGGGCCGACATGCTTGACCCAGCCCTGGTACGGCCGGGCAGGTTCGATCGTCACATTTACCTCGAACTGCCTAATCTTACAGAAAGGACCGCTATATTTCATGTGCATGCAGCCGGGCTGACCATGGCAGACGATATAGACCTGACAATGCTTGCGGGACAAACGCCCGGCTTTTCAGGTGCCGACATTGCAAATATCTGTAATGAGGCGGCATTGATCGCGGCACGCAGAAAAGCTGACAAGATAGCCATGGCAGACTTCGGTGAAGCCGTTGACCGCATCGTAGCCGGGCTTGAAAAGAAAAGTAAGATCATTTCGGCCGGGGAAAAAAGAACGATAGCTACCCATGAAGCTGGCCATGCAATAGTCAGCTGGCTGCTCAGAACGGTTGATCCGTTGGTTAAGGTATCTATAATTCCGCGCGGCAAATCGCTGGGCGCATCCTGGTACCTGCCCGAAGAAAAACAACTACGTAGTAAAACCGCCTTCAGGGAGCGTTTATGTGCAACACTGGGAGGAAGGGCGGCTGAGGAAGTGATGTTTAACGAAGTTTCTTCGGGAGCGTTAGACGATCTGGAAAAAGCTACCAAAGAAGCCTATAGCATGGTGGTTTACTATGGTTTTGATAAAAGGCTTGGCAACATTAGCTATTACGATTCTACCGGGCAGCGCGACCTATCACTACAAAAGCCCTTTAGTGAAGCTACAGGCGACCTCATTGACTCAGAAGTGCGTAAATTGCTGGCAATGGCGTACCGGGATGCAACAGTTATACTGGAAGAAAACAGGGCGTTATTAGAAGAGCTCGCCGCTTTGTTATTGAAAAAGGAAATTGTTGATCAGAAAGACCTTGAAGAAATTTTGGGTAAGCGCACTGTAGGTTTTAAGTATTTTGATTTAAGCGATCATGAAATTTATAATTAAAATAACGCGGATGGCAGTTGGCCTGTCTAAAGTTATCATAGCACTGCTCACACTGCTAATGTATTTACCGGCATGCAGCCAGCAAAAGGCATCTAACCCCGCCAATGTTGATACCCGCCGGGATCAATGGAACCAAAGTGTACGCGGCAACTTTAGTAGTCAAAGCACGGTGACCCTCGACAGCACCCGTTTAAAAATTTTTTTTGGCAAATACCCTGTTTTAATGCGCTATGCCAAAGATATTGAGGGCTTTTACAGGCGCCGGCAATATGCTTTTGCCTGGTTCGAGAATGGGCAACTGATAGAACAGGCATCCAACCTGGCGAACCGTGTACGGAATTTGAAACTTGAAGGCCTGCAACAGCAGGCGCCCTACCAGCAGGCATTGGATTCGCTTTTGTTCGCCGGTAACCCATCATCGCGGACTGCCGATACCGACCTTGAACTTATGTTAACGGCGCAGTACTTTGTATTCGCCAATTTAGCCTGGACTGGACAGGGCGCTGCAACCAGCCATTCCGTCAATTGGTACCTTCCGCGCAAAAAAATCGACTATCAGCAATACCTGGACACGCTGATCGCAGCCCGGCCAACGGGCGTTGTCCCCGGCGAGCCCGTTTATCGCCAGTATGAACTGCTTAGGCATTTCCTGATCAAATACCATCAATTGGCAGCCGAAAACTGGGCGCCTATTTGGCTTCCGCGCGATTTAAAACTCGGAGATACCTCGGCTACCGTTCGCAGTGTTAAAGTCAGGCTGATGCGACTGGACGATTTTTCCGGCGACACGACCAATTCCGTTTTCAGTGAGGAACTCGCTCGCGCAGTTCAACTTTTCCAGGAACGGCACGGTTTACCTATAAACGGCATATTGAACGCCGAAACATTAAAGGAGTTAAATGTAACGCCTCAGAAACGGATAGAACAATTGATTGTAAATATGGAACGCAGCCGCTGGTTGCCCGTGCAGCTCAAGGGCGACTACCTGGCCGTTAATATACCTGAGTTTAAGCTGCATGTTTATCATGCCGACAGCTTGCTCTGGAGTTGTAACGCCGTGGTTGGAAAAACCATGAACCGTACAACCGTATTCTATGGGGAAGTAAAATATATAGTTTTCAGCCCGTACTGGAATGTTCCCCCCGGCATCCTCCGCCAGGAAATACTCCCGGCGATTCAGCGAAACCCAAACTATCTGACAACGCACCACATGGAGATCACCGGGCAAAGGAACGGATTGCCGGTAGTGCGGCAAAAACCGGGTCCGGATAATCCGCTGGGGTTGGTCAAATTCCTTTTTCCCAATACTTATAACATCTACCTGCACGATACTCCCTCTAAATCTTTGTTTGACCAAAGCACACGTGCATTCAGCCATGGCTGCATTCGTATCAGCGAACCCGAACGACTGGCTACTTTTCTGTTAAAGGACCGGCAGGATTGGCCCGTGGAAAAGATCAGGCGTTATATGAATGCAGGCAAAGAAAACACGCTTACGCTGCAACACGCTACCCCGGTGTTCATTGCTTACTTTACGGCTTTCGTTGATCGCGCCGGCCGGCTTAATTTCCGCAGGGATATATACAACATGGATCAAAAACTGCTCAGCGCCTTATTGGTTTCCGGGCACTAATGACCGGTATCATGTTAAACAGAAACGCGCATCATGCTGATGCTCCAAGTTTAAGTTTAGCTTTAAAAAAAGTCGATCATGAAAAATCTTTTTATTTACAGTTTTTTGATGCTGCCTCTTATCCTCAGGGCCCAGGTACCGGCTAATAACGGTTTGAGCTCTGCTGCTGCGCGCGCTTTGCCGGCAGTTGTTATCGTGCAATCGTTTCTTTCAGATAGTATATTAACGGTCAGGCCGCAATCGCCTTTAGTAAAGACCCTGCCTAAGATCAATAACGGTTCGGGTAAATTGGTCGCCAGCGCATCAGGTGTCATCCTCAGTACAGACGGTTATATCATTACAAACGCCCATGTACTTGCCGGTGGCGACAGCCTGAATATCATTCTGCAAAATCGCCGCAGTTACCGCGCCAACCTCATCGGAACAGACGATCAGGCGGATCTTGCTTTACTAAAGATCACAGCCTCGGGCCTGTCTTATGTTGAACGTGGTGATCCGGGAACCGTTGCTATCGGCGATGAGGTGTTGGCTATTGGCAATCCGCTCGAATTGACGTCAACGGTTACTGCAGGCATTTTAAGCGCACGGTATCGAAGTATAGATGACGACCTCACCCTTTCAACGGTCAATTCGTTTTTACAAACAGATGCAGCAATTAACGAAGGTATGAGCGGCAGTGCGCTGCTAAACCGCCATGGGCAGTTGATCGGGCTAAACGCGGCCATTATTTCGCCGTCGGGAACATTTGCAGGTTACGGTTTCGCTATTCCAGCTCCGTTGATCTATAAGGCCTACCATGATCTGTTGATGTATGGCCGCGTGCGGCATGGTTGCCTGGAAGGAACTTTTACTGATTTGGACGATGCACAAGCCAGGCGGCTGGGTGCCAGTACGCCAAACGGCGTGCTGGTTGAAAAACTCATAAAGGATGGCGCAGGTTATAACGCAGGCTTACGGAAAAATGATGTGATAACATTGATAGGCCAACAGCCGGTGCATTTTGCGGCCCAGTTACGGGAGATCATCGCCGTCCGGGACCCAGGCGACCGGCTGGTGCTTACCGTGGAGCGGGCAGGTGTCATGCTGACGCTGACAACAATACTCTCAGAAAACAACGACCGGAGAGATTTGGCGAAAGGTACCCACTCCCCCGGCTTGAAACAGGTGCAGCATTGATGGTATTGTGGCGTGTAAAAAATCGGAGGCGGGCTTTGCCGGCTCCGCAATGCAACAAACGTTGCATCTGGCTGAAACAGGATAAGATCCATTCATCAGTTGATCAAAGATAACGCCTGATCAACGCCGTTCGGGTGATCTGCATCAGCGCTACAGCCAATACTGATCATTGCAATCTGCGCTTAACGCCTATTAAATTGGTCATTTCAAGATAGAAGACTGCCATGAAAACAAAAAGCATCTAAGTAATTTACACATCGGCGGTTTACGGTTTAGCCTTGCACTGCTCCTACTGCTGCTGGTGATGACCATCGTTGGGATGAACGCGCAAAAAACCTTAACCAGCCATTTGAATACACAGCTTAAAGTTCATGAACAGCTAAGCGAACTCTCTCGCTCTGTAGGCCTGCTGGACGTTTTGCATCTCCGTTACCGCACCAGCGGCATGGCTTTATTTCGCATTGGCTATGATCAAATGACGGACACTGTCAACAATCAATTAAAAGAGTTGAAGGAACTGGTTAAAAAGGATGCTGTAGGGATAGAACAAACCCGATTGATCATTACCGGCATCGATACCGTTCAGCGTTACTGGCAGGCTGAAGGCTACCGGTTGAAAGGCAAACTCTCAGCGCAAACAGCGCAGGAAGAAGAAAAGTTGCTTGATGTGGTCAGATCTGCCATCTCAGATGCTGACGAACGGTCTCGTTTACTGCTAAAGAACCAACAACAGCAACTGGAAAGCTTACACTTACAGATGCAGTCCTGGTTCATTTTACTGGAGATCCTCATCGTAATTATATTATTGATTGTTAGCGTTCGGGCGGTTCTGACAAGAATCAGGGCAGCCAATGACAACCATCATGGTAGCCTGTCTGAATAAGGGGTTTCTTTGCTTTATCAATAATCAATTAAATAGCAAATCATATGAAAACAGATGTTGAAATCCAGAAAGATGTGATGGCTGAGCTTAAATGGCAGCCCTTCCTTCATGCAGCTGAAATTGGTGTAAGTGTAAAAAACGGTGTAGTTACCCTGTCCGGCCAGGTAGATACCTATGCAAAAAAACTGGCCGCTGAAAATGCAGCCAAAAAAGTTGCTGGTGTTAAGGCGATTGCAGAAGACCTTCAGGTGGGGGTATCGCCCAGCCATCGCCGAACCGATGCCGAGATCGCAGAAGCGGTATTGAACGCGTTAAAATGGCACACCGCTATTCCGGACGACCGTATAAAGGTAAAAGTGGAAGATGGTATCGTAAAACTGGAGGGCGAGGTAGAATGGGAGTTCCAGCGGAACAGTGCCAAAACAGCCATACAGAACCTGAACGGTGTGCGCATGGTTAGCAACCTTTTAACGGTGCGCCCAAAAGTTAGCGCCGATGACCTGGAAAAAAAGATCAGTGCTGCATTTCATCGCAGCGCTACTATTGATTCAGCCAATATCAAGGTATCGGTTACCGGGAACAAAGCTACACTAACCGGAAAAGTTCGCTCCTTTGCTGAAAAAGATGAAGCTGCGGATGCAGTTTGGGCCGCACCGGGCATATTCAGTGTTGACAACAAATTAACCATTCAGGAACCTGAATTGGTATTTTGAAACAATTATACGGCCGGGCTGCATCTATGAATATAGCTGCAGCCTCTTTTTTTTCGCGCTATGGCCCGTTTATATTTCCTGATTCTTTGTTTAATGGCTGCACTGTATGCCAAAGGTCAGCGCTCTATCGCGCTTGGTGCACCATATAAAGCTACCGGGGACGCGGTAACGGATACGCTACCGCCACGTCGCTTTGGACGAGCCGCTTTTCAACTGGCGCTGGGGGAACTGATCCCCTGGACGGTGGACCGTTATTTGCTGAATGCAGATTACGCCCGGATATCTTTTAGAACGCTGGGGCATAATTTGCGACCATCAAGCTGGACCTGGGATGACGATGCCTTTGGTACAAATCAATTTGCACATCCGTATCATGGCAGTTTATATTTTAGCGCGTTCCGGGCCAACGGTTATACATTCTGGCAATCGGCGCCGCCCACGGTAGTGGGTAGCTACATATGGGAGACCGTGGGAGAGTCGCAAGCCCCATCACCAAATGATTTTATCAACACGAGCTTCGGCGGAATTGTTTTGGGGGAAATGACTTACAGGCTGTCTAATCAGATCGTTAATAATCACACCCGCGGAGTTAAACGGCAGGTCAGTGAAATACTCGCGCTTTTGGTTAATCCCATGAACGGCTTCAATCGTATAATTGATGGAAAATGGGGAAAGACTGACCAAAACTCGCATGAACGCGATTCGACCCACGTGCTGGCAGAATTTGACATCGGGGCGCGCAAGTTCAGGGCCGATCACCATGGGCGTACCGGGTGGTACGGGCATGTTCGCTTAACCTATGGCACACCTTTTGAAAATTATCACACACCTTTCAGTAACATTTCGGTAAATGGTGAATTCGGCAGTGATGATAGTTCTAAAGTGAATATCCTTTTTGTATATGGCTCACTTGCCGGATGGTGGCTGAGTAAAGCGGACCGCGACCCACAGCTATTAACGTTATCTGCCAATTACGATTACGTACACAACGAGGCTTTTTTTTACAGCGCCCAAAGCGTAAAATTAAACTGGCTTGCATCTTTCCGGTTGAATAAGTATGTCCAGATTAACGCCAGCGCCGGCGCCGGTCCGATCTTGCTTGCGGCGGTTCCCGACCCTTATCTATTTAACGGCCGGAATTATGATTACGGCGCTGGCGGTGGCATGTATGGACAATTCGGCTTAACATTGCTTGACCGGCTTTCATATCGCCTGAATTACCGCGCCGGGTGGATCGGCACCATCAATGGCAATAACTCTCGCTATGTATTGCAGGCAGTAACCAGCGAACTGGCTTACCGTTTTTACGATGGCCTGGCCTTTTGTTCAGAATTCGGATACTTTCACCTTCATGGAGACTATCAAAAATACCCCGTGGTAACCGCCCGCTATCCATATCTACGTTTTTCGCTTCGCTACACGGTCGACTTCAACTAAAGCCCGTGACGGGCGTCATCAGTACGCCTGAGCCTAATCATGGAAGGGTATACACTGTGGGTTTACCTTTGATAGATAAGTAACAGTAACCATGATATGAAAAAGATCATTGCGGCCTTCGACGGCCTTAAATTCTCAAAAGGAACGCTCGACTATGCGATCGAACTTGCCGTCCGCGGCAAATCTGTGGTAACGGGCGTGTTCCTCGAAGATTTCCTTTACCATAGCTTCAATTTATTTGATATGGTAGGCAGCGAGGGTATCTCAAAAACAAAATTAAACCACCTGTTAAAAAAGGATCAGGAAACCCGGCAGGCGGCGGTTGCCCTTTTCGAACAAACCTGTAAAAAACGGGGCATTGAATATTTGCTTCATCAGGATAAGCGCTTCGCTATTGACGACCTGCTGAAGGAAAGCATTTATGCTGACCTTACCATTATTGGCGCAGCCGAAACACTGAACCATTTTGAACAAGCAAAGCCAACGCCTTTTGTACGGCAATTACTGGCAGGCACACAAAGCCCCGTGTTGGTGGTGCCTGCTACACACCAACTGATTGAACGGGTGGTTATACTTTACGATGGTCACCCATCGTCCGTTTATGCGCTTAAAATGTTCACTTACTTATTCCCCTGGACAGTAAAATACCCGTCTGAAATTGTTTACGTAAGCGACAAGGAACTGGACTTATTACCCGACGGGAACCTGATTGGCGAATATACCCGCAGTCATTTTGCAAAACCACTGCTTACGCAGTTAACCGGCCAACCGGATGAAACGCTGGTGGCCCACCTTAGAAAGGCAGAACCGGGAACAGTGGTGATTATGGGCGCTTACAGCCGTGGCGCGCTTTCAAGAATGTTTAACAGCAGCATGGCCAATATATTGATGGAAGCACTGGACCTGCCCTTATTTATTGCACACCATTAATTAAAAGCCGATGAAAACATTACTGCTTGCAACCGACCTGGCAGCCAGCTCGGAAAACGTAGCTGCTTATGCTTACCGCCTTGCGCAAACGCTAAAAGCAAAATTATTACTTTGCTATACGATGAACGTACCGGCAGAGATACCACAGGCCGGAGTTGTGGCATGGCCGCTCGGTGTATATGAAGATATGGACCGAGACAGCCAGGCCGCACTTAAGGCGTTAAAACACAAATTACTCGAAAGTAGTACCGGAGAGGACTTTACTCCAGAGGTTGTTTGTCTCCTGGGGGCAGGCCTGGTGACGGATGTGGTAACTGCGGAAGCTGCCCGGCACAAGGCCGATTTGATCATCATGCGAACACATGCCAATGACCGGCTAAGTACATGGCTAATAGGCAATCATAGCCGAAAAATGATAGAAGCAGCTATGTGCCCTTTGTTGCTGGTGCCCGGCGATTTTGCGTTCCGCCCAATAGCTAAAATCGCTTTTGCAAGTGACTTTAAACATCCCGAGTTAGACATCGTTGCTATTAATCAACTGGTGTCGTTCGCTAAAAAGCTCAATGCAGAGTTGGTGCTGGCGCATGTTATACAGCATAATAAAGCCACAACAAATGACTCGATCGTGAAGGACCTGTTAACCAACCTTGCACGTAATCATGGTCATCAACAGGTGAGCGTAAAAGTAGTTAAAAGCGAACATGTGGCAGATGGCCTTACTTGGCTGGTGCGCCATGAGCACATCGACATGCTCACTATGGTACATAACCGACATTCTTTTCTCGGAGAATTATTGCACGGCAGCCGTACCCAGCAAATTGCAGATAATGCTTCAGTCCCCTTATTGGTGTTCAACTCTCACGAACATGCTGATTGATCGTTTTTTCAAATCTGCCTGCCGATGATGGAATTGAACATTTCCTGCTTATCGGGCATGATCGACGGCGGGCGACCTTATGAACGGATTGAAACTATTTCTAAAAGTTCAATAGCGCTTGTCGTGCTAAAAAATATGACAAAGATCATAAATATACATGACCGCCATACTATCAAATCGGTACCATCTTTGAGGATATTTGTGACAGGCATCATTGCTATTCAGTAAATCGCAGATCATGAAAAAGATACTTGTCATCGAAGATAACAGCGATATCCGCGAGGGTACCGCAGAGATACTGGAGCTTAGCGGCTACCAGGTACTTAAGGCTGTAAACGGAAAGGCCGGCGTTGACCTGGCGCTCAGCCAGCGGCCCGACCTGATCTTATGCGATATCATGATGCCTGAACTGGATGGTTACGGCGTGTTGTACCTGCTCAGTAAGAATCCGGAATCGGCCGCCATCCCCTTTATATTTCTCACCGCAAAAGCAGAACGGCTGGACCTGCGTAAGGGAATGGAAATGGGCGCCGACGACTACCTGACCAAACCTTTTGATGATATGGAACTGCTGCATGCCATCGAGTGCCGCTTACAAAAGCAGGAAAAACTGGCCAGTTACTACAGCCGCTCGTTGTTTAACCTGGAAAGGCTGGCCTCGGGACAACTACGTGGCACCGCCGAGCTAAAGGCGCTTATAGCAGGCCGGAAAATACGGCAGATTAAAAAGAAACAAGTACTATATTACGAAGGGGACGAGCCACAGGGCATTTACCTTGTGCTTGAAGGCGGAATAAAAACTTTTAAACTTACTGAAGACGGCCGCGAACTAATGACAGGTCTTTACAAACCTGAGGATTTTGTGGGCATCAACGGCTTGCTGGTAGCAGATACGCAGGCAGAAACTGCCGAAGCGCTGGAGGATTCGGCGGTATGCCTTTTACCCAAGGAAATGATCATGAACCTGCTGACACGTTACCCGGATATAAGCCAGCAGTTTTTGAAGATTCTGGCCAATGATATCCGCGATAAAGAAGAGCAGCTTCTGCAGTTTGCCTACCAGTCGGTCCGAAAAAGGATGTCGCAGGTATTGCTTCGCCTGCAAGCGCAATTTGCTCCCGCCGAAGAATTCAAGATATCCCGGGACGAACTGGCAGCAATGGCCGGCATGGCTACCGAGACCGTTAGCCGCACCCTTACCGATTTCAAAGAAGAAGGACTGATCGGGAGGCAAGGCAGCCAGATACGGATACTGGATGGGACGCGTCTTCAGAAAATGAAGAATTGATTTTCGCTGCGTTCTGTCAGCAGTTAGACTGACAGCCATCATATTTTATTTTCATCAGACAGGCGATCTTTATTTCATAATTCAGTAAAAAATCATGAAAAAGATCTTAGTTCTTACCGACTTCAGCGACAATGCCAGGCAGGCTGCCGAAGCGGCCGTACCCATCGCGGGAAAATTACACGCAAATATCATTTTGTTCAATACTTATGTCAGTGAGCCGATCATGTCGGAGTATAGCGGCACGCCCTGGCCGGTAGAACAACTAATGTGGGCAGACCAGGGTAAAGAGAAATTAAAATATCTTAAAGAAGACTTACAGGAACTGGCCCGCCAGTTGCCTGCGGGTGACCATCGCCCGAGCATTGATGACCGTCATGACATGGGAAGCCTTGGCAGCCAGGTTAAAGACCTACTGCAACTGGAAGATATAGAGATGATCATTATGGGCGCACGCAGCGGCAAAGCCTGGGAACACTTGCTTTTGGGCAGCGATACCTCTGCTGTAATGGAACACACGGACCGCCCCGTATTGATAATTCCCCCTGGCCGGCCATTGAAAGGATTGCATAAAGTAACCCTTGCGACAGACTTTGACCGTCCCGACCAAAAAGCGGTGCATTATCTTACCCGCATTGGCCGGATGTTTAGGTTCAGCCTGGAAATTGTGCATGTTTCGCTGTGGGGCGAAAAACCTTTGAACGAGCAGCTTAAAACGTCTTTTAAAAATCACGTAGCCAAATACCATTTCCCGGCCATTACCTACCAGGAAGTAGCTGGAAAAGAGTTGATAAAGCGGTTAAATCACCTTTGCGCAGCAAACAGCAGCGATGTGCTGGTTTTGGTGCATGATCGGCATAACTGGCTTAACCGTCTTTTTAAACAGAATCAGGCGCAAACCTTGCTGGACAACCAGGATCTTCCGGTTTTGATCATTCCGGCCGCCATTGCCGACGAATAGCAAATGATTAGGCGGCAGTCTCATATCTGCCGCTATATTTCGTCCATCACCAATACCGCCGCACCTTTTACCTTGCCGGCACGCAGTTGCTGTAGTGCATCGTTCGCCTCTGATAATTTGAAAAAGGTAGTTTGTGTTTTGACAGGTGATAACGCCAGTTGCCGAAAGAATGCCTGACCGTCTTCGCGGGTGAGATTGGCGACCGATTGTAACGATCGTTCCTCCCATAGCAGCGCATAAGGAAAAGCCGGTATATCACTCATGTGAATACCTCCGCAGATCACCTGCCCGGCTTTATCAACATCCTTTAGGGCTTTGGGTACAAGCTCGCCGGATGGGGCAAGGATAATAGCGGCATCAAGTCGTTCCGGCGCCTCACTCAGGCTACTCCCGGCCCAACCGGCTCCCATCCGGATTGCGAACAATTGTGATTCTGTATCGCCTTCGCGGGTAAAGGCAAATATCTGTTTGTTTTGCGCCTTGGCGATTTGCGTCAGAATATGTGCGGCTGCTCCAAAACCATAAAGCCCTATCTTAACCGCGTCCGGGCGGATCATCCGGTAAGATCTGAACCCGATCAGGCCCGCGCACAATAGCGGGGCGGCAAACGCGTTTTGGTAACCAGCCGGCATCGAAAAACAAAATCGCGCATCGGCCACCAAAAATTCCGCATACCCGCCATCAAGGGTATAACCGGTGAACCCTGCTCTTTCGCAGAGGTTTTCGCGGCCAGCCAAACAAAAACGACACTTCCCACAGGTGTAACCAAGCCAGGGCACACCGATTATATCGCCAACACGAAAACCGGCAACCCCACTGCCGAAAGCAGTTACGCGGGCAATTATCTCGTGGCCGGGTATCAACGGCAGTTTGGGCGTAGTGAGTTCGCCATCAATAACATGCAAATCGGTACGGCACACGCCGCAGGCAATCACCTTTAATTGCAATTCGCCGGATGCGGGTTGAGGAATAGCCACCTTCCGATAGGTGAGCGGCTGTCCCGGGCGGTCCATCACCATGGCATTCATTTCGCCTTTCATACACAAATTATTTAAAAACAAACACCGTGCGCCTCCGGCGGAAAAACCAATAAAGGTATCCGGATATGCCTGGCTAATCGTTGTGTATGACTGCCTTTCAGAATTTTTTCAAGATAGAAATGCGGACGGTGTACCATGGCAAGCATATCTACCTGGCCATGTTCGCTCAGCCAGTCCAGTCCATGGTCTACATCCATGCTTTTTACATGCCGGTAATATATTTGCCCATAATGTGCTTTAGCCGTCACCTCGTTCAGGAACTCATCTACCAGATGCTGGTGTGCGGGCGCATCATATTTATCATTTGTTACGTGCACAATTAAAATTTCGGCGTTAAACGGGCGGGCCAGGCTGGCTAGCGAATGAATTAGATCAATATCACCTTTGTTCAAATCAGTGGCAAAAGCAATTTTCTTTAACTGGCGGGGAGCAGGAATGTTAGGGATGAGTAATACCGGGAAAGTGGCTTTATCAATTAGCTCCTGGCTGTTACTACCCAGCAACAGGCGATGCATTTTTCCTGCACCAGACATGCCCATTACCACCATTGGCGAGCGATAATGATCGACCAGGTTCCGGACCATAACACTCACTTCTCCGAGTTCGGCCGTGCCCGAAACACGGCTGATGTGGTTATCTGCCGGCGAACCGATCGTTTCCATTTCCAGTTGGTGACGCAGGTTGTCCAATTCCACAACCGCGTCGTGTTTAACCTGTTCGTAATCATTCAACGGCCAGGCAGATTGCGCCGCCGCACGCGCTTCAGCAGGCACCTTAAAAGCATGGATAAGCTGCACATCGGCCTGCAGATGCCGGGCCAAAAATAAACCATAACGGGCTGCATTAGTCGCGGCTTCGGAAAAATCAGTTGGTATCAGGAAGGTTTTCATCGCATATATTTTGGCTTAAAATTCCATAAATAAGCGCGGATGTGCCGTGACAGACATCACCTGGATAAATGAGATTGGGCAGCCGGCTTATTCTTTTTACTGATATGCGCCAGCAGCCGTTTATAGAACCAATGTTTTACAAGTTCGGCTGTGAGCATGTAGGCCGCGATGAGCACAGCTATCCAGCTGTATAAGGCGGGCGGCAAAACAACGAAGCCGAACCAGCCGGACAATGGTGAACCGGGAATTAGGCAGACAGCCAGGATTATGGCAAAACTCGCTCCAAGAAGCGCGTTTCCGGGCAAGCTGCGAAAAAAAGCCCGCCGCGTGCGCACCACCAGTACAATAACCACTGCCGAAATAACAGATTCAGTAAACCATCCTGTCTGAAATTCCCGCTCCCCGGCGTGGAAAACAAATAGCAGGCAGGTAAAAGTCAGGTAGTCGAATACAGAGCTCAGCAGTCCAAAAGTGATCATAAACTTGCGGATGAAAGTCATATCCCAGCGCTGTGGTAAACTAAGCTGGCTGCTGTCAACCTTATCGCTGGCAATCGCCATCTCGGGGAAGTCGGTCAGCAGGTTTGTCAACAAAACTTGTTTAGGTAACAGCGGCAAAAACGGCAAAAATAGCGAGGCGCCCGCCATACTAAACATGTTGCCAAAGTTAGCGCTGGTGGCCATAAACACATATTTCATGGTATTTGCAAACGTTTTACGACCCTCTTCTATGCCATCCAATAAAACTTGCAGCCCGCTTTTCAGCAGAACGATATCCGCGGCCTCCTTGGCCACGTCAACCGCGGTGTTCACCGAAATCCCTACGTCTGCCGCATGCAGAGCGGGGGCGTCATTAATACCGTCGCCAATAAAGCCTACCACATAGCCTGCTTTCTTTAACAACAAGATAATCCTCTCTTTCTGGTTAGGCTCCACCTCGGCGAAAATATCGGTACGCGGCGCCGCGTGTAATAAGGCGGACTGACTCATCTGTCGGATTTCTGGCCCTTTTAATATCCGGGGGGCGGGCAGCTCCAGTAAACCGGCAAGATGCTGCGCGACCAGGGCATTGTCGCCCGTAATGATCTTTAACTTAACCCCTGATTGCTGCAAACGGAGGAGCGTGCTGGCGCTGTCGGGTTTAGGCGGGTCAAAAAGGGTAATGAAACCTGCAAAGGTCATACCCGACTCATCGTGCCGGTCAATCTTGTGCTTATCCGGGATATCTTTAACGGCCAGCGCCAGCGTTCGGTAACCGCTGCGGCTTAACTCCTCCCATCGGTTTACCAAACTGTTTTTAAGATCAGGGCCAAGGGGCATAAGCTGGCCGCCGTGCATTACTTCTGTACAACTCTCCAGGATGGATGAAAACGCGCCTTTGGTGATCAACCGGGAGCGTCCGGATTCCTCTACCTGGATACTTAACCGCTTGCGTGAAAAGTCATACGGGATCTCTGCTTTCGCGTTCGGCAACTTTTCGTTACCCTGATAAGCTTCGCATATCGCTTTATCAATAGGGTTGTGAAAACCGCTTTGCAAGGCTGCATTTACCCAGGCATAGCGTAAAACGCCGGCACTGGGATTTCCGTTGCAGTCCAGCGCATCTTTTACCACTACCTTACCCGCGGTAATGGTGCCTGTTTTATCAGTGCATAATACATTCATACTGCCGAAATTCTCAATTGCCGACAGCCTTTTAACGATCACTTGTTTCCGGGCCATCTTTCTGGCGCCCGCAGCCAGGTTGACGCTTATAATTGCAGGAAGCAATTGGGGGGTGAGCCCTACGGCAAGCGCCAGAGAGAATAAAAAAGAATCAAGCACGGGTTTATGCAGCCAAACATTTAGGGCAAAAATGATTATAACCAGCAATAATGTCAATTCCATTAAAAGATAACCAAACTTGCGGATACCACGCTCAAAGTCAGTTTCAACTATGCTATTTCGGAGGCTGGCTGATAATTTACCAAACTCGGTTGACATACCTGTATCTACAATCAGCGCGCTTGCCGTACCGCTTACTACATGGCTGCCCATAAACAAAGTATTAAACCGTTTGGCCAGCGGTGTATCCGCAGGTAACGGCCCGCTGTACTTTTCAACCGGAAACGATTCTCCGGTAAATGCAGCTTCATCAACAAATAAAGCAGTGGCCGTAAGTAGCAGGCAATCTCCCGGTATCATATCACCAGCAGACAACTGAACAACATCTCCGGGAACGGCAGTTATCATCGGGATGCTTACTGTTTTACCATCCCTGACGACACTACAGTTTAACTGCACCATCTGCAGTAAGCCCTTTATAGCCTCGTTAGCCCCCTTTTCCTGCCAAAAACCAAGAATGCCGCTAAGCAGGACGATCCCGAGGATGATGATGGCATCAGCCAAATCACCCAAACCTGCGGCTAAAAATGATGCTACGATGAGCAGGATGGTAACCGGGCTTTTGAACTGGGCAAGGAATAAGACGAAAGCCTGGCTTGTTCTGTTTGAACTTACCGTATTACTGCCGTACTTACGAAGCCGTTCGGCGGCATCGCGGCTGGAAAGGCCGGCAGGACCCGTACTTAGCCGGCTAAACACTTCGGTAGCCTCCAGGGCCCAGAAAGGTACCGGCGCGTATGGTAATATTGACATAGATATCCTTTTACATGGGAAATAGCAGAACAGGCACAGCTAAACCTTCGGGAATCTGCCCATTGAGCCGGCCACCCATAATCTGTTCGAAATGGAACCGGTGATTGACCAGCACCATCAGGTCGGCATGTAAACCGTTAACAAGCACATCCAACGCCCGGTGGATATCGCGCTCGGGTATATTGTTAAAAGTTAGGGGGCATGGCGGTAGTTGCTTTGCAATCTCACCAAATAGCTGAACTCCATAACTTTCCACTATGGGGGCCAATCCTTCTTTACTGAAATGCGCCAGCGACAGGCTCGCCCGGGATGCTAACGCCCAACCGGTTAGATAGCGCATGATATTCAGGCGGCAATAACGAAGGTCGGCCATATAGGTAACCCGGCGTATCGATTCGCCCTCCCAGCAGTCGGGTACCAGCAAGAGCGGGCACTGCAACCGGTTAAGCAAGCTTTGAAAATTGAGGGGCTGCTGATCTGCCGACGTTTTACTGTACCCGCTAACAATCATCCAGCAGTTGGCTCTTAGTGCCACAGCGGCAACATCAGCAGCATTTGCCAGCGGTAGCTCTATCAGGGAGATGGACGGCTGAAAACCGGCCTGCCCTTCATTTAGTCGCTGCAGCAAGCGATAGATCTGTTCAGCTTCCCGTTTACCGCCGATCGTTGCTCCGCGCCCCCCTGCCAGTACTTTAACAGGGACGGTAGTAGCCTGATAATAAGTTTGAACAATCAGGATTTCTGCCTGTACATCCCGGGCGATCTGGAACGTTAATTTTGCAGCTGAGCTTGCGGCTGTTGAACCGTCGTTGATAAAGAGGATTGTTTTCATGTTTTGCTTGCTTCATTTTCAATAAAATTGGGGAATTTCTTCTGGCAAAAACATGATGCGGGTCATCCGGCGCCATGCGCCTACTCATACATACAGTTCCTGATAATATTGCCTGGCCAGGCGATCGCTGTCGAAAGCCGGCACAACATCTCCGTAAGCCGTACCTGCCATCCGGAACCATTTCTCAGGATTATCGTAATACATAGGCAATACTTTTTGCTGCAGCACTTGCAGCATCGCTTTATTCTCCATCTCATCTTTTTGAGGTTCCTGCAGTTCTTGCGGCGCCGTCGGGATCAGAAAACAGTTCACCAGGTCGCGGGCAAATTCAGCTACCCAGCCGTCAGCGATGGATAGGTTCACTGCCCCGTTCATAGCCGCAGTCATCCCACTGGTCCCCGAAGCTTCGTGGTAAAGGCGCGGCGTGTTCAACCAAAGGTCTGCACCTTGCTTTAAAAGTGCGGAAAGGCGCAATTCATACCCGGTGAGTACAGCGCAATTGCAAAAAGCAAACGTCCGGTTTATCAATTGGTTAAATTCCCCGGCTCCTGGCTCGTCGCCCGGATATGGCTTTCCTGCCCAAATCAATTGTACAGGATATTTCGTCTGTGTAACCAGGTTTACAAAAGCCTGCCAATCGGCCATAAGCAGTCCGGCACGCTTATAACCCGCAAAGCGCCTCGCCCAAACAATCGTTAACACATCTTCGCGGAATAGTTTGCCGCATTGATCTGCAACAATCCGGAATAGTTCGCGCTTTAACTCTTTCTTACGGCCGGCAAAGCCCTGTACATCCTTTGATTGCAACTGCCGGCTTATCTGCATATCGGCCCAATAATCGCGGTTTTGCGCGTTGGTGATAGGGATGAGAGGGCAAATACCGGCATTGGCGCCCCACATTTGCTGCGCTATTTGAGTATGAAGCTTTGAAACGCCATTGGCCTTCCGCGCGAATTTGAGGGCAGTCAGCGTGTAGTTAAATTGTTCTCCCTCCAGCTGGAGCAATTCCCTAACCTCTGTTACGGTGAGGTGATAGAAAAAGGACATTGTTTCCAACAACGCAAAATTATGCGCTTCATTACCTGCCATCTCCGGCGTATGGGTAGTGAACACTACCCTTTTTTTTACCTCTTCGAGATTTTTGAATTTATCATACAGGTAAAAGTTTAAGGCCACCGCGTGGCCTTCATTCATATGGTAAACATCTGGCGTAAGCCCCAAAATATCGAGCATTTTAGCGCCCCCGATACCTAAAACGATATTTTGTGCGATGCGGGTCGCCTCGTTTGAATCATACAGCCGATGGGTGATCGACCGGGAAAGCTCGTCGTTCTCCGGGATATCCGTGGTGAGCAAAAATAAGGGCGCGCAACCAAAAGTTGCCGGTGGCAAAAGGTAAGCTTTGACATGGACAGGGGACTGGTGAACAGTTATGCTGAAGGTGACATTAATATCTTTTAGAAAGGAATAGTGCTTTTCAATAAAAGCGTCTGCCATATGGTTTGTTGCATCGCGCACCTGGTCATAATAACCATATTTCCATAGCAACCCCACGGCGACGAAGTTTTGCTGCAGATGATAAGCACTGCGCAGGTGCGAGCCGGCCAGGAAGCCAAGGCCGCCGGCGTAGATCTTTAACGATTGGTCTATCGCGTATTCCATGGCAAAATAGGCGACCGATGTGCGGTACTGGTCGGCCGGTGTGTAAGCAAATAATTCAGCTTTGTCCATCTGGTGTTGTATTGATGTTACGCCCGGCGATTTCCGCTTTTAACTTCGCCGGTATCGGCCGGCAGCCACAATTTTGCTGATGCGCCAGGTGCCAGCATATCCGCTGGTCGATGGTGGCGTTTTTCGGCATCACGTTCATCTTATGCCAAGCTTTGTTAATCATTTTCATAAGGTGTTAAATGGGTTTCGTCGTTCCATTTCCAGTCTTTGATCTCGGGCATATCATCCAGGTGCTTACAGATATATTGATGATGCCGCTGAAGCATAGATTGGCAATATGCGGTAAAGGTATCTGCGTAGGGTTGAAAGCCGGCTATCCGCTTCACGGCTTCCATCGCCAGGTGATATCGGCTCATATTATTTAGTACCACCATGTCAAATGGCGTGGTGGTTGTGCCTTCCTCGATATAGCCGCGAACATGGAAGCGGGCCGGGTCGGGCCGACCGTGTACCAGGTCGTGTATGATGCGCACATAGCCATGAAAGGCAAACATCACATGTGCTGTGTCTGTAAACAAACTGCTGAATAATTCGGCACTCATACCGTGCGGATGATAAGCTTGCGGTGATAGGGCCATCAGGTCGATCACATTGACGACGCGTACCTTTATTTGCGGCAGGTGGTGCCGCAGCAGCCATGCCGCCGCCACCGTTTCCAAAGTAGGCACATCGCCGGCGCAGGCCAGTACAATATCCGGCGTTTCAGCGCCGCAATTACTTGCCCAATCCCAAATGGAAGCGCCTTGCGCCGAATGCGTGATCGCGTCAGCCATGTTCAGCCATTGCAGTTCCGGCTGTTTGCCAGCTACAACTACGTTTACGTAATCACGGCTACGCAGGCAATGATCCATGACAGATAGCAATGTATTGGCATCGGGGGGCAGATAAATACGCACTACCGCGCTTTTTTTGTTCACCACCGTATCAATAAACCCTGGCCCCTGGTGGCTGTAGCCGTTATTGTCCTGCCGCCATACATGCGAGGTCAGCAAGTAATTTAATGATGCTACCGGTTTACGCCAGGGCAGTTCGCGCGCAGTTTTTAACCACTTGGCATGCTGACTCACCATAGAATCTACTATCGTTACAAATGCTTCATAACAGGGGAATAATCCATGCCGCCCGGTCAGCAGGTAACCTTCCAGCCATCCTTCACAAAGGTGCTCACTCAGTACTTCCATTACCCGACCGTCAGGAGAAAGCTTATCATCTGCAGGCAGCGTTAATTCCATCGTACAACGCTCCGTGACCTCAAAAACAGCCTCCAGGCGGTTCGATGTCGTTTCATCCGGGCAAAAGAGCCGGAAGTTCCTTTTATCCGCATTCAAGGTAAAAATATCCCGCAGGTACTTGCCCAAATTACGGGTGCTCTCCGCTTCTAGGGTTCCCGGCGTACCAATATCAAGACCGTATGTTTTAAAATCAGGCAGCACCAGATCAGTTAGTAACAACCCTCCGTTTGCTTGCGCAACTGCGCTCATGCGCTTATCCCCTTTTGGAGCAAGCTCCGCCAGTTGCGGCAACAGTTTTCCCGTATCGTCAAAAAGCTTTTCAGGGTGATAGCCGCGCAACCAGTTTTCCAGCAGTTCGAGTTTTTCCGGATCTTCACGCACACCGGTAAGCGGTACCTGGTGAGCACGAAAGGTGCCCTCAATAGGTACCTCTTTCCAGGCCTTTGGTCCCGTCCAACCCTTCGGTGTCCGCAAAATAATAACCGGCCAAAGAAAAGGATAAGAAAGTTTTTTAGCCCTGGCTGATAGTTGTATAAGCCTTATTTTATCGTAGGCAGCATCCAGAGTTCTCGCCATTTGCTCATGCACCACGAGCGGGTCGTCGCCTTCAACAAAATAAGTAGCGTAGCCATAACCGGCAAAAAGCGCTGTAAGCGAAGCGTCGCTCATGCGCGCAAGCACTGTGGGCCCGGATATTTTATATCCGTTTAAATGCAGAATAGGCAAAACTGCCCCATCCGTTGCCGGGTTTAAGAAAGCGACTGACTTCCAGCTGCCCTCTAATGGGCCGGTCTCCGCTTCCCCGTCACCGACAACACAGGCGACAATAAGGTCCGGATTATCAAACGCTGCTCCGAAGGCGTGTACCAATGAGTATCCCAGTTCGCCCCCTTCGTTAACCGAACCCGGGGTATGCGCACTTACATGGCTGGGAATACCACCCGGCGTTGAGAATTGCCGGAATAACTGACGCATACCTTGCTCATTCTCGGGCACAGCCGGGTAAATTTCGCTGTAGGTACCCTCCAAATAGGTGTGGGCTATAACAGCCGGCGCTCCATGTCCCGGTCCGCAAACATAAAGTATAGCGGCGCCGGTGTTTTTGATCAGCCGGTTCAGGTGAACATACACCAGGTTCAGCCCAGGCGACGTGCCCCAATGCCCCAGTAATCTTGGCTTGATATCTGCTGCTTTCAATGGCTGTTTAAGCAACGGGTTCTCCTGCAGGTAAATTTGCCCCGCTGCAAGATAGTTCGCTGCTTGCCAGTAGGCGTGTATCGATCGAAGTTCTTTTTCGTTTAATGTGTTCATAATCTTAAAGGTTACCGATTAACGTTTTGGCGTGTTTGGCCATGATAGCGGCCTCATTGGTTTTCAACACTCCTATTTTTACTTTACTGCCTGATTTTGATATCCATTTATGCCCGGCATTATTGCGCCGCCGGCTGAGTTCCAGCCCCATAAACTGCAGGCCGTGGCAGCACTGCTCCCTAACGAGCGCAGCATTCTCGCCAATCCCTCCCGTAAAAATCAGCACATCCAGGCCGCCCATAGCGGCAGCTAAGGCGCCGATAAATTTTTTTACGGTGTAACAGAAAAGTTCGATAGCTTGTCCGGCTTTTTGGTCGCTTGCAGAACGTTTTACCAAACTTTCCATATCTGCGCATCCGGCAATGGCCTGTAACCCGGACCGCTCACTCAGTAATTCATCAATCTCATCTGCTGACAATTTTTCGTTTCGCAGCAGGTACAGGATCACCCCGGGGTCGAGATCGCCGCTGCGTGTTGCCATCACCAGACCGCCTAACGGACTAAAACCCATTGTGGTATCTACACTTTTACCATTACACACCGCCGCCATGCTTGCCCCGCTGCCCAAATGGGCGATAATCAGTTTCTGCCCCACCAGTTTTGGATGCTTTTGTAACAGCGTTTTCAGGATAAACTCATAGGATAAGCCATGAAAACCATAGCGCATCACCCCCTTTTCACGGTAGCTTGCGGGCAACGGGTAATATTTGGCTTGCCCGGGCAGGTGGCGATGAAAAAAGGTATCGAAGCAAGCTACGGCCAGCGCTTCAGGAAAATTTTCCTGAAATGCCTTTATAGCTTTTATTTCAACCGGAAGATGGTTGGGTGCGAGATAGGAATAATGTTGAAGGTCGTTCAGCAAACTGTCGCTGATAATTTCTGGCTCCCGGTGTTTTGGCCCCCCCTGAACAATGCGGTGCGCCACAACCCGGATAGTATAACGGTTGGAATGATTGTGAAGCCAACCGGTCAGTTCCCGAATACCGGCGGCCACACCAGCCTGCGCCAATGGGTAATTGGCCAAATATTCGCCCCCTTCATCTTGTATGATAAAGTGCGTTTCACCGGAAGTATCGGTCTTCACCGAACCGGATAAAGCGGGGTGCAGGTTTTGCATACCGAATAAACAAAACTTAAGGCTTGAAGACCCGCAGTTGACAGTAAGTATGAACTGATCATTCGACGTTGTCATGCTACGAAATTATTATTCGCAGCGCGGCTAAAATATGACCATCAGCACGGCCGGTAATGATCTGCCGGCGTGTTCGGCTAAAAGAAGCGCAAAGCCGGCTCAAGGTTGCGCTGCTGCGATATATAATTACAAATGTTTACAAATTTACTGTGTATTTTAAGCAGTGGTTTCATCGTTGAAGTTTCCGGGAAAAACCAGCATCGGTAACTGTAAATGGCGTAACTCCTTAAAAGTTTGGCTGTTGCCCAACAAGCGACTGAAGAAATCATGATGGTAATTGATCATGGCCAGTACATCCGCCTTTTTATCCTGGCAAAACCGATCAAGCCGATCCCGGATATCTTTACCCTGCAGGTCGTGACATTGGAAATTATTAAAACTTAAGTTATTCAGAAAAAGTTCGAACACCTGCCTTTGCTGGGCTGTAAGCTGCGGTACCTCATCGCTGGTTTGAATATGTACAACATCCAGCCGACCGCCAATAACCGCTATCCATGCGCTTAAATAGCGTAACGCGCAAAGATCTGCGGACCGGTAGTCGGTTGCCAGCACAAAGTTGTTAAGGGGCTTGATCGGCTTATCCCCCGGAATGATCAGTACAGGTCTGTTGGCAGATTTTATGACGGAACGCGTTTCGCTTCCGGTTAGTAAATGATTAATCAAGCTACCCTCCGGGGCTCCCATCACAATCAGTTCGATGGCTTGTTCGTTAAGCAGCTTTTTGATATTACTACCCAGATTACCCTCGCCGGTGAGTATCTCGATTATCGGGCCTTTTCCCTGCTCGGCCAGTAAGCTGGTTCGCACTTGCGTTAACTGACCGAGACTCTCTTCGGCAAACAAATTTTCTGTCTCCGTTACAAATCCGCCGCCTGCATAATTAGGAACAATAGGTATGGACTCGACGGTATTATACAGCAGAATACTAGTTCCGCGTTGGGTGGCCAACACGTTTGCATACTGAGCAGCGTTGTAAGAACTGGCACTAAAATCTGTTAAAACTAGAATCTTTTTCATGATACTGCGGTTTATATCCCAAATCTGAACAATGTTTGTTTATCGAAGAATGACTTCGGTCAATAGCTACGCTGATGTCAGGCATCCGGCACAACAATACGGCCGTCTTTCATCTCTATTACACGATCGGCGTGTTTGGCGAAATCAAGGTCGTGCGTAACTGCCAGTACCGCTATGTTCTTTTCGTGGGCCAGACGACTGAAAATATCAAACACCAACTTAGTGTTGCCGCTATCCAGGTTACCGGTTGGCTCGTCGGCCATAATGATCATCGGCTCGTTGATTAGTGCCCGCGCTATGGCGATACGCTGCTGCTGCCCACCCGAAAGCTTGCCGGAAAGTTGGCGCGCAAAGGGCTCCATCTCCAGTTGACGCAATTGTTGCAATGCCCGCTCCTCTATCTCTGCTTTATCCCATCGCCCGAGTTTTAAGGCGGGAAGCATCACATTCTCCAAAGCGGTAAACTCGGGCAGTAAAAAATGAAACTGGAAAACGAAACCGATGTGCCGGTTGCGAAACAATGCCAGGTCGTTCTGCGACAGACCGGTAACCTGCTGCCCATTGATAGTGATCACCCCGGTATAATCAGTATCCAGCGTACTCAGTAAATAAAGCAAGGTTGATTTACCACAGCCAGACTTACCGATAATGGGGACGAATTCGCCCTTATTGATATTGAAAGAGATATCCTGCAGCACCCGGAATTCCTCGGGTTCGTGGAAGTACTTATTCAAATTCTCGGCGGTTAGTGCTGCTGTCATCCTCTTAATATCATTACGGGGTCTATCTTAGCAGCTTTGAGCGACGGCATTAAGCCGGCAACCAGCGGCGTAAGCGAGCCGAATAGCAACCCAAAAAAATAATGTGCAGGCTCAAAAGCTACAGGGAAATATTTCAGGGCAACGTACTCGTTAGGCGGAAAGGGCACGCTGGACAAGGCATAAGCTAACATAAAGCCCAGGCCCATGCCGCTCAGGGCTCCCAACAACCCGATAAATATGGCCTGGCTCAAAAAAATCTGCATAATGTCTTGTCCGGCAAAGCCCTGAGCCTTCAAAATAGCAATGTCCTTCATTTTATTATTAATGGTCATGTTCATAATATTGTAAATGCCAAAGCCGGCCACAATAAGCAATGTCACGCTTACCACATAAGTGAGTGTATCACGCACCAGGTTAGATGTCTTGACAGAGGCATTTGCGGTTTCCCAGTCATCTGCTTTATAGCCAAACTGGCTATTCATTGCCTTGGCTACCCACGCCGCCTTACTATGGTCATGTAGCTTTATGCTGATGTCTGTAATATAACTTTTGTCCTTCCCCAATAGTTGCTGGCCGCTGGCCAGGCTAACATAGCTGCGTACATTATCAATTGCGCTCATGCCGATGCGGAAAATACCGACGACCCTAAAGCGCATCAGCATGCCATTGGGCGCCGCCAGACTGACCAGATCACCCAACTGCACATTTAACTTCTGTGCCAAACCGCTACCCATTAAAATTCCTTTATCAGCGGTTAGCAAATCCTCCGGCATGCCGCTAACCATCTTCTCTTTAAGATCAAACATCCGCGACTCATCCAGGATGTTAACCCCGCTGATGTTACCATTGATCTGAACCGGCCCATAGTTGTAAAACACCAGTGTGCTAACCATCGGCGAAATCCCTGATATCAGTGGATCCTGCCGGAGCCTGGCTATAATGCCGACGGCATTTTTCAGATTAAGCTTTATTTGTCGCGGTTTTGGATGCGCCACGCCTACAGATACCGGCTGGCCTTTAAAGTAATCTCCGGCTATTGAATGGCTGTAATCCGTACTGATGTCATTGTACAGGTGTACATCTGGCGTAAAAGAAAGCATGGTGCGTTCCATAAACTGGTTCACCCCGATCATGAAACTGATCATAAGGATAAACATCGCGATGCCGAACGTAACACCCAACATAGCAACCAATGTCTGCTTTTTGCTGGCCATTAAATGCCGCCTTGCAATGAGTAGATTTACAGACATGCTATTTTGGGTTAAAAGGGTCAAGGATAGCGGTATGCCTGGTTGCCCCGCTGATAATTTCAATTTCGTTCGTCGTACGGATACCGGTTTTTACCGGTTTAGTAATTATCCGTCCGTTTTGGCGCACACGGATACTGTCGCCCGTCATGAGCAAAGCCAGCGGGATCGTCAGGCAATTCATTTTCTTTGCGATAATGATATTGGCTTCAACGGAACTATGAAGATACGCGGGGTCATTACCTTCGGTAAACAGCGCATCTACCCGAAAGGTCTGGTCTGTTTCATTCATCACAGGATAAATCCGGCTGATCTTTGCCTGGTAAATATGCTCGCCGCTGGCGTCGGTTTTCAAAAGTACCTGCTGGCCGGCCCTGATCTGACGGATGTCTTCCTGGTCAACAGCCAATTGAATAAGCCTTGTTCCAGATCGCCCCAAAAGTGCAACGGGTTCGTTCATCTTAACCGCTTCACCTTTTTCCTTAAATAGCTGATAAACGGTGCCGCTACTCTCGGCACGTATAAAATAATTTTCCAGATCAGACCTGGAACCGGCCGCCATGCTTTCCGCATTTTTCATGCTGACCTTCAGATCGTTCAACGTCGACCGGTATTTTTCGCGGGCCGATTGTTTTTGATTATAGGAAAGCTCATATTGCGTTTGCGCGTTATCCAGATTTACCCTGGTGCCGATATTCTGAGCCCACAGGTTTTGATAGCGGATGTATAGTAAGGAATCGTTGTGGAATTTGAGATCTGCATTCTGCTCGGCGATCTTCAGATCGTTTAAAATGCGCGAACGTACAGAAATATTTTCCCTTGCATTCAGTAACGCGCTGGCAGCCGCTTCCATTTTTGCCGCCGGGGCGGTATGCCGTAAAATATAAATGACCTGGCCTTTTTTGATTTGGTCACCTTCCTTAACAAGCTTTCCAATAACCGTTCCGGAGATGAGAGCGCCCACCGTGTATTCACTATCCGCCATGACCTTGCCGGAAGCATAAACTGTTTGCACGATCGTCATGTACCGCGGGTATGTAATGCGCTGTTGCTGACAACCTGCAACAAGAACAGAAATTAATAATAGTACTGACTTTTTTGACATAGCTACTGTTTAATGCAGCCGAAAGCTGCGCTGTAAATTTGTAGGTAAGCTGTATATAACAGAATGATCATTATCAGCTTTTATACTGGCTTTCATCAGCAAACGCTACAATACCTTCAACGATATTTGACTATGAACGAATCTGAGATTGTGTTTCTGGATGGGCCGCAGTCGCGGTGGAAGGAACTAAAATTTGCTTTTAAGACCTTGCGCGAAATGATAGTTGGTTTTCGGGCGCTGCATTTTATCGGGCCCTGCATTACTATTTTTGGCTCCGCGCGTTTTGCCGAAGACCATCCCTATTATGCCATGACCCGACAGGCAGCAGCTGCCTTTGCGCAGCTGGGGTTTACCATACTCACCGGCGGTGGCCCCGGCCTGATGGAAGCGGCAAACCGTGGCGCAAGAGATATAGGGGGCCGTTCTGTAGGCTGTAATATACAGCTTCCGGTTGAACAATCCCCTAACCCTTACCTTGACAAATGGATACGGCTGGAACACTTTTTCGTGCGAAAAATACTGCTTGTAAAATATTCGTACGCCTTTATAGTGATGCCTGGCGGCTTTGGTACGCTTGATGAGTATTTTGAAGCGCTTACGCTGATACAAACCAGGAAGATAAAAGATTTTCCGGTGGTGATTTTTTCCAAAGCCTACCACCGGGAATTACTGGCGCATATGGAAGCCATGCAAAAGGAGGGCACCATCGGCCCTGCTGATGCACGGATGTTTCTTGTAACAGATAGCATTGAGGAGGCGGTTGAAATGATCAGGGAAAAAAGCATCAAACCCTTTGGTTTACAGCCTAAAAAGAAACCAAAACCCTTCCGGTTCTTATTTGAACGCGGCTGATCGATGTTAAGCATAACCTTAAACCATTTACAATGAACAAAACAACAATATTTGAGGCGCTCTTTGAACGGGCCGCTGATGGGCTGTTGGTTACCGACAGAGATGGCAACATCCTGTTAGCCAATCCTGCTTTTTGGTCGTTCTTTGGGTGGAAACCTCATAAAGACGTGCAAATAGGGCAGTTTCTGGATGGCCAAACCAGTCAGCGGTTGCTGTCGTGCGATGTGGCACAAGAGTTTACCGGCATTAAAAAAGACGGCACAAAATTTCCCGTATTTTTTTCCCTGGTGCGGGTTCCGGGTGATGACGACCACTATTACATCGGACAGGTTCATGACCTCAGCCGTGAAAAAAGTAACGCGAGCTCATTAGCAAGGGAACAGCAGTTAGGTCAGTTAAAAAGCCGGCTTGTGTCTATGGCATCCCACGAGTTCCGTTCACCATTAAGCCAGATCCAGCTCTCTGCCTCGCTCATCGAACGCTATTATCAGCGGCTTGATCAAAGCAAGATCATGGCGCATTTGCAAAAAATACGCCTGGCAGTAAATGATATGACAGATACACTTAACGATTTCCTATCCCTGGAACGCATTGAGGCCGGAACCTTCCAACCCGATTTAAGAAAGTTTGACCTGGTTAATTTTGGAGAGGACCTCTGTGCCCAGATGCGGCTAATGGCCGGTAATCATCAGTTACTGTACCAGCATAACGGAAGGGAACGCCTGATAAATTCTGACCGGAACCTGCTGAAACATTGCGTGATAAACCTGCTATCCAATGCGTTTAAATACTCTGCCCTGCCCGGCAAGATCTTCCTTCGGACACAGATAAATCCCGAAGGATACGTAATCACCGTTAGTGACCGAGGGATAGGCATTCCGCAGGATGAACAAAAAAAGCTATTTGAACCATTTTTCAGGGCAAGTAATTCCGGGGCAGTATCGGGTACCGGGCTGGGCTTGCATATCGTTAAAAATTACGTACGCCAGCTTGGTGGGGAAGTGCGTGTACGAAGCCACGAAAATAAAGGATCAACTTTTAGCTTATCGTTTCCGGCGCTGCCGGCTCAAATAGCATCAAGCGTACATCCTGTTGCATAATTTCCGCATAAATACCTAACTCATCTTTAACTTTTACCCGGAAAGCATCCTGTACACCAGGCTCGCCGTGTACCAAAAATACACGTGGCTGGCTGGCAGCTAACCGGCTGAGCCAATTTAACAATTCCCGTTGATCGGCATGTGCCGACAGCCCTTCTATCTCTTTAACCTGAGCCCGCACCGGGTAATATTTGCCGTGTATCTTTACTTCGGGGGCTTTGTTCGCCAAGGCGCGGCCACGCGTGCCTTCGGCTTGAAACCCAATCAGCAAAACCATATTTTTACTGTCGGGTAAATACTGCTTAAGATATTCCAATACCCGCCCGCCTGTTAACATGCCGCTGGCGGCCAATATAATCTTGCTTCCCCTGCGGCGTATGATCTTCTTTGTTTCTTCATAATTTTCATTAGTGGTTACTCCGCTGAACATGCGTGCGCATTCCTTTTCATCAATGATAAACCATTGAGGATGGTGAAGCAATGCTTTTCCTGCGGCCGCCGCCATGGGGCTGTCCAGGTAAACCGGTACAGTCCTGGGGATAATATTTTGCATTTTTAAGCGGTAAATTAGGTGCATAACCTCTTGCGCACGGCCAACGGCAAAACAAGGGATAAGGATGTTTCCCTTATTAAAAAGCGTATCGTTAATCAGCATTGCCATTTCTTGGGCCGTATCCGCTGCGGAATGCAGCCGATCGCCATAGGTGGTCTCCATGATTACAAAATCAGCATTGGTGAGCCGTGCGGGCGGCGGAAGCAATTCAGAATGTTCGCGGCCGATATCGCCCGAAAACAACACATTTTTACCATAACAGTTAAAATTAACCGAACATGCCCCGGGGATATGACCGGCAGGGAATAAGGTAAAAGACAAATGTTCGCTCAATGTTATTTCAGATGCTGTTGCACATACTTTAAACAGTGGCAGCGCAGTTTCAACATCAGCTACTGTATAAAGCGGCTGCGCCGGATGATGTTTACTAAAACCATGCCGGTTGGCGCGGGCAGCATCTTCTTCCTGTAATTTTGCGCAATCTCTCAGGATGATCTCGGCCAGGTCGCGTGTTGGGGCGCTCATATAAATTGGCCCGCGATAGCCGTTTTTTACAAAAAGCGGAATATAGCCGCAGTGGTCCAGATGCGCATGGGTAAGTACCATAGCCCCAACGCTTGCGGCAGCAACCGGCGGCTTGTCCCAATTGCGCTCACGTAACGTTTTGATGCCCTGGAAAAGTCCGCAGTCTATCATTACCGTCATACTTGGGGTAATCAGCAAATGTTTAGAGCCCGTAACCGTACCAGCCGCGCCCAGCGATTCCAGGTAAACTGCCGAAGCGCTGTTATGTTGCTTTCTTCCCATGCCGCAATATCAGGCTCTGCTGCTGATGGAAAGTTGACCGAGATCACCCATATGCGTGATACCGGGCAAGGAATACCTATTGAGCCCGGATCTGTCTGTTATCTACGTTCCGGATGCCGAATTGCTGCTGTAACCGGCCCAAACACTCCAGCCATTCGGCCGGTGGCGGCCCCGCAGGTACAGTGGGGTAATCTAAAGCAGTTGCAGGCTGGCTTAATTCAAGGAACATGGCTTCAAGCCCCGCAGGCACCAGGTGAATTAGTACCCTGGCGGTGGGGCTCAGTACTTTAAATGTGTGCTGAACCCCTTTTGGCAGATGCAAAAATTCTCCAGCCTTAAGTTGGTATTGTTTGCCATCTGCAGTAAACAGCATCTCTCCTTCCAGCAAGTGAAAGGACTCATCTTCGTTGGTATGTACATGAGCTGGCGGCTCCATGCCCTGGCGCAGGTTGGCTTCTATCAGGCTAAACTGCCCCGCTGTATCTGTAGCGGTAGCCAAAAACACCCAGTAACCGCCCATATAATATCGCGCCCGCCCAAGTCTGTTTGTTAATTGGTATATCGTTGTTGATGGTTGCATACACTAAAGTTAACCCGTTCCATTTTTAAAAATGTTGACCTGGATCAACAAATCAACCCCGCAGCAACCTGGCTTTGATACGGCTAAGCGTTTCAGTCCGTACCCCCAGATAGTTGGCAATAAGATGTTGTGGTACACGCAGAAGTAATGAAGGCCTGGACTCCATTAACTCGCGGTAAAGTGTTTCGGGTGGTTCGCTTTTTAAACGGTTTGCAGCTTCCAGTAACCTGGCATGGTCAGCGGGATACTTTTTCAAAAAATATTGCTGATACCATGAAAATAGCGCAATGCCGCGGTCTACGTTCTCTATCGTAATGCCCAGTATCTGGCAGGGTTCAAGCGCCTGTAAGTAAACGTTGGTGGGCATACGGCTGCGCATGCTGCCTAATTGCCCTGCCCAGTTGCCCTCTTCGTTGAATAATATGGTCTGCTCCCGGCCCGATTCGTCCAATATGAACTGCCGCAAACATCCCTGAACTACGAAAGGGCTATACCGGGGCACCTCGCCACTTTTATAGAAATACTCGCCTTTCCGAAGAGTGAGTGGCACAAGTAATTTTAAAAATTCATCGAAATCCGCATCAGGAAAGGACACGTAGGAACGAAGATGCTGCAGAAAAATGCTGGTATCCATCAGTTAGGAAACTATATGAATTAAAATTAATAAGCATTTCGCGATAAAACAATAGTCCAACCGCTTTAGCCCGGTGCACCGCTTAGCATCAATTAAAACTATGACCACCGTCATAGCCTAAACCTGTTTAGCTTACGACCTTCGATGGAAAAAGACGATCATGAATTTATTGAAAAACAAGGTAATACTGGTGACTGGCGCGGGGTCCGGAATTGGCAAAGCAATTGCACAGCGGTTCGCTCTTGAGGGAGGAAAGCTTATGCTGGCCGACTTGCACCAGGGAAATATTGAAGCTGTGGCACGCTCGATCACCAACCAGGGCGGCAGCGCCAGTTGCTTCGCAGCTGATATTGCGAACCCTGGTGATGTAGAACAGTTGTTCAAGCACACGCTGAACACTTATGGGAGCCTGGATATCCTGGTCAACAACGCCGGTATCATGGATAACTTTACGCCGGCAGCCGAGCTGAGTGACGAACTTTGGGCCAAAGTGATAGGTACTAACCTGAATGGATCGTTTTTTACGTGCCGCAGTGCCTTGAAGCTCTTCCTGCAGAATGGGCACGGCCGCATCATCAACATCGCTTCTATAGGTGGCTTTTGCGGCGGCCGGGCAGGAGCCGCCTACACGGCGTCTAAGCATGCCCTTATTGGCCTTACCCGCAATATTGGTTACCAGTATGCCGGCAAAGGCATACAGTGTAACGCCATTGCTCCGGGTGGTGTAGCTACCAATATCCTTCAAGGTATACAGCCCGAACCCTTTGGTTATGAACGGATGAACGCGGGCACCGGGAATATTCCGGAAAGCGCCCAGCCCGATGCGATCGCTGAACTTGCGCTGTACCTGGCCACTGAAGCGTCAGGGTTTATTAATGGCGCGGTGCTGGTTGCCGACGGTGGCTGGACCGCTTACTAAACCGCTTTCATCCCACACAATAAAAAACAATATGGAACGCTATATCAAAAAATTCAAGGATACCACCCTTCGCGACATTGCCGAGGTTGGCGGAAAAAATGCCTCGATCGGCGAAATGTTCGCAACGCTGGAACCACAGGGAATTGCTGTGCCTGATGGCTTTGCGGTTACTGCCGCAGGCTACCGGCACTTTTTAAAAATAAATAATTTAGAGTCGCAACTGGCCAAACTGATGGAAATGCTGGATCGAAACGAATTCGTTAATTTGCCTGAGATCGGTCAAAAAGCGCGAACGTTAATCCTGAACGCGCAGATGCCAAACGATCTGCAGCTGGCCATATTTGATGAATATGACTACGTGTTCGATTTTCACGAACAGGCAGTTGCAGTCCGTAGCAGCGCAACAGCTGAAGACCTGCCCGATGCCAGTTTCGCGGGTCAGCACGAGTCCTACTTAAATATCAAAGGCCACCGGGCCGTTGTTGATGCTGTAAAACAGTGTTTTGCTTCGTTATACACCGACCGTGCCATTAAATACCGCGAAGATAAGGGCTTTGCACACGACAAGGTTTATCTATCCGTTGGTATCCAGGCCATGATCCGCGCTGATCTGGGTTGTTCTGGCGTCGGGTTTACGCTGGAACCGGAAAGCGGCTTTCCCGACGTTATCCAAATTTCAGGTGTATGGGGACTGGGGGAAAATATGGTACAAGGTACAGTTGTGCCTGATGAGTTTTTGATTTTTAAACCCACCTTACGTTCAGGCAAGCAGGCCATCATTCAAAAAACATTAGGCAGCAAAAGCAAAATGATGGTTTACCCAACAGATAATGACCAGCAGCGCAATACCGTTAACCTGGACACCCCCTGGGAACTGCGCGAGAAGTTTGTTCTGAAAGACGGGGATGTGCTTAAACTGGCCAACTGGGCGTTATTGATAGAGGCGCATTATCAAAAACCTATGGATTTTGAATGGGCAAAAGACGGTGCCAGCGGCCAGCTATACCTTATACAGGCGCGACCTGAAACTGTACATAGCCAGGAAAAAAAACGCCTGGTAAAAAGTTGTCGTATTATAGAGCAGGGAGAATTGATAACCAGCGGGGCAGCGGTAGGTCACCAGATCACTGCCGGTACTGCACGTTTATTGAACTCGCCCGCGGATATAGGCAAACTGCGCCCGGGAGACATACTGGTGACGGACACTACCAGCCCGGATTGGGACCCTGTACTTAAAAAAGTCGCCGGTATTGTCACCAATAAAGGCGGAAGGACCAGCCACGCGGCCATTATTGCACGGGAACTGGGTGCAGTTGCGGTTGTGGGTACAGAAAACGCTACTGTTAATATACAGGATGGCGAAGTGATAACGGTTAGCTGCGCCGAGGGAAAAGCCGGCAAAGTTTACCGTGGCAAGTTGAATTGGACAGAAAGCATAACAGATGTTGCTTCAGTGAGGTTACCACAGCGGCCGCTGGCACAATTAATCATTGGCGATCCTGAACAAGCCTTTGAGTTATCGTTCTTTCCTAACCATGGAGTTGGCCTGATGCGACTCGAATTCATTATTGCCCGCCAGGTACAGGTTCATCCCATGGCACTGGTGCATTTTGACCAGGTAAGTGAAGAAACCGACCGGATCAAAATTCAAAACCTGACGAATGGTTATGATACGAAAGAAGCCTATTTTATAGATCAACTTGCCCAGGGCGTGGCCACTATAGCGGCGGCATTTTATCCTAAGGAGGTAATTGTACGTATGAGCGACTTTAAGACCAATGAATATGCAGGCTTGTTGGGTGGTAAATATTTTGAACCAAAAGAAGAAAACCCGATGATCGGCTTCCGTGGGGCTTCTCGTTACGACAATGATCATTACAGAGCGGGGTTCCGCCTGGAGTGTGCAGCGATGAAACACGTTCGCGACGATATGGGGCTCAGTAACGTTAAACTTATGATACCATTTTGCCGTACCGTTGCAGAAGGTAAGCGGGTGATTGAACTGATGGCAAAAAACGGGTTAAAGCAAGGCAAGAACGGCCTCGAAATAATGGTAATGGCGGAAATTCCGAGTAATGTATTATTAGCAGAAGAGTTTGCGCAGGTATTTGACGGCTTCTCCATCGGTTCCAACGATCTGACGCAGCTTACCCTGGGCATAGACCGCGATTGTGCGCTTATTGCGGACGAGTTTGACGAGCAGGATGCCGCCAGCGTGCAACTCATCCGGCTGATGATCGAAAAGGCAAATCGTTTAAACAAGCACATTGGGCTTTGTGGGCAGGCAGCCAGCGATTCGGAAGCTTTTGCCCAGATGCTGGTTAAGGCGGGGATAGATAGTATTGCTTTTAACCCGGACGCCCTGATCAACGGCATCAACAACATTAACCGTGTTTTAGCAAACCAAAAGCCATGTCAACCCTCGGTGTAAAAAAACCAATGCCTGATATCAGGCATTGGTGGCTGTTTCCGGCAAGTGGCTGCGTTTTAGTAGGGATGGGCATTTGGATACTTACGGAACAACTGACCGCTTACTTAACGGTATGTATCATCTTCGCGATCGGCATTTTTGTGACAGGAATTATTGAATTTTTGTTTGTACTGCTTACCCGGCGCGCTTCGGGCGTAACACGCTGGGCCTTACTTGGCGCATTTGTTGATCTGTTCATAGGGATTTATCTTGGGTTTTACCCGCTGATATCGTTGGTCATTGTACCTATTATTCTCGGTTTTTGGCTGGTACTGCGCGGGATATTGGCCATCGCCAGCGCCTGGCAGTTGCACGACCACGGGCAGGAAGACTGGGCCTGGTTGTTTCTTTTTGGCGCACTGGTTATGTGTACCGGTGTGCTGATGCTCACGAATATGATCTGGGGCACTGAAGACATTATCTTACATACCGGTGCCGCCTTTGTTATTACCGGCTTGTTCCGGATCTATCTGGGGTTTAGGTTTCGTAGCTTAAAAATCAACAACAACAGCATATGAAGTGTGCATGGGCTGGTATCGTTATCGGTGTATTTCGCAAAGGCCACCCGATGGCTCTAAGTTGTCCGCTGGTCAGGGTACACAGGATGGACATAACGGCAATGGCATTACATCAAACCAGCCAACAATCCGTTGACTAAATAATGCAAAATTAAAATTTATAGTGTCAAGGCTTTGACGTCTGTTTCGCGCTTTTTTTGGCTTGATCCTTAAAATACCCCCTGAACAGGAAATTGTGCTTCAGCGCTTCCATATTTTGATTAAAGCCATCGGTACCTTGTTCGATATGTTCGAGGCTTTTCCGGATGTGCCCGGCGGTCACAGAATCTTTTAGGAGCAGATGTAGCGTCCCCTTGCCATTTACCAGGTCGCTATTGACCTGCCGCAACAGGTCGTCCAGTTCCCTGGTCAGCGACTGTGTATGTTCGGTTGTTTGGCGGATGTTTCCTAATGCGGCACGCAGGTCACCAGCCAGCAGGGTATCGCTTACCAGCGTGCCGGCCAGACCTTTTCCTTTATTAATTTCGGTAACCGTCCTGTTGAGGTTAACAGCCAGTTGATCCGCTTGGGCAGCTGTTCGATCCATGTTTTTTAGCGCCGACTTTAAGCTGTTTCCGATAGAAGGGTCATCCAGCAAAGCCAACAGTTTACTTTCGTTGATGCGGAGTACCGACACCTTCAGCGCCTCTGAAATGCCGGCGATATTTTGATTGGTCCGCGAAAGGGTTTGCAGCATCTCATCTGTATTGATAGCCGGGCGCGAGGAAAGAAGATCGCCGTCACCTACCAATGGATAATTACCTGACGATGGTACGATATTTACGATCTTATTCCCCATCAGGCCTTCCGTTCCGATAGAGGCAACCGAGCGCTGGTGTATGTGCTGCCTGATGGTCTTATCAATCAGTAGCGTTACTTCTATGGTGGTATCATTGATCAGCGTGATATCACTAACTGTTCCAGCCTGGATACCCGCGTATAACACATTGCTTCCTTCTATTAAACTGTTCAGGTTACTAAACCGGGCCCGCAATTTGAATTTTGCGCCAAACAGATGCTGATTCTTACCGATAAAATAAAAGGACAGGATCAGGGCCAGTAAGCCAGCCAGCATAAATCCGCCAAGTTTTCCATTATTAATGCCTTGCTTGCTCATAGTTTTATTCAAAAAATTGTTTTACCAGTGGGTCAGTAGCGTTTTCCAATTCACTGTACGTGCCTTCCATATACACCTGGCCGTCCAGCAGCAGCGCTACATGGTCGGCCGTATTTTTCACGCAATGCATATCATGGGTAATAATGATGGATGCCGTTTGATATTTATGCTGTAACTCCACAATAAGCCGGTCGATTTCCCGGGCGGTTACAGGGTCTAGCCCTGTAGTCGGCTCGTCATATAAAATAATATTCGGTTGCAGTATCATTGTGCGGGCCAGTGCCACCCGTTTTAGCATCCCTCCGGAAAGCTCGGCGGGCATCATATCTACCGTATGAGGAAGGCCAACATTTTCAAGCGCTTCCATCACCAACCTGTTTACTTCTGCCTGCGTTTGCTGCAAACGATGACGCCGAAGGGGAAATTCGAGGTTTTCCCTGACGGTCATCGAGTCGTAAAGCGCATTACCCTGAAACAAGAATCCTATTCTGACCCGGATATCGTCGAGTTCTTCTTCATCCAATTCAGGAATGTTTTTTCCGAAGACCAAAATGCTGCCCCGCTCGGGCTTTAACAAGCCGATGATACATTTGATCAGCACGGACTTGCCGGAACCTGATTTGCCCAGCACAACCACGTTTTCATTGGCATGCACTGTTAGATTAAAATCCTTGAGGACCTTGTTTTTACCAAAGCTTTTGTACAGGTGCTTGACAACGATTATGGGTTCCCGGGTGTCCATCCTTTTCAATTTAAACCAAGAAGGTCAGTTATTTGAACCGCCAGTAGGTCAATGATAAATATGACCACAGAGGATAAGACAACCGCTGAATTAGCTGAATTGCCAACACCACGTGTTCCTTTATTGCAAAAGTATCCTTTAAAGCAGCCTATAACCCCCACAGCGAAGCCAAAAAAGAACGTTTTTATTACTGCAGGCAACAGGTCTCCGAAGCTCAAGCTGTTAAATATCTGATCAAAAAACAAGCGAAAACTGGTGACAGAACGAATGTTAACACCGATATAAGAACCCGTTAAAGAGATCGCATCGCCAAGGACGGTAAGTATAGGCAGCATTAGTGTGCAAGCCAGCACCCTGGTGGCTACCAGGTACTTGAAGGGGTTTGTACCACTAACTTCCATGGCATCTATCTGCTCGGTAACCTTCATCGAACCCAATTCTGCACCAATACTGCTGGCTATTTTACCTGCAAAGATCAGCGCGGTAATAACCGGCCCTATTTCCCGGACAATAGCGATACCTACCATGACGGGCAATTGCGACTCAACCCCATAATCAACCAAATTAGGCCGAAGCTGCATGGTTAGTACTAAACCCATAATAAAACCGGTGAGGCCAACCAATGGAAGAGACTGGTACCCTACGATAAAACACTGTGCTAAAAATTCGCGAAACTCATAGCGCGGTTTCAAGCCTCCGGCAAAAAAGCGGCCTATAAACCGCCCGATTGAGCCGGTTTGTTCTAAGAAAGAGGATATATCTTGACTAAATGCCATATGCGTGCTTTTGATCATAAAATTAACGGAGCGTAGCAAGTTTGCCTATGACCGCCGGCAGCTGCAAAAGTGATCGGCGTCAGGCTTTAGCGAAGCGTTCAAAGTAAGCACGGTCCAGCGTTTCGCGGTGATCGGGATGAGCCAGGGCAATCAGGCATTTCGCCCGTTGTTTCAAGTTTTTCCCAAACAGATCAACGGCGCCGTATTCCGTCACTACCCAATGAATATGTCCGCGGGTGGTAACAACACCGGCACCTTCCTTCAAGCATGGTACAATACGGCTGATGCCTTTATTGGTTTGCGAGGGCAGCGCGATGATAGGCTTACCGCCCTCTGATAAGGCGGCACCCTGTATAAAATCCATCTGCCCCCCGATACCCGAATATTGGAAAGAACCGATTGAATCGGCGCAGACCTGGCCGGTGACATCAATTTCAATAGCACTGTTGATGGCTGTTACTTTCGGATTTTGCCGGATTACACTGGTATCGTTTACATAGCCGATATCCATCACGCCAACGGAGGGGTTGTCGTGTACAAAGTCGTACAACTTTCGGGTACCCGACAGGAAGGCGGTTACAGATAAGCCTGCGTGAATCTTTTTATAACGGTTATTGATCACACCCTTTTCGATCAGGGGGATAACGCCGTCAGAAAACATTTCCGTGTGAAGACCAAGATCCCGATGGCCCGACAGGTTTTTCAATACCTGGTCGGGAATGCCGCCTATACCCAGTTGCAGGGTCGCGCCATCCTCAATAAGCCCGGCAATGTTTTTCCCTATCTTTTCGGTGACAGGATCCGCAGCGCTGGCATAATCCATTTCGGGTAGTTCAGCCTGGTGCCAAACCATGGCGTTAAGGCGGCTCGTATGCACAAAGCCTTCACCATGCGTCCTTGGCATTAACGGATTTACCTGCGCAATTACGTATTTAGCGGTTTCTACCGCGGCGAGTGCAATATCCACCGAAGTGCCCAGCGAACAATAGCCGTGACTATCCGGCGGCGAAACCTGGATCAACGCCACATCGATCGGCATGATCCGTTTACGAAATAGCGCCGGGATCTGGCTCAGAAAGATAGGAACATAATCCCCATGTTCGCTATTCGCGACATTACGGGTGGTGGCAGATACAAATAAAGAATTGAAAAAGAAGCTGCCGCGATGCTCCGGCCTGTCAAAATTAACCTGCCCAAGCGTGGTAATGCTTACCAACTCTACATCCTGTAAGTCGCGCCAGTGTTCCTGAAGCGCTGCAACAAGGTGAATTGGGGTTGCCGCGCTACCGTGAATGAAAACACGGTTACCCGACTGCACGAGTTTAACAGCTTCGGCGGCAGGGATGTAGGCGATGTTTTTCATTTTCACATCCATTCCGCCGCAAAACGATTGAAATCCTGCCTGAGTGTTTTGAAAAATTGCTCTTCCTGTTCATAATCAGCCTCGATCTGATTCGCCGCGTCGACAGTAGCCTGCTGAACGAAATTTTCGGATTGCTGTAAATCTGCTGCCACCTGGTCCAGGTTCACATGTATACGATGTTTTAATTGGTCTATCTGCTCGCGATGAATAACCAGCTGGTTCTGAAAATGCTCGACCTGTTCAGACACCTCGTGCCCCGTGTTATCACCGGCGATCTCTTCGAGCCTTTCCTGTAGAAAACGGATCTCTAATGCATAGAATTCCAGTCCGCGCAAACAAGCCTGATGCGCGAACGTCAAATGTTTAATGTTTGTCTTTTTCATCCTGCAAGTGTAAATGTTTAACGTGCCGTAAAAAGTGACCCAACGCATGTTTGCCCCTGATACGCATCATTGGGTGGCCCACTTAAATATGGGTTCTTTGCTAATAAAAACGGAAGATGAACTTAGCATATCCCCGCATAAAACTGGCCCGCCTGCCCTTATATTGGGTCTTAGCTTTTTTATTCCTGAGTAGCGCACCGGCGCTGGCCGTGCAGCCGGATCCCGAGCTTGCAAGCCAGATCCGATCGCAATTGCAAACAAAAAATAAGTTAGCCTTGTATTTTCCACGGTCTGTTAAAAGGTTTTATGCGGCACGTAACTTTAAGCCCGTCTGGCTGATCAAAGAAACTGGAGAAACGGGCCACGCATGGCAAGCCATGCTATTGTTAGATTGCGTAGTTCAATATGGCCTGTCATACGGCGATTACCATCCGGATGAATTAAAATACGGCCTATTACGTGACATTGCAGAGCAACCTGCTAAAATCAACCGCAAACAGCAGGCGCGCTTTGAGATCATGCTGACCGATGCGATGCTAACCTTGATGGTTCATCTGCACTACGGTAAACTAAACCCCGATTTACCGGCGGCAAAAATAGACGCGGCATATGGTGACCTGCGGGTGGAAACTACCCTGGCGCAGGCATTAACTCAGCCGGATGTAACAGAAAAAATGCTGGCTGTTCAGCCGAACGGTCAAGCTTATCAGGAAATGCAGAACTGGATGCACAAGTGGAAGGGTCAATACCTGGATGATTGTTATGAAGTGCCCGAGGCTGATGTCAGGAAGGTGGCTATTAATATGGAGCGTTTACGCTGGGCAGCGATCGGCCCGGGGCCATACTTACAGGTCGACATCCCGTCATTTACTTTATCGTTATTCCTGCCCGACTCCGTTTATCGCTTTAAAATAGTAACCGGCAGCAGGGCCACGCCAACACCATTATTGAAAAGCCAATTGCTTGCCGTGAGCCTGGTGGCAGGCAACAGCAGGCCCGATCGGGAAAAACACTCAACCCCAAATCAGGAAGATAAAAAAAGGTCGCTTGTAAACTTTGACTTTCCCGGCCGGGGTAATTTATTAATGGGCGAGATCAGGGAAAAAGCATGGTTTCGGCAAGATATGCGCGCACTGAGTATGAGAAATGTAGGCGTTGATCAAGCGGAAAAGCTGGCAGCCATACTCTTACAGGCCGACAGGCAACCTGCTTTAGTCAACACCCTCCGGCACAATCGCAAAGCAGGCCGGTCCATGAACGTTAAGCTGCACAAGCCAGTACAGCTAAAAATCACTTACCTAAGTTGTGGTTTTCAGGACGGACAGCTGATAACCTACCCTGATATCTATCAATTAGACAAAAAATTGGAGCAGGCCATTTACCATGAGTTACCAAAAAAGTTACCCGTAAAGTGAAGGTTGGTCCGGGGGGAAGGAAAATGAGTGATTCAAAAAGGAAAAAGTGATCCGGATCACTTTTTATCCTGAAATTAATTACATTTTGTATTCGTTACAATAACCATATTTGTGATTATAATCACGTTTATGGAAAATGCGGCACTGCTTAAAGCTATTATTGATAACGCCATTGATGGCATCATTACTATAGATGGCCGCGGTATCGTAGAATCGATCAACCCGTCCGCTTGTAAGATGTTCCTGTATGCGCCGGAAGAAGTGATTGGGAATAACGTTTCCATGCTTATGCCCTCACCTTACCACGAAGAGCACGACCACTACATCGCGCGTTACCAACAAACGCGGCAGGCACATATCATCGGCATCGGCCGTGAGGTGACGGGCCTCCGTAAAGACGGAACAACCTTTCCCTTTCGTTTAGCGGTAAGCGAAGTTCAATTTGCCGAACGCAAGATCTTTACCGGATTTATTCATGACCTATCGCGGGAAAAAGAAGCAGAAGAACAGTTAAAAGATTATGCTGCACATCTGGAGGACCTGGTAGAAAGCCGCACCGCTTCCTTAAAAGATTCGGTAATGGCACTTGAGCGAGCCAAAGAAGAGGTAAGTTCATCCCTGGTTAAAGAAAAAGAGCTGGGTTTAATGAAAAGCCGGTTTGTATCCATGGCTTCTCACGAGTTTCGTACGCCGCTCAGCGCTGTTCAGTTGTCTGCTTCGCTGATCGAAAAATATGCTCAGCCTTATGATAACGAAAATATCCGCAAGCATGTAGCCAAAATCAAAGGCTCGGTAGGCGTACTTACCGGTATCCTGAATGATTTCCTATCCCTTGAAAAGCTGGAGGCTGGGAAAGTTGATGCGGTGTGCAGCCCTTTTGATTTGGTTAAATTCGCAGAAGAGATCACTGATGAACTGCAATTGGTGGCTAAACAAAATCAACATATCATTTACCAGCATACCGGCACGGCCAACATGGCCAATCTGGACCAGACCTTGCTCAGGCATTGTATCACTAATCTCATCGGAAACGCCATAAAATATTCCGGCGAAAATACCTTCATAGAATTTAACACTGAGATTGGCCCGGACGAATGTGTGATCTCGATTAAAGACAATGGCATTGGCATCCCTGAAGCCGACCAAAAACATTTGTTCGAGGCATTCTTTCGCGCACATAATACCGGCAATATATCAGGCACCGGTTTAGGATTAAATATTGTAGCCCGTTATGCCGGCCTGATGAATGGCCGCATTGATTTTAAAAGCGAGGTAAATAAAGGCACCTCATTCACCATCACATTCAAGATTGTATGAAAAAGAAAGTGCTTGTTATTGAAGATAATAATGACATTCGGGAAAATATTGTCGAGATCCTTCAGCTGGCGGGTTATGAGGTTAGCGCGGCGGATAACGGTAAAAGCGGGGTTGAACTTGCACAGCAGCATTTGCCGGACGTGATCCTGTGCGATATTATGATGCCGGAGCTGGATGGCTACGGCGTGCTCTACATGTTGAGCAAAAACCCCGCTACCGCGGCCATCCCTTTTATTTTCCTGACAGCAAAGGCCGAAAAAGTAGACCTTAGGAAAGGTATGGAAATGGGCGCTGACGACTATCTTACCAAGCCATTTGATGATATGGACCTGCTAAATGCCATTGAAATGCGCTTAAAGAAAAAAGCCATTCAAAAAGAATTTTACAGCAACTCACTGGAACGGTTGCACACGCTGATTGGCCGGAACGAGGGATTGAATGAGCTGAAAAAGATCATACAGGAACGTAAAAGCCGGCCATTCAAAAAAAACCAGGTGATCTATTACGAGGGTGACCGGGGCACTGGCATTTACCTGATTATAGCCGGTAAGGTGAAAACCATACGCATGGCGGAGGATGGGCGCGAACTGATGACCGGTATATTCGGAAGCGATGAATATTTCGGAGTGAATGCCCAACTCTCAAATGAACCATACAGTGATACCGCTACAGCGTTGGAAGACAGCACCGTTTGCCTTATTCCTAAAGACCAACTGGAACACTTACTGTTTCGTTACCCGGAAGTGGCGCGGGAGTTTATCAAACTATTGGCAGATAATATTCGGGTAAAAGAAGATCAGTTGGTCCAATTGGCTTACCACTCGGTAAGAAAACGTATGGCCGAAGCAGTGCTGCGGCTGTTTAAGCCGGGCCCTGGCGGCGAAAGCTTTAAAATAGCCCGCGAAGACCTCGCTGCGATGGCAGGCATGGCCACCGAGACGGTAAGCCGTACCCTGTCTGATTTTAAAGAAGAGGGCCTTATAGACAAGAAAGGCAGCACGATCACAGTATTAGACGCAAATAGGTTAGCTAAAATGAAAAACTGACAAAAGTCACCTTTCTCTTTGATCAATCTCACCGTTTAGCCTTGCCGGGTACCCTACTTTTGTGAAAAATCATTAGTGGATGAAAGTAATAGCATACAGTATCACCGCTCCGGAAAAAGAGCATCTGGCGAAAGCAAATCAAAAGAAACATGATATTACCCTTATCGCAAATCCTTTGGGGATCGATACGGTCGCCTTTGCAGCCGGAAAGGATGCAGTAATCATATGGAATCACGACGATGTATCAGCAACGATAATAGAACACCTGGCGGCATTGAATGTTCGCTTCATCATCACAAGATCGGTAGAAACCGAGCACATAGATAAAACAGTGGCCGCGAAATATGGCGTTAAAGTAGCTAACGTTTCTACGGGTTCCCTACAGGAAACCGCGGATCAACTTATCCAAATATTGGACTTGTACCAGCAAAACAAATGCGTTGGAGATGCTTGTGCCTGCAACAAAAATTGCCGGGCCGCAAAAAATTTGAAGATTACCTGATGGACCAATATCCTTACCTCGTGGCTAAATATAACATACCATCGCCACGTTATACCAGTTATCCAACAATGCCTTATTGGGATGTTCAAAGCTATACCAAGGCGGGATGGATAGAAACAGTAAAACTGGCTTTTGATGAAAGTAACGCAGCGTCTGGTATTAGTCTTTATGTTCACCTGCCGTTTTGTGAAAACTTGTGTACCTATTGTGGTTGTAATACCCGTATTACAAAAAACCACAGCGTTGAAGAACCATATATTAATGCGGTATTACAAGAGTGGGCAATGTACAAAGCGGTACTTAATGCTCAGCCCCTTATCCGGGAGATACACCTGGGCGGCGGAACGCCTACATTTTTTAGCCCTGAAAACTTAGATAAATTACTCTCGGGATTACTGAAAGGTACCATCAGGCATGAGGAAGCGGAGTTCAGTTTCGAGGCGCATCCTGCAAATACCCGCACAGACCACTTACAAATTTTATATAACCATGGCTTTCGGCGATTAAGCCTTGGCATCCAGGATTTTGACCCTAAGGTGCAGTTTATCATTAACCGGCACCAAACTGTTGAACAAGTGTTGACAGTAACCCAGGAGGCGCGCCGGATCGGCTACACGTCTATTAACTACGACCTGATCTATGGCCTGCCATTACAAACCGTTGATGGACTGACGGATACCATGAACATCGTTACCGGGCTAAAACCGGACCGTATTGCCTTTTACAGTTATGCACATGTGCCCTGGATAAAACCTGGTCAGCGCCGTTTCACCGCAGCGGACCTTCCGGCACCTGAACTAAAAAGTAAATTGCATGACATTGGCCGAAGCTTGCTTACACACTTTGGTTACCAGGAGATAGGTATGGACCATTTTGCCTTGCCAGGCGATGAGTTGCTTGTGGCCGCCAGAGAGGGTGCCTTACACAGAAATTTTATGGGATACACACATCAGCACACCCAGCTACTAATCGGTTTGGGGGTATCTTCGATAAGCGATTCCTGGCACGGTTTTGCCCAAAACGTAAAAACGGTTGAAGAGTATCTGGCCAAAACCGCAGCAGGAGAATTTCCATTGTTAAAAGGCCATATACTTTCTGAAGAAGACTTGTTGCTACGGCAGTTGATCCTGGATATCATGTGCAAAGGCGAAGCCCACTGGGGAGCGCTGAAGGAATTGCCTGCAATAAGGCACGCACAAGAGCGTCTACGCGGATTGGCCGAGGATGGACTGGTGAAACTAACGCCTGATGGCCTGCGGGTTACCAGCTTGGGCAACCGTTTTTTACGCAACATCTGTATGTGTATGGATGCGAGATTATGGGCAGCTCAACCCACTACGCAACTATTCAGCATGGCCGTTTAAAAAAACGGCGGCACAAAATACTTCCGGCCGAACACTTATACCATCCATTAATAGCTCGGCTTTTGGCAAGCCCCGTTGCGAGAAAGCCGGCGTAGCCGGCTAACTGATAAAATAACTTTTACGCAAAGGCCGGTTACGGCCGGGATATTTCTAATACTACCCGACCATCTATCTGGCCGTTTTTCATTTTTTCGAAAACATCATTGATGTCTTCCAGTTTGGCTGCATGCACCGTTGCCTTTACTTTGCCTTCTACGGCAAACGCTATAGCTTCCTGCATATCTTTGCGGGTACCCACAATAGATCCCCTAACCGTGTAACGGTTCAGCACCGTGTCAAAAATAGATAAGTCGAAAGTGCCTTTTGGTAAACCGTTCAAAGCGATGGTACCTTTACGGCGAAGGGCGGAAATACCTTGCTCAAAGGCGATAGGAGAAACCGCTGTGACCAGCACCCCATGCATACCGCCAACAGCTTTTTTCAAATAGGCGCCGGGGTCTTCTTTTGAGGCATTTATAACCAGGTCGGCGCCTAAGCTTTTAGCCAGTGCCAGTTTATCATCTGCAATATCTATGGCTGCCACGTGCATGCCCATTGCCTTAGCGTATTGAACCGCCAGGTGCCCCAGACCGCCTGCACCCGAAACAGCTACCCATTCTCCCGGTTTTACCTCGGTTTCTTTCAGTCCCTTATACACGGTGACACCCGCACAAATGATCGGGGCCATTTCGGTAAAATTAATACCTTTAGGGAAATGCGCCACATATCGCGGGTCTGCCAAAACATATTCGGCAAAGCCACCATCTACGCTATACCCACCATTTAACTGGGTTCCGCACAGCGTTTCCCAGCCGGTAATACAAAATTCGCAGCAACCGCAGGCGCTATGCAGCCAGGGTACACCAACAATATCCCCTTCTTTAACATTTTTCACCTCTGAACCCAGTGCCACCACGTAACCAATGGCCTCGTGGCCTGGAATTAGCGGTAACCCAGGCTTTACCGGCCAATCGCCATTGCACGCATGGAGGTCGGTATGACAAACGCCGCAGGCAACTACCTTCACCAGTATCTGGTTAGCGTGTGGTGTTTTTACCGGAACGATCTCGATCTGCAGCGGTGCGCCGAATTTACGGATCACGGCTGCTTTCATATTTTGTGGTAACATAATATTTCAGTTTAAAATTCAGATCATAAAAATCAGGATCATCAGCAAATGCGTTGCAATGCTGACAGCGAATATCCAAAGAAGCGCTTTGATGCCCGCACCGCCCATTCCGGCAATAATGTTGGCGAAGAAGAGAGCCAGGGTAATGGCCAGCACCCCTACCGGCGCGTTAGTGTAATAGATCAATATAGCGGGAACTGGTAAGATCAATACCCCCTGAAAAAGTAAGGATATGAGAAACCAAAGCATGATCCTGTCGGATTGGCTTTCCATGAAAACGTTCCATTTTCCGAGTAAATTGTTTGTGTGGACAGGGGTTGCGGCTTTAGCTTCCCAATTCGCATTTGATGTTATTGTTGCCATTTTAATTTGTTTATGATACAAATATCCTGAAGCGAAAGCAGGTCAGTCATGACGTTAGGCCCACAGACAAGTGATGCTTGTCACACTTGTTCAGCCGCTAACATCAAAACATGTTAATGGCAAATGGCTACCCCTTGTTGCTGCCTGGCGGGGCTCAGATAGGGTATATTTAGGCTAAGTCCCCTCAACAGGAACCAGCAGCCCAAGCAAATCATCAGGTAAGGCATCCCCTTGTTGATACGTCGGCGAAAAACCGGCCCGACATAACCGGAGCCAATGGTGGCTATAAGCATAAGGGGAAAGGTACCGGCACCAAACCAAAACATATATTGGGCTGAGGCAGCCGCGGAAGAGGTATTTACTGCGCCTGCCAGTGCCAGGTAAACAAAGCCACACGGTAAAAAACCATTCAGCACACCCACCAAGAAATGGCCCCATTGATGGTTGAGGGCATAGCTGATCATCCGCCGGATGGGCGCCACCGAAATGGGCATATACCTGCTTTGAGTGAACCGGGCCTTGAACAAACGTGAAAAGCCTGCCACGACAATGAGTAAGCCGCTAATGATGCTTACAGCTTGCTGCAACCCTGCCAGCCACAGTTGTTCCCCAAGCAAACCGATCAGATATCCCAGTAGCGTATAACTAACTACCCGGCCGGCATTATAGACCAACTTATCGGCAATAACCAGCCACCACTTGTTACGCAAACCCGTAATAGCAAAAGCGAGCGGGCCACACATGCCAATACAGTGTACGCTGCCGAAAAGGCCTATATAGAAAGCGATCTGGTTGGCCGACATCATAAGTAAAGTTGCTGTTGATATAAATAACTCTTCGGTCCGCTTTGCCATTCCAATAACAGGTGCCAGCGCCCTTTTGGCAGCTTAGCGACGAGAAATCCGTTTGTAATTTCCTCGCCGTTTGCTATCGCGAAGGTTTTGTCTTGTGCGGCACTGGAGGGCCTGATAAATTTTGCAGTGCCTTTGGCCGGGCCATTAAAAGCTATCCTGACTATTGTGCCTGTAACGGTAACTATTGGTTCAGCATGGTCGGCCATTACCTGTCGCTCTTTGGCAATATCCGCATTAAAACTTAAACCTTTTTCATAGTACTGATGATCGTACTCGTCAGCCGGAACGCGAAACATATAAAAACACATGCTCAGAATGAAGAGCATGAAAACAGCCATGCCGGTAATTAATCCTTTTCCCCAATTCATATCATTAATCGTTAACAGGCCCCACAAAGGTGGTGCTGATAGTTTGTTTTAATTGCTTGCCTGTATAGAGCTGCAGCTTAACATCAGTTTTCGCCATATGCAAATGAGCAGCCGGGATCTCGACAAAGAACATGGTCTTCACCATGCCGCCTTTCATGACTTGTCCCGGTGCCTGAATGTATTTGACCTTGACGGCCGGATCGTCTGAACGGATAGTGATTACCCGGTTTTCGTTACTTTTATTGATGATCTCGGCGTTATAGATATTACTGATATAGCCGCCGGGTTGCTCCTGGTAAAGCGTACCTGCACTACGCATCACGGTCATGTCCATATCGCCGCGGCTGAATATAAAGTAGCACAAAACGCCGAGCATGATCGTAATTACCGTGGCGTAACCCTTCATCCGGAGCGTGAAAGAAGGTTTCTCCTTTATCCGGATCATGTTTTCTGAATAAAAACCAATGAGGCTTTTTGGCTTGCCTATCTTGCCCATAACCTCATCGCACACATCAATACAAGCGGTACAGTTCACACACTCCAGCTGCGTACCTTTTCTGATGTCGATACCGGTAGGGCAAACCGCTACACATAACCCGCAATCCACACAATCCCCTTTCAAATTAAGCGGGTCGGCATTGCTCTGCAATTTTCCCCGTGGCTCCCCACGAACATCGTTATAAGCTACCACCAGGGTATGCTCATCAATAAGTACGCTTTGCAGGCGTCCGTAAGGGCAGATTACCGTGCATACGATCTCTCTTACCCGGCTGTACACCAGGTAAAACACGATGGTGAACACCCAAATGCTGCCAAAGCCAACTGCGTGGGCAGACACCGGTTCCGTTACGATCTTTAAAAGATTTTCGCTCCCGATAAGGTAAGCCAGAAAAGTATTGGCTATTAAAAATGACACCAGGATAAACGCCACATGCTTGGCTGTTTTTTTGGCTATCTTGGTTTTAGTCCAGGGGCCTGCATCAAGTTTTTTCCGGCGATGGGCATCGCCTTCTATCCATTCTTCGATCTTTCGGAAAACCATCTCCATAAAGATCGTCTGCGGACATATCCATCCGCAAAAAATGCGCCCAAAGGCAATGGTAAACAGAACAATGCAAACCAAAAATACCAGCGACGCCAGCATGAAAAGGAAAATATCCTGGGGCCAGAACACCTGTCCAAGGATGACAAAGTGCCGCTCCATAAAATTCAGGAGCAGTAAGGGTTGCCCGCCGATACGAATAAACGGACCTGCAAAAAAAACGATGAGGTACACATAGCTGATAACCGACCGCCATTTATAATATATGCCTTTACGAATAAGCGGATAAATCCATTTCCGTTCACCTGATTCCTTCACCGCTGTTAGTCCGTTCATCATCGTTAATTTAATGCCAGTTTGCCGGCTTCATCTGCCTCTTTTTCACCCTGTGGCGCTTTAGGATTTGCCGGATTACTACCCTTTAAAGACTTGATATAATTGGCCACATCAGCTATCTGCTTGGGCGACAATTGTTTTTCCCAGGATGGCATACCTTTGGCCGAAACGCCATATTTTATGGTTTTAAAAATATCATTGATCTTTCCGCCGTGCAGCCAGTAATCATCAGTTAAATTAGGGCCAACATTTCCTTGTCCGTCGTCGCCATGGCAAGGCGCGCAGGTTTGTTTGAAGATAGCCTTGCCGGAAGCCAGTACCGCCGGGTCGTGAACCAGTTTTACAGTGCTTTCATCCACACGGTTGGCCGCCTTGCTTAAATATATTTTTTTGGCAACCTCAGCCTGTGCTACCTCATTTTTATACTCGTCGTATTGTAACTGTCCTACGCCAAATACGTGGTAGATCAGCATATAGCAAAATGCAAAAACAATGGTCACGTAAAATAACCACATGAACCATGCGGGCGTGGGGTTGTTGAGTTCCTGGATACCGTCGTACTCATGAGCGATCAGTAAGCTTTTCTCTTCCGACATCGGCTTTAGTGACAATAGCTTCAGGAGTTTTTTGTTATCTCCTGAACTTGGGGCGGGCTTTTCCTTTTTGGCAGGCTGTTCCAGTTCTTTGATCTCGGCATTGCTGTAGCCCTGAAGGCGCAATACAACCTTTGTTATTACCTTAAATGTTCGGAGTAATATCAGAAAAACACCCACAAATAACAGCAGCATAGCAATGATAGCACCAAAGCCTATATAATTTTTTACCTCATCGCTTAGCAAACTATCATTCTGAGCGCCTGCAGTTTGTGCAAATGATAAAATAGCAGGTATAACTAATAACTTTTTCATGATTGGTGAAGGTTTGAGGGTTGAATTTCATTGCCGTCATGCAATGGAAGGTCACTCATGTGTTGGATATGCGCTTTTCGCATACGTATCAGCAATACGGTTACCAGGATGAAAAAAACCAGGAAAATGCCTAATGAAGAAAGCAAATAAACCTGATGACCAGAGACATTTTCGGTGAATTGTTTAAACATGACGTTATTTATTTTTTTCGGTTTTACTGACTTTAATATCGGTGCCCAGCCTTTGCAGGTAAGCGATGATCGCAATGATTTCTTTATCTTTTTTAACCTTAATATGGTCGGTATTTAAATTATCAGCGATCTCCTTCGCCTGCTTTTCCAGATCTGCGTTGGCGACCTTTTCATAACCCTGCGGGTACGGTACCCCTAAGGTTTGCATTGCGCGTATCTTGGCGGCTGTTGTTGCTGTATCCAGCTTTTGTGTAAGCAGCCAACCGTATTCAGGCATGATACTGCCGGGCGACATCAACCGCGGATCCGTCAGGTGATTATAGTGCCAGGCATCACCATACTTGCCACCTTCGCGGGCCAGGTCTGGTCCGGTCCTTTTGGAGCCCCAAAGGAAAGGGTGGTCGTAAACAAATTCGCCCGCCTTGCTATATTCGCCATAGCGTTCCGTTTCAGACCGGAACGGTCTAACCGTTTGCGAATGGCAATTAGAGCACCCTTCTCTGATGTAAATGTCACGCCCCTGCAACTCAAGCGGCGTATACGGTTTTACGCTTGCTATCGTGGGTATGTTAGATGATATGGTTAGGGTTGGCATTAGTTCGATCACCGAACCGATTAAGATCACAATTAGCGACAAGATCATAAACTGTATGGGCCTGCGCTCAAGTCGACGGTGCCAGGCTGTTTCTTGGGCAACGCTATGTGCCGGCTCCAGCGGCATTGCCTGGGCGGCTTCGTTAGCCACCAGGCTACCCTGTTTCGCGGTCTTGATCAGGTTATAGGCCATTACAATTACCCCCAGCAGGTAAATGCCCCCGCCTATCGATCTCATCACATGCATGGGGATGATCCTTAAGGTGGTTTCTAAAAAGTTGGGGTACTTTAACATCCCTTCCGCCGTGAACTCTTTGAGCATCAGGCTTTGGGTAAATCCGGCCCAATACATTGGCACTGCGTAAAAAATGATGCCTAACGTGCCTATCCAAAAGTGAAACGAGGCCAGCTTTTTTGAGTATAGCTCTGTTTTATAAATGCGCGGTATTAGCCAGTAAAGTATGGCAAAAGTGAGGAAGCCGTTCCAGCCAAGAGCGCCTACGTGCACATGAGCTACTATCCAATCGCTGAAGTGGGCAATACTGTTGATCTGTTTCAATGATAGCATAGGCCCTTCAAACGTTGCCATACCGTAAGCGGTTAGGCCAACCACCATAAATTTCAGGATCACGTCATCACGTACTTTGTCCCAGGCGCCGCGCAAGGTTAGCAGGCCATTGATCATACCGCCCCAACTGGGCGCTATCAGCATTATTGAAAAAACGACGCCTAATGATTGCGCCCAACCCGGCAGTGTGGTATATAATAAATGGTGTGGCCCCGCCCAGATGTAAATAAAGATCAGTGCCCAAAAGTGCAGGATACTCAACTTATAGGAATATATCGGACGGTTGGCCATTTTAGGCAGGAAGTAATACATCATGCCTAAATAAGGTGTAGTGAGAAAAAATGCAACCGCATTGTGCCCATACCACCATTGTACAAGGGCATCCTGTACGCCGGCATAGACCATGTAGCTTTTAAATGCAGAAACAGGTAACTCAAACGAATTGACAATGTGCAACACCGCTATGGTAACAAATGTGGCGATATAGAACCAGATCGCTACATACAAATGACGTTCGCGGCGTTTAATGATCGTCCCGAACATATTCCAGCCGAATACCACCCAAATAATAGTGATGGCAATATCTATCGGCCATTCAAGCTCGGCGTATTCATGAGAGGTGGTCAAACCCAAAGGCAAGGTGATAACTGCCGACAGGATAATGAGCTGCCAGCCCCAGAAATGGATGTTGCTAAGCAAGTCGCTGAACATCCGCGCTTTAAGCAGCCGCTGTAAAGAATAATAAACACCCATAAATATTGCATTACCCACAAATGCGAAGATCACAGCGTTGGTATGCAATGGGCGGATACGCCCAAAGGTGGTAAACTGGTTGTGCAGGTTTGCACCCGGCTGATACAATTGGATGGCCGCGATAAGGCCAACGGTCATTCCGATGATGCCCCAAACTACGGTAGCGATACCGAAATTGCGGACGATCTTGTTGTCGTAGTAAAATTTCTCAGGCTGCATAAAAATGTATTACGGTTAATGGGTGTAAAACTAAGCTGCGAAAAAAGGTTGCCGAATGATGTTGATCGACGTAGTTAGTGATGGACATCATTTTTTATTTACCGGTTCATTTTCGTCGTCCAGCAGTATCCGTATGGATGGCGTATACAGGTCGTCATGCTGACCGCTGCGTTGTGCCCAGAAGAAGGCAGCAAGGAAGATCAGCGCCAGCAATACGCTACAGCCAATAAGCAGGTAGATTATATTCATAATAAATTTCTTCTTTTTGCCATAAAATGCGTCGCCAGCGTTGTAAAAGAAATAATTGTTGCGGTGCTTAATGGCATCAATACCGCCGCTACCAATGGCGAAAGGTTTCCCGAAACCGCGTAACTAAGGCCCACCAGATTATAGGTAAGTGATATAAGGAAAGAACAATGTATAATATTTACAGCGTCTTTTGAGAAGCGCAGAAACGCCGGTATTTTAGCAAAAGAACGCCCATCCAGGATGGCATCGCTTCCCGGAGAGAAATTATTCACATCGTCGGTAACGGCTACGCCAAGCTCACTTTGCATCAGCGCGCCCGAATCATTCAGGCCGTCGCCCAGCATCATCACCTGCCGGCCTTGTTGCTGTAAAGTTTCAATACGGTCTAATTTCTGTTGAGGTGACTGAGCAAAGAACAAGTGTTCATTATCCAAAAAATAGGCCAGCAGTTCGCCCCGTTCCTGGTCCTGATCTCCTGACAGGAGATAAAGCGTATAAGAATCGGCCAGTTCAGCAACCTGTTTCAGCCCTTCCCGGTATTGATGGTTAAAGCCAAAATATCCCAGGTACTGCCCGTCTATCATCAGATGGACGCGGGTTGTCAAATGTTCACCCTGCGATTGCCCGAAAATCAATTTACTGCTGCCCACCAGTAACCGGTGACCGTCTACCGTCGCCCGGATGCCCTCCCCCGCGATCTCACAATAATCGGTAACGTTCCCTTTTTCCGGGTAACCAAAGTATTGGCAGATCATCCGGCTAAGGGGATGGATAGAATTAGCGCAAGCACTGTATATCAGCCGCCGGTGTTTCGGACCTAACGTTCCGTTAAGTTCTATGCTTTTGCTGCCGGTGGTGATGGTACCTGTTTTGTCCATCACCAGGGTATCGATCCGGGCCAACTGCTCCACAACCGCCGTGTTTTTCAGATAAAATAAATTCCTGTCGAAAATACTTAAAGCGGCGGCCATGGTGAATGGCGTACTTAACGCCAGCGCACAGGGGCAAGCTACAATTAGTACTGCTGTAAAAGCATCTATCCCCCGCCTGTAGTCAAAAGGTAGCCAGGCCGCTAACGATATCATCGCAACAGCGATGAGTACAATGGTAAAATACTTACTGACCCTGTCGCTAAAGGTTTTCATCCGGTTGTCTTGCTTCCTGGTAAAAACCTCATTGTTCCAAAGTTGGGTCAGATAACTTTGAGAGACGGCCTTTACTACTTCAAGCTCGATAGCCTCTCCTGTTTGCCTGCCGCCGGCATAGATGATCTCGCCCAAGGTTTTGTTAACCGGTACCGCTTCACCGGTCACAAAACTGAAGTCGATCAGTGCTTCTCCTTTGAGCAGAATAGCATCAGCCGGAATGATCTCGTTATGACGGATAACTATCCGGTGACCGGTTTGGATTGCTGACAGCGGCAAGGCCTTTTCCCTTCCTTCTGCAATAACCTGCACCGCAACCGGAAAGAATGAACGATAGTCCCGCTCAAAAGAGATATGATGATATGTTTTTTGTTGTACAAATTTACCTACCAGCAGGAAGAATACCAGGCCGCATAGTGTATCTGCAAAACCAGCCCCGCTATTTGTTGCCACTTCAACAACAGTTCGTAAAAACAATACGGCAATGCCCAGGGCTAACGGAAAGTCGATATTTAGTACCTTGTTTTTTAAGTTGTACCAGGCCGAAACAAAATAGCCCCGCCCGCTGTAAAACACTACCGGCAAACTGAACAGCACATTTAGCCAGCCAAAAAAATACTTGAAGGATTGTTCAAATGCAGACAGGCCGAAATATTCCGGAAAACTGAGCAGCATCACATTGCCAAAACAAAAACCGGCCACCGCTATCTTTTGAACCAGATTCCCTTTCGACGCTTTATTTTGCTTTTTGATTATATCCTGTAAACTGATCAGCGGCTCATAGCCGATATCGTTCAACAGCTCCACTAATTGTTGCAGCGTAAATTTTCCCGCGTCATAACGAACGATCAGTTGCTTTTTTAAAAAATCTACCCGCGAGTAATGAATGCCCGGGTTAAAGCGGTTCAATTGTTCAAGCAACCATAAGCAGGAACTGCAGTGGATGTGTGGAATGTATAGTGTAATAGCCTGCTGACGTTCATCCGCATAGTCCAATAGCTCGGCCATAACTTCCGGGTTACTCAGATAATCAAAACGCTTGTCTACCCGTGTCCGGGTTGTTCCCGGGTGGTCGTTGTAATGATAATAACTGCACATGCCCGCCCCTGAAAGTATGGTGTACACGCTTTGGCAGCCTTGACAGCAAAATTGTCGGTCATCTTTTTGATATGCGGTGGTCTGACATTCATCACCACAATGGTAACAAAGGGTGTTAACCAGCGTATGGGTTTCGGCCATTTCTTTTTTCTTCAAAAATCGAGGATTCTTGCAGGCGCCGGAATGACCACCAGGTCCGAAAAAAATGATGCCGGTCATTTTTTTGAGAACTTCCGTACTGTTTACCATAATTCTGCAAAAACGGCCAGAGGAAAAAATAGCGCGGAATATAGCGATTATGACGGCGGTCATTTATTGGGTATTGCAGGCGCATTACCTTTGGAAGATTCTTAAATGGATTTCACGGAGATGTTAGATATCAGTGCTGTTGCACCCAGTTTTAAAAATGACGCCTTTATAGAAAAGTTTGATGCGTTAAAACCCGGACAAGGCTTTGTGCTCGCCAATGATGAAAGCTCAGAGGCTTATTATGGCCTGTTATCAGCATCGCGCGGCCTTGATTTTGAGTGGGAACCGCTGGAACAAGGTCCGACCCAGTGGACAGCAAGGATAGTAAAAAGATTATTAAAAGATGATGAGGAAACTATAGGCGCTATCGTTGCGCGCGATTATCGAAAATCGCGCGAGCTTTTCGCGCATGATATCGATTTTTGCTGCGGGGGCGACAGGACCCTTTCCGAAGCGCTTGACGGAGATACTGCTGCGATAAACGAAATTTTAAAGCAGTGGGAAGCTATCGATCAATGTCCGGCCGAAAAAGGTATAGATTATCAAAGCTGGAGCCTTTCTCTATTGACTAATTATATCGGCCAGATCCATCACACATTTGTGCGCACACAAAGCTCCTTTATTGCCGATATGGCTTTCAAAGTGGGGGCATCAAACAGTGATCGCTACCCACAGATAAACCAAGTTGCACAAATTTTTGCCTTGACCGGGAAAATATTTGAGGCCCAGATCAGCAGAGAGGAGCAGTTGCTTTTCCCGTATATCCATCAGCTTCCCGGAGATACGCTTTTGCAAAGGCCGGGCGATATAAACGATAATTCAAGTGTCACGCAACTTATTTCCGTTTTAAAAGTGCAAAGCATCGATATCATTAGCCACCTGCGGCAAATTCGCGCCCTGACGGACAATTATACCGCCCCGGCTTATGCATTAGGAACATGCAAGATTCTTTATAGGCTCCTAGCCGATTATGAAGCGGATGCTTTACTGCATTTGCACCTTAAAAATAACATTTTGTTTCCTAAAGTGCTCCAATCACACCAAACTACCGTCAAAACGACATAAAGCCTTAACTACTAAAATAACAATAAGCCTTTACTATGAGCCACACATTCCACATACCGGTTTTAGGACTCGGTTATTCCATAGATACACCTTTAAAGGTTGCCCGGTATGGTATTGCCTCCACCATATCCATTGTTGACGATGAACTGATCGAACGAATGCGCCATTATCACGCGAAATTAAATGGAGAACCTTACACGGCAATAGCTAAAGGTGATACGGATGCCCGCGCAAGGCGAATTACACAATACCTGGACCTGGTTGCCGGGCTGGTAGAAAAACAATTTAAAACACTTAGGGCACTGCAATTTGAACCGGGGAATGACCTGAGCCGCTATTTTGAGTTATTACCCGAGCACAGCCGCCTGAAACAGGGCTACGATCTGATGTGCGATTTTCCGGAAGGAAGTCAGAAACAACATTTTCAAAAATGGTTAAAAAGCGAAATGGTTGTCGGTGCTATTGACGTCAATATCATGTCGAAAGTCGACAAGATGAATTATGCCGTAACGGGCGAATTCACCGGTGACCAAAACACCGACGCATTGGCCGCGTTACGTGGCTTTGCCAACAGCCGGTTACGCTCATCGTTGATCCTGTCTGCCGGCATGAACCCGCGCCTGTATAGCTACCTGGAATCCTTCGCAGATTTTTACCCATCGGCAAACGGTGGTCTCAATAAAAAGATCATCCTCAAAGTGAGCGATTTTCGCTCAGCGTTCATACAAGCAAAATTCCTGGCTAAAAAAGGCTTGTGGGTTTCTGAGTTCCGGGTCGAATCCGGTTTGAACTGTGGCGGCCACGCTTTTGCAACGGAAGGGTTCCTGCTGGGGCCGATCCTGGAAGAGTTTAAACAGAAACGGCAGGTAATGGTCCATGAGTTGTTCGCTATTTACCAGGCGGCCCTGCCTGAAAAAGGTTACGCCAGCCCCGTCTGCCCACCTAACCAGAAATTAAGTGTCCAGGGCGGCATTGGTACAGCTTCAGAAAATGCCTTCCTGCTGGAGCACTATGAGGTAGATACCACCGGTTGGGGCAGTCCGTTTTTGCTGGTCCCCGAAGTTACGAACGTTGATCAGGAAACGCTTCACTCGCTTGAGACTGCCACGGAAGCCGATTATTACCTTAGCGGCGCGTCGCCTTTAGGAATATTGTTCAATAACTTTAAAAAAAGCACAGCAGAATCACTTCGTTTAAAACGGTTGGAAAAAGATCGTCCGGGCAGCCCCTGCACAAAAAAATACTTATGCACCAATACAGAATTCACCGAAAAACCTATATGTACTGCATCGCGCGAATACCAGCACCTTAAGCTGAAGGAGCTGGCAGCTGCCGACCTGCCTGAAGATGAATACCAACAGGCCCGTCAAACGGTGGTAGAGAAAATATGCTTGTGTGAAGGTTTATGTGCTTCAACATACATAAAGTACGATATGTTAAAACCGCGTGAAAATAAAGCAGTGGCCATTTGCCCGGGTCCCAACCTGGCTTATTTTTCCAGGAGTTATAGCCTCGACGAAATGGTTGGGCATATTTACGGTGTTACGGACATTTTGGAGAAAGTAAAACGGCCCCACATGTTCGTCAAAGAACTTAACCTTTACATTGATTACCTGCAGCGCGATCTTGTATCGCAATTAAGGCAGGTAAGTGAAAAGAAGAAAAAGCAGTTGACGAATTTCAAATCGCAATTGCACGAAGGCATAGCTTATTACCAAACTCTTTTCGCCGAATCGGCCAATCAGGCGCCACAGCTTATTCAAGATTGGGTTGAAGAACTGACCAGCTCAGCAGCCCGGCTTGCGATGATCAAAATCTGATCAAAAATAAAGGCGGTATGGATTCCATGCCGCCTTTATTTTATTGATTATGGTTAGGGTAACTTAGGCATCACCATAACCGGTAAGTTTAGATGATAGCTTACCGACTCATTTTGCCCTCTTTTAAAGAACCGGCCAAACTGTTCATGTGGCGTTTGTACAACTACCAGAAGATCGGTTTTTTTATTGGCGCTTAGCCAGGCCCAATCTTTCACTGTAGAGGTATCCGGAATGCTCCTGAAATATACGCCGCCGCAGTTGAGTTTTTTATAAAGATCGCGGTTAAGCGCTTCCTCGGCCTGCCTTACTGCCGCGTTCAACGGGTCGCAGTTTAAGTGAGCGATCATCAACTCTGCCGCATAGCTGTCCATCAGGTGGCCAAGGTGCCGAATAGAATTGATGTCTTCTTCATGCAGATGGGTGGCAAACGCGATCTTTTCAAAATTACGCAACTGTGTTGTGGGCGGCACCACCATTACCGGAACGGCGGCCCAGTCAATGATGCGTTTACATGTATCGCCAAGCAGGAAGGGCACGGGGTCGGCGGCTCCTGCCGTACCGGTAACAATCATGCAGATATCTTCGCGGTCCAGCAGGGCGGTCATGATATCTACTATATCTGTATTCTGTTCATCAAGGCTAACTTTGGGCTGGTATGCACCCGCAAAGCTGCGGCCGGCATGTTCCCGCCCCATACTGCGCCCGAATGTTGCCAGGCGCGATTCGGGTTCCGGTTCGCTATCCTGGGCTGCAACAGGTATAGGGGTTGGTATCACGTTACCGCAAAAACTAAACAAAAGCAAGTTGGCTTTTATTTTTCTGGCCATATGGAAGGCTAACCGGGTTGCGTGCGCCGAGTCGGTAGAGCAATCGGTTAATACCGCAATAGTTTTCATAATATATAAGGGTTAGGCCTGTATTTTACGGCCAGCAAGAGACTCTGTATACTGAAATAATTCGCTTTTGGTTGCCCGGTAGCTGTCGAAAAGATCGGTCAGTTCCAAGCGAAGGGTATTATACCGGGTAAGAAAATCCAGGTTCATGGGTTTCTTCAGGTCGCCGATAAATGGTTCTAAAAACGCCAGGAAACCCGGGATCTTGGCCCTTAGCAATTCCAGCCGCTGATACTGAGCCTCAATCTTAGCCTTAAATTCCGCGTTCCGGCTGCCGTTTACGGAAGGTAATGTGTAGCGATTGATGATATCACGAAAAAAATGTGTTTCTGTTTCCAGGAACGCGATATCTTGCAGCCAGTGTGTGGCTTGCAAATGGATATCTTGAAGTTCCGCTTCCAGCTCGTTATCAGATAATGATGGGATCATATTTTTAAGATTATGTTCAATAAGTTAGTTCTTCCAGCTTTTGACCATCTTTTATTGTGATGGTTGATTCATGTGAGAATGAGCGGCCCTCAAACTCCCAGTTAAGACTCACCTGGTAGGTACCATCGCCCGCAACCGGCAAAGCAACATCAAAATCATGTTCGCCATCGCTATTGTAAGGTATCGACTGGCACCAGGGCTGCGCGCATCCTATTTTTCGCAGGAAAACTTTACCATCAAAAGGATGTCCAAAATTGAAGCGCAACGCCACCATGCTGTAAGGATTGATAAATTAAAGTTACCGGGAACGCTTTTATCAAAAAATGATCTGCGGCACTAAATAAGTTGATTAGGGGCCGCCGAAATATTGGGAAGAAAAAGTTAAATTTGATATGCTCATGGAAGTTAATGAATACATACAGACATTGCCGGAAGAACGCCAGGCCGCCGTACTTGCGCTGCACAGCCTGATCTTAAGTAATGACCACAGCGTGAAAGCTAAACTATCGCCCATGATGGGCAAAATAATGATCCGTTATGACCAGGGCGAAACTTTCAAATATGCGCTGGCTGGCGAAAACAAGCAGCTTACACTACATTGTATGCCAATTTACTGCAATACCCGGCTCAAAGACAAATATCTCGCTTTACTCACCGGCGTAAAGGTTCAAAAGGGATGCATTAACTTTGTTGGTAAAGGTCCCTTACCCTTTGAAGTGCTTGCCGATCTTATTGCCGGGTGCGCGGCTGTTGATATGCCATCCATTGCCGCCAGGCAAAAAGAACATCGCCAATAAGCCTAACTTTTTTCGAAACGCCCGGTTATTTCTTCCAGCCTGATCCGGTAAACCACCAACTCCACCAGGGTGCCTACGTCGCTGTCCTTTTCTGTAATGCCATGTGAGGGATGCCCTTCCGGTTTGGTCACCAGGGGCATGATCCTGTGGATGATACCTTGCATAGCCTGCTGTTTTTCATCCACATCAGTTATCTCTTCATAAACCCCTTTTGCAATCACACTTTTCCATTGAAATACATTTTGAATATCATCGATCTCAAAACAAACATGCGGGTTATCACGCATCATCCTGATCTTTTTGCCTTCGCCGGAATGCCCGTAAATGTACCCGTCGCGATAAACATAATTAATAGGTACCAGGTATATCTCGCCTTTACTCTGACAAGCCACCCTGCCAACTACTTGTTCCTTCAGCAAGTGTTCAATTTCCGCATCATTAAGTTTTCCTAACATGGTATAGATCGTTAAATTTCGTTGGTAAAATTACCACCGTTCTTTCATACCCTTAATGACCGTGAATTACTCCTTTTCGTGATGCTGATCACTTTTTAAATTGGTGTACCGGAGAAAGCGGACCAACAAACCTGCTGATAGATCCCTCAAGGTGCCGATTCTTAACAAGTGCCGGTAAGTGCGGGCGACTTGTTTACCGTACCGCCTTACGTTTACAGCTTAAGCGTTAGTATTACCGGGCGATACAAATTGATAACCAGCACCAGGCAGACTGACCACCGTCATTGATGGACAGGCCGCCACCGGGTTAAATTTACGTTTAAAAGAACATTATGAAAACAGCCGTTGATCCCGAACTCCGTGAAATTATGGAAGTTCCTCATTACCGGCCGGCGTTATCTATCATATTGCCGGTCGATACCGACGTGAGCTTAAAAACAGAAGCTGCCCACACCTTGAAAACTACCGCTGACAAAGCAGAGCAGGCATTGAAAGAATTTTATCCTGAAGAATACTGCGACCTGATCATGCAAAAACTTCATTCATTAATCGATGAATTAGATATTCCGGCAAATAGCAGGGGTATAGCCTTGTTTGTGTCGCCGCTGTTTAAAAAGGTATGCTATCTTGATTTTCCTGTAACTGAAAAAATCATTGTAGACGATTCCTTTGAAATAAGAGATTTGCTCTATAACGCCAGGCAGAACATAAACTTTATTGTTGTGATGCTTAGCGGCCGGGGAAGTAAGGTTTTTACAGGCGACCGCATTTCCATACAGCCACTTCACACTAATATACCGGCAACAGTCGATTCCTTTATAGCGGATACGCCTGAACGAGTAACCAACTTTACGGACATGACGGAACACAAACAAAACGTTTTGAACAAGTTTCTGCTTCATGTGGACGAGGCCCTGGATGACTTGCTGCAGCAATACCGCTTACCGGTTTTGCTCATCGGGACCAAAAAGACCCTGGGTCAATTTAAGAAAATCAGCAAAGGCAGCTACAAGACTATAGGATATGTTGAAGGCAACTACGAAAAACTCACTACAACCGCGTTGACCAAACTGATACAACCATTTATAAACTCGTGGCAGGAAAACAACCAACAGGAGATTTTAAAACGTTTGGACGAAGCCGCCGGGCAACACCGGCTAACAACAGGCATCCTGCAAGTGTGGCAAGCAGTTCAAAACGGCCACGGAAAGTTGCTTGTTGTGGAAAAAAACTTTCGCTTTGCCGCTCAGCATGGACCGCAGCCGGATATTATTGAGCCAGCTATTGAGCCCTATAATCATTTTACCTTTATTCGCGACGCTGTAGACGATGTCATTGAGAAGATACTGATGAGCGGTGGCGAGGTTGAATTTATCGAAAACGGGCGAATGATACAATACGATCATATCGCGCTGATAAATTATTACCCACAATGATGTTTATAAATACCAGAGATGTAACAAATACCAGCCGGTTACGCGGCCTCCGCCGGATAGGCCAGCCATCAGATCGTAAATAATTCAATTTCAATACGATGTCTCCCGTGTTAAGTTCCTTAGGCAATTGCTTCGCTGTTCAGCTTATCTACCAGGTCTACAAATTCATTTACATTAAAAGGCTTGGCTATATAGGCATTGGCACCGGCATTCTTCGCTATCTCTCCGCCATCCCTGCTTGCAGACATAATCAACACCGGCATATGTGCGTCGTCAGGTTGACTTTTTATTTTTTGGGTGATCTGATCTCCTGACAACACTGGCATCCATAGGTCCAGAATCAGCAGATCAGGCCGGAAGTTCTTGATGCATTCAAATACCCTGAGGCTATTACCTTCTGTAAGTACTTCATATTTGTCTTCATTAAACACAATTTCAAGCATTTCCAGGATGCCCTGGTCATCATCACAGATCAGTATCTTTTTTTTCATGGTAATTGTTTTATCGGCAAGGTAAAACTAAAGGTAGAGCCCTGCCCGTATTCACTATCCACCCAAAGGCTTCCGCCGTGATTTTTAATGATCTGTTCGCAGATATATAGACCGATACCCATTCCAGGGTATTTTTTTTGCGTTTCGGTTGACCGGAAGAAACGCTCGTATATTCTTTTTTGGTCGGCAGCGTTAATGCCCAGGCCGTAATCTTTAACAGATAATTTGATGTATCCGTTTAACACCGCCAGGTGTACTTCCACTTTATCTGCGTCGGGCGAATATTTGATCGCGTTTGATAAAAAATTACTAACTACCTGGCTCAGTTGCGATTCATCGCCGATGAATTTTATCTGCGTATGCCCTGAAACTATGATATGGTGTTTGGCAGATGCAGCCTGCAAACTGTCTACCGTTTCGGCAACCATCTTGTCAAAATCAAACTCTTCCTCGTTTAGCGTGATATTCCCGGTTTGAATTCTTGAAACTTCCAGCAGCTCCTCAATCAAATTATTTAGCTTTTCGGTGTGTTTAGCGGTTTTTTTAACAATATCTTTCAGTTTTTCACCCGACTCGGGAGGAAGCAACCGCTCTATTATCTGGATGTAACCTTTAATAGTGGTCAATGGTGTTTTTAGTTCGTGGCTGGCTACCGAAAGGAAATCATCCTTACGCTGTTCAATCGCCCGGCGCTCCGTTATATCTTCGATAGCCAACAGAATACGGTCCTTATATTCTCCTTCAAGTTCAACGCGATTGGCGTTAAGCAGCATAAGTTTTTTACCTATATGCGGAAAATCGTGCTCCACCTCGAAGTCTAACACCGGGTTATTTGTAGGAAGTATCTTTTCGAGCAACTCCTTAAGTTTTGGAATATTCCATTGCCCATTCCCCAGTTGGTAAAGGTTCTTGTTCTCCGTTTCCAGGACACTGACTTTAAAAGTGTTCAAAAAATGCTGGTTGGCACTGATAACCTTTAATTGGGGGTCGAGTACCAGCAGGCTTTCCCTTACCGTTTGAACGATACTATCGAGATATTCCCGGCTATGATGCAGGGCCTCTGTACGTTCCCTAATCTTCTGCTCGCGTTGTTCCTTTTCCTGTACAAGGTTCTCTTCCGCTTTTTTGCGCAGGCTGACGTTATGTTGAACACCAATAAAATGGGTAACTTTTCCATCTTCGCTTTTAATAGGTGAAACATAAAGTTCGTTCCAAAACAATTGTCCGTTGCGGGTGTAATTCCTGATCTCTACAGATATGTTGCTGCCATTGGCTATAGCCTCCTTTATTTTAGCCCGTGCGGGTTGAGTACGGTCATCCGCTTGCAAAAAACGGCAATTGTGGCCAATAATGTCATTGCGCCGGTAGCCAGTCATTCGCTCAAATGACCCGTTGCAATAAATGATTGGATTATCCGGCAATTGGTTATCGGTGATAATGATTCCCGATACGCTGGCGTCAAGGGCGGCTTTCATCAGCGTAAGGCTGATATTATTATTATTGTCGCGAGGTAGTTGATCGGCTGTAAACATTTTAAGTATATCCGCAAATAGGTTGAAATATGCCAACCGTCTGAATAATTTCGCTTTAGTAACACGATTTCTACCGGTTGGTTTTGCAAATCATCGCCGTTTGTTAAAATAGTAAGCCGGTACCGCATTCACACTTTTGGCCAGCGAAAGCTTTAACTCAAGCATTTATCCGCATCAGCAAGATGTTAAAATTGTTAAAATAGTTAGCTAAATAAGCTTTGACAGGAATTTGAAAAGGTTAAAATAGGCAATAACAGTAGGTCATACCTCAATATTTTCGAAACAAAAAAGCCTGTAAACATTAATTTACAGGCTTTTAGTTGTTGCCAACTTTGTCTTAGCGGAATGGACGGGACCGTGACCATTCGAGTAAGATATTATCTTACAGGCATTTATATTTTCGAATACCTATTAGTCACCGTGGAGGTCACGGATTAACTATAAGGGATTTTCAGTCGATTTAAAGAACTTTTCTTTAATCAAATATACGATTTTGACCCGAAATTTTGGTCATAAAATCTAACTTTATTTTATGATTTACAACCTTTATAAAAAAGCAAGCGGCGATGATGCTGGCCAAGTATTGGCTATTATTGGCCACCATGATAGTGATGTTATAGATGCCTTCGAGGTTTATCGCATAACCAACGATGATCCAATCCAGGTAGAAGTTTTTAAAGACAAGGATATTAAAGTTTACGGCGCAGGAAGGCCTATTTGGTCAGAGATCACCTGGACACTCAATGAAAAATGGGACTTAATAAAAACCGAATTGGATCTCGCTAAAATTACTGAAGCTATTAAAGCGAATCCGGCTCCTGAAGCTATTTCATCTTTAGTTAGCTACTTTGGCAAATGAAAAGAGTTATTGAAACCTGTAATTACATAAATGAATAAATATATAATTGCAGGTTTCTATAATTATGTAAATACATAGTCTTAGTTATGTTGGAAACTCCGTATCGCGTTGTTCCGTCTTTTGCTCATTTTTAAACCAGCCGAAACTTTCGATTAATTTTTCCAATCTTTCGGTGGCCTCTTGAGCCACAGGGCCATCATGTTTCTTAAACAATCCGAATTTGTACTGCTTTAGATTGTCAGTGGCAGCTATTACTACGACATCCTTTTCACCATATTTATAGGCATAAATCTCCGCAGCAAGTTTCACAACCTCATCAACATCATGTTCGGCAATATCAGAACTGTAGTATATTACGAGATGACCGATATCGTTATGAACATGATATCTCCTCACCAGGAGATTTGCGATCGTGCTTTGATATTTTTGAATGAGTGAAAATATGTTATTCGCCAACTGTCGCCGTTCAAAACGGGTGGTATTCATCAACTCTTTTGCTAAACTTTCACCATCACTTAATTTCAGAACTTCATTGGCCACCATTTTGTCGATAAAATAACTTGGGCCATCCTTATGCTTTTTATAAGTGAAGGCTTTACTCTGAATATATTTATCCCAAGCTCCTTCACAACCCCCTCTCTGTGCCTCTTTCTCACTTTTAATAAATTCTGGAAACTCGCGGGCATTTGTAATGAATATGGCAAGCAAGTCCTTTTCCCTGCAAGCATCTCCCAATTTCATATTAGAAGATAATAATTGTTCCCTCTTAATCAGATAATCTGTCAAATCATTAATAGTGTCCAGTTCATCAATTATTGCTTCAAAAGTGTCTTTATCGAATATATTAATGAACCCTTTACCTTCCACCTGATCGGACAAGTTATACTGTTCAAATTGTTCGCCAACATTTATGGTGATCCTAAAAATGTGTTGATAGCGTTGTGGCTCAAATTTTTCAGGCCCCCGGTCAGGGTGGCTGATATAAACATCTTTTACATTTTGAAAGAGCTTTCTGTATGCTCCGTTTAATTGTTTTGTTGATTTTTCTATAACTTTTTTTTGATACTTATCATAGTCCCCATCATAGTGATGGTTTTTTACAGAAATGATGATAGCTGTATTTCGGAAAAGGATAAGCAGATCACAAATTTCTTTATAATCACCTTTTTCATCTTTTGGGTTTGGATAACACCAATACTTCAGATAGGTATCATACGAAAGCTGCAAAACATAAGCCTCGCCTTCATCTCCTATTTCTCTGTGTTTTTCCATCTCCTATTTAATGTTGAACATTCACTATCCTTATTTACAATTATGTGTGTATTGGAATAAATATGGTATCCGAGTCGGACGAACTCGGAGAAATAAAGATAACTATAAACCCACCTTTGCCTATGTAATTCTACAATTACAGAATTGAAGATTTATGTATTTACAAACATTTAGAAATATGTAGTTATGGCAAAGATTATAACCATCGCCCATCAAAAAGGCGGCGTAGGAAAAAGCACATTGGCATTGAACCTGGCATTGTGTTTTAAAGACCAATTGAGTGTCGCGTTAGTGGACTCGGATTTACAGGGCAGCTTATATCATGCACGGGAAGATTTCCCCGACCTTGAAATCCTGGCTGCGGAAAAAGTAAGTGATATCCCAAAATTGGGATATGATCTGATTATCATTGACACGCCTCCTTACTTATCCAATAAATTGACCGACCTGTTTTTGATATCAGATTTTGTCCTGGTTCCGACAAAAGCCGGATTCTTCGACGTCATGGCGATCCGAGCAACATTGGCATTGATCAGATTTGCGCAGGCAAAGAAGCCTGCATTAAAAGCAGGGATAGCGCTTAACATGATCAAATACCGATCCGGTGTTACAAAGGATGTTTCTGAACTATTGCAGGATATGGGTACGCCGCTGTTAAAGACAATGATTCACGACCGGGTAAGCATAACGCGGAGTGCGATCACTGCCGGAATATTATCAGGTACTGATTTGAAAGCAAAGGAAGAATTTACGTCCCTTGCAGAGGAAGTGGTCGATTACATAAGTGCATAATTGCAGCAATACAGATTTATGTAATTACATAAATGCAAGGATATGCGATACCATATTGAAATGCAATGGAAGATTATAAAAAGAAATTGGGGGGGCTTGCTGACAAACTAAAACAGGACCCGCCTAAGACGCCCATTCAGGAAGTTCACCCGGTTAAGGATGTTGAGGAACCAAAAGAAGCGGAAGCGCAGCTTAACGTATGGATACCTAAAAGCCTTCTTAAAACAATGAAAGGCTATGGGATTGAACACGATCTTTCATTAAAGGATATCAATATCCTAGCATTGCAATCATTCCTTAAAGGAAACTTGAAAAAGTCTGTTGAAAAGCAATCATAAACAAGTATTAGCCATATTGGAGTTCGCTAAGTCTTTAGATAGGTGAGGATTTAAACTGCTGTCTTTTTGCAGTTAGCAAGATGTACGTTTGTACCACAACCGAATCTTGCCCTTCCTCCGAAGTCGTCAGGGAATAGCCATCAAACACTCCGAAGTCGGTTTGATCGAAAGAAAAATCCTATGGGAGAGACGCATGAAAATAGATCGAAATGGGTTAAGATCAGGCTGAAGCCAACTGAACAAAACCTAATTGAACGACGCTATAAGAAAACCACTTTTCAGTGTATGAGCGAATATGCCCGCGCCCTTTTATTGGGAAAGCCGGTGATGATTTTAAACCGTGATAAATCCTTAGATGATCTTTTAGAAGAGTTGATGATACTGCGAAAGGAGCTCAATGCTATCGGCAATAACCTGAACCAGGCGGTACGAAATATTAACAGCGCACATGGAACCGCAGACAATCGATTATGGGAAAATTTATTACAGGTAGTCAATAACAAACTGGAACCTTCGGTTACCGAAATCAAAGATCGCATAAATACCTACGCTACATTATGGTCGCAAAAATTGAAAGCGGGAAAAGTATAATTGGCGCTTTGAATTATAATGAGCGTAAGGTTAAAGCAGGAAAGGCCAAATTGATCATGGCGCAGCTATATCCAAAGGAGAGCCGGTTCCTGAGCTTTGATGATAAGCTATTTCGCTTAACTGACCTTGCTGCGCGAAATGCAAGGGCTAAAACGAACACGGTTCACCTATCGTTGAACTTTGACCTTACTGAAAATTTGAATGAAGAAAAACTTTGTCAAATAGCCGAGGCTTACATGGAAAAAATAGGTTTCGGCCAGCAACCGTTTCTGGCCTACCAGCATTTTGATGCCGGTCATAACCACATTCATATTCTCACGACCAACATCGATGCCGATGGAACCAGGATAAGTTTACATAACATCGGCAAACTCAAATCCGAGCCTGCCAGAAAAGCAATCGAACAAGAATATGGCTTAGTAAAAGCAGAAGATCCGGCCAGGTCAATCGCCAATCAAAAAAATGCAAAGCCATTAATTTATGGTGCTACCGATACAAAGAGAGCAATTAGCAACATCGTCAATCATGTTTCCCAGTCTTACAAATTTACCAGCCTTGCCGAGTTCAACGCGGTTTTGGCAGGATATAATATTGTTGCGGATCGTGGGCCAAAGGAAACGGTGATGTTTGAACACGGTGGATTACGTTATTGGGCGTTGGATGATCAAGGGAACAAAACAGGAGTCCCGCAAAAAGCAAGTTCGCTCTATAAAAAACCTACAATGAAATTATTAGGTGAGCGATTTAAGTTAAATGAATATTTAAGGAAGCCTTTTAAAAATAGTCTATCCAATATCATTGACGGTGCTATTCCGCAGGTAAGATCACACCAGGAACTACAAGCGCTATTAAAGCAAAAGGCTATCGACTTGCTCATCCGTCAGAATGCGGAGGGCAGGGTCTATGGATTGACGTTTATCGATCAAAACAATAAAGTTGTTTTCAATGGCAGCGACTTAGGTAAAGCCTACAGCGCGGCCGCAATTGAGGCGCGGTATGGTCAGGAGTATCTCGTACAGATGGGTAAGGAAAAAACGTCAGGTGAAGATGACGCTTCCACTCATGAAATTCTTACACCTTCAGAGAATCAACAAGCCACTATTGACCTTTTGGGTGATCTGTTAAGCCCAACGGAAGGGGCAAATAACCAAAGTCTATCTGATCGGCAAAAAAAGAAAAAACGCAGGCGTCTAAAACTTTAAAAACTAAGATTATGCAAACGGGAGAAAACGAACAAGCGCTCAGGAAGATTATGGACTTCACCAGGTTTTTAGCTGTGGCAATCCTCATCCTGCATTTTTATTTCAGCTGCTATGCGGCATTTCGGGAACTGCACTTTACCCATAAGGTGACTGATCATATTCTGCTCAACATTTACAAATTCCGCCTATTCAGAAACGGTCTGCTCTCCAAAGCGGTTGCGCTGATACTACTCATCGTATCTCTGATCGGAACCAAGGGCAAAAAAGATGAAAAGGTCACCTGGAAAAGAAATCTTATTTATGCGGGATTAGGACTGGCCATATATTTTTTAAGCGGTCTATTATTTCATTTAACGCTTTCGACATTGTTCACAGCCACGTTATACATCGGGCTGACTGCAACGGGTTTTCTATCATTCCTATCCGGAATCAGTAAAATGTTCCGAATCATAAATATCAAATTGACCCAGGATGTTTTTAATACAGAAAACGAAACTTTCCCACAGGAAGAAAGGAAACTGGAGAATGAATACTCGGTTAATCTTCCTGCTCAGTATAATTATAAGGGCAAGGTCCGGGATAGCTGGATAAATGTGATCAATCCTTTCCGGGGTTCATTGGTGTTAGGTACACCGGGTGCGGGTAAATCCTATTTCGTAATCCGGCATATTATCACGCAACATATTAAAAAGGGATTCAGTATGCTGATCTACGATTTCAAATTTGATGACCTGTCGGTCATCGCCTATAATGCGCTGCTGAAATATTCAGGAGCCTATAAAAAAAAGCCCAGTATCTGGTTTATTGATTTCGATAATATCAAGCATCGGTGTAATCCATTGGATCCGGACCGGATGGAAGATATTACCGATGCTATGGAATCAGCAAGAACTTTCATGCTTGGGTTAAATCGTGAATGGATCAAGAAACAAGGCGATTTCTTTGTTGAATCCCCCATCAATTTTGTAACCGCCCTTTTCTGGTTTCTTAAGAAATATGAAGATGGGAAATACTGCACCTTACCGCACGCCATCGAACTTGCCCAGGTCGATTACGAAAAACTTTTCGCGTTGTTGCAAAAAGAGCCTGAAATAGAAGTTTTGATCAATCCATTTATTTCTGCCTGGCGAAATGAGGCATACGATCAATTGGAAGGGCAAATCGCCAGTGCCAAGATCAGTATGGCAAGACTCGTTTCACCAGCGCTTTATTACGTGCTTTCCGGTAATGATTTTTCACTCGATTTAAACAACCCGGATGAACCTAAGATCGTATGCCTGGGTAATAATCCACTCAAACAACAGGTATATGGAGCAGTTCTCAGCTTATACATTTCGCGCGCTATCAAACTGGTGAATCAGAAGAATAAGCTGAAAAGTAATTTGATTTTTGACGAGTTCCCTACCATTTATTTTAACAACATCGATAGCCTGATCGCGACCGCTCGCAGCAATAAGGTCGCTACAACCTTGGCTGTGCAAGATTACAGCCAGTTGAAAAAGGACTATGGCCGGGAACAGGCAGAGGTGATCATGAACATCGTAGGCAATATTATTTCCGGGCAGGTTACCGGCGATACTGCGAAACAGTTGAGTGAACGGTTTGGGAAGATCATGCAGGAACGTCAGAGCGTATCAATCAATAGCCAGGATACTTCTATAAGTAAATCGACACAATTAGATTTCGCTATTCCGGCGTCAAAGATATCAACGCTGTCCTCGGGTGAGTTCGTTGGCCTGGTAGCGGATAACCCGGATGAAAAGATAGACTTAAAGGTTTTTCATAATGCGATTGTCAATGACCACGATGGGTTAAAAGCGGAGGCTGATAATTACCACGCAGTTCCAACCATTAGAAACGTTGATAGTGATATCCTTGCTGCCAATTATTTTTCAATCAAGTCTGATATTGAAAGCATTATAAATAAAGAAATTCCTGCTGCAACGGAATAGTTCAACAACATGGGGTGGTAAAGGGTGGTAGCTTATTTTAGAATTTCTTTCCACTTTTTGGACCAACACATTCACCCAACGTCAAAATCTAATTGCACTTTAAGGGACTAACCCTTTAAATTTTCCTTTAGTGATTACAACTGATTACTACCTGTTTTCATTTTTTATTTCCTTGTTCCTTTGATCTGTAAATCGATCACAAACCTCTTATCAACCATGGTAATACAAAAAGAAAGGAACCTTCGTGACAAAGAAAACAGCAAAGAGATTTGGCGGATTACGTACCCGCCGGTAATGGATGTTACCAGAATTATTTTGATAGCTTAATCAATAAAATCATGAATGCAATTACCTCAACTTTATCTCCTAACATTTCGCAGGATACAAAAAATAAAATAGCCAACTTTATCAGGTACACTTGCCTTTTCTTGTTTGTTTATACTGCATATGCTAAAATCGTGGAACACAAGAGATTTTTAAATGGCTTAAAAAATGTTCATTTAATCAGCAGCCAAGCTGAATTGATTTCCTATTTGGTTCCTGGATTGGAGGTGGTAGTTGCAGTAATGCTCATTATTCCTAAAACTATAAAAATCGGATTAATATCATTTTCAGGAATGATGGTTGGTTTTACAGGTTATATAATCAGTGCAATGATATGGGAGCCACATCTTCCCTGTCACTGTGGTGGTGCTATTGAACGATTATCATGGATGCAGCATATATGGTTCAATCTCGCCTTTATCATGTTGGCCATTATTGCGGTCCGCATTTCAAAATTTAGTAATTATTAAAAAATTAAGATCATGAAAAACTTTAAACAAATCGCTTTTGGCCTGATGGTAGGTGCATTAGCAATCGGCTTTAGCGCATTTACCACTGCCAATAGCAGCTCTATTAAATACAATAAAGATGCGAAAGGTAAAATTATTAGCGTTTCTGCATTGTACTATAACATCAGTGGTGACCCAACCAGCACTGATCCTGATAACTTTATTTTCAGGGACGGTACCACCCCTGCAGCTTGTAGTACATTAAGCAATAAGGAGTGCCAGGCTACCTGGACAACAACCAATACACCTCATAACAACCAATCGCCAACAGATGCTGGCTCGCCTTCACTTTCATCAAGAGGGCCGGTTGATAAAGTTTATAATGGCCAATAAGTAGTAAGCGCACGGGAATATAATTTCCGTGCGCTTTTTTTAAATAATTATGATAGCTATTGGTGGGAAACGGCTTGATTTATTTCCAATGTCAATTTTTCCATACCTTCAACAGAGATTGGTTGTGAGGGTGTAGAGGTAAAAATTCTTCCTTTTTTATCGATCAGCAATAGACATGGGTAGCTTTCCTGAGGTACATACCTTTTAATAAATGAGTTATTTGCACCAGTTCCACTTGTATATAAATATTCTGTATCATTAGATATGAAATAGGAGGTCGGTTTTGAACGTTGGGACTGATCAATACTGTTTAACCACATCGACTTATTCTGATCTCTTGAAATACTTACAAATTTGACGTCCTTCCTGTTCGCAAATTGTTTTTCTACTTGCCGAAGCCCCCTTGCCACATTTAAGCAAGGTCCACAGCCGGTAAACCAAAGGTCTATTACAACGACCTTTCCCTGAAAATCGGAAAGCCTAACCCTCTGGCCTTTCGCATTTTGAAAATCAAAGTCACTAACAGGCTGTCCACTTGAAAAGGTTTCTTTTAGATTATTGACCATTTGAACAAATGTCGGAGATACCATAACCGACAACGCATTAGAAAGATATTTTTCATCTAAATGATTAAACGCGGCAATTGATGTGAGCCAATAAGTGAGTAACTTATCTCTTACCAGCCCCGTGTATTCTGAATTAATTGCGTCGAAATAATTTTCATCAATAAAAGGATCGATTTGATTAATAATTCGTTGATATTTAACTTCAGTTCTAATCTTATTATATAAATATAGGATGTATTCCGGCGTTAAAGCTGATCTGTCTTCCTTATCAAGATATGCGGGCCGGTTTTGAAGTTCAATACATAGATCTTGAATTTCTTTTTTGAGCGGTTCGCCACTAACAAAAAATGGTCCAGCAAAACTAATTCGCCTGTATATAAAAGTCCTGTTTTTACCAATTATATCTGCCCGAATTATTCCATAGGCCATTGGCGACATATCTGTTTTACAAGAGTTTAATACTTGAAGCTGAGCATTTAATAATGAATCTTTTTGGTTGAGCCATTTTTTTGTATCGATGTTAAAGTAATTGTGGACGCTACTCATCAGTTGTTTGTCATCAGGATCTACCTCTGCAATTTTTAATTGCGCTTCAAATAATTTTGCGCCTCGTCCAGAATAAGTTTGCTTTGCCCCCTCAAATTTTACATTAATACTGTCTCCGGGTTCGATAAGGTAATTTTTTACATCGCCGGAGCTAATTAAATTTCCAGATGGCAATCTTTTATTTGACTGAAATAAAGTAAAATGAAATGGCGAGTTCTCTGTCCGGATTTTGAACTTAAATACACCGTTTTGATCAGGCTTTTCAGTGAAAATTTTCGAAGCATTAGCTTCAGACGCCCCACCATACATTGTAAATGGGCCATTCAGCATCAGAATAACAGAATCAGTACTATTTCTATTTTCTATTTTTCCGGTAATATAGGATATAACTTCAGTTTTGTTTTGAGCAAGAATTTTACCGCCCGAACACAGTATTAATGCGAGTATCGCTAATATAAATTTTTTCATTTGTCAATTTTTAAATGCCTTGAATTTTTAATTGATAGGATTGTACTATCTTGGATTCTGTTGTAAGCCCCCTCGTTCTATTTCAATTGGGTCAATTGGAAGCACATACCTTGGTGAGTTAGGAACAAGGGTGTAAGTTTTGCCATTAACAATCCGAGATAAGGTTACCTGAAAGCGAGGATCTTTATTCAACCTCCGGAGGTCTGACCAACGAATATTCCGGTAACACAATTCTTTTCTTCTTTCATTTAGGATCAATGAAAGTGCTGCATCTGCATTTGTAGCTGTCAAAGCAGAGAATGTTCCATTTTTATATCTGTTCTTTAGTAGGTTATTTAAATCATTCAATGCAGCTACAATTTGCCCTGCTCTTGCATTGCACTCTGCTCGAATTAAATACATTTCATCAGTTGCAATTCCACCGAACGGTTGAAATGCACTTCCTATATAACTCGTCTTGTTTGTAATTATACCCGCTTGGGTTTTGAAGAATATTTTTTGACGCAAATCATTCCCATCGTATAATTGATAAAGTCCAGGATCAACAATCAAATTGGGTGGGTTAAATGAGAGGTAACCTGCCAATTGTGTATGAAAAATCACCTCTACATTAAAATAAGATAACGGGAATGGCGAGGTTGTCGAAACCTTGTTATAGTCCAACAAATTACTGTTTAATTGCAAGCATGAATCTGCATATAAAAAAGCTTTGGGGTAGTTATCCTGAGACAGGTAAACCCTTGCTAACAAACCAAACGCTGCAGCTTTCGTTGGCCTCGTTGGAAACGTAGTATTGACTGGTAACAGTTGGCTTGCTTGCAACAAGTCATTGATTATTTGATCATAGGTTTGTTGAACTGTTGAGCGTTCAACAGTGAGATTTACGTTTGATGACAATCGTAAGGGTAAACCCAAATCACTTCCGGAGGTCGAGGGCGAATAGGCTTTACAATATTGCTGGGATAGGCTGAAATAATCATAACAGCGGAAAAACAGGGCTGATCCTTTTGCATTATTGTAGGCGGCTTGTGAGGATTGATCAGGTTTTATGGCAGCAAGACCATCTAAAACCACGTTCGTATTTAAGATTCTCCCATAAGCTGAAACCCAGTCACCTGAAGCATGGCCAGCATAGAAATTTTCAGTTGGCCCCCATAAGTAGGCACTTTGTTCCGTGCCAACACCAAGAGAATTAAAGGTGGCATCTGTTATATAATAATCTCCGTCACCAACCATACTAAGACTTGGGACATCAATGTTCATTGGATTTGTCGCCCCTTTAGTGTTATCTAAGAGGGCTTGGTAATCCGCAATTTTTGAAGGCACAACAAGTGCTTTATCTGGCTTAGCGTTTAACCAGTCTTTTTTGCATGCCGCCAGCAACATGATGCTGCAAATTAGCAGCAGCGTTCTTTGAGATATTTTATTTTTCATTTTACTATTCAATTTGATTTGCCATACATTTAGTGGATATATCCTTAAAAATTCCCCTTTATGCCGATCGCTATTGATCTTGGTACTGGCATCGTTGTGTTATCTGTAGTAGGCACAGCATCAGGGTCAAGTCCTTTATTATTCTTTCGCCAAATAATTCCTACATTATTCGCATAAATAAATAGTTGTAGTGCGGCAAAGGGAAGACGGTGATAGGTTGATTTGGTAAAATCATAACTTAGAGTAATATCTTGAAGTCGAATGTGATCACCACTCTCTACGTTAACCTCAGAGTATTTATAGAATTGGTCCCGAGAAGAGGAAAACGGATAGACTAAGGATGGTACGTTAGTTCTCTTTTCATCGCCGGGAACCTGCCATCGATCATTGAACTGGTTATTTACTCGTAAAAATGCTCCAGAGGTGGTAATAGTTGAATAATTCAACGCAGGAGCCATAAAGTAGTACCCCAATTTGTAGTTAACCTGGAAGGTTAATCTAAAATTTTTATAGCTGAAGCTATTATTTAACCCGCCGAAATAAGTCGGTCGAGCAGGGCCTTCATAAACGAGATCTTGTACTGGAGTATTAACAGTAATAGCTGAATAATCTTGACTTGGTGAGCCATTTACAAAACCAATTGGGTTACCGGTCGCTGGATCTAAGCCTCTCCACTTATAGGCGTAAACCCCAAATACAGGCCTGTTAATATTCGGGGCACCTGTGCCTGATCCTGCTAACTGATAACTATAAGGTTGAACATCGTAGGATGTTACTTTATCTGTGGCATGACTTAAAAGAAGGGTAGTATTCCATTTTAAATTCCCTTTGGTGTTGTGACTTGTAATGGAAAGATCATAACCACTTCCTTTCATGTTGGAGAAATTCCCTTCAAGCTGCGTAATACCACTATTTTCAGGAAAATTTTTAAAACCTAATAAATCGCTTTCCCTTTTGAAATAATATTCAAGGCTACCGGCTATATCGCCGTTTTTTGTACCGAAATCAACGCCGATATTCGCAATCCCTGTTTTCTCCCAACGCAGGTCTGGATTTCCAATATTGGAAATTAATGCATAATTATAATTTGTGTACGTCGCGTTACTGTAATATTGAAATGTTGTAATCCCAGTAATGGATTGAATAAGGTTTCCATTATACCCATAACTTGTCCTTAATGCTAATACTGGTAACCAATCTAATTTGTAAAATGACTCTCTGGAAATATCCCATTTAAAACCAGCCGACCATAATGGCAGGTTCTTTTGATTGGTTGAGACGCCGAAATAATTGGTTCCATCGATTCGCGCACTACCGGAAACCGTGTAACGATCTTTGTAATTGTAAGCGATATTTGCAAATGATGAACGTACCCGGACGATTGTTGATTGAACTCCTAATCCACTGTAGATGCTTTGGCTACCCGTTGGGTAAGTATTAAATGAGTCGATTGCATCAATATTTGTAAACGTTGCAAGATCATTATTATAACCATAGAGAATTGATTGGTTGCTTTCACCTGTGGTTTGTGAAAGTTCATATCCAAGTATCGCTACCAAATCATTGTCCGACCAATGATTACTATAACTTAGTTGACCACGTACGTTATTTGATATGGTATTGCCTCTGGAGAGATTTAAAATTCCACCTAAAGGAACGTTGTATCCGGTCACTACTCCGTTATTAACAACGGAAAAAGTATTAATATAATCTCTTGTTGCATAAGTGTCTTGACTCTGATAGATGCGATTATCGCTTTGAGTGTTTTCAAATTGATATTTTACCTCTGCACTTAAGCCGGGTATGAAAGTGTATTTTATCCCAGTACTTATTCTGGCATCCGATGTTTTTGTTGTGTTATCCGTGGCACCTAACTCCTTCAAGGGATAATATGTCCAATCTAAAAATCCAGTTGTAGCGGAATTTTGGATAAATGTTTGGTTGTAGTTATATGAAATTGGCAAAGGATTTCCGTCCTTATCTGCAATTTGCGAATAAGGGAAAAGGCGTCTTGCGGTTTGGGTTAATGTGTTATCAAATTGAGTATTGGTTCTTATATAATTAATTCCAGCATTCACTTCTAATTTTGGAGTGATGAAAAAAGTATTTTGACTATTTAAAGTAAATCGTTGATTACTGTTGTCTTTTACACTGGCTAAATCGTGATCATATCCCGCAGAGAAATAGTAAATAGCCTTATCAGACCCTCCTGAAAGATTTATCGCATATTGCTGATTAGTTGCTTTCTGATAAAAGTATTTACTCAACTGATCTTTAACGTCTATATTCCGAAGTACATTAAGTTGAGTATTGAGATCATTAGTTGAAACCGTTCCTGCCCTATTTGCAGCTAACAGGCTAACTACTGGAGATATAACCGGATAGCTGGAGGTATTTGCAAGACTTGCATCATAAAAACCCTTCCCGAAAAGATATTGTTCAAGTCCTATATAACTTGAAGCGTCTAACTGATTTGGGTTATAATTTAAATCTGGTCTATTAAATACCGTAAGATTGGCGTTAAATCCTATTTTTAAAGCTTGGTTATTCTTTCCCTTGCGTGTTGTGATGACGATTACTCCATTTCCTGCCCTCACTCCCCAGATACTCGCAGCGGCGGCGTCCTTCAGCACACTAATACTTTCAACATCATTGGGATTTATATTATTGATATCACCACTATAAGGGAAATTATCGACTACGATCAGTGGTTGATCATTCGCAAAAATTGTACTTCGGCCTCTAATGTTAATATCAGGCTTTCCTCCTTGGGTAGTAAGGGTATTTGCATTAAATACTAATCCGCTGGTGATACCATTCAGTTTAGATATTACATCTGGTGCGACACGATTTTCATATTCATTTTTCAACGGCTGTGCAAAAGAGCCTGTTATCCTTTCTTTAGGTATTGTTTGATATCCTGTCGAAACAACGTTTACTTCATTTAATTTCGAAGTTCCTGTTTTTAATACAATCGTTAAATAATCCAGCTTATCATTTAAGTGAAAATTATAGGGAAGAAAGCCAATAAATGATACCGAGATTTCATCGCCTGGGCTACCGTCGATTTCAAATTCTCCATTATTTGATGTAGTTACGTTAAGGTTTCTTGAAAGATTTTTTATAGTTGCACCGGGCAAAGGATTACCTATTGTATCGATGATTTTTCCTTTAAATATTGCTGTAGTTGTTTGATCTTTTCGCGGTGATGTTTGCGTTACTTCTTTTTTTGTAACCACAATGATCTTATCACGTATCTCATATTTCAGCGGTTGGGTTTTGAAAATGGTTTCCAATACAACACCAAGAGGTTGGTCCTTTACGCTAAATGTTACTGGTTGGGATACATCTAATACTGCACTTGATGCCAGGAATTCAAAGCCTGTTTGCTTGGATAGGTCCTGAAAGACCTTTTTCAGCGGGGCCCTGGTTTCCTTTATAGTGATCTGCTGGGCTCTTGCGATAACGTTTATTGAGAGGAGTAGCAGAGTCAGCAGCACTCCTGACCGTAAACACTGCTGCATGGCTAAATTGACGCGCATGGGAACACGCGCCTTACTTTTTGAGTAAAACTTATACATTTGTAATACATGGGTTTAACCGGCTGCATTCATTTTCGAGATGTGGGCAGCCGTGTTGGTTAATAGTTTATAATTATTGATCGCCTATATAAGTCAGGGGCACCGGTGACAGCCGGTACCCTGACTTTAATTAACTAAACTGATCCTTTCTTACTTCATGACGGTAATCCTCCTTCCCTCCAGTTTGAAATGGACAGTTTTGGTCGCCTCCAGTGCCTTGATCACTTGGCTGATATTTTTATTGCGGGAAACATACCCGTCAAGACTTTCATTTTTAATGCTATCCTGATATTCTACCTTTACATCGTACCATCGGCTCAACTTGCGCATGATACTGTTAATTGGTTCGTTATCAAATTGGAAATAGCCGTTTTTCCAGGCAAGTGCCTCTTCAGTATCTACTGATTTAACTTCAAGCTGATTGCCCTTGGCTACTGATTGTTCACCGGGCCTTAAGAACATTGGGGTAGCGTTTCCTAATAGGCTGACTTTCACACGGCCTTCCAGTAAGGTGGTTTTTACCGAAGGGTCATCAGCATAGCTGCTGATATTGAAATGGGTACCTAATACTTCGACGCGCTGGTCACCAGAGATCACAATAAACGGATGGGTGGCATCTTTGGCGACCTCAAAATAGCCTTCACCACTGAGTTTGACGATGCGGTTTATACCATGTGTAAAGGACGTAGGAAAAGTAAGCGAAGATGCAGCGTTCAGCCAAACCTGTGATCCGTCGGGTAATTTGATCTGCCATTGCCCCCCGTTTGGCGTAGTAATGGTATTTTGTTCGGCGGTAGTTTCAGTGCCGGAGTAGTCAAATATGACCTGCCCGGATTGGGCTTTGACGATCTTTACACCTTGTTGTTGATAGACCTGGCCATTGGTGGCGTCAGATAGATTAAGGTGCCGCCCATTGGCGAGCGTTAATATCGCTTTATTGGTTCCGGGCGGTAAATCGTTAGCCAGAGGTGGGGTTTTTCCGGGGTTGTGATTGACAAAGAATAGCATGGTTACGGTGAATAGAATGCCGATGAGAACGGCTGCCGCGGCCAGCCGGATGCCGATTTTAAAGAATTGTCCCTGATTGCCGGGTAAGCGCCGGAATATTTCGTTTTTGGCAGCTTCGATACTTTTCCCGTTTAATTGGAACGGTTCTTTTTCATTATACTGGAGGTACCAGGCTTCCAGCAAGGCGCGTTCTTCCTCGGTGGCAGTGCCGTCATTATACTTGGCAAACAGTGATTTTAGTTCCTCTTTGTTCATGGTAGGCTTCCCTTTTTATAACCATGGCGGTAACCAGGCACGATTGAGGAACAGAGGGTGAAGATTTGTTAATAATAAATTAACAGTTTATTTGTAACAGCTGTCAATAGCTTTGGGATAAAAGCCGTTTTTCATACAGGTAATAACTTGGATTGTTATAATCAAAGCGAGAGAAAAAACGCGTTGCTTCAGGGTAAACCATGGTGAAATTTAATTTCCCAACATACTATGATATAAAATGATAGTTGATCACAATCAATATTTCCCGATAGTAAAGTCTGCTTAAAGACTTTACCCGCCTGTAAGTAAATGTTCAGAGTATGCTTAGTCCATCCAAACAAATGTGTCGTTTAATTCCAAAATAATTTAGAATAATTCCAAATATCTATACATTTGTTGTGTGAAGATACTTTGTTACATATTCAGCGTCATGGTATTTGTACTTAGCTTAATTCCCTGTCAGGAAGATGCTTTGAACAATAACCGGGACCATGCTGTTATCATTCACAAAGCATCAACTCCGGCCAATACCGCTGATGCGTGTTCGCCATTTTGCACCTGTTCCTGCTGTACAACGCCCACGGTAGCCCTTATGCAGGTTTATTCGTTCCATAATATCCCGGTAACCTGCGCAGTTGCTTATTCTGACCACCTTCCGGGTAAATTACTCCGAACTCATCTATCGATCTGGCAGCCGCCGCAATTAAGTTAAACCTTTATTGATGACCGGTAGATCCGGCAAGGGAAATCGCTATTTCCTTAAAATAATTACGTTTTACTTATTCAACATTTCCATGTTTGACAGAATTATATCGTTCTCGATCAATCATAAATTGATCATTGGCGCATTTATATTTATCCTGGTCGCAGCGGGTCTGTACTCCGCCACACAATTACCTATTGACGCGCAGCCGGATATTACCAATAACCAGGTGCAAATCATCACACAGGCCCCTACATTAGGCACCCAGGAGGTAGAGCAGTACATTACCGCTCCTATCGAACTTGCCCTCGCAAATATTCCGAAGGTTATCGAAAAGCGGTCTATTTCCCGTTCAGGCTTATCAGTCATTACTGTCGTTTTTCAGGATGATGCCGATATTTACTGGGCAAGGCAGCAGATCAGCCAGCAGCTTAAAGAAGCGGAATCACAAATACCGGAGCATACCGGTACACCGGAATTAGCGCCTATTACCACCGGTTTGGGGGAAATTTACCAGTATGTGATCCATACCAAACCCGGCTATGAAAATAAATATACCCCTACCGATCTAAGAACCATACAGGACTGGATCGTCCGCCGCCAGCTTGCCGGGACACCGGGCATCGCCGAGGTGAGCGGATGGGGAGGTTATGTCAAACAATACGAAATCTCCTTAGACAACGACCGGCTGAATAGTCTGAATATTACGATCAGCGATATTTATAACGCCTTAAAAAAGAACAACCAGAATACCGGCGGTTCTTATATCGAGCAGCGCAACAATGCTTACTTTATCAGGGGTATCGGCCAGGTACGTTCCTTGTCCGACCTGGAGCAGATCGTTGTTAAAAATGTCGGCGCAGCGCCCATATTGATCCGGGATGTCGCTAAAGTACAATACGGCAGCGCCAACCGTTATGGGGCTGTCACGCGGAACGGGCAGGGTGAGGTCGTTGCCGGGGTCGCCCTGATGCTCAAAGGCGAAAACTTTGACCAGGTGATCAAACGGGTAAAAGATCGGATGGTGCAAATCCAGAAATCCCTGCCTGAAGGCGTGGTCATCGAACCTTTTATCGACCGGACGGAATTGGTTGGACGGGCCATTAGTACCGTAGAAAGAAACCTGATTGAAGGTGGCCTGATCGTGGTTTTTGTGCTGGTGTTGTTATTGGGTAACCTTCGGGCAGGCCTGGTGGTCGCTTCGGTGATACCCCTTGCCATGCTTTTTGCCGTAACCATGATGAATATCTTTGGTGTTTCAGGCAACCTCATGAGTTTGGGCGCAATTGATTTCGGGTTGATCGTAGATGGGGCGGTGATTATTGTCGAGGCCATTTTTCACCGCATATCCGGCAGTGGGCTGTTTGCGGGTAAGCCGAAACTTAGCCAAAAAGAAATGGATCAGGAGGTTCACACGGCAGCTTCCAAGATCAGGGATAGCGCGGCATTCGGGGAGATCATTATTTTGATTGTGTACCTGCCCCTGTTCGCCCTGGTCGGCATAGAGGGCAAAATGTTCAGGCCGATGGCCGAAACAGTAGCCTTTGCCATTTTGGGCGCTTTTATTTTATCCCTTACGTATGTGCCGATGGCCAGCGCCTTATTTTTGAGCAAGCATACCGTTCATAAACGTAATATATCGGACCGGCTGATCAGTGCCTTGCAACGGTTATATACCCCCATCCTCAATGGCGTATTAAAAGCAAAAAAACTCACTGTTATCTTATCGGCTATCCTCCTGGCAGGCGCGATCTGGCTATTCAGCACCTTGGGCGGCGAGTTTATCCCGACGCTGGAGGAAGGTGATCTGACGGTCGAGATCGCCATGATGCAGGGCACATCGCTTACCCAGGTGGTTAAAACATTCGGCCAGGGAGAAAAATTACTAAAGGAGAAATTTCCGGAGATCAAGCAGGTGGTGACCCGCATCGGAAGCGCGGAGATACCGACCGATCCCATGCCCTTTGAACGGGGCGATATGATGCTTTCGATGAAGCCCAAAGAAGAATGGACCAGCGCAGACAACCGGCAGGAAATGATGGAAAAGATCGAACAAACGCTCAAAAACATTCCGGGCCTCAACGTTGAAGTCACCCAGCCCATGCAAATGCGCTTTAATGAACTGATGACCGGAATAAGGCAGGACGTGGCTATCAAGATATTTGGCGAAGATCTGGACGAGCTGACGGAGCAGGCCAATAAGGTTGCCAAAGTCATCAGCAAGGTACAGGGGGTAAGTGAACCCATGGTGGAACGGGTAAGCGGGCTTCCGCAGGTCGAAGTTAGCTACGACAGGGCCAAGATTGCGCAGTATGGCCTGAATATCGAAGATGTCAATACCGCGATCAGTACGGCCTTTGCCGGTCAGGTGGCCGGAGCGGTATTTGAAGGCGAAAGACGGTTTGACATTGTTTTAAGGATGAGCCGTGACCTTCGTGAAAATGTATCCAATATTGAAAACCTGTATATTAACCTGCCGTCAGGCAACCGCATACCGCTGAACCAGATCGCCGCTGTGAAAATAGCCGAAGCGCCCGCCCAGATCAGCCGGGAGGATGGCAAAAGACGGATCTATGTAGGCTTTAATGTACGCGGCCGTGATGTGGAGAGTGCCGTGACCGAAATACAGCAGGTTTTAAGTAAAGAAGTTAAACTGCCGGCCGGTTATTATACCACTTACGGCGGCCAGTTTGAAAACCTGAAAGCAGCAAAAAAACGCCTGTCGGTCGCTGTTCCGGTTGCGCTGTTGCTGATCCTGATCTTGTTGTATTTTACTTTTCATTCGGTCAGGGAAACCCTGCTGATATTTTCGGCAGTTCCGCTTGCAGCGATAGGCGGCGTGCTGGCTTTGTGGTTCAGGGACATGCCATTCAGCATCTCCGCAGGGGTTGGTTTTATCGCGCTCTTTGGCGTGGCGGTGCTGAACGGGATCGTATTGATCGGTTATTTTAACCAGTTGAAAGCAGAGGGGATCACCAATATCATCGAGCGGGTAAAAAAAGGAACGGAAGTCCGTTTGCGCCCGGTGATCATGACCGCTTCCGTTGCGTCTCTCGGATTTTTGCCGATGGCTATTTCTACTTCGGCCGGTGCGGAAGTACAGCGGCCTTTAGCGACCGTGGTGATCGGCGGATTGATCTCCGCCACCTTATTGACTTTGCTGGTCCTACCGGTATTGTATGTACTGTTTACAAAGAAAGGGGATGAAAAACCCAAAGGAAAAACTCCTTTCCCCGCTAAGGCATTGCTTATCGGCTTATTTATCGGAACTGGATTATTTTCTGCTTCGCCTGTCAGGGCACAAAATGTCAAGCCGCTTTCGCTGGATGAATGTATCCGCCTGGCTTTAGCGAATAACCCGAAGTTGCAGCGGTCCGAGCTGGAGATCGGACAGAACAAGGCTTTACAGCGAACGGCTTTTGATCCCGCTAAAACAAATCTTACTTTAACCCAGGACCCCACCTCGGGCGGGAACATTGACAACAGCCTGGGCATTTCTCAAAGCTTTAGTTTTCCAACGGCATATACCGCACAAAGCAAGGTACTGAAGGCGCAAACGACCGTAAGTGAACGCGCAAAAGCACTGACGCGGAATGAATTGATCCGTGATGTTAAACTGGCCTATTACCAGTTGGTATTTGCGCGGAATAAAGCCGGTCAGTTACAAAGCCAGGACAGTTTATACCAGAAATTTTCCGAGCGGGCGGCCCTCCGCTATAAAACAGGTGAAACGTCTTACCTGGAGCAGCTATCCGCCGTGAACGCGACAAAGGAGATCCAGTTATTCCGTCAACAGGCTTTAGCAGATATCGCCATTGCACAGGCAGACCTGGCGCAATTGGTGAATAATGGGCAGCCAGTTGAAATTGCGGATATCGCCTTTACGCCAGTGCAGATAACTTCGCCTTTAGATACCGCTGCGTTGCATCAAAACCCGCTGTTTGACCTTTACCGGGAACGGGTAACCTTAGCCGGGACACAGGTCAAAGCGGAGCGAAGCAAATTCCTGCCGGATATTTCTTTGGGTTACCGGCAGCAGTTATTGATCGGCGCTTATAATCCCGCGAACATCGACCGCAGCTATTTTCCGGGCACCCGGATGGCTGGTTTTGAAGTGGGTATATCCGTTCCTTTATTTTATGGGGCGCAATCCGCACGGGTCAAGGCGGCAAGGATAAACCAGCAGATCGTCCAAAGCGACCAAACACTGGCTGTGCTGCAATTGAATAAGCAATACACGCAGCAGCTGCAGGAATATCTAAAATATCAGCAGGCGGTTGACTACTACCAGGGTTCGGGCTTAAAGCAGGCCGGTGAGCAGATACGGATCGCCGCTTTTGCCTACAGCAAGGGCGAGATCGGCTATGTGGAATTTATCCAGAACACCACCCAGGCCCTGAATATCCGGTTGCAATACCTGCAGGCATTACGGGATTATAATAACAGCATTATTGAACTTTCTTATTTACGCGGAGGCAAATAATCATGAAACAAACCATAAAAAATAAATATATACAACTATTCGTCCTGTTACCGTTAGCCTTAATAGTTGCTATCGGAACCGGTTGCAAACAAAAGAAAGAACCTGCCGAAACAGAACAAAAAGAGGTTCCTAAAGATAAAGCCGATGAAGGCACTCGTTTAACCCAAAGCCAGATCGATGCCGTTGGGATAGGTTTTGGCACGGTAGAGCAAAAAAACCTGAAATCTGTCGTTAAGGTCACCGGCCAGCTCGATGTTCCCCCGCAAAATAAAGCGGAAGTAACCTTACAAATGGGTGGTGTGGTCAAACAGATATTTGTCTTAGAAGGCGGATATGTGCACAAAGGCCAGCAACTGGCGACCATAGAGAACAACCAGCTCATCCAGTTACAACAGGATTATATGACCGCATTGAGCAGCCTTGCTTATGCAGAAAAAGAATATCAGCGGCAAAGTGAGTTAAATGCACAAAACGCGGGTACGGGAAAAGTTTACCAGCAATCTGAAAGCACTTATCAGGCTGACCAGGCGAGAGTTAAAGCTTTAGGCAGGCAATTAGCACAGGTGGGTATTAATCCGGCCAACGCCGCCAAAGGGAAGATTACCACGGAAATACCCGTATTTGCACCGATCAGCGGGACTATCGGCAAGATCAGTATCGAAACAGGTTCCTTTGCCGAGCCGTCTAAACCATTAATGAATATCGTAGACAATTCCAAAGTACATTGCGACCTGATGGTCTATGAAAAAGACCTGGCAAAAGTTAAAGCGGGCCAAAAGGTCAATTTCACTTTGACCAATCAGAATAATTTAGAGATAAGCGGCAGGATCTATGGGGTAAATCAGTCTTTTGAAAATGAAACCAAGTCCGTTATCGCTCATGCGATCATTGATAACAGTGCAAAAAACAACCTGATACAAGGCATGTATGTGTCGGCATCAATCGATGTTGGTAATCAGACGACAACGGCGGTTCCCAATGAAGCCATCGTAAAATCCGGGGGCAAGGATTATATCTATTACCTTAAAAAAGTAGAAGAAAAAACGGAAGGGAATGAAGAAAAAGAAAAAACAGGAGACAAAGATAACGATCATAAAGCACCGGGTAAGGTCTACTATTTTGATAAAGCTGAAGTGATCACCGGCGTATCGGATTTGGGCTACACTGAGATCAAATTGGTAGAAGAATTGCCAAAAGGCGTCAAAATCGTTACTAAAGGCGCTTTTTATATTCTTTCCTCTACTTCGGCAACAGACGAAGACGGCAATTAAGTAAATGGCAAAAGGTAAAAAGAATACACCAAAAGGCCGGCCGCCCAAAAGCTATGCCCGACCCCAATGGATGAAAACCGTTAGGATTATTGGCCTTATCGTTGCTTATATCGTCATTATCTTAGCCATTATCGGTATGGCGATCTCTATTTACAAAAGTTATAAAAAGTGATTCGACAGAGCGTGAACTAAAAACCCTTCATATTCCTAAAACGGACTGCGATGCATGGGTTACGGGGTTGAAGGTAGTTTTGATGAAAGACATCCGGCTGTTGGAGTGAGAAGGATAACAATTAACATACAGGAATGAAAAAAGACATTAAATATAAAGAGCAGGCTCGTATCAATATGATCAAAGAGGCCGACCGTGAACTTAAAACAGGCGAGGAAGAAGGCGAGGAAACACTCGAACTGAGCGAGCCTGCCAAAGAAGAAAGCCGCCAAAGCCATTGGCTGCTGCTTACCGCGCTGGCTATATTGCTGGTCATGCTGACCCTGGAATTTGGTTTTAAGTACCAGCCAGCATTCCCGATCAACCTGATTATATTCTCAATAGCATTCCTGCTGGCCGGTTATAATGTATTAGGTATGGCCTGGCGCAAAGCCAGACATTTTGATTTTTTTAATGAGTTCTTTTTGATGAGCGTTGCCACACTGGGCGCTTTTAGTATTGGCTCCTACAGCGAGGGAGTAGCCGTGATGGTATTTTATTCCATTGGTGAATGGTTCCAGGATTCGGCAGTAAACAAAGCTAAGAGAAGCATCAAAGCCTTGCTGGACATCCGGCCGGACAAAGTTACAGTTATCCGGGATGGCAAAACATTGGTCACTGACCCGAAAGCGATCAAAATTGATGAGATCATCCAGGTGAAGGCAGGTGAAAAAGTCGCGCTGGATGGTGAATTGTATTCAGATGCCGGTACATTCAATACCGCCGCATTGACCGGGGAAAGCAAACCGGATACCAAAAGAAAGGGTGAAGTAGTACTGGCCGGGATGATCAATTTGGATAAAGTATCGGAAGTTCAGGTCAAATCATTGTTTAAAGATAGCAAGCTGAGCAAAATACTGGAAATGGTACAGGATGCAACGGCCCGGAAGTCTCAAACACAGCTTTTTATCAGCCGGTTCGCCAAAATTTATACACCGATTGTTTTTGCACTTGCCTTGCTCGTTTGTTTTGCGCCTTATTTCTTTACCGATCCGTACAATTTTCACCAGTGGTTTTACCGGGCATTAGTTTTTCTGGTGATCAGTTGCCCGTGCGCTTTAGTAGTATCTATCCCGTTGGGTTATTTTGGTGGCATCGGGCTGGCTTCCCGAAACGGTATCCTGTTTAAGGGTTCCAATTTTTTAGACGTAATGACGACCATAAATACGATTATCATGGATAAAACGGGCACCCTGACCAAAGGCGTTTTCAATGTTCAGGAAGTAGTAACTGATGGCATTGAACAAAACGAATTGGTCAAAATAGCTGCCGCCATCGAAAGTAATTCAACCCACCCTATTGCCAAAGCGGTTGTTGCTTACGCAGGAGAGTCTATAGGTAAACTAAAGGCGAAAGATGTGGAAGAAATATCAGGACATGGTTTAAAAGGGAACGTTGACGGTAAAACAGTTTTAGCGGGGAATACGAAACTGCTTAAAAAATTCAAGATCGCCTATCCGCCGGAAGTAGATCAGTTAGTTGATACGGTGGTTGTGGTCGCGGTTAATAATCAATATGCCGGATACCTGACGATAGCTGACGAAATTAAAGAAGATGCTAAACTGGCCATTGACCGGATGCACAATCTGAAGATACAAACGGTCATGCTATCAGGTGACAAACAAGCGGTAGTAGATAAAGTGGCTAAACTATTAGGTATAGATAATGCCTTTGGCGATCTGCTGCCCGACGGAAAAGTACAAAAGGTACAGGAGTTTAAAAATGCCGGTAGCCGCATTGCATTTGTAGGCGACGGTGTGAATGATGCGCCGGTGGTGGCCCTGGCTGATGCCGGGATCGCCATGGGGGGCTTAGGCAGTGATGCCACCATTGAAACCGCAGATATCGTCATTCAAAACGATCAACCCTCTAAAATAACTGCCGCTATTCAAATCGGCAGGATTACCAAACGGATCGTCTGGCAGAATATTACTATCGCGATGGTGGTCAAGATCATCGTTTTGCTACTTGGCGCGGGCGGTGTGGCAAACTTATGGGAGGCGGTCATAGCCGATGTCGGAGTTGCGCTATTGGCGATCCTGAACGCGGTCAGGATACAGAAGATGAAATTGGATTAGGTATTCACTTAAATAGATAAAACTATGTTAGTCGAAACAGATCATGGTGCGTTGGCTGTTCTGTTACAGAATGTGGCGACAAGAAAGGAAGGATTCAGGCTAATATTACTCAAGTACCAACAGCGAATCTATTATTTTCTGCGGCGGATCGGGTTTAGCCATGAAGAAGCTGATGAACAAATACAAGAAATATTCATCGAATTTTGGCGGAGCATTTCCCTGTTACAGAAAACTGAAGCCTCGCCTCTTTTATTATACCGGATCGCTGCCAATCTGGGTCTTAAGAACCTGAGCGAAAAGCCTCAAAGAAAGGTTAATGTTTCTCCTGAGCAGCGCGGGGCGGTTTACAGGCGAAAGCGAACAGCTGGCGATGTAGTCGGCTTTATCAAAACTAACCGGAAGCCAAAAGATCATTTTTATCCTGAAGCAACAGGATCAATTCAGCTATTCAGATATTGTATTGATAACACGTATGTCAATCCCCGAAGTGAGAAAGGATTTCGATGAGGCACTTGAAAGATTTTCAAACAGCTACAGGCAGCCTTAAAATGGTAAGACAAAAATCAAACCTCCTAAAAGGCAGGCCGCCTAAAAACTACAGCCCCCGGGGGGATGAAAGTAGTAAGGATAATTGGGCTGGTCATCGCATACGTCGTCATTATTTTAGCCGTTATTGGAATGGTAATTTCTATTTATAAAAGTTTCTAAAATATAAAGCCGGGGTTAACCGGCTTTATTAATGACACTCATTCTTTATTTACACGTACGTGTACATCCGCCTGATTCTTTACAGGTTTTACTGCAATAATCCATGCAAGGTTTACTGCAACCTTTTGCACATTTAGAACAATGGTTCATTTTGCTGTTGCAGCATGGGGTATTCGCAGGTTTGTAAGTAAAAGAGGTAATGGAAAATAACATCACTATAGTGATGAAAATATAACGTCTCATGATTTCTAAGCTTTAATAATTGATTAATAATAGGATCAATGAATTGACCAACAGATACGGATCAATTATTAAACTTGCGGGGGATGCCAGCCGGAATCGGAATAATACAGCGAATTGCCCATCATGTATGGAGTAACCGGTATTTGTTTGATATAGCTGATTTTGGGCAAAACAGGAACCGGTTCAACGATCAGAAAGCCGCATTTGCTGCAGGATAGCATCATCCCGCATATTCCCTTATTGCAGCAATCTTTTGTGCCATGTCCGCAGGCACCCTGATGCGTCATTCCGGTACAGCAATTTCCCCTCATGGGCCGGTAGAGCCCGGAAAAAGAGGAAAGGAACAACATCCCTGCCGCCAGGAAAACAGCCGTAGCTTTCATAACTTAAATATAACGTTTATCTATAGTAAATAGTTTGATATTGAAGTATTTATATTCACGCTTAGTTTATTCCCCTCATATCAAAATCCTGTAAAAAATTAACGGAATCCTGTAAAGCCCAGGGCTCACCCGGTAGGTAAATTTGTATTGTTAATTAAGAAAACAGCATGGCAGTACAAGAATTACAAACACTCACCCTACCGGTAACCGGGATGAGTTGTGCCTCCTGCGCAATAAGCGTAGAATCCATACTTGGGGCACAAAACGGTGTGGATAAAGCCGAGGTGAACTATGCCAGCCAATCGGTGAAAGTAGCCTTTCACCCCGGCATAACGGAACCTGCCACCCTGCAAAAAGCAGTTCAGTCCATTGGTTATGACCTGATCGTCGATACCGCAAACGCAAAAGAAAAACAAGAGGAAGTTCAGCAAGATCATTATAAAGAATTAAAAAGGAATATGACCTGGGCAACCCTATTAACTATTCCTGTCGTGCTGATCGGGATGGTTTTTAACGAAATGCCGTACAGGAACTATATCATGCTGGCGCTGACTGCACCGGTATTATTTATAACCGGGAAAGGCTTTTTTTCGGGCGCTTTTAAACAAGCCAGGCACGGTAAGGCCAATATGGACACCCTGGTTGCACTAAGTACCGGCATCGCCTTTTTGTTTAGCGCCTTTAATACCTTTTATCCTCAATTCTGGCTGAGACAGGGACTGCAGCCGCATGTCTATTTTGAAGCAGCTTCCGTGATCGTGGTTTTTATCCTGTTGGGTAAACTGCTGGAAGAACGGGCGAAATCAAACACTTCTTCCGCTATCAAAAAACTGATCGGCCTGCAACCCAAAATGGTCATGCTGATCACGCTGCAAGGGGAAATAGAAACGCCAATAGCCGACGTAAAGGTCGGTGACCAATTGCTGGTACGTCCCGGAGAAAAGATCCCGGTGGATGGCGAGGTCTATGACGGCCATTCCTATGTGGACGAAAGCATGATTACCGGGGAGCCCGTAGCGGTTGAGAAAAAACAGGGCGCAAAAGTTTTTACAGGAACCTTAAACCAAAAAGGGAGTTTTCGCTTTACTGCCGAAAAAGTGGGAGGAAGTACCTTGCTTGCGCAAATCATCCAGCTGGTACAGGATGCGCAAGGCTCCAAAGCGCCGGTACAAAAACTGGTGGACAAGATCGCAGGCATCTTTGTGCCGGTCGTGATATTGATCGCCTTGTTAAGCTTGGGGGCCTGGCTGCTGTTCGGCGAACAGCATGCTTTTACACAGGGCTTATTGGCGATGGTAACGGTATTGGTAATTGCATGCCCCTGTGCTTTAGGTCTGGCTACACCGACGGCCATAATGGTTGGGATAGGCCGGGGTGCAGAAAACGGTATTCTCATTAAAGATGCAGAGGCATTGGAATTGGGCCACCGGGTAAACGCGGTGGTATTAGATAAGACAGGAACAATAACCGAAGGAAAACCGGTCGTTACTGAGCTAATATGGGCAGGCGGCGCCAAAGACGATCAGGATAAACTGCAAGGCATCTTTTTAGCGATGGAACAACGGTCTGAACATCCGTTGGCTGACGCGATAGTGGCTTACTTAAGATCTTTTGATGTAAAATCGGCAAAAGTTTCATCCTTTAGCAGCTTAACAGGCAGAGGCGTGGAAGCAGTGTTTAATGGAACGGGGTATTTAGCCGGAAGCCATAAACTGATCGATGAAAAAAGCATCGCTGTCCCTGATGATCTGAAAGAGCCAATAGCTTCTTATTCAGGCCAGGCAAAAACGGTTATTTATTTTGCGGATGACAAGCAGGTACTGGCTGTAGCTGCCATCACGGACCAGATCAAAGCGGGCTCAGCCGACGCTGTTAAAGCATTAAAAAAACAAGGTATCGAAGTCTATATGCTGACCGGTGATAACGCGGAAACCGCAACAGCGGTTGCAAAGCAGGCACGTATCGATCATTTCGAGGCAGATACGCTGCCATCCGGTAAATCTGATTTCATCAGGTCTTTACAGGCAAGCGGCAAAATTGTGGCCATGATCGGCGACGGGATTAATGACAGCCAGGCATTAGCACAAGCCGATGTGAGCATAGCAATGGGGAAAGGCTCCGATATTGCGATGGATGTAGCCAAAATCACCTTGGTCTCTTCTGATCTCCGGCAGGTGCCCAAAGCCTTAAGGCTTTCCAAGCTCACGGTTCGCACAATACGTCAAAACCTGTTCTGGGCATTTATTTATAACCTGATCGGCATTCCCATTGCAGCCGGAATATTATACCCTATCAACGGCTTTTTACTGAACCCAATGATTGCAGGCGCGGCTATGGCTTTAAGCTCTGTATCGGTGGTCAGCAACAGCCTGAGACTGAAATTTTCAAAACTTAATCTTTAATTTTTTAATTCAATATCATAAACAATGGAAACTTTAAAATTCAAAACCAATATCAAATGCGGTGGCTGTATTGCAACTGTAACCCCAGTATTAGATGCCTTGAAAGGCGTGGAAAAGTGGGATGTCGATACCAATAACCCTGATAAAATACTGACGGTAACTACGGTGCCCGGACTTAGCGCTGCTGAGGTGATCGCTGCTTTAAAAACTAAAGGTTACCATGCCGAATCTATCTGAGCGAGACATTCTTAATGATAAGCCTGCCTGCTCCTAAAGTGCGGGTTTGCTTGTTTTCATGAAAATATACTAATTTTAAACAATTGTAACATTTTTGTGTCTTAATAATAGATGAGGAAATTCGGTGCTTTTGGTCTGGCTGCGTTTTACCTGTTGTTAACAACAGGTATGTTCGTATGCCTGGTACATTGCAGTGCTGAATACTTGTTTGGAAAAACGACAACCGAAGTTATAGCACATCAGGATGACGATCATGACCACGAAACTTTGCCGGCGGCGGGGAAGCATCAAGCCCATGAAAAAGGGAAGGATCATAAGAAGTCTTGCGGTGAAGGCAAGGATTGTAGTTGTTGTAACAAGCATGATAATTATGTAGTTAAAGAAAACAGCTCTGCCGCACCCGAATTACAATTAAGCGCAATGCAGGTGGCTGCATTCCCGGTGGCTTATCAGACCAATCTGGCTTTGCAGGTGGGAATATACCGGGAAAAAGTATCCTGGTTGAACGCGACAGGGCCACCGCGCTCCGAATCACAGTCTTTATTTATTAAATACCATTCTCTCCTGATCTGATTCAAGCTTTGCCGCTATTCTCGGCCTGACGATTTATTGTCCATACTTTCTTAAAGCTTGAATTACAACATGATATTATATATTAAAAATATGGTTTGCGACCGTTGTGTTATGGTCGTTAAACAGCAATTGGAAAACTCTGGCTTTCGGGTAATTTCTATTACACTCGGCAATGCAGTGGTAGAACCGGAGCCTGATGCGGTTCAGTTAAGCGCGGTTTCTTCTTCCTTAAAACTACTTGGTTTCGAGTTGATTGATAATGAGAAGGATCGGGTTGTGCAACGCATCAAAGACCTGATCATTAAAAAGGTGCATCACAGCGACCTTACCGATACTCATCTTAGTTTCTCAGCATACCTTTCAGACCAAATACATAAAGATTATACCTATCTCAGCCGGATGTTCTCCGAGTCGGAAGACACAACTATTGAGAAGTTCATCATTCAGCAAAAAATTGAGAAGGTAAAAGAGTTGCTGGAATACGGAGAGTTCAATATGAATGAGATCGCGTGGAAGATGGGTTACAGCAGCAGCGCCCATTTATCTGCCCAGTTCAAAAGTATAACCGGTTTAACGCCGAGCCAGTTCAAGATTGCTGAACAGCACCAGCGCAAAGCCATTGATAAAATTTAAAAACACTATCCTATGAAAAACTTAATGTTAACCACCATCGTGCTTATGGTTTTGCCCATAATGACGCTTTGCCAGACCATGAATATGGGTGATACTACTAAAACTCCCAAAGGCATGAAAAAGAACATGCCAACGAAACATGACGAAATGAGGGGCATGCAAATGCAGGATACTACAAAAAAGCCCAGAAAAATGAGCATGCCCATGAAGTCGCACAAAATGAATGGCATGAAGATGAGCGACACGTCCATGGCGGGCATGAAAATGGACGGGATGCAAATGATGACCAATTCGCAATCACTTAACCTGCCAATGACCAGGGACGGATCGGGGACAAGTTGGCTGCCAGATGCCTCACCGATGTACGGCATTATGCTGAACAACGGTAAATGGAGCTATATGCTGCATGGTAATATTTCCTTGCGCTACACTAAACAAGACTTAGGCAACAAAGGCAGCCGTGGCGATGATAAATTCGATGCGCCTAACTGGTTTATGGGAATGGCACAACGTAAGCTTGGTCAAAACGGATTGCTGCATTTTAACTTGATGATGTCGCTTGACCGGCTTACTGAAGGCGGCGGCGGTTACCCATTGCTTTTTCAATCCGGGGAAAGCTGGAAAGGATTTCCGCTAATCGATCATCAGCATCCTCACGACCTGTTTTCTGAGTTATCAGCGAGCTACGCTTACTCCTTCTCTAAAAACTCTGACCTAAGCATTTATTTCGGTTATCCCGGCGAGCCGGCCTTGGGTCCCGTTGCTTTTATGCATCGCCCGTCAGCGATGTCCAATCCCGATGCACCGATAAGCCACCATTGGTCAGATGCAACCCATATCACCTTCGGTGTGGCTACCATAGGGTTTCGCTTTTCTGATTTTAAGATCGAGGTCTCCTCATTCACTGGCAGGGAGCCTAATGAGAACCGGTATAATTTCGATAGACCACGGTTTGATTCATGGAGTGGTCGTTTAAATTATAATCCGTCGGCGAATTGGGCCTTACAGGTTTCGCATGGTTTTATAAAGAGTCCGGAAGGCCTTCACCCGGAGGAAAACATTTATCGCACTACTGCCTCGGCGACCTACAGCAAGCCTTTAGGTGAGGAAAAGACGGTTAACGTTACTGCGCTGTGGGGGTTGAATAAAACACCTGATCAGCAAGGAGATAATTCTGCCTTGCTGGAGGGCGATCTCCGCCTAAAGCGATTCGCGATCTACGGCCGGTACGAATTTGTACAGAAGACGACCGAAGAATTGGTACTGGACCCCGTTGCCTATGGCGATGAGACAATATTTCCTATTAACGCGATTACTCTGGGACTAAATTATGATATGTTTAAGATTGGCCCCTTGAACCTTGCAGCGGGCGGACAGCTTACTTATTATGCCGCTGATCGTAAGCTTAACTCACTTTACGGCAAAAACCCTTTGGGCGGCGAAGTTTTTCTTCGGCTTTATCCAAGAATGATGAAAATGAAAATGTAAGAGCAATCTCTCGAGTATAAGCTCATTTTTAAACAGAGTCAAAATAACTAATGAATATCTAACTATAAAACAATTAAATTATGTCACATCAAAAATTTCAGGAATGTATCGATGCATGTCTCGCTTGTGCTGTAGCTTGCAATCATTGCGCAACATCATGCTTAAGTGAAGATGATGTAAAAAAAATGAAGAAATGTATCGGGCTGGATTTGGAGTGCGCTGCAATTTGCCGCTCCGCAGCAGAACTAATGAGCCTGAACAGCGGATACAGCGCTCAACTTTGTCATCTATGTGCTGATATTTGTAGCGCCTGTGCCGAAGAGTGCAATAAACACGAAATGGAACATTGTCAGGATTGCGCAAAAGCTTGCCGCCATTGTTCAGTGGTATGTGAAAGAATGGCAACAGCTGCTTAATATGTGAAGATAACCTGTGGAAACAACGCAGGTTATCGTTTTTAAATGATTTTAACCGAATAGAGTATGCAAAAAGGAAATTATTCAAAATTCGCTTTAATGTTAGCGGGCTCCTTTGTTTTAATGTACGGTATTATGTACCTCAATGTAGACCTGATTGACCATGTATATCTGAACATGACCCGGTTTTATATGACTCTTTTGATGGTCTCAGCAATGGCGTTACTAATGCTGTGGATGATGCGAATGATGTATCAAAATAAAAAACTTAACATGATCATTACTGTTGCCGCCATTGTCATTTTTATCTTGGCGTTGGCCGGAGTCCGCACTCAGACAGGTATAGGTGATATACAATATATGAAGGGAATGATACCGCATCATTCGATCGCGATCATGGTCAGTAAAAGGGCGCATTTAAAAGATCCCGAAGTCAAGAAGCTTTCACAAGACATTATCGACGCTCAGGAAAAGGAGATAGCGCAAATGAAAATCATATTGGACCGGATGAAAAAATAAGGGAATTTCAGTAAAGCCTCTTATTTATTTTTTTAAATGCAGCGGGCATAATAAAGGTTTATTAATAATATCTTTAGCCACTGGTGACGCGATACACATGAAAAAGATCTGCGCAATAGCTTTAATATCTTTTTACCTGTTGCTTGCAACGGGAGCGTATGCCTGTGTACTGCATTGCGCGACCGATTATTTTGCTGCAAAGTTCGAAGATAAGCACAACGGCCACCCCGCAGACAGCGATCATCGCCAAGATGACAAAGAAAGCGATGAGGACTGCCGTTCGGGCAATTGCAACTGTTGTTATCATCACGGCACTTATGTGGTCAAAGAAGTCGCAAAGAGTGCCACACATTTCAGCCTGACCCTGAATGACTTTGGTATTCCGTTACTCCCTAACGACGACTTTTTTTATATTCCGTTAAAGATTACAAATAAGGTCAGTTGGCCAAGGGCAACCGGCCCGCCGTTTGTTTCTTCAAGACCTATTTATCTTTTTAAAAGAACGTTTCTGATCTGATTCAAGCTAATGCCGGACCCTCGGCCATGATTTTTATTGTCTCATTTTTAGCTTGAATTTTTACTATGAACCCACTTTATATCTTAAGTGCGGCATTTTTCCGATCGGGAAAAATGTCCGCAAACTCTGTTATCAAATTTAACGCTGGCAGGTTTGTGCTGGCCTTATTAGGGCACAAAATTTTTCCGATAATTTACGTCCGCCATCTAATGTCCAACCTTCAAACACTATGGACATGAAACAGCATATCGTTTACACCATCAAGAAACAAAAAGGCGGTGCTGCCGAGGTAAAGATCGTACCAGAGACCCAGCCAGGCATCAACGGGCGCACCGATATAACCGGTGCTTTCCGGTTGTTTTATATGATCCCGACTACCGCGTCAAGCAAGTCCAAAGAGCCGGATATGGATAGTTACATGAGTTTCGTCGGTAAACTTACTTTTTTGAACGAGAACTTTTTTGAATGGCGATATGATGGCCAAACCCTTGTCGAAACCGAGATCACGCAATTGGTCAAGATCATTCAGGACCATATAGAAGAATGGTTCGATGAAACGGATAGTCAGCCTCAACTGCGGGAGGAGGATCTTAATGATCCCGAAAGCAGATTATATATGAGCGATGAACAACTGGTCGCCATCATGGAACATCCACTATATCACATTGCACCTTATTTTCTCTTTGGTCCCGATGATGACTTTATCGGGATTGTAAATAATGGTGACGGCTTTGACATCCATATTAACGGGAAGATAGCCGCCTTTATGGAAGTTCCGGAATTCGAGAGCCATCAAATTGTGAGGGGAACAATTAAGGATACGGCATTGGTTAATGAAATTGTGCGGCGGATACGGGCTATACGAGAGTTATAAGCCTGTTATTTCATGTTGTCACAATTTGCATAAACTTGCATATTTTTAGGGTATCCGTAAGTCTGCGGATACCTATATTTTATCCTTCTCATGAGTGAACAATTACAAAGTATTATTAACCAGTACAAAAACGATCGGGAGTCGGTTTACAATACCTGGTTTATTAACAATGAAGAACGTCTGAAAGCATTTCGTTCGATACGCCGCGGGGTCTTGCAGGTAGTAGACGATATTAAACACCAACGTTTCGGTAATGATTTTAAGGGATCTTCGCTTGAGTTCGTTCTTTCCTGTATCACTGAACAAAAACAGGTTTTCGAAGGAGCCTCCCACCCATTTTACTGGAAGCCTAAGTTAAGGATACCCGATATTTATGAGAACCAAGCTAATAAGATCGCCTTCGGGCAATTCTTAGAAAACTGTCTGTATGCTAAGAACGAAGAACAGGTGGTCAAAGAAATCGGAAAACTGGACGCGTTGAAAATCAAAGGTCTTGGCCCCGCAGTCGCAAGTATTCTGTATTTCCTTCATCCTACCTGGATACCACCATTTAATACAGCGATTATTAATGGATTTAACTATCTGTTCAAGGATAATAAGAAATTAGGTAGCTGGGGCGAATACCTGAAGATAAGGGAAGTGATCATGGACATGAACCGTAAACACTGCAATGCACTGTCATCAGATACCGGCGCTTTCGCCGGATTACTTTTCGAGATCGGGACACAAAAACTGTTGCTGGGCAAAGACGAATATCTTTCTGAAACGGAACGTAACCGACTCGAAAAGCTGATCGAAAAGCGGCATAAGGAAAAACGGGAAGAGACCGCTGATGAACACCTTCATAACGAAATGCAGTATCACTTGTTAAAGATAGGACACGCTCTTGGGTATGATGTAATTGCAGCCTCAAATGACCGGTCCAAGGATTGGGGCGGGAATAAATTCAGCTTTATATCGCTGCCTGAATTTCCCATGATCGAACTGGAACGGGAAGTCCTGAATACAGTTAAGCTGATTGATGTCCTTTGGTTTCAAAAAGGCACAACAAAGGTCATCGCTGCCTTTGAAGTCGAAAAAAGCACCAGCATTTATTCCGGTATCCTTCGACTGACCGATTTAAGCTGTAGTCTGAACAACAAAGAAGAAGTCCTTTACCTGGTAGTGCCGGATGCGCGCGAAAAAGATGTTATTATGCAGTTGTCAAGACCGTCGATCCGTAAAGGCAACATGGGAATGAAATATATCTGTTTTTCTGACCTCAGGCAACATTGTGACGCGCTATGCAAATTTGGCGAGGATCATTCTATCATGCAGAAGATTGCGCGGGTTGCCGTTTAAAAATTACCGCAAAATATAATTATTTGACGGAATTATATAAATCTTCCGTCAGGTTTATGTTTAAGTTTGTACCTGAATGAGAGCTAAAGCCCTGATATTGTTGACCGTATTCCTGCTGAACACACTTGCCGGTTTTAGCTGTGCATTACATATGTCACATCGGCAGCATGCTGAAACAGCCTCTCATACGGAACATCATGAACATTCCTCGATGGTTGTCCATGAAAAAAACACGGGCGACCCTATTTTCCTTGCCAAAGATTTTTGCTGCCAGGGGGCTGTGAATAATTTTATTTCCCAGGCAAAACAGGTTCCCGCAACCAATCTTTTGCTGGTCCTGCCACCTTTCATTTACATCGGTAAACCGATCGATGTTTTCCTGGTCCCGGTAACTGACTTGCGCTTATCCAAACTGACAATTAAAGCAGGGCGACGATGGCCGCCGCAAAGAGATATACGCACCGCAATACAAAGTTTCCTGATCTGATTACTGTAAGCTAAACTTTACATGGCCCTGCCATGCTATTTATATAATGCTGTTAAGTAATTTAATTTTTAAAGATCATGAAAAAAATATTTTTGATGGTTGCGCTTATCGCAACGATTTTTACCCAACAACTTTTTGCGCAGGCTACCAAATCGACTGCACTTAGTACCTTATTGAAATCTTATTATGGCGTAAAGAACGCCCTCGTTGCATCAAACAGCGCGGATGCAGCTACCAGTTCAGCGGATTTTGCCAAAGCCATTGCTTCCGTGGACATGAAAACATTGGCGGCTCCTGATATGGAAACGTTCATGTCTTTGCAGGAAAAGCTGGCATTCGATGCCAGGCACATTTCAGAAAGTAAGGATATTGCCCACCAGCGGGAACATTTCGCCAATTTATCGGCCAATTTCTTCAAGCTGGCGAAAGCAGTTAAACTAACAGATGAAGCTATTTACTACGACTACTGCCCTATGAAAAAGAGCTATTGGTTATCCGCTGATGCTGCGATCAAAAACCCTTATTACGGCAGCCAGATGCTGACCTGCGGTAAAGTAAGTGAAACCCTGAATAAATAATCATTCATTCAAATAACAACCGTGCTGGTGGTCTTTTGATCAGGCATGGTTGTTACTTATTATTAAAAAAAAATGTCATGAAAATTTTCATCATTATAACCGCATTGGCGGTAACCACTTTAACAATAGCCGCCTGTAATAATGCCGGCAGTTCGTCTGCCGGTCATTCTGCAAAAGATAGCAGCAGCACAGCTCAGTCTGTTGAAAAATCGATGCCAAAACAAGGGCCACAAGAAGCGGTTAAAAGTCTTTTAGGAAGCTACCTGCAATTGAAGAACGCGCTTGCAGAGGATAATAGCAACGATGCTGCCGTTGCAGGCAAGGCGATCGCTGCTGGTTTTACCGGTTTTGATAAAGCACTACTAACTACAGCACAAAAAAAATCATTCGAAGACATAGCCGGCGACGCGAAAGAAATGTCAGAGCACATTGGCGAAAGTGCCGGTAAGCTGCCTCATCAGCGGGAGCATTTCGAAATGCTGAGCCAGGATATGGTCGATCTGGTTAAATTATTTGGCGCAGGGCAAACCTTATACGTTGACCATTGCCCGATGTATAATAACAACAAAGGCGCCAATTGGCTGAGCGAAACCAAAGCGATCAAAAACCCTTATTTGGGCACAAAAATGCCAACTTGCGGTTCTGTTAAAGAAGAGATTAAGTAAATCGGTATGAAACGTTTGCTTAAACCCTTATTCGGTGTGACAGCCCTGCTGTTGATCGCTCTCCAGTTTGTCCCACGAAATCATAATGAGGCAGGTAACCAGCCTGTTAATGACATCACCAGCGTTTACCGGGTTCCAGCGAGTGTTAGTATGATCCTGAAAAGATCCTGCTATGACTGCCACAGTGATCAGACCTATTATCCATGGTATGCCCAGTTACAACCGGTCAGGCTGATGATGGATAATCATGTACGGGATGGTAAAGCGGAGTTGAACTTTAATGCATTCGGTACCTACACATTACGAAAGCAGAGGAGCAAATTGCGTGCGATCAGTGAAAGTCTGGAGGAGGGCGCTATGCCCCTTTCCTCTTATACTTTACTGCATCGCAACGCAGTGCTTTCCCCAACCGAAAAGATAGAATTGATGAACTGGGTTAAACAAACAACGGATAGCCTGTAGAAAAATGAAAATGAAGAGAATATTGATCGTGGTGGTGATGCTGTGCCTGGCGCAAGCGTCATTTGCTCAAAACGATATGCAGAATATGGCCGGGATGCAAAAACAGGCAACGGCCACTTATACCTGCCCCATGCACCCGGAGATACATATGGGAAAGCCAGGGAACTGCCCGAAATGCGGGATGAAACTTGTCAAAGAAAAGCCGAAGGCCATTAAGAAAGCTGGCAACGGAAGCAAGACGGCGACAACCGGGAGTATGAATGAAATGCAAATGGGAGAAATGCCCGCAACGAAAGCGGTTTCCTATACTTGCCCGATGCATCCGGATATCCATTCGGACAAACCGGGCAACTGTCCCAAATGTGGTATGAAACTCGTTAAAGAGCAACCGAAAGCAACAGAAATGAAGGGCGGTATGAAGATACCCATGGCGGACAGCGACAAAAAGGATGGTCAAATGAAAGACATGCAAATGGATGGGATGGCTATGCCTGCCGCTACAAAGGGGGCTAAAGACCGCCTCGGGCCGATCAAAACGGTAGCCGCCAAATACCCGCCGCGGACCGTGCGTTATGACCTGTATATCGCAGATACTACCGTAACCTATGGCGGTAAGCCTAAAAGAGCTATCGCTGTAAATGGGAGTATTCCTATGCCAACGTTAACTTTTACTGAAGGAGATACCGCGGAGATCTATGTACATAACAAACTGAAAGAAGAAACTTCGCTGCACTGGCACGGGCTTTTCCTTCCTAACCGTTATGACGGTGTGCCGAATATGACGCAAATGCCGATCCCGCCAGGAGCGACGCACTTATATAAATTTCCGATCAAACAACATGGAACCCATTGGTATCATAGTCACACCGGTTTACAGGAACAGATCGGGATGTATGGTGCCTTCATCATGAATAAAAGACAGGAATGGGACATCCCTACTATCCCGTTAGTATTAAGCGACTGGACTAACATGAACCCTAAGGAGGTACAACGCAGCCTTCATGCCGCAACAGATTGGTTCGCCATTAAAAAAGGTACTACCCAAAGTTATTGGGAGGCGATAAAAACCGGGCATTTTAAAACGAAGGTTGGCAATGAATGGAAGCGGATGAATGCTATGGATGTAAGCGATGTCTACTATGATAATTTCCTGATCAACGGACTTAATCAGAACGAACAACCTAATTATAAAGCGGGTGATAAAGTAAGGCTTCGGATCGCAAATGGCGGCGCTTCCTCCTATTTCTGGCTCAAATATGCGGGCGGAAAAATGACGGTAGTGGCCACGGACGGTAATGATGTGGAACCGGTGGAAGTGGACAGGCTGATCATCGCCGTTTCGGAAACTTATGATGTGATCGTGACGATACCTGAAAATAAGAGTTACGAGTTTTTGGTAACGCCGGAGGACCGGACAAAATCCGCTTCGCTATGGTTGGGCAAGGGAGAGAAAATATACGCTGGAAAAATGCCGAAACTGAAATACTTCGCCGGCATGAAAATGATGAACGACATGATGGATATGAATGGCAATATGGTCCAGATGGATGGTATGACCATGCAAAACCAGATCATGGACATGAATACCGTTATGTATCCGGAGATTACCGGCGAGGAAAATCCTAAAACGGACGATAAAAAAGCAAGCATGCCAGGAATGCAAATGGCGAATGACAAAAGCATGTCCGGCATGAATATGGCTGCTGATAACCCTGACATCGTTACCCTCAACTATAATATGTTGCGTGATCCGAAGAAGACCACATTACCAAAAGGTCCATGGCGCGAGCTGAAGTTTGATCTCACCGGTAATATGAACCGCTATGTTTGGACATTGGATAATAAAACAGTTTCTGAGTCGGATAAGATATTGATCAAAAAAGGCGAGAACCTGCGTATCATCCTGTATAATAACAGCATGATGCGACACCCAATGCACCTGCACGGACATGACTTCCGGGTACTCAATGGGCAAGGGGAGAACGCACCGATGAAAAATGTACTGGATATTATGCCGATGGAGAAGGATACCATAGAGTTTGCGGCCAGTGAGTCGGGCGGTGACTGGTTCTTTCACTGCCATATCTTATACCACATGATGAGTGGCATGGGAAGGGTATTCAGCTATGAGAACTCACCGCCGAACCCTGATGTTCCCGATCCAAAGCTGGCGCAGCGTAAACTGTTCTGGGATGACCAGATGCCTCACCTGATGGGTCGTGTGGGCTTGGAAAGTAACGGCACTGACGGACAGATTATGCTCGGTAGCACGCGTTGGAAAGCGACGACCATGTGGCATTTAGGTACTGATGCCATGATGGGTTACGAGAGTGAAACGATGCTTGGCCGTTACATCGGACGTAACCAGTGGTTGTTCCCATATGTTGGGTTTGACTATCATTATAAAAAATTCAACCCGGATGAAAAAAACATTTTCGGAAGCGACTATAAGAACCTTTTCGGACAGGTCAGCAACAAGGAAAACAGGCATACTGTAGTTGCCGGGGTCGCCTATACCTTGCCTATGCTGTTTGTTGCCGATGCACGTATAGACGGTAATGGCAGATTGCGTTTTCAGTTGGGCCGTGAAGATGTGCCGGTTACCCAACGCCTGCGTTTTAATATCATGGTTAATACCGATAAAGAATATGCTGCCGGACTGCGGTATATTGTTACCAAATACTTTTCCCTTTCAACACACTACGACAGCGACATGGGGCTCGGTGGCGGGTTAACATTAACGTATTAAATCAAATCGCTATGAAAAATCACGATCATCATTCAAAGGAGCATCATCACATAGAACCAGCCAATGGACATGACCACCATGCAATGTCAGCCGAGGACGATAAAAAAAAAGGCCATGATCTGCATATGGAGATGGCCGGCCATGACCATCACGCGATGATGATCGCCGATTTCAGGAAGCGGTTTTACGTGGTATTGGCGTTGACCGTTCCGGTGATGTTATTATCGATGCAAATTCAGCAATGGCTACATCTCGACATCAGTTTTACAGGTTCACCGTACCTGCTTTTTGCTTTAGCATCTGCCGTATTCGTTTACGGCGGCTGGCCGTTTCTAACAGGCTGGCTGAGCGAGATGAAGGATAAAAATCCCGGTATGATGACCCTGATCGGGTTTGCGATTACCGTTGCCTATACCTACAGCGCAGCGACCGTATTTGGCTTGAAAGGGATGGATTTCTTTTGGGAGCTGACCACGTTGATCCTGATTATGCTCTTAGGGCACTGGATCGAAATGCGGTCCGTCGCCGGGGCATCGCGGGAACTGGAGCTGTTGGTACAGTTGATGCCTGCCGAGGCGCATTTGATCGATGGGAAAAATACAACCGAAGTTAAAACCGATAGTCTAAAGACGGGGGATTTGATACTGATCAAACCTGGAGAAAAAATTCCAGCTGACGGCATTATTGCGGATGGAGAAAGTTACCTCAACGAATCCATGCTGACGGGAGAATCCACCCCGGTTCAAAAATCAACGGGCCAGGAAGTTATCGCAGGCGCTGTAAATGGTAACGGTTCATTACGGGTAAAAGTGACCCACAGCGGCGAAGATTCCTATTTATCTAAAGTTATCACCCTGGTTAAAAATGCACAGGACGCCAAATCCAATACGCAGCTATTAGCCGATAAAGCGGCAAAATGGCTGACCATCATTGCCCTGGTTGCAGGCATCGGTACTTTTGCTTTCTGGTTGGCAGACGGCAAGGATCTGGCTTTTGCCATGGAAAGAATGGTTACGGTTATCGTGATCTGCTGTCCGCATGCTTTAGGGCTTGCCGTTCCGCTCGTAGTCGCAAAATCCACCTCGCTATCTGCTCAGCACGGTTTGTTGATTAAAAACAGGACTGCATTTGAGAATGCGCGAAAAATCACCACCATTGTATTTGATAAAACAGGAACACTTACCGTAGGCAAATTTGAGGTATCCAAAGTGGTTGCGCTAAATAAAGGCATAAACGAGAATGAACTCATTCGACTGGCCTCCGCCTTAGAGCAAAACTCAGAACACCCGATTGCTGCCGGTATCCTGCAAAAGGTAAAAGATCTGAAGATCACTATCCCCGGGGCAGAAAATTTTAAGGCCATAACCGGTCAGGGAGTGGAAGCGAGTGTGGAGCGCAAAAACCTATCAGTAGTTAGTCCCGGTTATTTAACGGAAAAAAAGATCAAACTGCCCGATGATTTTACAGCAAATGATACAGAAACCGTAGTATTTGTACTAATCGAAAATGAATTAGCAGGATACATTGCGTTATCCGACGAGATACGTCCTGAATCGGCAGAAGCCATTAAAACCTTAAAAGCAGAAAATATCAAATCCACACTGCTTACCGGAGATAATCAAAAAGTTGCCGCAAGTGTGAGTAAAACTTTGGGCATGGATAGTTTTATGGCCGAAGTATTGCCGCATCAGAAATTGGAGAAAATAAAGGAATTGCAGGGCAAAGGTGAGTTTGTAGCGATGACCGGAGACGGTGTGAATGATGCTCCTGCGCTGGCCCAGGCAGATATTGGTATCGCGGTGGGTTCCGGTAGCGATATTGCGGCAGAAACTGCGGGGATCGTCCTGGTAAATAGTAACCCCAAAGATATCGTCAGTTTGATCCTTTTTGGTAAATCGACCTATCGTAAAATGATACAGAACCTGGCCTGGGCAACTGGCTACAATGTGGTCGCCTTGCCGCTGGCCGCCGGTGTGCTGTATAACCAGGGGATTGTATTAAGCCCGGCAGCAGGGGCTATATTAATGACGGTCAGCACGGTGGTTGTTGCGATCAATGCCAGTATGTTGAAAGTAAAAGCTTAGGGCAATAGGATATAAATTTTTATCGGAATTATATAAGATGATCCCACTGATGTATCCGTACCTTAGCGGAGTAATGATTTAAAGGGCAACGCAGTTCATTACAATATTTTTGTAAAATATAAGTTTAACCCTATAATGAAGTATCTCGCTGTTTTCCTTACCTTATGTATCCTGTTCCTATCCTCGGTGTCGGGGATGGCAAACACTTTGCATACGAAGGCATCAGCATCTTGCTGCAAACAAAGTGCGCAGAAGGATTGCTGTAAACAGCAAAAGCATAATCCTGATAACAATTGTGCAAAAGGTACCTGTAATGCTATGCTGTCTTGCGGCATCTATAGTTTTACGATTGTTCCCTCTGTTTCCCTTTCACCGGCAATAACCGATCTGAAAGATCATGCTGCCCTTCCTTTTGCTGTGGGTGAATTGTCGGATTACCAGGACAATGACTGGAATCCGCCGAAAGCTTAATAGTTAATCCCGAACCCGGTCAATCCCCGATTGATCATCGTTTAATTATTAATCTTTAAAATTCAAAAAATCATGAAAAAGTTTCTTTTCATCACCATGGTGATGTTATTATCTGTTGCCTCGATTACTTATGCCAATACCCCCTGCTGCAATAACAAAATAACCTGTTCCAAATGCGCAAAGGGTTGTGGGCCAAATTGCAAGGATTATTGCAGTAAAAGCTGTAAGGATTCAGGAGAATGTAAGACTAAATGTAAATTATAAGTAAAAAGCAGCCGTCCCTTAACCGGGGCGGCGCTGCTTATCACTTTAATTAAATAAAAATAGTAATTTCGATTTGTGAAACGCACCGCACTTATATTGCTAACGGCCATTTACCTTTTATCCCTGGTGGGTATCGGGGTAAACCGTTTTTATTGCTGCGGTAAACTCACTTCGGTTAAGCTGACCTATGCCTCGGCAGATCATACCGATCAAAATAATTGCTGCAAGCATGAAAGCAAAACCTTCAAGATAAAGGACAGCCACGTTACCACTAACGCAACTGTTTTAAGTTCATCTGCATCAGCTATATTACCGGCACCCATTTACTGGACTTCTGTTAATACGCTAACTGAACGCGATGCTCCGATGAGTTATCAGGCAAACGCCCCGCCAGGTGATCCTGATATACCGATCTATACGTTGAACTGTGCCTACAGGATCTGACCTGTACTTTTCTTAGCCCGTATTTTCTTTACCGGCTTTAATTCCTTTGAAATCCATCTTAATTCATAATCCTGTGTAGGTTTTGCCTATACTATTTATTCATTTTAATTTTTAAAACTCATGAAAAAAGTAATGCTGATGGCTGTGGCCATCCTGTTTTCTGCCGCGACCGTTTTTGCTTCGCACACCACTAATCCACTTACTGACACGACCAGAACCAAAAAGGTAAAGCCTGCTCCAAAAGTGCAGTACACCTGTACCATGCACCCGGAAGTGCTGAGCGATAAACCGGGCAAATGCCCGAAATGCGGCATGACCCTGGTAAAAAAGGAAACTACAAAAAAGAAACCGGCGGAAAAAATGAAGATGTAAATTAAATCCGGCAGATTTTGATCTGCCGGATTTATAAAGCAATTAAGATGATTAACCAATTGATTACCCTGTCTCTAAAGAACAGGTATATCGTTTTACTGATCGCCATCGCGCTGTTTGCCTGGGGTGCTTATGCGGTCAGGGAAAACCCCATAGATGCCATACCCGACTTATCGGATAACCAGGTGATCGTATTTACCGAATGGCAGGGCCGCAGCCCGCAGATCATGGAAGACCAGGTGACCTACCCGCTGGTGAGTAACCTGCAAGGTATCCCGAAAGTAAAAGCCATCCGGGCGACTTCCATGTTCGGGATGAGTTTTGTTTATATTGTTTTTGAGGATAAAGCGGATGTGTACTGGGCGCGAAGCCGGGTACTGGAGCGACTGAACTATGCGCAACGTTTGTTGCCGGAAGGTATCACGCCGACATTGGGGCCGGACGGCACAGGTGTAGGCCATATCCTATGGTACACCTTAGATGCCAAAGGCATGGATCTCGGCGAACAGCGCGCCTTACAGGACTGGTATGTAAAGTTGGGACTGCAAACCGTTCCCGGTGTCAGCGAAGTGGCCTCTTTTGGTGGTTTTGAAAAGCAATACCAGGTCAGCATCGACCCGCATAAGCTCAATTATTACAATATTCCGCTATCGCAAGTATTAAAATCTGTTAAAAGCAATAACAATGACGTAGGCGGGCGCAAATTTGAAATGAATGGCACCGGTTATATCGTTCGCGGCCTGGGCTATATCAAAAGCTTAACGGATGTCGAAAATATCCCAGTTGGCGTCATTAACTCCATCCCGGTAAAAATTAAAGATGTGGCCACCGTACAAATGGGCGGCGATGAACGTCTGGGTATCTTCGACCGGAACGGTGACGGCGAAGCAGTGGGCGGCATCGTGGTGATGCGTTACGGCGAAAATGCGGATAAGGTAATTCATGCCGTTAAGGATAAAATGGCGGATATTCAAAAAGGCCTGCCGCAGGGCGTATCGTTCAAGATCGCTTATGACCGCAGTGAACTCATCGAAAACGCGATTAATTCGGTCAAGCATACGCTGATCGAAGAAATGATCACGGTGTCTATTATTGTTATCCTGTTCCTGTTTAGCTGGCGCAGCGCATTAAGTATTATTATTCAAATTCCCATCACTATCGCCGCAAGCTTTATTTTATTAAATGCCTTCGGCATCAGTTCCAATATCATGTCCTTAACAGGAATTGCTTTGGCTATCGGGGTCATAGTAGATAACGGCATTGTCATGGTAGAAAACTCGCATAGGAACTTATCTATTGCCCAACAAAAAGAAAAATCATGACCATAGCAGAACGAATAAAAATTATAGAAGCATCCTGTAAGCAGGTGGGCCGTGGCGTATTCTTCTCCACGCTCATTATCGTTGCTTCCTTCCTGCCGGTATTTCTATTGGAGGGCCAGGAGGGTAAATTGTTTGGGCCGTTAGCCTGGACAAAAACATTTATACTGGCCATTGATGCGATATTGGCGGTAACGCTGGCACCGGTGCTGATCTCTTTTTTCCTGAAAGGGAAATTAAGAACAGACGATCATAATCCGCTAAATCGCGGGCTGGAAAAGATATACCGCCCGATATTGAATTGGTGCGTGACCTGGCGTAAGACCACTATCGGTATCAATATCATTGCACTCCTGATCAGCGTTCCGTTGTTGTTAAGTTTAGGCAGCGAGTTTATGCCGCCTTTGGACGAGGGAACGATCCTTTTTATGCCCGTTACCCAGCCGGATGTATCCAATGCCGAGGCCAAACAGCTTTTACAGGTACAGGATAAAATTATCAAAAGCGTACCCGAAGTGAAAAGCGTTTTGGGAAAAGCAGGCAGGGCGAATACCGCTACCGATAATTCCCCGATCAGTATGACGGAAACGATCATCCTGTTAAAGCCCAAAGGTGAATGGCGCAAGGACCTCAAGAAAGAAGATATCATCAATGAACTGAACGCCAAGCTGCAAATACCAGGTGTCGTAAACGGCTGGACACAGCCGATCATTAACCGCATCAATATGCTCTCCACCGGTATCCGTACCGACGTGGGCCTGAAAATCTACGGGCAGAATTTAGATACGATCAATGCTTTAGCTACCCAAATGAAAATGTCCTTACAGGGTGTGAATGGTGTGAAGGATTTGTATGTTGACCCGATCACCGGCGGTAAATATTTAGATATACAGGTCAACAAAGAGGCAATAGGCCGCTACGGTTTAAGCGTGGATGATGTCAACGAAGTGGTTGAAAGTGCCTTGGGTGGAATGAGCCTGACCAAAACCATAGAGGGCAGACAGCGCTTTAGTGTCAACGTTCGTTTCGCGCAGGATTACCGGAACACCGTAGAAGCGATCAAAGGCACCTTGGTGCAAACCATGAATAACGGCCCGATCCCTTTATCGACTGTCGCCGATATAAAGATCAGCGATGGCCCAGCGATGATCCAATCTGAAAATGCGCTATTGCGGGGGACAGTTTTATTTAATGTACGCGACCGTGATCTGGGCAGTACGGTAAAAGAAGCACAGGACAGGTTAAATACGATGGTCAAAAAGCTGCCAAAAGGTTATTATATCGAATGGAGCGGACAGTATGAAAACCTGATACGCGCCGAACATACCTTAAAATTGATCTTACCTATTGTCCTGATCATCATATTTGCCTGCCTGTATTTCGCTTTTCATTCTATCCGCGAAGCATTCTTTAGCCTGATCTCCATTCCATTCGCTTTAATTGGCGGCGCTTATATGGTGTATTTCTTTGGGGTGCATCTGTCGGTTGCCGTGGCGGTCGGTTTTATTGCCTTGTTTGGTATCGCGGTGGAAACTGGTATTGTGATGGTGATTTACCTGAACGATGCCATGCAGCAATTAGTGGCGATAAAAGGCAATAGTGCAACAACCATAACCAAAGCTGATTTGCGGGAATATGTCATGAATGGCGCGGTCAAACGCTTGCGGCCAAAACTGATGACCGTTTGTGTGGCGCTGTTTGGTTTAGTGCCGGTGCTTTGGGCTACCGGGACAGGCAGCGATGTTATGCTGCCGATCGTACTGCCGATGATCGGCGGCGTATTAACTTCTTCCACCCATATTTTATTGGTTACGCCGCTTATCTTTTTGATGGTCAAGGAATACGAACTCAGGAAACATGGCAAACTGGAAGTATTGGAGGTAAAGGAATGATGAAAACAAGATATCCAATGATAGTAATCCTGCTGCTTTGTATGGCAGGTTTGTCGGCCAAAGCACAGCGACTTCCTTTAGACAGTGTTCTGGCCCGTGTTAAAACTAATCCGGCATTACAAGCTTATGACGCCAGGGCCAGCGCACAGGATGCTTACGCGACGGGCGCAAGAAGTTTGGATGCACCCAAATTGAGCGCGGGTCAGTACCAGGTCCCTTATCAGTTGAATCCGAACGGCGGCGCCTTTATGATCCAGGCGGAGCAAATGTTTATCAATCCCGCCAAGCTGAAAGCAAAACAGGCTTATATGCAGGGACAATCCAAAGTGACAGCAGAAGATAAAAACTACCTGAAAAATCAATTGATCGCCCAGGCTAAACAATATTATTACGAAAGAGTAGTGCTGGAAAAGAAACTGGCGCTGTTACAGCATACGCAAGATTTACTGGAGTATATGCTCAAGGACGCGAACATCCGGCTAACCTATGGCAAGGAAAAATTGCCTAACATTTACAAAGCCAAAGCGGAGTTGTTTGAACTGGATAATACCCGTGAGCAGATCAATAGCGAGATCAGGCAAAAGAATATCATGCTCAATACCCTAATGAATCGGGATAAGCAGGCTGCTTTTTTGGTGGATACCAATTATGTATTAAAAGCATATGAAACAACCATAACCGATACGGCAGCTCTCGCCGGTGCGCGGAGTGATATCAAAGGCATTAACCGGAATATTGACCTGCAACAGCTTAGTGCACAAATGGAATATGCCAAACGCAAACCGGATTTTGGTGTTCAGGCCGCACATATGCAAAGTTACGGCGGTATGTCCAATCAATATGTTTTAATGGGTTCCATAACCATTCCTATTGTACCCTGGGCCTCGAAAGAATATAAGGCCAACCTGAAGGGGATCCACTATGAAGTGGAAGAATTGCAGCAGAAAAAGCTGGATATTTTGAACCAGGCGCAAGGACAACTGGCGGGAGTAAAAACGGATATGGGCAGTAAGAAAAGGCAGTTGAGAAACTACGAGCAGAACATTATACCTGCATTGCAAAATGGTTATAAAACGGCTTTACTGGCCTACGACCAGAATACCGGCGATCTGCCATCGGTACTAAATGGCATTAAGGATTTGCAGATGGCAAGAATGACGGCTTTAGACCGGTTACAGGAATTATTGACCTTACAGGTCGCTTATGAAAGGGAATATGAAAGCAATTAAAATGATCGCATTGGCCATTATAGCAGTCCTTAGCGCCTGCTCTAATCCCAAACCTGCAACTGTTACTGTTCAGGCAAAAAACGAGGTAAAATATACCTGCCCGATGCACCCGCAGATACTGGAAGACCATCCCGGTAGCTGCCCCATTTGCGGTATGACCCTGGTTAAAAAATCAGGGCAGGCCAGTGAGGGCGCGGGGATCAGTTTGAATACGGTTTTGCAACCGGTCAATGCTTCGGTCGTTTCCGCGGTTAAAGCTATCGTGCCCGAACAAAAAGAAATACCAACAGCCATTTTAGCAGACGGCTACCTCGATTTCGACACACGGACATTTAACAATATCGCGTCCCGTTTTTCAGGGCGCATTGAAAAGTTGTACATCAAATATGCTTTCCAGGAAATTCATAGAGGACAACGCATTTTTGATATTTACAGCCCGGAACTGGTGACCGCCCAACAGGATTTGATCTTTATCGGTAAAAACTCTCCGCAGGAAATTTCTCTGGTGAATGCCTCCAAACAGAAGCTATTGCTACTTGGAATGACGGATGCGCAGGTTAGCCAGATCATTAAAACCGGTAAGCCGTTTTACAGCCTGCCGGTTTATAGTGCTTACGAAGGCCATGTGCATGATATGCCGCATAGCCAGATGGGCAGCGCCGATCAAAAAATGGCTGCGGATTTTTCCAATAATCTGCCCTTAGCGATCAAAGAGGGTATGTATGTTGAAAAAGGGCAAAACTTGTTCAATGTGGTGAATCCGCATAGGCTCTGGGCCATTATAAAAATCGACCAGTCTGCTATTGCGGGCTTAAAATTAAATCAGCCTGTCACCATCAGCCTGCCGGATCTGCCCGGTAAGATCATCAATGGGAAAGTTAATTTTATTGAACCCGTTTTACAGAACCGCGATAAGACAACCAGTATCCGGGTTTATCTGGATAATATGGATCATGAACTGAAAGTAAACAGCCTCGTCAAAGCCGAAATACTCACGGGGCAAACCAAAGGTTTATGGATACCACGGTCCGCATTAATAAATCTGGGCCAAACAAAGATCGTTTGGCTGAAAAAGAGCGCAGCCTACCAGGCACGAGCGGTCAGTACAGGTTTGGTAAACGGCGCTCAAATCCAAATCACGAAAGGTTTAGCCATTACGGATAGCCTGGCAGCCAACGCCCAATATTTAACAGACAGCGAAAGCTTCATTAAAACCAAAGGAAATGAATAAGATCATAGTAGGGTTATTAGTGTTGGTGCTGGCCTTTGCGGCCTGCAAACAAAAGCCGGTGCAGCAAGTAGCCGCCAAAGAACAAACCAAAGCCTATTATACCTGTTCCATGCACCCGCAGGTTCATGAGGAACATCCCGGCAATTGCCCCATCTGCGGCATGAAACTGATCAAGGTAGAATTGACCGGTAGCAATAGTATGACTTCGGCTAAGATCATGCTAACCGCGACACAACTGCAGCTGGCCGGTATTCAAACGGATACGGTACGCGAAGAAAATACCGGACTGGAGAAAACGCTGACCGGTACCATAACTGCCAATGAAAATACAGCTGCCGAATTAAGCGCGAGAATAGCCGGACGGATACAGCAATTATTTGTCAGGACGGTCGGTGAAAAAATTAGCGTAGGGCAACCTGTTTATTCCATTTATAGTGAAGATATGCAGGAAGCGGAGAAGGAATATCTGCTGGCGAAACAGCAACAAAAAGTATTGCATAACCCGGATGTGGATTACGGACAGCTGATCAGTGCCGCTGAGAATAAGCTGCAATTATGGGGGCTATCAGCCGCACAGATCAAAAACCTGGCCGCCTCAGGGAAGGTATCGGCAACAACAACCGTATTAAGTAAAGTCAGCGGAACGGTCAGTGACATTCCGGTTCACGAGGGCGATTATGTAACCGAAGGCATGACCATCTTAAAAACGCAGGCATTAGCTCAATTATGGGTGGAAGCGCAGCTATATGCCAGCGATGCCGGGAAATACAAAGAAAATGACCGGGTGAGCGTTGTATTGCCTGATTTGAACGGGCAGATAATTAACGGAAAGGTAGAATTTATTAATCCTGAATTGTCGGATGCCTCTAAAGTGGATCTGATCAGGATAAGCATTCCCAACACGCAGGGTTTGATCCGGCCCGGTATGCTGGCTTATATTTCCATGGGTGCGGACGGTAGCCGTTCTTTAGCGGTACCTGGATCGGCGGTGCTCTCAGATAGCAAAGGCAGCAAGGTATGGGTTAAAAATGCAGACGGCAGTTTTTCACCAAAAATGATCAAGTCGGGTTCGGGGAATTCGAACTATGTACAAGTGCTGTCCGGCTTAGCTGCCGGGGACATCGTGGTAACCAATGGCGCTTATTTGTTAAATAGTGAGGCCATCTTTAAGAACGGCAGCGACAACAGTATGGCTGGAATGAAAATGTAAGTTAATCTTTGGACTCAGCAGGAATTTGTTTTCCGAATCAAACGGACAAAAGCAGTACCGCAAAAAATATATCCGCTCTCCGCTCGGTGCAATTAAAATAGCAGAAAGAACATGGGGCCTAACTTGGTGCGTAATATGCTAAGCGCTTTATTCACTTGCTTGGATACATTGTTCTCCGTAGTATCCAGTTGATTGGCGATCTCTTTATAGGATAGCTGTTCCTTCCTGCTCAATTCAAAGATCAAGCGCATTTTTGGCGGCAGTTCCGCGATCTGCTTATCGATGTAAGCCTGGAAATCCCGTTCACGGGTTTGATGGTCCGTAGAATGGATAGGGTTCTTACTATAGAACTGCTGCAGGGAATCGATATGCTTTTGTTCGACCTGTTCATGGGCGAAAAGGTCGAATATTTTGTTTCGGGCTGATGTAAATAAGTAGGCAGCTAAATCCTTTATCTCCGGGGACTTTTCCCGTTTGAACCAAAGGTAAGTGAATACATCCTGGGTAATGTCTTTCGCCTGTTCCTTGTCCTGTATTTTTTTAATGGCATGCACATAGATCAGCTGAAAGTACCGGCGATAGATTTCTGAATAAGCGGCATGGTCGTCCTGGCCAAGGAGTTGGAGTAATTCATGATCAGAAAGGGTACTGAGAGCCGCCATTCGCTAACATTTATCAATGTTGCCTCGCTTAGCGGGTTAAAGCAAATATGGCCGGAACCCACCTGTCATGTCGCATGGCTCTGGTAAAGCCGGCCTCTTTCGAGGTGATCCCCATGACATAAGCGAGCTCCGGCCCTATTGGTATAGGGTGACGGAACTACACTTACCATCGCGGATCAATTTACCAGATTTAGCTGCGAGGCTCGTTAGCAGTCCTTAATGTTCGATATTAAGTAACTGCAAAAGTAACTTAAATATGATTACCAAATTAGGTAAAGATAATGAATAATGACATACCTGTATGTCATTTACCGAAATTTTTATATATTCTTTTATGGCTGATGTCGGAAAGAATAAAAATATCGGCTATTGAGCAACATGTAATTGACTTTGTAATAGAGCTACGAATAAAACACAATCTAAAACAAGACGATATCGCAACTATTATCGGGACAAAGCGATCATTCGTGACCAATGTGGAAAGCACAAAGAACCGCGCTAAGTATAATTTGAACCATATTGATAAATTGGCTGATCACTTCGGCCTTTCCCCAAAAGATTTCCTTCCGGCTAAAGCACAGAATCATTTGTAAAATTTTGGCGTTGCCTCCGGCCAGGCTCTTGTTGCAAGTCCTCACTGTGCTCCGGGCTTTTCACGCCGATCCTTAACGCTTTTTATTAGTAGATGTCGTATATCATTGATCGCTTTTGATGATATTTGTGTAGGCTTAAAAATCGCACTATGGGATTTCTGTCTCTTATTTTACGGGTTTTTAAAATAAAGCCGACCTGGAAGGGAACGCCGGAAATGTTTTTGGCTATGGTGTTGGATATGCAGCGCCGTAATAACCCGGTTTATTCCCTTAGTGAAGTATTGCAATGGGGGGAAGTGCTGCAGAAAGTAATAAAGGTTCAGTTTAAACCCTTTAGGGATTTTCCCGATCTGTTACAGCGTGGTATGCCCGACTATTCACTGGTCGAAAAAGTAGGCGGCAGGCTGGAAGAACTGCATCAGCGCCAGGAACTTAAAAAAGCGATCTATGGGGAAAAAACTGATTTGGGTGACGATGATGTCATGACCAGTAATTCGGAAGGCGCAGTGTTCGCTCGAAAGATGGTTAAGGATTTATCTAAATATGTAGATTTCCCGGAGAATCAATGAGGTGACTTTCGATGAATTTATATGTTTATTGGAACCATTTAAGAAAACTTAAATAGCTCACCTTTATCAACGGCTGCCTGCAAAAATCACATTTAAGAATAATCGTTGCCTTATTCAAACTCTTATTTGCGCAGATTGACGTAATGTAAATGATGCTGTGAACTTAAAAATCACTAAAACATTCTAAGCGCCCAATTTAAAATGTAAAAGTTTGACCTAATTTTGTTACCTTTTTGGATATATTTGTAACAAAATATTGAATTCGACCCATCGTCATATCGCCCAAAAGATCAGCCAAGCAGCAGGTGGAAGTATCTTGTTCCCGACTGATTTTCGCGGATTGGGTTCTGAGGATGCGATCAAAATGAGTTTAAGCCGGTTAGTGAAAGAAGGACAGGTAGAGCGGTTGGCACAGGGTGTTTATGTAAAACCAAAAAGAAAAGGCAAGCCGGCTAATCACAACCTAGACGAGATCGCGCAAGCCATAGCTAAAAAGGAAAAAGTTCGGATACGGCGGTCTGCGGAATTTGCTTTGTTCAAACTGGGCCTTTCGTCTGTAGCGCCGGAACATCTGATTTATATCACTGACGGAGAGCCCCGAAATATCCGGATCGGCGATAAACGATTGGTGTTTAAAGCGACCACACCTAAGAAACTCAGTCTTTCGCAAGATACCAGTGGTTTGCTGATTCAGGCGATGGAAGAACTGGGGAAAGACAAGATTACGTCTGAAGTTACCCAGCAAATCATTCAACATTTAAATACCATCAGCAACGAAGCATTAATGGCGGACTTGCGGCTAGCGCCGGCTTGGATCTACGATTTATTCCGGCAATTAATTATTAACACAAAAAACAAATAGTATGAGTAGGCAACAGAGAACAAATTATGGAAATCGGGAAATCGACGAAACAGGAATTTGGACGCAGGCACGCCAAATTTTGCGCGACTTCCCTGATGAAAATCAAGAATTGATGCCGGGTTTAAAGTGGGGTTCGGTTTATCAACTTTATACCCCGGCTTTCTGGAAATATCAATATGTGACCAACGCCTTTCCCGACCACAACGAAACCCATCGCCTTTCCGGTTCGATCCGAGACGAAGTTGTCATGTGTATGCTGGGAGGATATGGTATTCCGTCGGAAATGGGGATTATTGCTTATGACCTTTTGAAAAAGAACGGGTTATTAAAACCTTTTATTGATTTTGACGAATTGTACGCAGCATTGAGCAAGCCTATGCAATTACTGAATGGAAAGAAAGCGAAATATCGGTTTGCCCGGCAAAAGGCGACCTATATCCATACGTTTCTAAACCGGACGGATATCAACCTGATTCCGACGGATGATGACTTGAAGCTGCGTGACTGGTTGATCTCCGTCAAAGGAATCGGTTACAAAACCGCTTCTTGGATCACCCGCAATTGGTTGCGAAGTGAACGCGTAGCTATTTTAGATATCCATTTATTAAGGGCAGGAGTCATTACAGGTTTCTTCAGACCTAAGTATAACCTCAATACGGAATACCTAAATCTAGAAGAACAATTTATTACGTTTTGTAACCATCTTGAAGTCAGACCCTCAGATATGGATGCAATTATTTGGCAGTATATGAAAAAAAATAATAAATTAGCCTTAAATATTTTAGCTTCAATTACTTAACCTTATTATTGTTATATTATGTCAGGTAGCTCAGGCGGTTCGATTGGCGGCGGTTTTGCACCAGAACCTACATGTGAAAAAATTCTTATCCGTACGCAATTGGCCTCTCCGCGAGCTGAAGTAATTGATGAACTTTCTGTTGGTGATATTCTTGACGTCGTTTTCACAGTTCCGACCGGACCTTTGACAGCGCAAACCTATGACGGTGATATAGCCGGGGCTATTTTAATTTCCGATCCCGCATCACTGATCAAATGTATCAACGAAGGATTTGATTTCAAGGCGAAAGTGCTTGCGATAACAGGTGGTGATTGTCAGGTTTCGATATATTGCGCAGGCCGATGATTACGATAACAGGCGGTACCTATCGGGAGCGTTGCCTTTGCCCTGATTTTGATTTTAAATTTGGTTCGGGATTACGAGCCTGCCATGCCATTCATGCACTTGATGACAGTGTGGAGGTAGAATTTCATACTTTTTGTTCGCCGGATAATGATCTTTTTCTGACGATGTTCGAAGATGCATTGAAGATCAAAACACATAAATATTCCGCCGCAGATTCCGTCGGGTTTATTTATGATTATCCTTTACGTACCCCTGTGATCTATCCGCGCCCGGATATGATCGCCGAGGCTGAACCTATACGATTTGAAGCGGAGAACATCCTTTATTTTGGGATGCTGGAAGGAAATGCGGTGGTAAAAGGTAAACGCGTGGTTTATGATCCGCAATCACCGGTTAATCCCATAAGCTTTAAAGCTACGGGATCGGAAGCGGAAGAGCTTGCAGTGGTTATTAATTATAAGGAAGCTCAAAAAGTTGCGAAAAGTAAAGACCTGAAAGTAATTAAAGCTTACTTCTTTGAACAAGAAGGGGCCGCCGTTTTGGTGGTCAAAATGGGGCCTAAAGGCGCGATGGTATATACCGCAGACGAAGAAGTGGTGATACCAGTTTATAAGACAGGTTATGTTTGGCCGATCGGTTCAGGCGATGTTTTTGCGGCCATCTTTGCCTATCACTGGATGCAAGGTGGTAAAACAGCAGTAGAAGCTGCGCAAAAAGCTTCCTTTTCAACAGCTATATATTGCAACTCGAAAAGTTTCCGGTTTGAATATTCCGGTTATCAGGAAAATATCTCGTCGATCTCGATTCCTGAATTTCCGAAAGGTAAAGTCTATTTGGCTGGGCCATTTTTTACCTTTTCGCAAAAATGGCTGATCAATGAAGTGATGAGCAATTTACATCACCTGGGGATGCAGGTATTCTCACCGCTACACGAAGTTGGCTTGGGCGAGCCTGGCAGTGACGTGGCGAAAAAAGATCTGGAGGGCCTGGATGATTGCAAGATCGTCTTTGCCATACTGGATGGTTTAGACCCTGGTACACTGGTGGAAGTCGGTTATGCGTTGAAGATGAAAATCCCGGTGATTGCCTATGTAGAAAATGAAGCCGATACCGATTTAACGATGTTGATCGGGACGGACTGTGAGATCGAAAAAGATCTGACCACGGCTTTATATAAATGTTTATGGATGTTAGCGGAGAATGAGTAAGGCATTATTACTTTCGGGTGGGATCGACTCTATTGCTATGGCTTATTGGCAACGGCCAGACTTCGCCATTACGATCAATTACGGACAGGCGCCAGCGGATACAGAGATTAGAATAAGTAAAATTGTTGCAGAAGCGTTGAATATCGAGCATCATGTCGTTCTCGTAGACTGCAGTTCTTTAGGCAGCGGCGATTTGCTGAATCAATCCGCTTTGGAAGTGTCGCCATCCTCAGAATGGTGGCCGTACCGCAACCAGCTACTTATCACCCTGGCCTGTATGAAAGCAATAGCCTTAGGTGTACAGGAATTGATGCTGGCGTCAGTGAGATCAGATGGATTTCATAAAGATGGCACATCCGAGTTTTATCGCCTGACCGATCAATTAATGCGCTACCAGGAGGGTGGGATTAAAATTACCTGCCCTGCGATTGACCTGTCTTCTGTGGAGTTGGTGAGAAAGGCCAAAGTTCCCTATAGCCTGTTGAACTGGGCACATTCTTGTCACCGGTCTAATATTCCCTGCGGCAAATGCCGGGGCTGTAATAAATACCGGGAAGTGATGTATGAATTACAACAAACTGGTAATGCTTAATCCAACGCCTAAACAGCATGAAGAACTTGTTCCCGGATTTAATTATCCTATTAAAAGCCGTATTAAATTAGCGCGTCCTGAAAATAATGCCGCTGATTTTTTTGAGTTGATCCGGCAAAGGTCTTCAATCAGAACTTTTAAGAAATTAAAGCCAGGCGATCTTGATCAGTTGCTTTGGTATTCCGCTAAGGCTTTCAGCGTGGATATCAACGATCGCGGCTATATCCTTTCTCACCGGCCGGTGCCGTCTGCCGGCGCACGGCATCCTATCGATATCCTGGTATGTCTGGATGTTTCACGCCCCGTGCTGCATTATTATGATCCTTTTACACACGCGCTTGGTCAGTTAGACTTGGATGAACCTATTGTTCAAGGTTTTTTGATGCATGTACAGCAGAATTTGCCAGTTATGGAGGGCGTGTTGCTGTGGCTGATCGCGCATCCCGCGAGAACGGAGGCGAAATATGAAAACGCGGAAAGCCTGGTCTGGCGTGACGCAGGTGCATTGATTCAGCAAATTCAATTAACAGCTACTGCTTTAGGGCTGGGTAGTTGCCCTATAGGTACTTTAGGTGTACCATTTGAACAGCAGTTATTTGGGAACATAGGTAGAACAATTGCTGCTGGAGGAATTGTAGTTGGAAATTTGGAATTGTAGTTTGTTCATTATAACTTAGTGTTCACAAATAAGTGAACAAGAGATAATAGTGAACATGGAAGAGCAGGTCATCTATAGAGTCATACAAGTACTGCAGGAGAAAACCGGGCTTAAAGGACGGTGGTATGCCCGTACAGGTAAGAAAGATATAGATGGACAACTGGAGCTCAAAGCAGATAGACAAAAACAGACATTTCCGGTCGAGTTTAAGAAAGAAGTAAAACCAATTCATTTTCCAGCATTTCAACAACTCCGCGAGGAACACGGGGATCTCGTCGTTATTGCCGAAACCATCTATCCTGGAATCAGGGCGCAAATGCGCAATTTAGGTCTAAATTATATCGATGTGGCTGGCAACTGCTATCTAAAGAAAAATGACTGGTTCTTTTTAATTGATGGATTTAAAACAGAAATTGTAATTCCGGTAAAAAAAGACCGGGCATTTAATAAAACCGGCTTACTGTTGGTTTTTCATTTTTTAAACGATGAAAACTACCTCAACGCCACTTACCGGCAAATGGCGGATGATTATGACATCGCTCTTGGCAATATTAATTACATCATTACCAGCCTGAAAGAGCAAGGGTACATCATTCAGCAAGGAAAAAAAACCCTACGGCTGACTCAAAAGAAACGATTGCTGGACGAATGGATCCCCGCTTATGAAGAAAAACTTAAGCCCTTGCTTAAAATAGGCGACTATCGTTTTATTAACGGCAATGAAAAAGAGTGGGAAAAAATACCCATTACGGATTATGAAACCCAATGGGGCGGCGAGCCCGCAGCTAAATTACTGACAGCCTATCTGAAACCAGGTAAACTTATTTTTTACACAACAGCGAGCAAAACAGACCTGTTAAAAAAATATAAACTGGTTCCCCAGGATAATGGCGTACTCGGCATTTATAAAAAGTTTTGGAAATTCAATGCAGGACCTATGGATACGGTACCGCCCATATTGGTATATGCAGACCTGATCAATACGGGTGATCCCCGGAATTTAGAAACCGCAAAAAAGCTTTACGATGGATTACTTAAAGATCAATTTTGAAGCCATGCGGTTTGGTCCGATGCGGCCAACATTCGATGCACTGGAGCGTACTTTCCGGAAATTCAACATTGATTTTTATCTTATTGGTGCTTTTGCGCGTGATTTGTGGCTGAATCATTTAGAGGTATTGCCGGAACGGCGTACTACTTTAGATGTTGACTTTTGTGTTTATATTAAAAGCCAGCAAGATTTCCACGCTTTGAAGTTGCACTTAAGCCAAGAAGAAAAATTTATTGCGGACGACGAGCCTTACCGGATGCACGCCCCGGATCAAACCATTATCGACCTGATTCCCTTTGGCGGTATAGAACAAGGGCATAGTGTATATCTGGACGGAAACCCACCAATGGAGCTCTCAGTTTTCGGCAATCTGCAAGTACTGGAACACGCTGAAGAAATTTATCTGAATGACCAAACCTTTAAGGTTTGTACACTGCCCGGTTTGTGTATTTTAAAGCTGATCGCGAGTCATGAGAAACCGGAGCGGCTTGAAAAAGATTTGGGTGATTTTTATTACATCCTCGATAATTACTTTGAGATCGCCGCGGACACACTGTATAATGGAAATCACGATGACCTAATCGACAATGACTTCGATCCGCATGTTGCCGCCGCTAAAGTGCTGGGACGACAGTTGCTGCCAATCCTCAAGGAGTCCTCGGCTTTAGCCACGTTGTTCAAACGCATTTTGAACAAACTATTGGGACGATTCAACGCAGGCGAAATTGATGAAATGTATGTCTATGAACCCAATGACCTGCAAATCAAACGCCTGAAATTAATCAGCAGTTTGCTCGGGGAAATCGATGGGAGTGTGGAAAGTTTTACGGGCAAAAACTAAAAATATTAGCTTATTTTTACAGGTCATGAATCGCCAGAAAAGTTTAACCCGTATCGCAGAATTGTTAGGAAGATTTACCACGGAAGTCGGTTTGTTGAATGCGGCTAATTTGTATGATATCAATATCCACGCAGAAAATGTGTTGATCCCGTTGATCAAATTAGCTTATGGCTTGGATATGGTGAATGCGAATTATACGAAAGGAAAGAATTTTTCTGCCGTCGACCTTATCGATAACAAAAACCGCGTTGCATTTCAGGTTACCTCCACAGCGGATAACGAAAAGATCAAGCATACGTTAAATCAATTCATTAAGCATGAACGCTATTTAAGTTATGACATTCTTTTCGTATATATTATCGGCAACAAGCAATCCGCCTATACCGGAAAAGGCCATGCGGAAATTGTACAGGATAAACTTGCCTTTGACAAGGACGAACATATTATTGATAATAATGATCTCTTTAAAAAGATCAGCGGTATTGTATCATTACAGCAAATTTCTGCGATCGAACAGTTTTTAGAAGAAGAGTTTAGCGAACAAAAAATAGAGTTTAGGAAAAAGGCGCTGGAAAATCCGGCATCGGTTAAGCATACGGAACATGTTTACTTCAATTTAATCGAAGCTAATATTCCGGAAACGCTATATATCGCAGATATAGCCATCGATCGGGAAGCGATCATTAAGGAATCCTGGACGACGGAGTATAAGCTAAAAATGGACGCATCACCTCGTAAAGTCCTGCGCCGGGCGATTGACCTGGCCGGATTAACCCGTATCGCAGATTGGCACGTCACTGGCAATCAATTACTGACTTTTCGAAATCTTCATGACCCGGCGGAGCCTTTAAGAAATTTTATCGATCAAGGCACGATCACACCCCTCAAACCCAAAGAGTACTGGACAATCGACGCCGATCATCAGCGCAGTTTTACCAGCATCTTGAACTTTTCACTGCAACAGTTGCTGAGTCATAAAGCGATCCATTACATCGGGGAAGATGATATTTACCGCTACCAGCCCGAGGGTAAAATCGTTAAACAAAGAACGGTTGAATGGAAAAAAACCAAGCGTGCAAAGCGCACCGTTATTTTTGAATTATTCGATAAGAACAAAGAACAGATTGTCTGTTTTCGTCATTTCAGTTTTGAAGCCAAGTTTAATTTATATGACGAGCAATGGTATCTTTCGGTAAACCCAACCTGGAGTTTCACCAGCAATGGGTATAAGAAAAGCGGGCTCGCTAAATATTATGCTCCGGGTCTAAAGCGGCTGGAAAATAATAATACAATTTACTACGGCTTTCGATTTATTAGCTATTGTTTAACACACAATATTTTATCTGATGAAATAACCTTTCCTTATTTAACTTTCAATACACCGTTCTTTGATGAGGTGCTCACCGATACCGAGGTAGTTGAAATTGATGAGAACGTACCGGAAGACACCCCATTAGAATAACCACATGAATATAAAATTACTATCTGAGCCACCGTTACAATTTGGAACGGGCGAACACATAGATCCAAAAACGGGCATCATTACCTTCAATCCCTATGATTTGCAAGGAGTTCGCCCGGAGCGTATCAAAACAGGCATTATCGGTAAAAGCGATAGTGTAGATACTGTTATCGGCTGGCTCAACACAGGTAAACGAATTATCGCTGCGAAAAAAAGCACATTGGGGAAGCTATTCCCGGAGTTTTGTGGGTTTAGCAAAACCGATGCTTTTAAATCTGAAATCATTTATGACGAAGGCTATATCAGAAAAATTAACAACTCTGATTTCGACCATATTATCAAAAATGAAAAACGCTACTGGAAGATCATTGAGGAGTTCGTAACGCTTTATATCAATGAAATTAAATTTTTAGCTAAAAATAAAAACCCGGATGTCATCTTATGTGTGCTTTCTGAAAAGTTCATTCAAAGCATATTGGGCGCGCCAACAGCGGAAAATACAGATGCGGAAAGCGCTTCCGCCGAAGACGCTGATGAAGAAAAAGACGAGCAGGACGAATTCATATCCAGACAAGAAAACAATTTCCGGCGCCTTTTAAAAGCGCGGGCAATGGAATATAATATTCCGATCCAAATTGTTCGCGACCGTATTGCCAAACCATCTGGTGAAATGCAGGACCCAGCTACAATAGCCTGGAACTTTTATACCGCAATATATTACAAAGCTTCTGGTACCCCTTGGGCAATGAAAAAAAAGGACTCGACGATCGTTTGTTATGCTGGTATCAGCTTTTACAAAAGTCGTGATCGAGCAACGACACAAACCAGTATTACACAAATATTCAATGAGCACGGTAAAGGTGTGATTTTGCGTGGACAACCCGTTGAAATGAAAAAAGGTGATCTCGAACCCCACCTTACCGAATTACAAGCCTATGACTTACTTGACTATTCCCTTAAAGAGTATTATGAAGCGCTTAAAGTATATCCGCAGCGCCTTGTCCTGCATAAAACTTCCAATTTCAATGCAGCGGAAATAGAAGGGTTTAAATCAGCCGCTTATAAAAACAACATCCATGCGGTAGATATGGTTACGATCATGCGAACGGATTTACGCTTATATCGAGAGGGACCTTACCCGCCACTAAGAGGCACTATGGCAAGCTACACCGACACTACTCATTTGCTTTATACACGCGGATTCGTTCCTTACTATAACACGTATCCCGGTAGTTATATACCTGCACCAATCGAAATCCGGTTATTCAGTCATGATGAATCTCCAGAACTGATTTGTGAAGAAATACTGGCATTAACTAAAATGAATTGGAATAATACGCAGTTCGATCGTAAATTCCCAATTACGATTGAATGCTCCCGTAAAGTTGGTGAAATATTGAAATATTTAAGTCCAGAACAAACGCCACAGATCAAATACAGTTTTTATATGTAAAGCTTTTTAAATAACAAGGGTAACCTGTTTACCCTTGTTATAATCTTTAGGCATAAATAACGTTTTCTAAACCGTCATTTTACGCTTGCGTGACTGCTGCTTTTTTTCAGGCAGTCCCTCCTTTTGCTGCCGTGTTTGTTTTTGGGAGGCGCTGGTTTTTTGTGATGGCTGGAGTAACTCTTCGCGTTTGATACGCTTCATCTTATCATCATACAGGTCGATGGTTTTGAATTGCGGGCTGGCCGAGACGAAATATTTGGTTTCCTCTTTGCCTTTCGTTACAGTGATCTGCTGGGCGTTTCCTTTTTTTATGGAGCGCAACAGGCTGTCTTTGCTTTCGGCGTTGTCCATTTCCTTGATGCCCTTACCGGTCAGCACCTTTTCGAGATCGAAGCCGTAATTTTCATTAAAACGTTTGATCTCCTTGCTGCCGTTTTGGGTCCGGTTATCGGGGTCGAGTTGTAGCCAGGCATGATATTTTTCACCATCCTTGTTGAACAGTTGCTTATGCACGGCGCGGCCTTCCATCAGGTTAAAAGCTTCCTTCGCCGTGATACCGTTGCCTTTGTTGATATAAAAGCTTTGGTTGGTTTCCTGCTCTTTGCCTTTGTTAAGGGTGGCATCATACCTGTTAAAAAAGTACATGCCTTCACTTTCACCAGCCTTGAAATGTAATTGATAGTCCACGGGTTTCTGGTTGAACTCATGTTTGGCGTTCAATACGAATTCCGGCGTTTGCTTGCTGATCTGTTGCTCCAGTTCTTTGTTGACCTTATCGCCGAACCCAAGGTTCAGCAGGCTCTTTTTCAGAAATTCTAAATTTTGCGTATTCATAATATTTGTTTTTAAATGTTCGATTTGTTTTCGGGTTTCCCATACGTCGATGGGGATCAGGCTGATATATTCGTCATGCGGCATTTTAGCTGCCCGGCCATCAAGCAAAGAGATCGCATCGGTTGTTGGCACATTGATATGAAATGATTGCATTTTCCAATGATCTGTTCCTGCACCGATACTACCGGAATACCCGATAAAGCTGAGACGGTTATGTTCATCACGGACCAGATGCAGGTTAAACCCGACATGCCCGATATGGGCAGCCAGTTCAACCGAACCCTCGTCAGAAAAAATGGCCTGACGCAGGGCGTCTACAACACCCGGATCGCGAAAGCCGGTTCCGGATAGTTCTGACTTTAACTCATAAAAATTGATTGCCTTGTCCATAGTGCTGTTATATATTAAAGGTGATGTTAATTGACCTTATGGCCATTCTTTTGTACCCGGCGGGGTGCTTTTAGGATGATCTCCGGCTGCTTGTTTTGCGCTTGCTGCTGCGCCCGCTGGTTCAATTGTTCTGCGGTTACCGGCTTCATTCTCGCGTCAAATAATTTGAGCGTACGGTTGGCCGGGTCGGCTTGCACATAGATGTTCAGAAACTGCCCATTCTGTTTCCAGTGGGTGGAAACCCGTTGCCCGTTCTCTAAATAGCGGGTCAGCTCTTCCTTGTTACGGGTGATGTTCGGCATCGCTGCTAATACGGCGTCAATTTCAAAGGCATGGCTAGCCGCATAATGCTGGACGCCATTTTTACCTAATTCAACCCATCTCGTGCTTTCATGACCCATGGCATCGGTGTAATGCTGTTTAAGCGCCCTGCCTTCCAGCAGGCTAAGCGCCTGGGTTGCTTTAAGGCCGGGCCAGTCATTCAGCTCAAACTGATAGAATCTGTCCGCCTGCCCTTTTTCAATTAATGTGCCGTTTAGGTTTTTTAGCTGGAAGTCGCCATATACGTCCTTTTCAAAATGCAGGTCGAGATTTAATCGCTTTGCTGCATTCAACTGGCAATCCAGCGGCAGGCAGACTTGCCGGTGATCCGGGTCTAAATGCTGTTCCAGTTTGCCGGCAACGGAGGTAAGCCCGCGTTCGCCCAGTTGCTGTTTCAGGACTTCCATATTGGCTGCCCTTTGACGGGTTTGCTGTTCCAGATAGGCGGGCCCATCGACCAGGCGATCTTTAAGTCGCATGAATAGCCGTTGCAGCAGGTTCGGATAAAGTTGCTTTTCCAGGCGGTTGATATGATTGTACAGCAAGGTCATAAAGGGTTTTTCGTCTGGCCTGACCGTTTGCCGCAATCTGTGGCCTGCTTGCTGCAGGTGTGCCAGCTGCAGGGACAGCATAGCGCGTTCGTCTGTCGTACCAGCTTTCAGCAGTGGCTGTAACTCGTTTTTTTTGTCGTCCCAACTCTTGAAGGCCAGCAGGACTCTGTTCACTGGTTTCATAAGCTTAGTATTTATTGATTTTCAATAGCACCGGAAACTCGTCTTTCAGCTTTACTTTGATCTTGTGCACTTTCTTGCTGAATAGCCCTTTGGCTGCGTTGATACCTCCGGCGGCCGCCTGGGCACCCAAACTCGCATCCATACTCATAAACTGCATACTTTGTACGGCATTATCTGCTCCTGTACCGGCTGCTCCTCCAAGATCAGCTTCAGGGGCCGGGATGCCGGGCATTCCATCCAGGCTGAATACGGTGAGACTTACCGGAATGATCTTTTTATCCAACCGGACATTTTCGATGGTTAATAATAACCTTTGATTGGTTACCTGACAGGCACCAAAGATGAGTTGTCCTTTCGGTAGAAATTCTCCGCGTATGCGGACGGAATCGGTCAGTTTCAGGCGTACCGTACCACCGTTCATGACTTTTTGCTTCCCGTCGATCATCGCCGGGATCGCCTTAAATGCTGCATTGTCCGTCTTTTTTTCCGTTGGCTTACTCACTGATGCGGGATTTTGGATTGCCTGGATTTTCGTCAGCATCGCATTTAACTGTTCCATTTCAGGATCTTTTCCAGATGAGGAGTTCATCGCTTTCATCATCCTGTGTAACTTCCTTACCGAGCGCTCATCATCAGCGCTTTCATCTGTGGCGGATGGCTGGCTGATCTGGCGGTTGATCGCAGCAAGCTTCGCGCTGATCCTGTCGGACTGGATATCCGCAGTGTTTTGTTTCAGCGTGGCAATTTCCGGCTTATCCTTGTGGATCGAACCGCTGTCTATCCGTGAAGGGTCAAATCCCATTTGCTGCATAAATGCGCTTCCGGCCCCTTCACTTTTTTGGTTGCTGTCTTTGGCGGCACTTTGGTAGATATCCATTTTATTATTGGCTTCCTGCTGTTTAAACTGGGCTGATGGCAAAGTCATATTAATTCCTTTTTGCTGGGCCTGTTTATTGTGATCAGGCTTTCCGCTTCCGCCACCAAGTGCCCAAAAGGCCATCGTTAGAAAGGGGAGCACCAGCAAGGGTACCACCAGATAGAATTTTCTTTTTTTTCTGAACTCGGGATTTAGCGGCGCTTGGCCGCTGGTTTCATTGATCGTTTCCATATGTTTATTTTTGATGATTTAATGAATCTGTTTTTTTCAGGCTGTGCGGCTTTGGCGGACCGTCGGAACTTTGCCCGATATGCACCGGCAACGCTGAATTGCGGATGCGCGGCATTTGAGCAAGGCGGCTGGTGATCAGCACGCTGCATATCAGCGCCATCAGCGCCAGTCCGCAGAAGAGCCAGAACCATCGCAATTGCGATTCCTTTGAATAGCGGCGTACCCGTTGGTTCAATCGCTGGGAGGCATTGCGCTGCCATTTGACAATGCGCCCTGCGATCATTTCTGCTACTTTATCGTTAACCGAATGCTCATTTGCTTGCTTTTTTTTCAGAAACCACATATCACTTATTAATGATGGTTGTATCGCGGTTCGCCAGTACCTCCCAATGCTGGATCAGAAAGCCATGCGGATTATTATCAGATTGTTCGGCAAGGTCCCTGACCTCACCCTGGGTCACCAGTTTCCGGTAAACTGTTCCGCTGGAACGCACCAGTTTTTCGGTAGCATAACAGGTAAAATAGTAAGGCCATTGATTACCGCTAAGACGGGTACTGTCTACCTGGATTTCCTGGGAAATATTAGCCGATATCAGGTTATTGTAATATCCTGCTTCGCGCAGGTTGTCATATTCCCGTTTGGCCGATTCGTCAGCCAGGTACAAGGCTTTATTGACATTGGCCTGTATCGCTTTATCGTCCGGGCTGAGATCAAAAAAGTACTGGTGGAACGTTCGGATATGATCGCGCAGTTCAACAGGGAGGTTAGTCTTCCGGTCGGATGACGACGCCTCCAGCAATTTGCCATTATACAGGATGTGTACACGGTTTTGCGCCCCATTAACAACCTCCGTTGTTTTATAAATGCAAAAACACATAGTCAGTACGTTGCCTATGATGAGCAGCAGGCTGAACTGTTTTATATGCTTAAATGCGGTTTCGATATTTTTAAGGTGACTAAACATGATCTTTAAGTTTTAATGATTGATTACGATTTGGAAGAGAGCTTTTCGGTTTGGTACTGATCTTTGCCATTCGATGTACCGTTATAGCCGGACATAAAATCACGTGGTGCATTGACCAGGTTCGTTGCCCCTTGTTCGGCTCTGCTGCCGACCATTCCGCCCGTTTGCACGGCCGTATTGCTGGTACTCACCACTATCGTATTTACCTTTTGTAGTAACCCATGGCCTCCGCCCGCATTGACGATATAGTTAGCCACGCTGGGTACAGTGAAATAGCCGATAATGCCTATCAGCAGAAATATGAGGTAAGCGGTATCAGTAGAACTGAAAAAGGTATCTCCTGAGTTCTGCACCTGGCTGATATCGATCTGCAGCATATTTTCCTGCACCTTTCCGATGATCGCCCCGAAGATGTTAGCGACCGGAAGCCACAGAAACACATTGATATATTTGGCAAGCCAGGAGGTCAGCACATGCTGGAATCCGTCAAAAACGGACAGGCCGAGGACCAGCGGGCCAAGGATGGCCAGCACAATGAGGTAGAACGTCCGGATGGTGTTGATACAAAGTGCTGCCGCTTCGTAGCAGACCTGAAGGATCTCGGACATCCATTCTTTCACGGTATTCCTGAAATTGTAGGACGCCTTGGCCATAGCGAATTTCATGTCATTGCCAATGCCGTCAAAAATTCCTTCTTTCTGACCCTCTGGATCATTCGGGTGCGTGTACTTATACCATTTTTGGCGGTCGCCTGCCCCGTCTTCTCCTTGATACATTTGCCAGGCATCTGTTTTTTCAACAGCGTCTTCCTTAGCTTGTAATAATCTGGCAATCGCGGCATCTGAGTTTTGAACCATACCCCCGGTGGCGCTAACCGTAGGCTGCATAATGCCATTGATCACCCCGATGACCGCAGGGAACAGCATGATGGCCAGTCCCAGGCCGAATGGGCGCATCAGGGGGTAAAAGTCCAGCGGTTCGGCATTCGCGATTTGCCGGTACACCCGTGCAGCGATATACCACAAGGCTCCGAATCCGGCGATTCCCTGGCCGACACCCACAAGATTACTGCACATGCCAAGCATATCATTGTATACGCCGTCCAGCACACTTTGCAAGCCATGGATATCATTCGCGAGGCCCTCCGCATGAGAAATCATGGGCAAAAGGATGCCCGTTACCACCATCAGGGCGGTAATCATTGTTAACTTTTTCATAAGTTTTACCTTTATTTAATTCCGTAAAGTCGATTCAGGGTCTGGGTGTCCCCGGCTTCCTTGACCCGTTGTAAAGAGATAGCCACGCCCTGGTTATTGAAACTTCGCAGAAATTGCAGGCGTTCCGAGCTTCCCGTATAGATCCGGTCAATTGCCTTGATCCTTTCCGCGTCTGACATGCGTAACTTGCCTGCCATAAGCACATCTGCCAGTTCACCTGCATCATTGAGGGTTTGACTGACCAACCGCGTATAAACATCACTGATATAACTCAGTTCGCTGACCGAGAAACTGCCGCTCTGCCGAAACAGGGCCAGTTTGCGTTTATATTCACTGATCAGGCTGGCCTGCATAGTCAAAATATCTGCTATCCGTGCATAGTTCTTCACGGCAGGACTGATGGCCAACAACCCGTTAAGGTAAGTTTGATGCAGGTTAAAATTCCCTTTCGAAAGGGAAGATATGCTGCCATAGCCCTGTTCGTAAATTTGGTAACCTGTCTTCATATCGGATAGGATACTTTTCATCTGCGTTAGCTTCTCGATGTCCAATAGCAATTGCTGCATTTCCTGAACCTGCGCTGAAGCGTTTCCTGGTGCTGATATACCTAAAAATGTAGTTAGCATACCGATCCATATTATTATTGGTTTCATGCCCAATCTCCTTTCTTAATGGATACCATAGGTTTTTACCAATACCTGTGTACCCGTTTGTTCCTGTTGCCGCTGTGCAGCATAACTTTTTGCCTGTACTGTAAAACCGACTGCGAACCGGTAATTGGCCTGCATTTCCGTATGTAATTGGCCGATCAGTTTTAGCCGGTCCGCATCGCTCATCTCCATTTTACCATCGCTTACCACGTTTTGCAAATTGGTAAGCACTTCCTCGCAATCCTTATAGACCGCACTTCGTACCTCTTGCAGGTACGACTTTTCAGTGGGCGATAACCCATTGATCTGAGCCCATTGGTTTAGCAACACCATCACATCCTTTTGCCAGCGTACGATCTCTTTAACCCGGCTATCGTTAGCCACCATCGCGTTGACTTTTTTCAACTCGTTATAATAGGTGCTGTGCATTCCGTTTTCAGATAATAGTGAGCCGGAGATCGACCCAAGCCCGCCTTTAGCAATACTGTAGCCCTTTTTCAAATAGCCCGAATAAACCTGTAAGGCCTCGATCTGCTCCAATAGATATTTTTTTCGCGTGCTGGATTGCTTGAACCATTCCGCAAAAGTTTGTGCATGCGCCAGTGTGATCGTATTTGTAAAAAGCAGGATCATGGTGATGCGCACGATAGCTTTTCCGGTGATGCTATTGAAGTCCATATAACTGTTTAGTTGTTTTCGTATCCGCCAATGATTTGCTTCTTTGCAGGCTGAGCATCTGGTTCTCTGTATTGAACCTCGTCAGGTCACTGTAATTCTCATCCAGCCTGTCGGCTGCCCGGTTGATCAGTTCCAGACGCTGTTCATCACTCATTTGTGTTTTTCCGCTGCTGACCACGTTCATGACATCATCCAGGTTACGCTCACTGGCAGTTAGGATGCCGGTATAAACCGCAGTCATTTGCTGCAATTCAGCGGCGTTGAAATGCCGGTCCTGCCGCAGCAGGTTCCAGGCCTGACGATAATTGTCGACCAGCGCGATCTGCCTTGCCGCAACGTCTTTGATCCGTTGATAATAGGCAATTGTAGATTTGATCTTCCAGAGCTCATCATAATAGGTGCTGAATAATTGGCGCTGATCTGCTGACCAGCCGGAAATTTCAGACAGCCGGAGTTTGGACAGTTCATTTTCAACAGCCTTTTGTGCGTTCTGTAGCCAGATCGTTTGGTTCTGCATGCGCTGAACTTTGAGGTCGATGGCCTTGATCACTTTAGTAACGGTCAGCTTAATAATATCCCCGATGATGAATTGAGCATTGCTCTTCATCGGAAACAAAACTGCGGTTATCGAAACGATTAAAATTATCTTTTTTAGCTTGGACATGACGATCTCCTTTCACCTAAAGCGCTTTAAAATTGACTATTTAACTTTTTTATACTTTGCTGTTTCCAGTAGTAGTCCGCCCGGAATAAAGCGGATCTGATTTCCGAATCCGTCCTGCGTCAAAACCTGCTTATCTTGATCCCAGGTTGCCATCCATTTTTTTGTTGTGAACTCACGCGGAAGTTTTTTACCATCCCTTATCCGCTGAAAGCCCACTCGTTGTTGGACGGTGTAAGTTTTCGCATTAAGTTGTAAAGGCTCTATATAAAGCGTGTCGTCCGCACTACTGTACTCACTTTCGCCATGATTTATATACAGTCCGCTGATTTGCTGGCTGCGATCAGTGCAGGATGCGATCCATAGGCACAGGAACAAAAGGTAGATCAATGGATACTTTTTCATAAGTCTAATGTTTAGTTATTGCTGTGATTGAATTTCTTTGACTATAGCTTCGATGCCTTTTTCCATACTGCCATACTTCGCGGCATACTCCTGAACTTTGATCCGCTCACGACCCTCTGTGGTATATGCGAAATATTCTTCAGGCGACAATTCATTTTTGTAAACTTTCATCACCTGGCCGCCCAGGTCGATATAGATCTCCCGGTTATCCTTGTTGACGGATAATACCTGCGTTTTCCCTTTATCGGACATGCCGAGTGTATCCTGAAGCTTATCGAACTTGTTCATGAACTTGCGCATATCCATCAAAATCTTAATATCCGCATTATTAATAATGGCATCTTTAATGATCGGTGAACTGATCAGGTCATCTAATTCCTGAGTGACCACGTTTGGTACCCCGTTAAATTTCCGCATGGTTTTAAAGGCATACTGGATGAAGCCCGCCATGCCTGAATTGGCAATGGCTTTCCAGGCTTCATCAATCGTCAGCACTTTTCTCACGCCCTGTAGCTTTCGCATTTTCGACAGGAACATTTCCATGATGATCAAGGTGACCACCGGGAACAGGATCGGATGATCTTTTATCGAATCCAGCTCGATCACCACGAAGCGCTGGTCCAGTAAGTTCAGGTTACCGGTGGCATTTAACAGGTAGTCAAATTCACCGCCTTTGTAATACGGCCGGAGTACATACAGAAAATTGTCGATATCAAAATCTTTATCTTTTACCTTCTGCTTTTTTAGCAGTTCCACATAATGCTGTTCGAGGTATTCAAAGAAGGAATTGAAACAGGCAAATTCATTTTCAAGCCTACCGATGTAGTCGTAATAGCCTTGCAGCGCGTTGGAAAGCGCCACGTACTCACTACGGATAAAACTTTCATCCTCCTGTTTCCATAAGGTGACCAGTAATGCCTTCAGGCTTTCCTTTTTTTCGGTATCGAGCATTTGGCCCGGTGGCAGATAAAAAGGATTGAAACTGATCGGGTTCCTTTCCTCATAAGTAAAATAATAGCCACCTACCAGTTCACACAAACCTTTGTAGCTACCACCGATATCTACCGTGACACAATGTGCGCCCTGGTCGTAAAGTGTTCTGAGGATGTGGTTCACCGTCATGCTTTTACCGCCTCCCGATGTTCCGCAAACCAGCATACCCATATTAGAGGTGATACCGGCGGTCCGTGGGCCGTCGAACAGATCTACGAATACCGGTCTGCCTGTTAAACGGTCACAAAAACGAATGCCATCCGCAGGCTTGTCGCTCCGGTAATTGGTTTCCAGGTTCAAAAAGCAGGCGCTTTGCTCCAGAAAAGTATCAAAAGTGTCGTTTTCAGGAAAATCGGCCGCGTTTCCGGGGATGCCGGCCCACCATACCTGCGCAGCGCCGTCAGATTCCAATTTAGCAGATGCACCGATCTGGGCCATCGCAGAGCCTACCATATTTTTGATCTCCTGTAAACCGTCCCGATCTTCCGTCCACGCAAGCACGTTAAAATGTGCTTTAACCGGTAGTCGTTGCTGCCCGATGGCTTCATTCAAAAAATCATTCGTGGCATCACGACTGATCGCGTTTTCGCGGCTGTAAGCAGACAAGGATTGCAACCTCAGTTTTTTGGCCTCCAGCTTTTTCAGAACTTTTTCGGTATCGCCGATAAAAATGTATTGATTATAGATATGGTCGCAGGGCAACAACAAGTTCAGCTGTGCGGCGAAACCTGTTGGAAATTTGGTTTTGTCAGTGCTGTATTTGTCATAGGTCATTCGGCTTCCGCATACGCCGGGCAAATTTTCACAATCGCCTAACGTAAAAAGCTGTGCATGCTGATCGCCGATCTGTAACCGGTCCTTAACATGAATATCCTTGATCATTGGCCTGCTATCCTGGTCTTGAAGAAAACAGTATTGCTCCAGCAAGCCCGGTGTTGTCGCTGTACCGCAGATCCGGTCATTATTCAACCGCTCCATTTTAATCAGGCCGCTATCGCAAAGTATGCGCTCGAACTGCCCGGCCTTTTCTAAAAACTCAGGTAACATCCTGTCGTCCGTTGTCTGTTTAGGACTGACACTTTTTCGCATAATTCCGGAAAATGCGCTGGTGGCTTGCTTACGGTCGGCTGCTTTTTTAGTTAACATCAGGTAGCACGTATGTTTCAAAAACGACCGGCCTTTAAAATGGTGGTCCGCCGCCCTGGTCAGGAAATTTTCACTCAATCCGGCAGCGCCTTCATACGCAGACCGGATAAACATATCCTGTTTGTGAACGATACTGTGCTTGGGCAGCACCTTGATCGCCCGTATCCAGGATTGGTGATAGGTTTCGTAATCTTCCTCTGATAGGGTAAACAACTCAGGAAGTCGCAGACGGTAAGCAATGGTCAGGTCACCATAGACCGATACCATGCAATCATGCTCCACCTTGTAGATAGGAAAAACTTGTTCTGCTTTACTATACGCTGCCATTGGGTCTGATTTTACAGGTTAATAATTTTCGTGAATTGAATTTCAGGTAGCCGGGAAGAAATCGCTTGGCGCCGCGTTTCATCAATCCGTATTGACCGTATTTGTTACTTAACCTGAAAACCTGTGTAAACAGTACAGTTCCGGAACCTGCGATCAGCAGGATGCACAGGTAAACAGGAACGCCGGTAATATAGAAGACCGCGAACAATACCAGCAGCGTAACCAGGCCTGCGCCCAGATAACCAATATACTGAGCTTTCAAACCCTTAAATTCAATGGCTTTATTAATGCCTTTATTGATTTGATAGATAGCCATGACTTGCTGTTTAAACGCCGAAGAATGATTTTAAAACCGTCGCAACGACTACCAGGAAAATGCAGCTGCCGAACCAGCTGGAGGCTACTTTACCGGTATCGTGCTCGCCATCGTTCCACTTTTTATAGACCTTGATTGCGCCGACCAATCCAACGATCGCGCCAATGGCATACATCAGGTTTGTACCGGTATCAAAGTAACTTTTAACCTGGGAGGTGGCCTGGTTTATGCCGGCATTACCATCCTGGGCCATAGCCATCGGTATCCCGGTAATCAGCAGCCATGCGGTGCCTGTGATTTTAAAGACGATTTGCAATGCGTCTCTAAAAGATTGTTTGCTGTTCGTTTTCATGCGCTTTGCAGTTTTTCTTCGTTCAACCAATAAGTTTGTAGTTCACTGTTTGTCAGGGTAAAGGGAAAGAGGTCAGCGCCTTCTTTTAGCAAGTAAGCGTTGATCTGATCTTCATAGGCAGTACCTGCCAGGTCCGGATATTTTTGAATTACCAGCCGGAAAAGCATCTCGAAATTCTCCTTGGACTCATTGGATTCGTTGATGACCCGGATCAGCGTTTTGGTTTCAGCAACCATTTCTGACAGGTCGCCCAGCAGATACGCGTCAGCTGCCGTAGGTCGCATCGCTTGGACGACGCCTGATTCCGGCCTATCGTCATCGGGTGAAGCAAATACCAGTTCTTCCTGGTCAACGATATCCATACCCTCAGTTCGGGTACCGCCGACGATAGCTGCCGCAGGCAGGATTAGATCGCCGCGTGAGGTATTGCGTTGCCTGGGCTGGTTACCGCTTAAGCGGTAAAATGTATTCTGCAATTCATGCCGGTAATAGGTCAGCACGATGAACGTGTAATAGAGCACGGCAATAACGACTATGCCTGTCAAGTATGCCGACCATGTTAAATGCTGTAACATAACGTAAGTATTAATTGACAACCCCATTGCTGCCATTGATAGTTCAAAGTTCCCTGTTCACAGCCTTGAAAGCCTCCGAGTTCATCCGACTCGGACAGCAACTTTTTCGCTGTCCATAAAAAAAGCGGCTTTAGGGACCGCTTTCCGACTGTTTACTTTAGTCGTTTCTGGACGCGAAGCAGGAACGCTTCCTTCATTTCATCGATATAGGTCGTTGGGCTTGGCCTGCTGCTTAACCAGTCGAAAGTGTCGTAAAAGTTACCCAGTGACACATTAAATACCTTTTCAATAAATTTTACAATGCTCTTCAGATTTTTTTTGCCGAAAGCCTCAGTCGCATGCCAGCAGTAGATCAGCTCGATCAAACCACATTTGGTTTGCTGCCAGTCGAAGTCTCCCATCTCTACATCAGTCACGATGACAGCATCTTTCTGGTGAAGGCGCTGTACTGCCGACTGGAGGTACTCCTGCAGCATTTCGCTGGCGAGAACCTGTGCCAGCTTATGGTCATGCGTCGTGCTGAAGGCCGGATCAAAATCGATCACGCATTGGTCCGGATCGAGATAGACATCATAATTGCCCCGAACAAAATAATAATCATCCAAATAGGTAGCCTGCGTCCTGACATATTGATAAAAAGACAAATTACATTCAAAGAAATGGTGCAGTACTTTCGCCTCGTTTTTCAGGTAATCTATGATGGCCATGCTATCGCCAATTGGTCGCCTGACCTCCAGGTTGAGTAAAGACTGGTAATAGATCAGCTGGGATTTAAATTTGGGCTTAATGTGTTTGAAAAATTGGATCTCTTCGGCAGGGGTGCCGGGATCGTTGACCTTGCAAAAGTCCTTCAGTTTTTTCAGGTATTTAACGCAGGCGTGGATACTTCTTTCATAACGTTTGATCAGCTGATCTTCCTCCAGCGCCAGCGCATTCAGGTCCCTGTTCAGATCTGCATATAAACGGTCGCTAAATTTAGTTAACATAGTTTATCGCTTTAAGTAAATCGCACTGCCACCGGTTTCCGATAACAGGTGTCTCAAACAGTGCTTGAAAGTATCATTTCTCCATACTGATTTAATTTAGGTTTTAGGGAAATAGGTTTTATCGATCATAAGGATCATCCGCTGCAGGAAATCTCTTACGATGGCTGCTGTACCCTGATCTGCGCTATAAAATGCGCGGTTGAAGCTTTTTAAGGATACCTGGGGTTGTTTCTTCGACTCAAAATGATCGGTGAAAAAGCGCATGATATTGGAAATGTTGGAAATTTGAAAGCACCCTTCTAAATAACATAGGCGGACAAAAAGCGCCAGTTGTGGCACTGACAGTACAAGGGGCAATCTTGATATCTTCGGTTCCTGGGTTTTAACGCGTTTTGACGATTCACCGTTCGAGGTCAATAGCACAGTTGTCCATTCACGCAGTAAAACATCTATAGGCTTACGGTTAACCGAAATTCCTATTTCTTGTAGCACTGGTTCAATGGCACTTAATCTTTCGTCGGCTAATTTTCCGCTATGAACGGTTAGATGATATTTCCTGTACCAGCTTTCAAAAGAGGTACTGTTAAAATTCTGCCGGTAAAGCAGGCCCGCGAAGCGGGCGGTATCGATGGTTTGTTCCTCTAACTGAAAATAGACAAGTTTCAACAGCTGGTCCATATAATTTGCCTGTTCGTAAGTTATGGGCTGTAGCCGCAATTGGTCCAGGCATTCTTCCATGCTCTCATAAAAAACGGTGACCAGGGACGGATCGATGGGTTGACGCTCCAGGAGGGGGGCGAGCGTTTCCACCTTTGTTCTGAAATTATTGCTGGTGATATCGCTTGCATATTGACTGATGCCGTGAAGCACATCAAAATGAGGATAAAACTGCTGACCGATGAAGTCAAGTAATTCCTGCAAGGTGTTCAACACCCTGATCAGGAGTTCACTTTTTCCCGGGACCATCGGAACATCCACCTTCCGAACCTGCTGAAAAATGATGTCAGAAAGCGTGATCAATCCGGCCTGATGAAACTGAACATACCGGCGGATGACATGATCCTTTGAAGGGCCGAATACCTCGCTGATCATCCGCTGTTTCAATTCGACACAAGCGGTATGGAATTGGTCGTACAAAGCCCCCTGTCCTGCTGAAGTGCCGCCGCTTTTTATTATTTCGTTATTGTTAAGAATAATACCGACACATGCTTCCAAATTTGATAATTCCGACTTAAGCAAAATACTGATATATTGATTTCCAATGAGAATTAGCTATAAATACTGAAGGTTCAGGGTTTGGTATATTGGTAAATAAATTAAATAATATTTAACTTTACATTAACATTTACCAGCGATTCCCGTATTGACGGTGGTAACAATAATGGTTACCGTCGCCGTAGTGGGGTCCGTCTCGGTGGGCTTTGTCGACTCACGGTAATCTTTAAAATTTCCCCTATTTAAGTCGCATATTGTTTCTGAACTTTTGTGCAACCTTTTTGATTTGATGTTTTCATAACGGTGATTTTTAGTTCAAAACTACCGGGATGAAAGGCGAACCTAAACTTTATTATACAGAGGGGCAATTGTGATATATAGAAAGCCAATTGCTCACAAAAACGTTATCATGAGCAAATTAAAGGTCATTTTATTAAGGCATATTTTAGTGTGGGCGCTGTTCATAGGGTATGAACTTGCCGTCATCAAGTTCACTGTCGGCCTGATCGCCTCACCTCTCCAGCTATGCATATATTATTCTCTCAATATCTTATTATTCTACTTAAACGCTCATGTCATTCTTGATTTTGCATTCTTCAGGACAACACGGCCATACCTGATCGCCATATTGCTGATCCTCGCAGAAATGTTGTTCTTCCTATGGGTAAAACTTCATGTAGATGCCTGGCTTGCAGGCGGTACAGCGGTTAATTACGCCTTGACCAAAGCCCATGAAAAAACCTACCTGACCAATATATTCCGTGAAATATTCTTTATCGGATTTAGCATAGCTTACTGGTCTATGCTATACATGGTAAAATTCAAGGAGCAGAACCATGTCATGGAAAAGGCGCATCTAAAACAGGTTGCCCATACGCTGGAACTGGAAAACAAATACATCACAGCGGAAAACGCCTACCTCCAAAACCAGATCAGCCCGCATCTGCTGTTTAACTCACTCAATTTTATTTACAACGCTGTTCATAATCATTCGGATAGGGCCGGTAAAGGCGTGATGTTACTTTCAGAATTAATGCATTATTCATTGTTGAGCAGCCAGGACAACCGCATGGTAAGCTTAGCGGAGGAAATTAAGCAGATCGAAAAATTGATTGAGCTGAGTACCCTGCGGTTTGACAACGAGCTGTATTTAAAGCTTAGCAAAAAAGGAAGGCTGAAGGAGGTGCAGATTCCACCGCTGATCCTGGTTACGCTGGTGGAGAATATGCTCAAGCATGGCGACTTGGGCGAACGGAAACATCCGGGCAGGATCGACCTCGAAGTCACTGAAGATGCTTTGATCTTTAAGACCGCTAACCTAAAAAGATTAAGCACGCCACATTTAAAAAGCGGCTTAGGACTGAAAAATATTCAAAAGCGGTTAGCCAACCTTTTTCCGGACAAGCACCGATTTAATAAAATAGATAATCCAACAACCTATATGACAGAACTGATCCTATACCTATGAATTTTAGCTGTTATGTGATCGACGATGAGCCGGATGCCATCGCCATCATGAAAGAATATATTGAAATGACTCCAGGGCTGACACTGGTCGGGCATTCACAAAACCCGCTGGAAGCGCTACCAAACCTGACCGGAGAATATGCTCCTGACATCACGTTTATTGACGTCGATATGCGGCAACTATCGGGGCTTGAATTAGCTGAGATGGTGAACCTGTATACGACCGTTGTTTTTACTACGGCTTTCCCGCAATATGCGCTGGAGGCATTTGACCGCGAAGCCTTCGATTTTTTGCTTAAGCCGATTAATTATGAGCGCTTCGCCAAATGCATCCAGCGGGCAAGACGGAAAATCGCCCGGCCCGGCAGATGGTTACAAGCGATCCGCGACGATTTCTTCACCATTAAGAGCGAGGTGAAAGGAAGGCTGGTCAAGATCAGGTATGAGGAAGTGATTTATATGGAAGGTTCCGCAAATTATATCCATATCTACACGACCGAAGGCAAGCATACAACCTATTTGACCATAAAAGAGATCGAAAGGCACCTGCCCACATCTCTGTTTGCCCGTATCCATCGCTCATTTATCGTCAATGTCAATTTTGTAAAAGTTATAGAGCGCGCGCAGATCAGGCTACAGGATGGTGAGCGTATCATGATGGGAGATCATTATAAACAGGCTTTCCTCGCCAGGATGGATAGCAAACTGATTAAGACGGATCGGTCTGCCTGATTTTATGTCTTTGCCTTGCCATTTTCGACCGCATCCATTTCGCCAATAGAAAGTAGGTGATCATTTCCTGCTGCCTTTGCTGATCAGTAAATAACCGGTTGAGATGAACATGGATCAAACTGAGCAAATAATCGTTTTTATCATCATTGCTATTTATTCGGACACCCAATGCCATGGCTTTTGACTGTATACTTTTTAACCAGTGCAGAAGCCGTTTGTCTGCAAAAGGTTGGCTATGGGTTAAAAAACGATCCAAATCACCACTGTTTTCACGATATTTCTTATCAAGATCTACACTGAGTTGACGGCCTTCAAATTCCTGGATATAGCCCTCAAATGCTTCCTGCCAAAACGCTAATTGATCTTCCGGGCTTGGATAAAAACCTTCAGCGATCAACTTAGCCGTCAGCGCCGCCGCTAAAAAAGCTGGAACCCCTTTACCCGTTTTTACTGATTTAATGAAATATAGCACAAATGAACTGCTGAGCCAAAAGAACTCCTCCGTTTCCTCAATTCCAATGGCCTGGTACCGTTCCAGCTCCCTGGTATAAACATCTAATTGGTATTCTCTGACCAGGTGTTGCTGAACATTATCTTCCAATATCACCCTTAAAGCCGCCAGAATATGGTCCACGTCCTCTGGCGCAATCTTAAAACGTAGCCGGATATGCGGCGCATGGTCCTCATACCGAATAAAAAACCAGCGTGTAATTTTCCCATGTGGAAAGCGCTTTTTGATTAAAGGTTCCAACTGAAGTAGTAACCGGTTTACGGAAAGCCTCGGAACATAAAGTTTCAGGTAAAGCCATTCGGTGCCTGGAACAAATTTGCGTTGTTCGTGCAGGACATTCTCCCTGTTGGGGACCACGTTTGGCATATTCAGCGGTTCTTCCGGTAGCATAAATGCGTTGAATTGAACCTGGTATCGACGGCCTGAGGAGGATTCCACGACTGAGCCGTCTGATTTTAACGGAAGATATTCACGAAGGATCACCTGGTTTTTCGAACGCACCGATTCCCTGAATAAGACCATATCCGCTGAACTTTCCCGATTAAACACCAATTGCTGGTCGCCTTCCGAAAGAACGAACCAATGCGGAATGCCGTTTTTATCTGCCATTCGGCTAAAAGCAGCGATCCAGTCTTCTTCTGTAAGGTTTGGAGGAAAATCGTCGCTTCCGATGATCCACGTTGCCCGGCTGAGAATGACCTGCCGATAACTCACACGGGGGTAGTACCGGAAACCTGGAAAATAATTGATCAGGTCAAAAGACAATTGTGTGCGGCTGTACTGATAGGAAAGGTCTGCTAAAAAACGGAAGAGCGGCAGTTGGTCTATACTATGATTATACGCGCTGGTCAGACGCGGGATAACGTATTTTTGGTACTTTCTGCTATATAAATAGATCAGATCACCGCTAACTTCTACATATAGATCATCCAGCCTGAGCGTTTCTGCGGTGTCATCACCGGGTATACCGGCCAATAAGGGCAGCTGATAGGACCATACTTGCTCGCGCCTGTTTACATTATCGATATGGGCATCGCTGGTATGCAGTATTTCGGCAAAAATGATTTCCGGGTTTAATCGTTCCGTTTGTGCCGCCATTTCCCGGCTGGCATCCAATATCTCCTGGTCAGCCACAGTAAATCTACCGATCAATGCAGCGGGATTGGCCCCGCCCGCAGTTTCAATAAACAGGCCGTCTCCCGTAAGACTGAACAATACAGAAAAGCCCAGTCCACTCAGCATTTTCGCACCTTCCGTTAGTTGCATAAGGCCAGCCTCATTAAGAGCCATAGAATTTTGCTGCATTCGCTCCATTTCAAGCCAGGCGGCCATTAAATACCGGTGCACCGCGGACCATGGAGCCGCGTTTTCATGGTGTACACGTGGCCGGATATGGACGGTTTCTAAAAGCGGATTGGGGGATTCGTAGGGCTCCGTTTGATAGCCGATTCCTAACTCGGGATCGAGCGCCAGCAACAAGGGTAGGCGTTCATTTTCAAAGTGCTTTTGATATTGATTCTTAAATAAGGTAAGCGCAGGAAGTTCGTCACCAGGGCAAAGCCTGTTTAATGCCGTGATGCCCTGTCTCAAATATTGCTGGTATTTAATGTCAACCATAACGCGCTTAGGATGACGAACTAGTATGGTATTAAAAAGATCATGGTCATCTTGAACCGGGTCATGGTTCGCCTTTTTCAGCCATTGCTTGCCTAAACTTTGAAATTCCGTTACATCCGGAAGTTGCCCAACGAAGTTTTGATTTAAATTAAATGCATGACGTCCGCTAATACCAGGACGGTTTTTGCTTAACAATATTTGAGCGTCTTTAAGAAAATCAAAATACTCAGAACTATCCGCTAAACTGCAATGGGCCTCCTTACAGATTCGGTGGATGATCATTTCCGTCGATTTTCCATTCCTGCAAAACTGTAGCAGGTTGCTGAGCACTTGCGAATAGGGTGATGACTGTAACTGAAAGCGCTTTTGTTGCTCCGGACCGGATTCCTCCTTGATGAAGCGATAGAACTTTTTAACCCGGTAGAGCGTCGGGTTGGGTTCAAATAAATCCGTTAAATGGTATTCGTCCGCTCGACGGTCTGACATTTTCCGGAAAAGCCATTCCCCGGGTTGAACAAATACGCCAAGCTCCGCAGGTGCCTCGGTTAATTCAATTCGGCCTGAAGCAGCCCACTTGCCCATAGTCACAGAAGCAAAGAAACCGAATGGAACCGGTCGGAAACGGGCGCGGTTCAAGTAACGGGTGAGTGTGATGATTTCCCGTGCCGTCATCTGGGAGGGTTCGAAGTCAACCTTTGCCAGGCGGTTATAAAATTGCGGACTTGCCAGATAGATGGCGGTCCTAAATACAGTGTCCCGAAGAGCGGTTTTAAGGTTGTGCCGATAATGATCGGTTGCAAAAACGGGTATGCGAAAAAGTACAAATTGCGAAAAATGATAGCTCATAGGAATTATAAAATTATTAATAGAAGCAAAACACAGGGTTTTCTACTCGCTGCGATTTATTTACTATTACGATAATTTGCACCTGTTGTGTATCATTTAGTTAATCGTAGTGGACTGCAACGGCATATGCCGGAGCTGTCCAAAAGAATTCGTAACGCTAAAAGGTGCCTTTTCCTCCGGGCACCAACGTAATTTTCAACTGCCTGTAAACATTACGGTAATCGTTGGCCCCTTCGCCGCTTATGCTTAAGTCCAGTGCCTTAAGATCATTTACGAACTGCAAGAACCATATCAAGATTGATGAAGAAATAGCCATTGGAACGGAAAAAGCCGACCATAGCCCTTTGGGCGCCTCGTCCGGCAATTGTAGCCGGAAGGGCGGTCGTCTTTTGCCGCAATGATATGCTTTTCCCCCGCTCTCCATCAAAAGATTGCTGCGAAAAATAGCCAGTGAACCCTTTCGATCAGGTCCGTTCATTTAGCCTTTGCTGAGGCAAATTTATACCTCTTCGGCTTGAAAGGCCAGGCTTCGTGACCGAAAATAATTCCTCCGCTGTGCTCCTGAATTTTTTTCTATGTCAGCCTTGCAAGCCAGCCCCCCGCGCAAATTTTCTGCCTCTATCAAAGGCCAAATGAATTTTAAAAACTAATGGTCATTGAGGAAAAACAGAATAATTAACAATAAAAAAGTAATCATGGAAATCACAGGAAGATTGGTAGCAGACGCTACCGTGAGAGCAGTAAGCGAGGACAAAAATGTAACAGGTTTCAGGGTAGCGGTTAACCGCACCTATCAGTCGCAGGGCGAGCGCAAAGAGGAAACCGCCTTTGTAGAGTGTACCTACTGGCGCACCGATGCCATAGCGCCCTACCTGACTAAAGGCATGTTGGTGACTTTGAGCGGATTTATGACCGCCCAACCGTGGGTGAGCAGGGACGGGGAGCCAATGGCAAGCCTGCAATTCCGAACCGAGCAAATTCAAATGCTGACCAAATCGGCTAACAACCAACGGGGATAAGGAGAATAAAAGGACGAAAATCAGGTAAAAATTTAATAATCAAAGGATATGAGCGTAAGAACAGTGTGTTGGGATATCGCCCATGAATGGGCGAACCGGCAGGACGGTAGCGGGATTGGCGCAGGTGGTAATATGCTGTATGGTGGTGGGTGTGTCTATTCTTATGGCGACCATTTTATCATTGCAAAGCATGTTCAAAATCAGGCAGGCGAACGGGCGGTATTATTTACAGAACGTACCTACAGCCAAACAACGGCAAAACATATCGCCATTGTACGCAACGCTTCAAGCCACTTGAATATTATCAATGTGGCTGACCCCGCAATGAACCATGAGGAATTATTTGCGGATTGGAAAGAACGCATCATTGCCGTTGCTGAAAAGTTAGCGCGGGCTAACCGCCCGCAGAAGTATGCGACGACGATTGCCGACCTGTACAGTGAGGCGCAACGTTATGCGGATTTCTTTGGTTTGGCTATACCTGAACAATTAGCCCAAGCAGGGGATATTCGGGACTGTGCGCAGTTTGCGGACTATCTCGCTCATGACCGCGAAGAAAGGGCAATTGAACAGGCCAGACAAAAGAAGCGTTCCCAAAAATTGCAGCAAGCTAAACTGAAAGCGTGGCGGGCATTTGAAACCGACAGGTTTATCAGTACTGACGGATGGGACTATCTGCGTTGTAACGTGAAAACCTGCAAGGTGGAAACTACCCAACAAATCTCCTTTACACTGTCGGCAGGCCAATTCCTTTACCAATCTATTAAGGATGGTTCTGCTAAAGTAGGCCAGTATTTTCTGCGGGACTATCTTATCGTAGAAATCAACCGCCAGTTTATCCGTATCGGCTGTCATAAGGTGGCCATAAAAGAAATCAACCGATTTGCTTACCAACAGGGATGGCTTTAAGCCATCCCGCTAAAAAATAAATAGCATGCAACCATTAAATTTAATGAATAATGTGGCTAAAGCAAGGCTTTTGCACAATCTCTTAAGGGAAGAAATACCTGAATTTTTAGGGTATCTGAACGAACTGTCCGAAACCGTTTTAAATGACAAAGAGCGCATTCGTGCAGAATGGAATAACGGGATAATGCCCGCAGATATGTGGTTTAAACTCGCTGAACAGATACAGGCCGTTATCGCTAAATATCCCAAAGACCTGTACCGCTCGGCAAACGTATTTTCTGACCAGTTATTCGATGGTTTTTTAGCCATCTTCACAAGGCAAGCCCTTTACAACTACACGCAACTGGAAAAGCACACCGACCCAAAATTCAAACCCGCAGTTGAACTTTTATTTACCTGAAATGAAAACAACACATCATTTAACACTACTGTGCGGATTGATTTTGATAGCCCTCTGTTCTGTTATCCGCTACCAAATCGGCAGACGCCGGTTTAACCGCAGGGGCGTAGGGGGTTTACAGCATTTCCATACTTATCAAAAGTATGTGGTAGTAACCACCCTTGAACGAATAATCATGATAGTCGCCAATCTCTGCGGTTTAGCGGGACTTGTATTACTGGCTGTCGCAGGCATTAACCATCTAAAATTTTAAGATTATGAATACGCAATTTTTTCAGCAGATAGCAGGATTAGGATTTACAGGAAATTTCCTGCTGAACATCCATCAGGACGAAACGGGAGTACAAACCGTTTCCGTTGTACTCAAAAAAGACAAGGCTGTGAACGGGTTGCCCCCGATGCTCTTTAAGGCCACCGCATCAGAACTGGATGAAAAGTTTTTTGAGGAAATTAAACAGCCTGTCAAGCAAACGGCAGGGTTGATAACCAACTTGGAAACCTACCAAAAGGAATTGGAAAAGGTCAAAAAGAACGGAAAGAATGATAAGGATAAAGCAGTCAAAACTACAACTGCCGAAACCGACGAGGAAAAGGACGACGAACCCGACCTGTTCAGCGCACCCGCCGACGACACCGAAGTCAAAGCGGAAAAGAAACGGTTGTTCGATGAAGCGATGGACAAGTCTAAGGAATTGGCTAAACAGATGAAATATGTCGAAGCGTTGGCACAATTACCCGACCCTGCTGACTACCCTGATAAAGCAGAACTGATTGAAAGCAGGCGTAAGGAAATAGAAGCGGGTAAGGAGATATACGAGAAATTAGCAAACCAATTTAAAGACTAATCACATCGCCATGAAAACAATGATTTTACCGAGGATTTTCCTGCACAGGGAGAACGGTCAGGAAATCCGCTTAACAGACCCTAACGACACATTTACCATCACCGATGTACAGAACTTTTTTGCAGGCACCTATCCGGTACTGACCAATTCTAAAATCATCGGCCCTGAAATCAAAAACGATGAAGCCGTGTACCGCTTCGAAAGCACGATGGGAACGAAAGGATAGCCATGAAAAAGCAAATGAAAAACAGAGTAATTAAAATCAACACGAAAGGCGACCAATGGAAAATACAGCAATTGTTCGGGGAACTGGCAGGGCGGTTAGACCGCCTGCCCGATGCCGACGAAGTAAGGCGCAACCCCTTAAGGAGCGCACCCGCAGGCATAACGGAAATGGTTTTTTAAACCATAGCTTTCAGCCTTTTTGGTCGTTTGACGGAAACAGGGAAAAGACAGCAAGGGAGTATTTTCACTCCCTTGCCAATCTCTGCGGTTTCTATCAAATACCCGTACCCCAAACAGATTTAGCCTTTCCGCAAAATATTTACAGCACTTGGCAGGAAGTCGCTAAACAGGTGAGCGGGATAGACCGCAACCATCATTGTGTAATTATCAGGGACAGAGGAAAAAGAGCGGTATTAAGCGTGGTTACAACCTACAATTTAAGCCATTGTTTATTCTATATCCCTGTTCGGCCTTACTGGCTATGGTCGCAAACCGCAGGGCAGGAGCGCATTACGGAATTAATCACGGTTATATTCGCCTACCTGCACCAAGTGGTTGACATTCCCTTTTATGCTGAAAACGGCACTTTCATGGATTGCCAGTATGACACACTGGAAAACTGGATAAATGAAGCTGAATACGAAAATGACAATGATGCCGAAGAAAAGGCATGGCGTGAACATCAGGAGGCCACCTTATATGAAATGAAACGGGCAGGCGGGCATATCATGCCTGTCATTAAAAATCCACTGTGGTTAAAAAGGATGGAGCAAATTATAACCGCCTATCATCACCGTGATAATTATGAACTGGAATGGGAACAGTTGGCTAATGATTTTTTACAGTTGTACCGACAGTATCCTAAACGGTCGGTTAGTGACAGCATCCGTGATGATTTGATATATCCTGACGAGGAAGAACGGATAACGGTTGAACAATATATCAGTTTCTATTGGAGCGACAGGGATTGTTTTCAGGATGAATTGATGGATATGATCAATTGCAGCTTTCAGGAAATAGCGGTACAGGACGAACCCACCATTGTACATTGCTTTGACACCCTGCCCGATACCGAACGCAAGGATTTTGATTTCGAAACCCGATTGTTTGATTTGATTGAACGCCTGCGGGATTTACTTAACGACTACGACTATGAAGAACATCACCCAACAGTTTAACAGCGGGTTCGAACCCTATAAAGCCCTGCTGATATACAGGCACGAAAAGGAGGAACAAATCAACCAGTTCCAACGCAATGAAGCCGAAACACAGATTTACGTGGAAAGCTACGATATAGGCCGAAACGGCAAACCCATCAATGCCCACCCGCTCTCGGTTAAGGAATTGACCGCCCTGCATGCTATCCTGCAAACCTCGCAGGAATTACAGGACACTTATCTGAAAAGTAAAGGCTTGCTTTCTAACAAGGTGCTGTATGTCAATCAACAGGCGAACGGCTATGCGATTTGGTACACCCCTCCACAGGAAGTAAACCTGTTTTTTATCGATGGCTTACATATCCCATCGGGGAAATTTCATATTCCGGCCATGCTTTGGAAAGCCAATGCAGATAGCTTGCATGTTTATGCCTTAAAAGGCAAGGCCAAGCCCCATGAGAACACTAAGCTCTGTTATGCGCCCTACCTGAATATCTATGGGAGCGGGCAGGTTTGTATGGGAACGGTACAAATCAATATCGGCAAAACAACCTGCTTAGAGGATTTCATGGCCACGTGGGAACGCTATTTTTTTAACAGCAATTTCAGCCATTCCATTAGCGGGAACAATAGTACCAAAACCAATACGACCGATTTATGGCGCTCCCTCGCAGGGTTGGGAAAACCCTTTCCGCAGGAAGAATTATTAACCACCCGTTTAACCCTTAAACAAATCATCCGATGAAAAAGAAAGCCAATAAAAAGCCTGCGGTACATATTGTACAAAAGGAATTATTACAGCCCTATAACCCTATCACCATTAACTTAATTGGCGCAGGTGGAACAGGTAGCCAGTTATTGACCGCCCTTGCAAGGATGAACCACGCACTAACCGTTTTAGGCCATGCAGGGCTTTTTGTCAGGGTATTTGACGACGACCGGGTAGACAACGCCAATTTAGGCAGGCAATTATTTACGACTGCTGAATTAGGCCAGTACAAATCTGTTGCCCTGATCAACCGTATCAATCGTTTTTTCGGCACCAACTGGAAAGCTGAAACCACCCGTTATGATAAGCAATCCTTAAAGGACAGGGATATAGCAAGCGCAGTGATTACGCTTTCTTGCGTAGACACGGTTAAAGCACGTTATGAGATAGGTGAGATATTGCAACACCTGACCAGGAATTACGGCGGTCGTAACCGGGTAAAATACTGGCTTGATTTTGGGAACAGCCGTTCAAGCGGTCAGGTCGTTTTATCGACCCTTGAAAAAATTACCCAACCCGCATCCGAATTATACCATCCCGTAGAAAGCCTGCCATTGGTTACGGAAGAATTTAAAGAACTGCTAAACACCTCGGCAAAGGAAGATAATATGCCAAGCTGTTCATTAGCCGAAGCCCTCACCAAGCAGGATTTATTTATTAATTCGGCATTGGCCAATTGCGGGGCATCCCTGCTTTGGCAGATGTTCCGTGAAGGCATATTATTCAATCGGGGGTTTTTTCTGAACCTTGCAGATTTCAGGACACAGCCCTTAAAAGTGGCTTAATATCATCAATCGGCCCCGCCGGAATTGTCCGGCGGGCGGGCATACGCCCGCCCCATTTCGCCCCGTGATTTCGCTTTGATTACCAACGGTCGGTGAAATCACGGGGCGCTGCATTTCAACAGACCTGGCTTAAAAATATTTAGCCAACAAATTGTACCAAATTAAATTCCCGATAAAATATGACCATAGTAATTACTGTAAAAAATAATTACGTTTGTAGATACATCGGCGGAACTTTCCGCTGAATTGTGATAAGGTTTAGGTAAAGCCTCGCTTGAAGGAGCGGGGCTTTTTTCATTCGATTAATGCTCCCAATGCCATAATTTTGTGATAGTTAATTTGCCGCCATGGAACAAGCTGATCTTTTAGCCGAACTGCACCGTCTATTTGCAAACGCGAAAAACATTGATGAATTTGAGTTCGTCAATATCCTGATCGGTTTCAGGGGGATGGGCGACCAGCGCGCGTTGACCCATCTGCATGAAAGCCGGGCCTATATCGCCGATATGAAAGCGCGGTACCTGGCGACAGAAAATCTACATTCGAAAGCCAGGCTTGGCCTGCATATTTACTGCCACATTTTTGAAATGGATGAGTTATATAACATCCTTGGCAATTTGCTGCGAATTACCGTCAACCAGCAATTAAGATACCTTCCCGATCTCTATACGGGCCGGGAAGATTATTTCACACCTACAGAAAAATTTCTAAAACTCCGGGCGTTGGCGGAGCAAAGCCGGTTTAACGCTTTTATTGATGATCTGGAAGGCTTATACTTCAATGAGATTCGTAACGGCTTTGTCCATTCGGCCTATTCACTCATCGAAGATGATTTTATCCTGGTCAGGGGTAACGGCGTTCCAATCAACGGCACCAGACATCAGAGTGTCAGTATCACCCAATTTCTGCTGCCGCTCATTGACCGGGCCATCGATTTTATCGATCATTTTTTTAAGCTGATCGATGATAGCAAATTGGCCTATACTCAGAATAAGGTTGTCCAGGCCCGTATGCCTGATTTGCAGCCGGTCGTTATTTTAGGTGACCCGGAAACCGGGTTGATCGGGTTCCAGACTTTTGTCGGTAGTTGGATTAAAATCCAGCCCGGCTATGGCTCCACTCAATTTGCCCAGGCCATGAATATCCGTTTCACCAGCCATATAGATCATCCGGAGTTAGGCGAGCGCCTGGAGGCCTATGTCGAAAAACTTACACCGCATGGTAAGGATTTTAATGCAGTACGCGACGAGGTGTTAGCAACTGGCGACGCGAGCCTTTTAAAGAACCTGGCGATGGTTTACTACAACTTTGGAAACAATGCGGCAGCAACAAAAGAAGGTAGACCCTTACGTCAGCAGGAGGCTATCTTGAAATCGGCTATTGAACGCTACGATCTCGCATTGGCTACTGATGCCAACTTCTCGCGTGCTTATCATAACAAGGGAACTGCTATGATCCAGTTAGCCAAATTACAGGATAATTATACCGCAGCAGTTAAAACCGAAGTATTGGCCTTATTTGATAAAACCTTGGCCCTTGACCCGCACATGTATGAGGCCTGGTTAAATTCAGCCCGTATATTGGCAGATCTTAACAATGAGGAAACCGATAAAGAAAAGCAGTTAACAGGCTTTTGGGAAAGTATAAAGCGCTACCAGAAATCAATTGAGATTCACCCGCATGATCATTTGGCATATGAAAACCTGGGCTGGTTATACAGGCGTCTGGCAAATCTGACAGAAACGGATGAACAGCTATACATCGAAGGCATTAAGGCTTATGAAATGGCCGCAAAACTTGATCCGGGTTTAGAGTCAACTTTGGCGCTGGCAACCTTCATTGGTGAATATGGAGAGGCTGTAGAAAATAAGCTGGAGGAAAAATCCAAGGAGGCGATTGAACTATTAGAACAAGCGAGGGCGGATTATGGCAATAGCGCCGACATCAGTTACCGCCTGGGTAATAAATACTTCCAGTTAGGTCAGGCAACCGGTAATCAGGATTTATTAAAAACTGCACTTCAGCAATTTGAAACGGCATTACAGTTAGATGCCGCGCACATAAAGGCAATGAATAATGCCGCGCATACGGAACTGTCGCTAAGCCTTTACGAAGCAGATGATGAGGTAGCGACCCGGCAGCTGACCGCCATCGCTACTAAATTAGAGAAACTTTTACAGCTCGATCCCACTCACGGGCACGGGTGGTATAACCTGGGCTTGTTACATCTGGAACTGGCGAAACGAAACGGTGGCATTGATACGCAGGAATTACTGGATAAAGGCATAGTCGAATTGGTTAAGGCAGATGCTTTAAATCCCGGCCTCAGTAACTTTGATTTGGCGAGGGCTTACGCGCTAACGGGAAGCAAAGGGGAAATGCTGGGATGGCTGAACAAGTGGTTAGCCAGTGCTAGACGAAACTGGGAAAGCGTTAGCTTCAAAGAAGATTTTGCGAAATTTCAGGACGATGAGGATTTCAGGAAGCTGACCGCCGCTTGATCGGGCAGTCAGCCAATCTTCATGCTGCCCGATCGGCCTTAATTTTGATTCGTTTACTTTTTACTTCCCCCGTCAATACTTTGTTAATATCATCAATGCTGTAATAAAGTATGCCCCCGATTTTGGTGAAGGGAATGGTGCCATTATCCCGCAGCGTCTGTAAGGTGTTGTCGGAAATCTTTAAAATGTTTTTTACCTGGTAACTTTTCAGCCACTTCCTGGGCTCTTCAATTGCCTGTCCTAATAGGCTTTTGATCTGATTCAGTAATTGCTGGCCAAACTCCTGCAAATCTTCTTTGGTTATGATTTCTGCTGCCATAATTCCTATCGTTTGATGTAAACTGATCCAAAGTTGCAGGACTTTAGGAATTATTTCCTCCGACTCAATCCGAGTCGGATATTAATTTTTTATGGTTTTGTTTAAATAAGACAGTTTTCAGAATAAGTAAAATGCTGATCTTAAAAACTTTTTCGAAGCCTTTCTGCTAACTCATCCGGCAACGGGCTATTGAGAACTGCATCAGCGGCCTTTTCGATATCATAGTCAAAGCGGATAAACCCGGCTGTTATATCAGTTCCAATGGTCAGTATCACATAACCACCCCGCGGGTCGCCGTCTTTAGGCTTACCGACCGAACCGGTATTGATCACCTGCTTATTACCAATGATGCGGTGATAGGGTAAATGTGAGTGAGCCGCGCAAAGGATATCCGCTTTTGCTTCATCCATCATTTGAATGACCTCATCTTCGGGCATATCTTCCAAAACGTACTCATCGATTTTACGCGGGCTGCCGTGTACCAGCAGGATTTGAAAGTCAGCGTACTCCAGGCGGATATGCGCAGGTAAGGTATCAAGGTAGGCCCGGTTATCAGCCGTTACCAACTCATAAGCAAAGCCCTTTATCTTTTCATCATGATTGCCTTTCAACGTAGCGATGCCGCGTTTGCGAACTTCAGCAATAATTTCATTCGGCCAGATATTATAGCCGATCAGGTCGCCCAGGCAATAAACCGCGTCCGGCTTTTGTTCGTCAAGACTGGCAAGGAAGGCCTCGAAGGCAGGCAGGTTGGCGTGTATATCAGAAAAAAGTGCAATTCTCATCTTAGCCGTTCCTTAACATGTCTGCATATTCATTGGGCAGCGGGCTATCCTCGACCGCTTTGGCTGCCTTTTCGATGTCATAATCGAAACGGATAAACTCGGCTTTGATACTCTCTTTATCGGTTTTGGAACTGTTTTCCGCAATGTGCAATAACACATAACCGCCTCTTGGGTCTTTGTCTTTCGGCTTGCCGACTGAACCGATATTAATGGCATGGTAGAACTGCTCATTTGCAGATAGTATACGGTGATACGGCTGATGTGTATGGCCAAAGCATAGGACATCGGCATCAGCCTGTTCCATGATGCGCAGCATGCTTTTTTCGTCACGATCCTCAAACAGGTATTCATTCACCTTGCGCGGGCTGCCGTGTACCAGCAATACATTCAGCTTATCGTTATTCAATTGAAACTCCAAACGGATATGTGCCGGTAAGGTACGCAGGTAAGCCCGCTGCTCGTCATTAACGATCTCGTTGGTATAGCTAATGGATATTTTACCCATCGCTTTTTCTTCGTCGGTTTTATAGGCGCAGCCGCAATCATCGCTGTGACGGCCAATACCAAAGTCATAGTTGCCGGTAATGCAGGGAATGCCGCGTTTCCGTATTTCGTCGATCACTTCGTTGGGCCAGATGTTGTAACCTACCAGGTCGCCCAGGCAATAGATGGCATCGGGTTTACGGGTTTCCACATCGGCAAAAAAGGCTTCCAATGCAGGCAAGTTGGCGTGGATATCAGAGAATAAGGCGAGTTTCATATTCAGGTAGTCGTTATGGTAGTTTTGTTGGCGTAGTATTTCTTGCGGAACCAGAAAGCGAGGTTGACCAGTGCGATCAGCGCAGGTACTTCCACCAGCGGGCCAATCACCCCGGCGAAGGCTTCGCCCGAGTTGATACCGAATACACCGATGGCAACGGCAATGGCCAGTTCAAAGTTGTTACCGGTAGCGGTAAAAGCAATAGAAGTACTGCGGCTGTAATCTGCACCAAAGGACTTGCCAATAAAGAAGCTGGCGATGAACATGATGGTAAAGTAGATCACCAGCGGGATAGCAATACGCACTACATCGAATGGTATCTGTACGATCAGGTTGCCTTTCAGGCTGAACATCACAATAATGGTGAACAGTAAAGCGATCAAAGTAATGGGTGATATGAATGGGACATATTTGGTATTGAACCAGGTTTCACCTTTGACCTTGATGAGCGCATAACGGCTGATGACACCGGCAGCGAACGGGATGCCTAAATAGATGCCTACAGATTTTGCGATCTCACCGATGGTAATGTTAACCGCCAATCCTTTCAGGCCGAACAATGGTGGCAGGAACGTAATGAACACATAAGCGTAAACACTGTACAGTAATACCTGGAAGATACTGTTCAGGGCGATAAGGCCAGCGGCATATTCCCGGTTGCCTTCGGCCAGTTCGTTCCAAACCACCACCATCGCGATACAACGGGCCAGGCCGATCAGTATAAGTCCGATCATATAATCCGGGTGGTCACGCAGCAAGGTAACCGCCAGTATGAACATCAGTATAGGCCCGATGATCCAGTTCAGCACCAGAGAGGCACTTAATACTTTGGTATTGCGGAACACTTCACCCATATTCTCGTATTTCACTTTGGCCAGCGGCGGGTACATCATTAATATCAAACCGATAGCCAGCGTGATATTGGTCGTTCCACTGGAAAAGGAGTTAATAAAAGTAGCGGTCGAGGGGATAAAATAACCCAGGCCCACGCCAATCGCCATCGCCAGGAATATCCACAACGTCAGGTAACGGTCGATAAACCCTAATCTTTTTCTTTCTGCTGCCGGTGCACAGTCGTTTGCGCTCATGTGTTCTAAGTTTCTATTTTATTGTAAACTGTATATTAATTCTTCCAGTAATATTTGATCTGTGCTGCTGCATACAGCATTTCCGAAGCAACCAGTTTCGCATCCGCATTAGCCGGGTAGTGCAGCTTAACCGCGAACTTATCCGGGGCAGCCATTAACGAAGCCGCATCATCATTTAACAGCACATGTACCGCTGCCGGGTCGCTGGCCTGGGCTTGTAACGATACCGGGCTGGCCGTATCATTAAACCGGGCATCCGTGCCGCTTACCTTGAAACCCATACCCGCCAATGCCGGTACCACCTTGTCAGTCGCGACCGGGCCGACACAAACTACCTTCGCATCCGTTACCCCGTTGCCGGCCAGTGCTGCAATCAGTACCGCTTTTGCCAAAGGAGCGGTCTGTCCGTCCGTGCCCAGCAGTTCGAAGACGACCGCCTTTTTTTGCTGTTTGGCCACAATGCCAACCTGCTCCACACTGGTTAGTGCATCCTGCCGATCCTGCGCGATCTTTGTTTTTTTCAATTCCTTGAAGGACAGCGCCAGTTCAGGAAATAAGTTCTCATTAACTGTGGTAAAGGCCGAGGTCACTACCAGTAACGCTGCGGCACAAATTTGTGATAAATTTCTCATATTAATTGGTTTATTGCGATTTTACGATTGATTAGGTTAAAAAAAAGGGATCAACCCTTTATATGGTGCTTTACAAAGTCAGCCGCATAGACTTTGATGAGATCACGCACCCGTCTGAATTCATCCATCACTTCTTCCGGCGTACCCGTGGCTTTCGCCGGGTCGGGAAAGTTCTCATGATAGCGCTCCACCTTACCGGGAAAGAACGGGCAGGCTTCGTTTGCATTATCACAAACGGTGATCACCTGGTCAAAAGGGATGCCCATATATTCATTTACGTGGTTAGAGGTATGTTTGCTGATATCGATATGGTCTTCGGCCATTACGACGATGGCTTTAGGGTTCACGCCATGCGTTTCAATGCCCGCGCTGTAAACATTGGCGCTTTTCCCTGCAAAATGGCGCAGGTAACCTTCGGCGATCTGGCTGCGGCAACTGTTGCCGGTACACAGGACTAATATATTTTTTTGGCTCATAATTTCTTTTTCATGACGATGGCCGATACCGGGCAAACATGGCTGAATTCGGATGACCGCTGCACTTCGGTGGGGACTTCTTCCCTGGTTATTTTACCGTAATGCTGCCTTTCAAAATAGGCCGGTGCGGTTTCGGTCAGCAGGTAAAGTTCCGATAGGCCTTTTAAGCGGCTCATATTGGTCAAACGTGCCAACAGTTTACCGGCGATACCCACACTACGGTGTGCCGGATGTACGGCCAAAGAACGAAGCAAACCGTACTGGCCATAAACTTCAACCCCGGCTACACCGACAACTGCGCCGTCCTGGATGGCAACAATGAAGTTGTCCAGCGTTTCCGGCAGATCAGCCACCGGCAGCCTTTCAGCCGCCAGCAACTCGATCAACGCATCTTTATGGGGTTGTGCCTGGTCAATGATCATTGCTGTAATATTTTATGGTTTAGCAGCAGCCACCACCCGGTGTGCAGCAAGCTTCCGCAGGTGCCGCAGCCAGGTTCACTAATTGCACCTTTGGTTTTTCAGCCACAGGTGTGCAACATTCCTCGCCTTTATCATTCGTGCCGCAGCTGCCGCCGCGACCGATGGCTTTACATTGTACCGCATCAGGGCGCAGATCAATGGTTAAAGCGCCATCACCCACGATCATTTCATTAGGGAACATCTGGCGGGTATCAAATTCTGAATTTCCGAACTCGATCTTCACCGTACCGTTCGGGTTCAATGGCAGCATTTTTTCTACAATGTCCACGATTGATAAAGCTTTACCCACTTTCATCGAGCGTTCCTGCTGTTCGCCCTCCGGCACCCATAATTGTACAATGATCTCCGTCCAGGCATTCATAACGCCACCGCAATCTACCGAAGTGATCGGCGCTTGTTTGATCTCGGTTATATGGTAAGCCGCATCTACCAACTTGCCTTCAGCATATTGGAATTGCAGGTCAAGGTCGGGATGCTGTAATAAGGTGTCCTTAAAGGTTTTCCAGTTGATGGCTTCTACTTTATTCATGGCTATATGATTTTATTTATTGTAATATTGCGATAGATTGGTTAAAAAAAATTTAACAGCAGTTGTCTTTCTTTTCTTTATATGAACCAAAAAATACGTTCAGTTCCAGTTGCAGCGCTTTCCAGGCTTCCGGCTCGATGCAATAGCAAACGCTCACGCCCTCGATCGTGCCCTGGATCAAGCCGGCATTCTTCAATTCTTTCAAATGCTGTGAAATGGTGGCCTGCGCTAAACCCAGTTCTTCTACCAGGTCACCGCAGATACAGGCATTCGCCTTAATGATTTGCTGCAAGATGGCGATACGGGCCGGATGTGCAATGGCTTTCAATTGCACGGCCAGCTTATTTTGCTGCTCGTTGAAGATATCTGTCTTGGTTAGTCCCATAAATACATTGCAATATTACGATTAATAATTCAAATGCAACAACTGAATTGATTTTTTTTATTTAAGCAATTGCTTAAATGCTTATATTTGCACCACGATAATGATGGATAATTGTACAAGAATATTTGCCGACACCGGCCAGATCAATAATTGCAGGGAACTGCTTGCTCAAAACCAGCGATCCTTTACGGAACTTTCAAAAGTGGTCGCGCTGGCGGGTAACGAGGTGCGTTTAAAAATATTGTTCCTGTTGAACCAGGAGACGGAGCTTTGCCCCTGCGACCTGAGTGATATTTTAGCCATGACGATTCCTGCGGTTTCACAACATCTCAGGAAGCTAAAAGACGGCGGAATTATCCGGGCAAGGAAATCCGGACAAACCATTTTTTATGCGATCTGCGAAGATCAATTGCCCTTACTGTCCTCTTTCTTTAACCTGATTAATCAACCTTCAAATTTCGTAAAGGCATGAAAACTGTTGTTCAAAAAACCTGGATCAGCGGTGTGCTGGCTGCGTTAGCCGCTTCACTGTGTTGCATAGCGCCTTTACTCGCTGTTTTTGGGGGCATCAGCGGCGCAGCAACTGCCTTCAACTGGATCGAACCTTACCGGCCCTGGTTAGTCGGTCTCACCATCATGGCATTTGCTTTTGCCTGGTATCAGCAATTGGGGGGCACACGGCGCAACCAGGAAGATTGCTGCGTACCGGCTAAACGTTCCTTTTGGCAGACCAAAGGGTTCCTGCTGATCGTTACTTTATGTGCTACCGTACTAATGGCATTCCCTTATTATTCATCCCTATTTTATAAAACACCTGTAAAGGTAGTAACCGCAAAAAATAACCTGTCCCGCTTGAAATATGTGCGGCTGAACATAAAAGGTATGGGCTGTGCCGATTGCACTAAGCATATAGATGGCACTTTGGCTGGCGTCAATGGGGTGACGTCTGCCGTTACCTCCTTTGAAAAAGCGTTAACGGTGGTGAGTTATGACCCGGCTAAAACAACTGCCGACAGCATCAGTCATAAGATCAAAGAGATTGGATATCAACCTACGTTAGTTAAATCAAATTGAATATGTCTACCACAATTGTGTTAAGTTCTGTTATTACGTGTCCCAACTGCGGCTTTCAAAAAGAGGAGGAAATGCCCACCGATGCCTGCCAGTATTTCTATGAATGTGAATCGTGTAAAACACGCTTGAAGCCAATGGCCGGGGATTGCTGTGTATTTTGTAGTTATGGAACGGTGAAATGCCCACCCATACAGCAAGGAACATCCTGCTGTGGCTAATGTACGATCTCGAAGAAAGTGATCAGGTTACCATGCAGGTCAAGAATCGGAAAATCACGATGGCCCCAGGGCTGATCTTCCACAACAGTGTAGGAATCATAAATAATTCCCGTTGCCTTGTATTCAAGGTATAGGTCATCGATGCCTTCGACTTCGATACGGCAACTGGCCGTACCTGCCAAAAAGCTTTCCGCGCCGTTGGTTATGGGATTTAGAAACAGCCAGAATTTATATTTCCAGGAACGGTCACAAGCCTGCCAAAGCTGTATTTCGATACCATCCCGAACCATAGACGCAAAACCATCTTTCTGAACGCGGGTTTTAAAGCCCATCTTGCTTTCATAAAAAGTGATCGCTTTGTCAATATTAACCACCGGTAAGGCTGGGATGCTTCTTTTAAACTTGGTCATGGCTTTAATAAAGATTGAAGTTCAGTATCGCTTTTCGCGGCTTCTTTCAAGTAAGTCAGGGTATCTGCGGCCAGCTTGCTTTGGTCAGCCCCGGCTTTTAAAAGCAGCTTTATACAGCCCATTTGATGGTATCGGTTACCTGTGTCGCCAGAAGTCAAAGTATGCACAGCCCACCCAACAGGTGTGCTGTTAAAGGTAGTATCTTCCTGGTCGATATTTGCGCCCGCTGCGATCAAAGCTGCTACCAGTTGATCCCGGCCGCAAAAAGCTGCCCAGTGAAGTGCGGTCGCGCCATCATGGTCTGCATAATAAATATCCGCACCCTGTTCAATATAGAAGATGCCTAATTTCTCCGCATGGAGACTTGCCGCAGCTATCAATGGTGTATTCTTATCGCCCGATAATTTATAGCCATCTATATCGGCACCGAATTCCAGCAGGATTTTAGCAACCTCTATCGCTTGCTCATCACTGATCGCACCATTAAAGACCACATCGCATATCCGGTGCAACGGATGCCCTGTCATTCGGGCATGTCATCATTGCAGGGAATACCTGCATTAGCCAGTTTAGGATCAGCGGCAAGCGCGGCTCTTAATGGCCGGTAATCACCGGTACTGATTAACGTAAATAACTGGCTTGCTTTCATAAAGGAGGTTTAACATCAAAACTAAATAAAATGAGTCGCATTTTGGCGCGCCAGCTGTATCTGAATGTGCCCACACATATCAATCAAGCGGCAAGATTAAGTATTGAAAAAATGCAAATGAATTCTGCAGAATTCATTTGCATTCAAATTTGCGACCGCAAATTTTTAAGCGTCGCCGTTAGGAAATTCTTCCTGTCCCAACTCCTTTTGCTTGCTGACCTCTTTCTCAATTTCATTGGCCAGTTGTTCAGCCGAAGGTAAATAAAGCTGGTATTTGGAGGCAAAGATGTTGCTGTTTTCCGGCAAAGTAAATTTAACGACCGTATCATTTTTCTCCAGGCATAATAATATGCCGACCGTTGGTGTTTCATGCCCCAGCTTTTCGATGCGGTCATAATAATTAACGTACATCTGCAACTGTCCAAGATCCTGATGGGTGATCTTATGTGTTTTCAGTTCAATGATCACAAAACACTGGAGCAGCCTATTATAAAACACCAGGTCAACCAAAAAATCATCGCCATCCAAATGGATGCGCTTTTGCCTGGCTACGAAGGAAAAACCATTCCCAAGTTCCAGCATGAACTCTTGCAGGTGGGTGATCAAAGCATTTTCAAGATCCTTTTCATAATATGCGGCTTCTGGTTTAAGTCCCAGAAATTCGAGTATCATTGGATCTTTGATAATTTCCTGCGGCTTATTCGGTTGCTTTTCGTTACGAGCTACGGATAGAACTTTTTCTTTGTCTGTGCTCAAAAGAAGTCTCTCGTAAAGTTGACTACCAATTTGGCGATCCATCTGTCTGGCGGTCCAATTGTTCTTTGCTGTTTCTTGAATATAAAACTCCCTTTTTTCTGTTTCTTCCATACTCAGAAGGGACCGATAATGCGTCCATGTCAATTGTGTACGCAGTGCGTACACAATTGGGAAAGTTCTGTAGAATTGCCTAAAGTGATTTAAATTTCTTGCAGAAAATGCGTTACCAAATTGTGGCATTAGTTCTTCTGCTAAATATGGAATCAGGCGCTCTCCATAAACCGCGCGATCTTTGCCGTGCTGTTCCTCTTCAAAAATCCTTTTACCAATATGCCAAAACATAACAACTCTTTCATGATCAATGGCACGGGCTGCTGAGATCCTGGCACTTTCAATTAAACCCTTGATCTCACTTATCAAAATTATCTCGCTCATACTAATTCCTCCTCCAATTTTTCTTCAACAACTTCAGCATTAAACTGCAAACGTGCCTTTAAGGCCTGCATATCCCGGTTAACCTTTTTATCTTTCATTTTTGCATAGATCTGGGTAGTGGTTAATTTAGTATGACCAAGCATTTTGCTGACCGTTTCTAATGGCACATCGTTTTCGAGGGTAACCGTTGTAGCAAATGTGTGTCGTGCAATGTGAGTGGTTAACACTTTTTCGATACCGGCCAGATCACCGATCTCTTTTAAATAGGCATTCATCTTTTGATTACTCTTTACGGGCAATAGCCGGTTCTCTACGATTCTGGCATCGTGATCTTTGTAGCGCTCTATGATCTCTATGGCCTGCGGTATCAATGGAACGTTGGCCTCGATAGCGGTTTTGGTTCGCGTGGTTTTGATCCAAGTCACGCCATCGGCACCGGTAACCACGTGCTGAGGGGTCAGTTTATCTACATCAACAAAGGCATAACCCGTGTAGCAGCAAAACAAAAATGTATCACGTACCTCAGCCAATCGTTTCACCTTAAAATGGTACGCTGCCAACTGATTGATCTCTTCCCATTCCAGTTCCACGCGATTAACCTTATTGTAGGTGCATTTAAAAAGGTTGAATGGGTTATGGCTCATCCATTGATTATTGACGGCCAGGTTAATGATCTTTTTAAGATTTTTAATATACCGCATGGCAGTGTTATGTTCGATTTTGTCTTCGGTTTTTAAATACATTTCTAAACCAGTTACAAAAGAATAATCGATCGCCTCCAGATATACATCGGGTTTCTTGTACCGGAACTGAATGTACTCAGCCGTCTTTTTACGGACGGTTTTATACTTGGTAAGCGTAGCCCTTACAAAATCTTTATCCAGCAGTTTTTCGAGTTTATTATTGTGCTCGTCAAATACTTCCAGTAACATGCGATGAATGGTACCCTCACCCGTATATTTCTGCTTTATCTTTTCAGCCGTAATAAAATCTTCGGTACGTTTCAGATCGTCGAAAGCCCGGCGGATTTCATTTGTTGCTTCGATGATTTGCGTGTTGACATCTTTAACGTCTGCGCCGTTACCTTTTAAATAGCCTGTTTCCGCATCCCACTTTTTGGGATCAACCTTTCGCCCAATAGAGATTTCACAACGTTTGCTGAGATAAGTGATTCTTGCATACAGCGGAACCATACCCTGTGAATCTGTTTTTCTTTTGTCAGCCCAGATCAGGACTGAAAACTTTTGTGCATTTTTCATTTGAATAAATTTTAAATACCTGATAATTAATCTGGTCACGAAAACTTGTTTTTCGCGACTAATTTTCACTTAGCCAAGTGCTTTAAAATCAATCAATTAACCCCATTCTCGGTGACCTATTTTAGAAGATCAAAAAAGGTCACCGAGTTAGTCACCAAAACCATCAAATCCGGCATTTTTTCCGGTTCCCGAACCCTGCGGATCATAATTTCCGCAGGGTTCTGAGATGGTCTGATATGCCCTCCGATTAAGGTCATTTTTAAACCAAAAATTTGCGTTAAAATGAGGTGTTTTGAGGCCAAATTTTATGATTGCAAATAATTGATTTACAATTAGTTAATCATTAATTTGGTGGCTAAAGTAGGTATTCTGAAGCAGTCACCGAATAGGTCACTGGATGAGTCATAAATGCTGAGGTGTTTTGCGTTTTTTTGAGCATAAAAAAAGCGCTTAGTCCTGAAATCTAAGCGCTTTTACGAAGCCTTGCGGCTCTTTTAGCGGAATGGACGGGACTCGAACCCGCGACCCCATGCGTGACAGGCATGTATTCTAACCAGCTGAACTACCACTCCGTTTGGGATGGCAAATATACGTACCTTTTTGTTTTACACAAGCTGTTTTTTAAAAAATATCATTTTAATTGTTTTTTGCCTTTATTTACGTCAAACAGACACTTTATCAAAAATTAATTTAAATTCGTTTCTTCATACCAATTATTTCTGCTTGCATAATTTTAAAAGAGAAAAAACATGCTGTTATTAGGCATCGACATCGGCACTTCGTCGGTAAAGGTATGCGTTGTTGATGCTGAAAGCCAGGTAGTTGTAGCATCCGCATCCTACCCCGACCAGGAGTCGCCTATCACTTCGCTGCAAAGCGGCTGGGCGGAGCAATCGCCTGAGATGTGGTGGCAGCAAACCCGGCAGGCGTTAACTTTGTGCCATAAAAAAGGCGGATACGATCCCAAAAATATTTCAGCAATTGGCATTGCTTACCAAATGCACGGGCTTGTTTTGGTTGATAAGGACCAAAAAATCCTGCGCGATAGTATCATTTGGTGCGATAGCCGGGCGGTTAAAATTGGGGACAAAGCTTTTGCGGATATCGGTACCGAAAAGTGCCTAACGCATATGCTTAACTCGCCCGGTAACTTTACCGCCTCGAAACTGGCATGGGTTAAGCAAAACGAGCCCGACATATATGCACAGATAGATAGGATCATGCTTCCCGGCGATTACATTGCCATGAAGCTTACCGGCGAAATAACCACCTCGGCTTCGGCATTATCAGAAGGTGTTTTCTTCGATTTTCAAAATAACGGCCTGTCAAAAGATATTATCGGGCACTTTAACTTCAGCGAAAAGCTCTTCCCACCGGTTATGCCCGTATTTTCGGCGCATGGCAGAATAACTACAAATGTCGCTGCTTTATTAGGGCTAACCGCGGGAATCCCTGTAACTTATAAAGCAGGCGATCAGCCCAACAACGCTCTATCATTAAACGTGCTTAAACCCGGCGAGGTAGCCGCTACCGCAGGCACATCGGGGGTTATATATGGAGTAAGCGGTGAGCTTACCTACGATGTACAATCCAGGGTAAACACTTTTGCACATGTTAATTATACAAATGAACGTAAGCGCCTGGGCGTATTGTTGTGTATTAACGGCACAGGCAGCCTGTATCGCTGGATAAAAAACACTTTCGGCGCCACGCTTAGTTATGCCCAAATGAACGCAATGGCAGAACAGGCGCCAATGGGTTGCAACGGCCTGCGCATTATGCCTTTTGGCAACGGTGCCGAGCGTATGCTGAACAACAAGCAAATTGGCGCGCACCTGCATAACATCGACCTTAATTTGCACGCAGCAGCGCATGTTTTCAGGGCTGCGCAAGAGGGTATTGCATGCGCTTTCAGGTATGGGTTGGATATCATGCGCGAAAATGGCATGCACCCAACCGTTATTCGCGCCGGAAAAAGCAATATGTTTTTAAGCGACCTGTTTGCTCAAACTTTTGTAAATGCCACAGGGGTGCCCGTTGAGCTCTATAACAACGATGGCAGCCTGGGCGCAGCATTAGGCGCCGGTATTGGCGCGGGTATATACCCATCGCAAGCCGAAGCGTTTAGCAAAGCCGAACGGGTAGGGTATATTGAGCCGACGGATATCGAAAAATTTGAGCCAATCTACCAGGATTGGAAAGAAATTCTTGAAGGTCACCTGCAAAAGAAGCAGGAAGATAAGGATCAGACAGTAGAAACATTCAATAATCAATAACTCAATAATAAAATTATGGGAATTGTAACCGGAGAAAAAGAGTTTTTTAAGGGAATAGGGCAGATAAAGTACGAGGGGCCGCAATCAGATAACCCGCTGGCGTTTCGCTGGTACGATGCGGATAAGGTAATAGCAGGTAAACCCATGAAAGATCACTTGCGCTTTGCCTGTGCTTACTGGCATTCGTTCTGTGGTAACGGCGCTGACCCGTTTGGCGAACCAACGCATATATTCCCGTGGAGCCTTAAGGATGATGCCATTGAGCGCGCCAAAGATAAAATGGACGCGGCTTTTGAGTTTATCACCAAAATGAACTTACCATTTTATTGTTTCCACGACGTGGACATAGTTGATTACACAAACGATATTAATGAAAACGACCGCCGCTTGCAGACTATGGTTGGCTACGCTAAACAAAAACAGGAGGATAGCGGCGTAAAATTGCTGTGGGGCACATCAAACCTGTTCAGCAACCGCAGGTATATGAACGGGGCGGCAACAAACCCTAATTTTCATGTACTGGCGCATGCAGGCACGCAGGTAAAGGCGGCGCTTGATGCTACCATTGCACTTGGGGGCGAGAACTACGTTTTTTGGGGCGGACGCGAGGGTTACATGACCCTGCTAAACACCGATATGAAGCGCGAACAGGAGCATCTTGCAAAATTCCTGCATACCGCAAAAGATTACGCCCGCAAGCAAGGGTTTAATGGCAATTTCTTTATAGAACCCAAACCTTGTGAACCTACCAAACATCAGTACGACTATGACGCGGCAACCGTATTGGGCTTTCTGCAAAAATATGGCCTGATAGACGATTTTAAACTAAATCTTGAAGTTAACCACGCCACACTGGCAGGCCACACTTTTCAGCACGACCTGCAGGTAGCCGCGGATGCCGGACTGCTGGGCTCGATAGATGCCAACCGGGGCGATTACCAAAATGGCTGGGATACCGACCAGTTCCCGAATGACATTACCGAGGTTACCGAATATATGCTGATCATACTACAGGCCGGCGGCTTTGGCGGTGGCGGGATAAACTTTGATGCCAAGATCCGTCGTAACTCTACAGACCCGGCCGATCTGTTCTACGCGCATATAGGTGGGATGGACATATTTGCGCGGGCGCTCGTCATCGCTGATAATATCCTGCAAAAATCCGATTACAAAAAAATACGTGCAGATCGTTACGCATCTTTCGACAGCGGCGCGGGTAAGGATTTTGAAGCGGGCAAGTTATCGTTAGAAGACTTACGGAAATATGCCGTGGAAAATGGCGAGCCGGAAACCATAAGCGGCAAACAGGAGTACCTTGAAAATTTGATTAACCGATATATATAACTATTATTAAGCTCCCGATTATAAACCTATTTAAACCAGATAAATGAACTCTCTTACCTTTGGCGATAAGATCGTCTTCCTTATTTATTTTTTGATCGTATCTTTTTACGGATATTGGATTTACAAGCGTAAACGCAATACCGATGCAACCTCAAAAGATTATTTTTTGGCCGAAGGTTCCCTTACCTGGTGGGCAATCGGCGCATCGCTGATAGCCTCAAATATATCTGCCGAGCAATTTATAGGTACCAGTGGTTCCGCGTTTAAAATGGGGCTTGCGATATCTACATACGAGTGGATGGCGGCAGCAACGCTCATTATTGTAGCGATATTTTTTATCCCCATATATTTAAAGAACAAAATATTTACCATGCCGCAGTTTTTGCACCAGCGGTATAACGGCACAGTGGCTATGGTTATGGCTATCTTCTGGCTGTTGCTATATATCGTGGTTAACCTTATGTCTATCCTGTACCTTGGTGCATTAGCAATAAGCGGTATATCAGGCTTAAATATTTACTTCTGTATAATTGCTTTAGCCGTATTTGCTGTTATTATAACATTAGGCGGCATGAAGGTAATTGGCTATACCGACGTTATACAGGTGTTTGTATTGGTACTTGGCGGGTTAGCCGCTACGTACATAGCATTGGGCAAATTAACAGAAGGCGCAGCCGACCATTCCATCCTTTCGGGCCTAAAAATATTGCATAACGAGGCCTCGGAACACTTCCATATGATATTTAAGAAAGAGAACGAAAATTATATGGATATGCCGGGCCTTTCGGTTTTAATAGGCGGTATGATCATTGTTAACCTTAACTACTGGGGCTGTAACCAATACATTACACAAAGGGCCTTAGGCGCCGATCTTAAAACAGCGCGCGCGGGTATCCTGTTTGCGGCTTTCTTAAAACTACTGATGCCGGTTATTGTGGTATTACCCGGTATAGCAGCTTATGTGCTTTATCAACGGGGGATGTTCCACCACGAGATGCTAAGTTCATCGGGCGTTGTGGATGTAAATAAAGCGTACCCTTCGCTTTTAAACCTTTTGCCTGCCGGGTTAAAGGGCTTATCGTTTGCCGCGCTTACAGCGGCAATAGTGGCCTCGCTGGCCGGCAAGGCAAACAGTATAGCTACCATATTTACACTGGATGTTTATAAAAAAGCCATCAACACCAAGGCCACCGAAAAAAAGTTAGTATTATTTGGTAAATGGTCGGTTTTGGTAGCTATGGGCTTAGGTGTTGCAATGTCGCTGGTAATTGGCGAGCGCTTAATGGGCGAAGGCAAGCAGGGTTTCCAATACATACAGGAGTACACCGGTTTTGTATCGCCGGGTATATTTGCCATGTTCATCCTGGGCTTCTTCTGGAAAAAGGCATCGTCTAACGCGGCTTTATTTGCTACCATAGGCGGCTTTATATTTTCAGTGTTCTTTAAACTGCTTCCGCGCTTCGCCGACCTTAGCTTTTTATACCCTTATGGCTTTGCAAAACAAGCCTTACAGGATGATAAAGTTACCAAACTATATGAGATCCCCTTTATAGACCGTATGGGCTTTGTGTTTGTGCTTTGCGTGATAGGGATGATCATCATTTCAAAAATTGACCAGGCTAAAGGCGTTAAAACCAACGGCCTGGAAATTGATGCCTCGATGTTTAAAACCTCGCGCGCATTTACTGCCGGGGCGCTCATAGTAGGCGGTATTATAGTGGCTTTATATTCGTTCTTTTGGTAAAATAGGAATTCTGAATATCGGAGCGGCTTGCATAAAGCCGCTTTTTTTGTGCTTATCTCGCCAAAAAGAATTTATATTATTTTAAACCAATACTTAAATTTACCGTCTAAGGCATATACATAACCTTAAACTTTAATAAATTGAAAAAAACATTTTTTTTAAGCGCTGCTGCTATATTGCTCAGTGCACCAGCCATTTTTGCGCAGGCTACCGCAAATCAAACCACTTCTCCCTTTATATTTCCCGAATTTAAAACAGGTACCGTTTTCCAAAAAGGTGGCGCCACTGTTGAGGCCTCTCTTGATTATAATACCGTTACACAGGAAATGATGTTCGACCAGAACGGTAGCAAACTAATCCTTGATGATGTTAGCAATATAGACAGTATTGTAATCCAAAACTTTGTATTTGTACCGGCAAATAAAGTGTTCTACGAAAAACTTACTAAAACACCTGTTAGCTTATTTGCCCAATATAAAGGCAAAGCGGTTAAAGCTTCGGCAGATGAAATTGGTGTTGGAGGTGCCATTGGCGGTACTATCGGTGTCACCAAAAAGGATAATCAAAAACCCGGCAGCTATGATATGCAGCTTAAAAAAGGGTATAAAATAAACAACCAGGTAGTTTACTGGCTCAAAAAAGGAAATGATTTTATACAGGTCAATAACCTCAAATCGCTTGATAAAATATTTCCGGGTAAAGAAAACCAGATCGACGCCTTTATTAAGGAAAATCATACGAGTATTTACAATATTGCGGATATGATAAAGCTAATTGAGTTTAGCAATAAGTAGAAGCGCTTGTTAGCACTTTAAAAAGGCCAGAGTTCCAACTCTGGCCTTTTTAGTTGTTTGCGGGATTGCATATATCCTACGATATCCTTATTCTAATAAATTACTCACTCCAATTCAATCACTTATTTATAATTATTCTAAATAATTTGGATAGTATATATTCTTAATATACTTTTGGCCATTATTTATAATTAGTCTTAATAAGAAATGGTCAAATATCAACTTACACTATTAGCAATATGCAGTGCATTGCTTTCAATGTTTTTACCAAAAGTATCTTTTGCTCAAAATAAAGGAGCTGTTCAGGGTAAAGTAGTAACTACGAAAAACGAAGCTGCCGACAATGTATCAATTGGCCTGGAAGGTACCGGCTATGGCACAACCACCCGGTCAAATGGCGAATTTTCTTTTAAGGCACCGTCAGGATCTTATACCATTATCATATCATATGTGGGTGTAGAGCGTGTTGAAGTACCTGTAACGGTTCTTGCAAATCAAACCGTAACGGTTCCGCAGATAGTAATAAAAGCCAGCCTATCGCAACTTACAGAAGTAAACGTGATTGCTAACAGGGCAAACCGTTTTACCCGCAAGGTAAGTACCGACGTAGGTAAAATACCATTGGACAACCTGGAAAATGCCCAGAGCTATACCACTATCAGCAGCGAGCTGATCAAGGAACAGCAATTATTTACGGTTGACGATGCCTTAAAAAATGCTTCAGGCATCCAAAAAATGTGGGATGCTACAGGACGGGCCGGCGATGGCGGCGGTTATTTTACCCTGCGCGGCTTTACTACGCAAACACGCGTTCGTAACGGTATAGCCGGTTTAGTAACCAGCAGCATCGACGCTGTTAATATCGATAAGATTGAAGTTATCAAAGGCCCTTCGGCTACGTTGTTCGGCAGCACAGTCACCTCATTTGGTGGGTTAATAAACAGGGTCACCAAAAAGCCTTACGGTACTTTCGGGGCCGAAATCGGTCAGTCCGTTGGCAGTTATGCTCTAAACCGCACCACAATCGATGTTAACACCCCTATCGGTTCTGATATCGCCTTCCGTTTAAATGGCGCGTATAGCTACGAGGGCAGTTTCCAAAACTATGGTAAAAACCGCACTTTTGCCTTTGCCCCAAGTCTTTCTGTAAAAGCAAGCGACAGGTTGTCTTTCCTGTTTGAGGCGGAAATGTTTTACGGGCGTAGCTCGGCCAAGCCGTTCTTCTTTTTCTGGTCGAGCCCGAAAGACCTGGGTGTTACCAATGCAAACCAGTTAAAAATAGACTATAAGCAGGCCTACGCTAACGATAATGTAACTTCATACTCACGCAGTTTAAACTACTTTGCAGAGGCTAAGTATAAGATATCTGATAAGTTCACTTCGCAAACCATTTTCTCGTCATCAAATAGCTATTCTGATGGCCCGAGCCCTTACTATTATCTGATAACGGACGCTATCGCTATGGCAGCGCCTTACAACGCTCCAGACCTGCCTGGTGAAGGCAACTACATCCTGCGTAATGACCAGTCGACCGCGAACAGCAAGCTTGGTGCTATCCAGGTTCAGGAAAATATCAATGGTGATTTTAATATTGGCAGCATGCGTAACCGTGTTGTGTTCGGTTTAGATTTTCAGCGCCAAAACTCGCACCAGATCTTCCTTGACCATCAATACGGTTATGCCCCCATAAACGATGCAAATTTTGATTACGGCAATTTTAATAAGCAAGCGGTTGATGCCGTAGACCCGGGCACGCCATATCCGTATATTTACAAAACCAATACGTATAGCGCCTACGTGTCTGATGTGCTTAACTTAACGGATAAACTCATCGCTTCGGTTGGCGTGCGGGTAGACCGCTACGAGAACAAAGGCTCGTATAACGTAGATGGCGAACAGGTTAGTAAACCCTTTGATCAAACTGCATATTCGCCAAAGTTTGGGTTGATCTATCAACCGTTAAAAGAGGCCCTTTCGTTATTTGCCAATTACCAGAACGGGTTTGTTAACCCCGGTGTTTATACAAATGGTGATGGCCAGCCTGCCGTTGCCGACTTGCAAAACGCTAACCAGATTGAGGGAGGAATAAAAACATCCTTATTTAACGGCAAGTTAAACAGTACAATAAGCTACTATCGAATTAACGTTACTAACGTATTGCGCCCCTTGCCAAACTCGCCGGTTTTTGGCCAGGTTCAGGATGGCACACAGTTAAGCCAGGGTTTCGAAGCCGAACTGGTTGCCAACCCCATACCGGCGGTAAACATTGTAGCAGGCTTTTCATATAACGATTCTAAATTTACGAAGGCGGCAGATAATGTACAGGGCCTGCGCCCGAACACGGCGGGGTCACCTTACCTGGCCAACCTTTACATCAGCTACCGTTTACCGCAAAGCTTTGTTAAAGGCCTTGGTGTAGGCGTTGGCGGAAACTATGCCAGCAACAACAAGATCATAAACAGCATTAGCGAGGGGACTTTCGAACTGCCATCTTACACCTTACTAAATGCGTCGATATATCTCGACAGGCCAAAATATCGGATCGGGTTAACAGGCAATAACCTTACCGACAAGCATTACTACACCGGTTTTACAACGGTAAACCCACAACGTTTACGCCAGTTTGTTTTAAGTGCATCATATAAATTGTAAGTAATGACCCCATTTAAAAAAGGTTTACTTTTTTGCCACCGCTGGCTCGGATTTATTTCCGGGCTTGTGGTGTTTATTGTAAGTATCACGGGTTGTATTTTTTGCTTTCAGGACGAAATACAGGACGCTTTGCATGATTACCGCCGGGTAGAGTCGCATGGGAAGCCTTATCTGCAGCCATCTCAACTGATCAATATTGCTAAACATAAATTCCCGAAGGCATCGCCTGATTACATGTACTACTATGGTGAAAAAAGGCCGGCTGCAGTATTGTCTAATACGGGCAATGACGGTTACATCTATATATTCATCAACCCCTACACGGGTACAATTACCCATACCGAAACCCCTGCAACCAATTTTTTTATTATTGTTGAGTATATACACCTCTATTTATTGCTGCCGCCTGCAATAGGCAAATGGGTTGTTGGGGTAGCTGTTATCATTTTTATGGTGATCATGGTAACCGGCCTTATTTTGTGGTGGCCTAAACGCAAAACCGACCGTAAGCGCAGCTTTACCATTAAATGGGGAGGCCGCTGGCGCAGGGTGAACTACGATCTGCATAACGTACTTGGTTTTTACGCCACATCCATAGCAATTATACTTGCTATCAGTGGCCTGGCCATAGCATTTGAACCGGTGAGCAGAGCCATATATAACACGGCAAACATTGGCAGGAATATCAGATATGAAGATGAAGTAACGGAGCCTAAGTCAGATTCGCTTAAGAAAGCCGGGGTTGCCAAACAACCTGTAGTTGATATGGCATTTGCACATGCCAGGCAGCAATCGCCTAAAGCCGAAATGTTTTTAATCCACAACGACCCGGCAGTTGCAGGAGCTATTGGTGTTGGCGCTTATCCTAAATCAATGCATTACGCATATGCCAGTGGTTATGAGTTTGATAAGTACAACGGCAAATTGCTAAAAACATATGTCTACAATAAAAAAAGCCCCGGCCTGAAACTGAACGAAATGAATTATGATATCCATGTGGGCCAGATAGGCGGTTTAACCACCAAGATCATCGCGTTTTTAGCAAGCCTTATCTGCGCCAGCCTGCCCGTAACCGGGTTTATCATCTGGTTAGGGAAGCGCAAAAAATCAAGATCTAAAACAAGCAAAGCGCGTAATGCCGTGCACCATAAAACCCACAGACGGATGGTTTTAGAGACAAAGGGTTAAGTCCGCTTTATCGATCAGTATTACAGCTAAAACTTACCTATACTCAATCTCCACATCATCCGTCAACGCATGGCCTGTGCAGGTGAGTATCCAGCCCTTGGCAAGGTCATCATCGGTAAGCACTTCGTTTTTGGCCATCTCTACCCTACCGGTTTTGCAAAACGCTACACAGGCCGAGCAGATCCCGCTGCGGCAGCTATAGGGTAATGGTACATTGTTTTGCAAGGCAGCCTGCAATATGGATTGGTTTTCGCCCGCTACTATATTATGTTGTTCGTTGTTAAAGTTAACACTGATATTCCGAGGTGGGTAATTGGTTTGGCTGCCGGTAACGGGCACAGTTTCCAGTACAAAATTCTCTTTATGTATTTGCCTTGGTCCGATACCCATGTACAGCAGGGTAAGCCTGATCATCCGCATGTACACAAAGGGCCCGCAAAGGTAAAATTTCGCTTTATTCCTGTCAAATTCCAATTGCATGTTTACCAGTTGCTCAACCTTGATATTGGTTAGGCGGTTTGCATGGCTGCTTAATAAATAGGTAATGTTTAACCTATCTGGATGTAGCACCTGTAAAGCATTCAGCTCTGCTTCGAACAAAACGGAGTTACTATCCTGAGAACTGTAGATCAGGTGCAGCTTGCTCTTTCCGGCGCGTTTTAGGACATACTTAATGATCGAGAATATGGGTGTAATTCCGCTCCCTGCAGCAAACAACAAAATGTCCTTCTCAGGCGGATGCCCGGTAACGGTAAAGACCCCCGCGGGTTCGGCCGCGGATAATACATCCCCTATCTTAACTTTTGTGAGCAGAAAACGCGATATTTCGCCATTGCTAACCCGTTTAACAGTTATAGCCGGCCGGTCTTCATCAGGCGAAGAGCTTAACGAGTATGAGCGCCGTATCTCCTGGCTGTGGTGATTAAATATCAGTGTGAGGAATTGCCCGGCTCTATATGCCACGTGGCGGCCCTGCGCTTCAACAAGGTAAAATGTGGCCGTATCGGGCAGTTCCCATTTTATTTCATCAACTCTTAATTGCAGCATCAGCTCAGATCTTGATCACAATTTTACCGAACTGCGTTGCGGCACCCATTTTATCAAAAGCTTTTGAAGCATCTGCTAAAGGGTACACATCATCAACCACCGGTACTATTTTATGTAAATTAACAAAGTCAAGCATGGCTTTAAAATCCTGTTGTGTGCCCATCGTCGTCCCTATGATCTGTAATTGTTTCCAGAATATAGGCCGGGCATTTAATTCAGGGATATTACCCGCTGTACCGCCAAAAAATACTATGCGCCCGCCGGGGTTGCAAAGATCGGGCATCCTGGCAAAATCGGGGCCAAGCGCGCTGTCAACAATAATGTCAAAGCCTCCTCCCGCAAAATGCTTCAACTCCTGCGCCCAATCCTGCGCTTTGTAATTTACACCCGCGCAGGCGCCGAGCTGCCTGGCCTGTTCTATCTTCTCGCCGGTGCCTGATGTTACAAAAACCTTGGCGCCGGCGGCCAAAGCAAATTGCAGCAAAAAAGTGCCCGTGCCTGCGCCTACACCAACGATCAGCACCTTATCGCCCTTTTTAATATGTGCTTTTGTAAATAATGCGCGGTACGATGTTATACCCGCTAAAGGCAGCGCTGATGCCTGCTCAAATGTCAAATGCGCCGGTTTTGAATAAAGGTACTCCGCCTTTACCAAAACATACTCGGCCATAGTTCCATCATCGGGCAAGCCCAGTATTTTAAATTCTTTCGATTGAAACTCCGCATGTTCGCCCCAGTTGTGTGATGGGTTAATGATCACTTCTTTGCCCAGCCATTCTTTAGCGCCATCACCGGCATCGCTTACAACTCCTGCACCATCAGCGCCCAATATGGTTGGATATTTTATTCCGGCATACTTGCCCTGGGTTATCCACCAGTCGCGGCGGTTTAGGGCAGCAGCTTTTACCTGCACCAATACTTCTCCCGCGCCGGGCGTGGGTTTGGCAACATCTTTTATAACCAGAGGGTTTTCTGCTGATTCTAATACAACGGCTTTCATAGTGTAATAGTCAATCCACGCCATTGCGGGCGACGGCGTGGTGTGTAAAATAAAAATAAAAAAAGCGGCAGATTGTTTCCAACTGCCGCTCTGTAGTTAAACCCTCGCCATTAGCGCAGGGCTTGTGGGTTTAAGCAATGGCTTTTGTATATAATTCCGAAACGTGGTTCCAGTTAATCACATTCCAGATTGCGGCCAGGTAATCGGGGCGGCGGTTCTGGTATTTTAAGTAATACGCGTGTTCCCATACGTCGATACCCAAAATTGGTGTGCCTTTTACTTCGGCAATATCCATTAAAGGGTTATCCTGGTTAGGGGTTGATGTTATTGCCAGCTTTTTATCGGCTGTTACAATTAACCACGCCCAGCCCGATCCAAAACGGGTAGCACCCGCTTCTGATACCTTAGTTTTAAAATCGGCAAACGAACCGAAAGTGCTTTTGATAGCATCGGCCAGCGCGCCAGCAGGCTCGCCACCACCATTCGGCGATAATATGGTCCAGAATAAAGAGTGGTTATAGTGGCCGCCACCGTTGTTGCGCACGGCGGTCGGGAACTTCGAAATATTTTTGATGATGTCTTCAATATTACCATCAGCCTCCGGTTTACCTTCTAAGGCCTTGTTTAAATTGGTAACATAAGCCTGGTGGTGCTTACCATGGTGAATTTCCATCGTAGCTTTATCAATGTGCGGTTCCAGAGCATCGGTAGCGTAGGGTAACGCCGGTAGTGTAAATGCCATAATATTAAAATTTAAGGTTAAAACTTTCGTGTGTGATGTAGCAAATATAAGGGTTGAGACAGGTAATTGTTCTATATCAATGTCAAGTTTTTGTTAAGAGAGTCGGAAAGTCCGGGATGTCGGGAGTCAGAAAGACAGCTGCGGAAAATTTTGTCTTTCCGACTCTCTGACATCGGACTTTCTGATTCCTAATTCCTCTTTCCCTTAAAAAAATCTTTCACCAGTTGCGCGCAATCGTTTTCATGTATACCGCCGGTTATTAAGGTTTTTGGGTGAGTGATGGCTTGGTTAAGCCGGCCAAAACCGCGTTTGGTATCGTACGCGCCAAAAACTATGCGCCCTATCTGGAACCAATAGCTTGCCCCGGCGCACATTACGCAAGGCTCTAAAGTAACATACAGTGTACACTCGGGCAGGTATTTACCTCCCATATAATTCGCAGCCGCTGTCAGGGCCTGCATTTCGGCATGGGCCGATACATCGTTAAGCCGCTCGGTAAGGTTATGACCACGGCCAATGATCTGCCCCTTACACACCACAACCGCGCCAATAGGTATCTCATCTTCCTGCAAAGCCAGCCGGGCCTCTTTTAAGGCCTCGTTCATAAAAAATTCATCGGGAGAGATAGCGGGCTGCTCATCGCCAAAAGTTACATATCGCATCAGGTGTTTTGTTCAAATTTGTTCTTTAAATGTTTTTCGGTAGCCCTGAAAAGTATGATGACCGTAACAAAAGCACCTGCCAGCATCAAACCGACTTTTATAAGCGCTGTTATTTGGGCGCTTAACAATACCATGTTTAATAACCCTGTTATAACAAGCCCGGCTACTACCAGCGCCCAACCGCATTTAATGATCAGCGCGGTGGAATAACGGTTACCCTCATCCCAATTTTGCTGATTTTTCATAGACAGGGCAGTGCGGTAACCATAAAGGCTATTTATTTCTTTAGGCGGATAACGCTTTTGTATCATACCTGCCAATATAAATATCAAACCTATCAGGTGCGGGCCTATTATCCAGTTTACAAATATCATATCAGCTTGCTGCCATTGGGCACAGGTTTATCTATTGCAGTTAGCACAATATCGCCGTTTTCATCGGCCAGGCCGGTAACCAAAAACTCCGACATAAAATTGGCTATCTGTTTTTTGGGGAAATTAATTACCCCCAGTATCTGCCTGCCCGGCAACTCCTCTTTTGTGTAATGTTTGGTGATCTGCGCGCTGCTTTGTTTAATGCCCAGCGGCCCAAAATCAACCTTAAGTTTATACGCAGGTTTACGGGCCTCGGGGAAATCGGTTACCTCAAGTATAGTTCCGGCACGCAGTTCCACTTTTTCAAAATCGTTCCAGGATATGGTTTCCATAAATGCAAAGGTAGCGGGTGGATGTTGATTATGCGGATTCACACTTACTTAAACTTCTTAACCGTTTCGGTTAAATGCGCTAAATGGTGATTACCATGCCACGCATACAACGCAAGATTCTTCTTTAGCGGCGTAACACTGCCCGACTCGGGGTGTATAAATGTGCGGTTCCATTGATCTTCGGTAAAACTCTCAAAAAGGGCCACCATATGCTGATGAATACCGTCGAGCATTTTTAGCGATGGCTCTACCGGCAGGCGGTAATCGGGCTGCAGGGCCCAGCCTGTTTCGTCATAAGGCTTAATGGTTGGGGTATCTTCGGTAAGGGCCAGCTTAAAGCGGCATAACGAGTTCATGTGGCTATCAGCCAGGTGGTGTACTACTTGCCGCAACGTCCAGCCGCCGGCACGGTATTGGGTGTCAAGCTGGTTATAATTAAGCCCTATAATGGCTTCGCGTACGCGGCCTGGCAATGTTGCGATATCATGTATCCAGCGGCGCATGGCATCGTCTGTGTATGATACCGGCGCCACAAACTTCCCTATCGGGTAACGCATTTGCTCGTCTGTCATGGTCTTTGGTTAGGATGTATCTAAATTTTTGTTATTCCATAAGGAATTGGGCTAAATTAGCGTTTTAGTGTTATTTTGCTTTAAGATGTATAAAAAATTACTCCTGTTATTACTGTTCTTTAAATGTTTTGCCGGCTTTGCCGAAACTATACGTACCGATGTATTAGTTGTAGGTGGCGGTGCAAGCGGCGTGGCGGCAGCCATCCAAAGTGCCCGCAGCAAAATCAAGACGATACTGATTGAACCGGGCCCCTGGCTTGGCGGCAGCATGACCAGCGGCGGGATGTGTATACTGGAAGGTAACCGCACCTTAGCATCGGGAATCTACGCTGAATTTAAAAATCATATACGCGAATTGTATAAGCCACGCCTGGGGTACGATACCACCACAAACGCCCCGCTGGTATTTGAACCCTACACCGGCGCGGCGATACTTAAACGCATAACCGATACGGTTAAAAACCTCACCGTTAAGATGAACACACCTTTTACAGCTGTAAAAAAAGATGGCACAGGTTGGGAGATCACCATTATGCAGAGCGGCAAGGCGGTTACCATAAAAGCTAAACTGGTGGTTGATGCTACCGAACTGGGCGATGTAGCCGCAGCTGCTGGCGTATTACTAACAGCGGGGTTTGACAGCCGTACCGATACAAAAGAGGAACTGGCACCCCAAAATGCCACCAACCAGATACAGGATATCAGTTATCTGGCAATTTTAAAAGATTATGGCCGTGGTATTGATCGTACCATCCCCCAACCTGCGGGCTATGATGCTACGCAATACGCTTGCCTAAACAACGCGGATATCAAAAAAATGCTGGCATCGGCCAAGTTGCCAAATGATAAATATCTGATCAATTGGAGCGACTGCGCAAATCAATACCCTATAACCAGCGACGACCTGAATCCGGAAAACCGCGAGGCCACATTCAAAAAGGCAAAACTGCGCACACTGGGGCTTATTTACTACCTGCAAACCCGCCTTGGTTTTAAAAACCTTGGCCTTACTGATGATTTTAAAACAACCGACCATCTCCCCTATTTGCCGTTGATCCGCGAGAACCGCCGGGCAGCTGGGATGGTGCGTATGGTGCTTGACGACATTTATACACCCTATACCCGCGGCTCGCAGCTATACCGCACCAGTATTGCCGTGGGCGATGCCTTGCCGGGGCAACATTACAGTATACCGGGTGCGCCTCACATCAATTACCCGCCGTTCCCTGCTTATTCTATCCCGCTTGGCGCGGTGGTTGTTAAAGAACAGGAGAATTTACTGGTTACAGAAAAGGCCATGTCAGTTACGCACTTGGTAAATAGCAGTATCAGTTACCCGTCCGTACAGATGACGCTTGGGCAGGGCGTTGGCGCCACCGCGGCCTACTGCATATTTTTTGAAACCACTACCAAAAATTTAAAACCACGCATCATTCAGGGCGAGATACTTGACTTTAAAGGTATGCTGATGCCCTTTGCCGACATTAAAACCACCGACCGCGATTACCGCGCCATACAGCAGATAGGCGCCACCGGTTTACTGCAAGGCATACAAAAACCAAATGGCAACAGCGCGCGGGTATTGTTCATGCCCGACAGCGTTGTACATACAGCCGAAATAAAACCCTTTTTAAACGAGATATACTCGCGGGCATTTTTATGGTTTAATAAGGAGAAGCCGGGCGAACTGTTTACTATAGGTAACCTGCTATCGTACATCAGCGAAATGACCCTGCGCGACCCGAAAAACCTGCAGGACGGCATCCAGAAAACCTGGAAAACTTATTACAAATTTACCACCGGCTTTGACGCTACTCGCCCGGTCACCCGCCGCGAATTTGCCGTGCTGGCCAACCGCTTTTTTAACCCCTTTGCACGAAAAGTGGATATGAGCGGAAAGTTTATTAATTAACATGAAGCGATTGTTGAACGGCTGATTGACTGAGCTGTTTAATAAGGTTTTCTTTTAAGGGAAGAATAAAAGGCGCTTTCGCGCCTTTTATATTACATATCCATCATATCATGATCCACTTTGTGTTTTGCACCGCCCATTTTCATCAGTGAGGGCGTAATACGCAGGTACACCTGGAAACCAACCGGAGCATCGCCATATAATGGCCTTAGCGCTTTGGGCGAGGCATTGAGTGTTGCCTGAAGCCCCAAGGTAAGGTTGGTTTGTTTAACGGTGGTTAGTATACGGTTTGCCCCCAGGGTTATGGCGTTAATGTTAAAATTAGGGTCGCCGGGAAATACTGCATCCAGATCCATCTCGCCTGCATCCTTTTGCACATATTCGTAACGGCTGTAAATGGCGGTTTTTTTTAATTGCAGGCTGTTCTCAAGCAATATAGCGGGCTGCGTTTTGCCGTGATGCCGGTTTTGCCCATATACCAGGGTGGTGGCTACGTAGCTGTTATTGCCCAGCATTTTGGTGTGTATGGCCGATGCGGTAAAGCGGTTCACATTATCCTGGGGTTCGGCTTCTTCGGGGCTGTGCAGCCAGCCGTTTGAAACCTGTAAGGCCCATTCCCTGGATGGATTTACCGACAGGCGCACCGAGTATGAATTAAACCTGGGCTTATCAAAATCGTACCGGTGCTCATCAGGTTCGCGGCCTGTAAAAACTGAGCCCTCCAGCTTCACATTTTTATAGCGTAAACCCAGCGTGGCCGTACCAAAGGTAATGTGCGTGGCATCTGCATAATGATGGCTCAGGGGCGCATCGGGGTTATTCATGGCCGAGATACGGTGCATAAACACCGGCGGACCGAGCGCCGGCTCACCGGGCATCCCTACCGATAGCGAAATGTCGGTATTTTTAGCTACCCGGTGGGTGTAAGCTACACTGAGTTCGGCAAACAAGTCATGCGGATGCTGACGGTCTACCAGTTTATTGCCTTTATACGATTCGCCGGTTTGATACAGCAGCGGGTATCCGCCCGCGCCAACGGTGAAAGGATCAAACGAGAACATGGTATTCACAGCAAACAAACCATTGCTTCCTACCTTACGCTGAGCCATATACATAAACCAGTTTGGCACATCAAATTTACTATCTCCACGCTGGCCCTTGTTAAACAGGTCCTGCTTGTTATAGCGTGCAAAAAAGCTTCCGTGAAACATGTGCATCCACTTTTTCCCGTGTACCATATACATGTACATCGGCGTTTCATCGGGCACCCACGAGGTACCTGAGCCATCGCGGTTCATCGGCAGGTCTAAGGAAAACTGACTGCTCATCCCCATATGGCGGGTAGTATCGTTGCCCATCGCCGCCATCATTTTAGCATGATCGTGCGGTTTGGCGTTTTTTGTATTATCATGTTGCATGTGATCCATTTGCTGCGCATTGACGTTTACCGCCAGCATCAGCACACCAAACAGAGTTATATAATTTTTCATGGTTGATATTTATAAGTTAAAAAAATTGTACTCGAACCGTACCAGGTACATATTGGCACTGTTGCGCAGCATGTTATTGTATAAAGGCGTACGATAGGATATATCGAGCCGGCAAACGCTGTTGAATATAAATTGCACGGCAGGGGCTATATCAACATAGCTTTGCGCATAGCCGGGATTAGTTTTGCCCAGCAACTCGGCATACAGGTTTAAGTTTACCTGCTTATAACTGGTATACCGCTTTGGCAACAGCAAATAGCCGGCACTTATAGTATACGCCAGGGCCGACTTCGCGCCAGTAACTTGGCCATAAGTATTGGCATTGTCTATTCCGCGTAAATAGCTTGCCGAACCTGAAAATGCCAGTTTATGCAGCAATTGCGTAAACACCATGCCCGCCTGCAAGCCCGAGTTATCGCCCTCAAAGGCTATCTCCTGCATAGTGTAGGGGTTGCGGCTTACGGCTGCCTTTGCGAACACGGCTCCCCGAAAATGCGCCTGAACCGTATCAACGGATAGAAACCTGTATTTTCCGTAAATGCTTCCCCCCTCAAAACGCTGGCTGTTTTGCTGAAAATTTGACGTATATAACGCTCCGTGCATCATCAGCTTACCGCTTACGCCGTACATAGCTTCTAATGTTGTGCGATTTTTAAACCCTGATGAATTAAAGCCCTGATTTTCCAGCCGTATACCAAGCGAATGTGCAGCCATGTTGCTGGCAGGTTCGGTATTTACATATAATTCTTGCGCATGTACAGCGCATGCCAATGCCGTAAGGCAAAAAGCCAATAAAATAACTCTCATAAATTAAATGTTTATGAGCGCTTATATAGCTAAATGATAGGTGCGGCCGGTAGCGGTTGGCACTTCTTCGGGATTTTTACCCAGGTGCTTTTTGGTAATGGATTTTGGCGCGAAACCCTGATCGACAATAGTTAAAACTACCGGACCTGTAAGCGGCTTGTCGGCGTTTAAAAGCTTATAATTATTGGCCCCGTAGGTAAACGCGTTATCGGCAACCGTGGTTTTATCAAAATTAAAAGTGGTTTTTAAATAATTTACCGAAAAGCCCGAACTTCTGACCTTTTTGCTGATCTGCTCAAAATCTACCGGCACATCATTTTTAAAGGTGATAAAGTAAACGTTGCGAATCAGGTCGGGTTTAATCTCGCTTACAAAAGGTAGTGCCTTTAATGATTTTTCGGTAGTGCGAGCGCAAAGCGAGCAGGTTAAACCGCTAACTTGTAATTCGGCTTTGGTGAACTGAGCTTTAGCAGCCGTGATGGTTGCTATAAAAAGTACTATAGATATTTTAAACGTCTTCATGACTGTAAAAATTGAATTTGAAATTGATAAGTTAACTCTAATGGGATATAGCTAACTATCAGATCTTCAAAGTTCGATTTTTGATAAACACCGGCACATTTTGCTTCGGAGCCGCATCGGGCGGAGCGCGATCAAAAAGCAAATCAACTAATGCCTGCTGGGCCGGCATTAAAAAATCGCCCAGAGATAGGCCCGGCAAATCAACAGTTGTGCTTTTAGGTATCGATGAATTGGGCTGACTTTCGTGGCTGTCTTTAACTTTTACGTCAACCTTGGTGTCCTTGCAGCATTTCATTTTATTGCTTGCAAGAGGCTTGGCGCAGCTTTTTGGCGGGGCATTTACTTTTACGGCAACAACCTTGTTGCCGCAATAATGTAAATTAATGGCAAAGCCCGATGATGTAACCATGTACATCAATACCAAGATCAATACGCCTGCCTTTTTTAACATAGCACAAAAATACAGTATTAAGTATCTGATTTCAAACACTTAATTCAATTATTTATGAAATAACTTGTTTAATTAAGATCAATACAGTTAAATACTATTGCCCTTTTAAAGTAGCGGTTACCTTACCACATTCCAGCATATCATCGCCATAGTACGGATTGCGTATCTCTTCAGTTTCGCTTAACCATGCGGCTTTTTTCATAGGGCAATATTGCTGGTAAATAGTGGTACTATTCAGCTTTAAGCCCGATAGTAAGGCGTACATGTTTTTAGACAGGTTTTCGAAATGTTCGCGCTGGTGATCTAAAGCACCATTTTCACTCATGTGGCGGCTATCAAATTTCAGCTTCTCCAGGTAAGTGGTCATTAGTTTCTGTTGGGCGGGCTGCAAGCCTTTAACCGGTGCAGAAAGGGCGGCAAGCAATTCGGCCGAGCGTGTTTTCACGAGTTGAGCATTGCTGCCCACCAGCGCGTTCTTTACACCCATGTACGATGACGTTAATTTATCGATACCCGTGTTTTGTGCTTTTGCCACGATGATGGACAGCACAAGTAAGATGCTTAAAAATGTCTTTTTCATAATTGATATATTAACGTGTAAAATTGATGTAGTAGTACTGTTAAGCCTGTGCAGCAGGGTGCCTGTTAAATAATATTCCAAACACAATTGCAAACAGCGTATAAATGCCTGCCAATAGCCAAACAGCAGCGGGCAGACTGGCATCTGCCAAAACAGCTTTAACCAAAGCTATGCCCCCAATAAAAAAATGCGCGAAGTTGCCGATAACAATTGGCCTGTTATAAATACCGCCAACGATACTACCCTTTGCCATCCAGTTGATCATTGCGAAACCAAAATACAAACCGCCTAAAATTTGAATGATAAGTGTAAAGTATTTATTTGGCCCGATACCTATACCGGCATTTATTTCCTGCGGAAAAAAAGTAAGCCCCATGCCTATAATCGCCAAAAACAGGGCACTTAATATCATTATTATCTTAGTGTTCATTTCAACATTAAAACTTTACAACCTTCAACGGCTACGCTCCAAATAGCTGATTCAATAACCCGGCTAACCTAACGCCGCCTTTCAGCAGCTGGTTGTTCAATGTATCAATATAATCGAAATTGTATTTATATACATTGATCTTGTCGCCATCTTTTGTGCCGGCGTAAATTTTGCCGGCAATCTGGCTCGACTCGAACAGCCACTGGCTAATGGGCGCTTTTTGCCACTGCAAGCGCTGCGCGGTTGTGGTATGGTTTATCCAGCTAACATATTCCGTGTAGCTCAACTGTTGAAAATCTATCAGCTGGCTATCCCAGATCGAGTGCAGGTTGGTTGGGTTGTTAAACCACGTTACTTTTATATCGTTACCGCCCTTATCGGCTGTATGCGCCGTATGCATAGGCTGGTGTATATCTTCCACAATGTGTATCAGCATGCGCAGGGCAAGTACTTTATTGCTTTTAGTGATGTTCTTCCGTTTTAGCTCGCCTATTAAAAAGTTTAATTTGGTGTAAGCATCGGTGGCGGTATCCTGCTTCAAAAAAGCCTGCATCTCGGGATAGTTGTACTCTTTGTCAAAGTCTACATAATGCCACGATGAAAGGTACTTGTATTGCGGGTCAGACTTAATGAAGTCGGCCCAGTTGCTGGCCATGGCTATCGATTCGTTACCCAAAATGGCCTTAATTGCCGCCCTTGCTTTAGGGGTTAGGTAGCTATCGGCAATTTGCCCGCTAATACGGTGCCCATTGGTGCCCCAGGCCATGGCTTGTACCGGCATGTACATGATGGCGATACCTACAAATATTTTTTTTACTAACGTAATGTTCATTTCTATAATGGTTTTGGATTACAGCTACTTCTTTCTATTAAACGCGTATTAAACGATATAACGTTCGATGTTGGCGAAAACTGCAGCACCGAATCGCCTTTTTTTGTTATTTTGAAACGCTCCTCGTACACCCCCGACCTTAAACAGCCGCCGGGATCTTTATAGGTATAATTTGCATTACAAAACAAGCCGCGCACATGCAGGGTATCGTTGCGCTGCTCGTATACCCCTTTGGCGTACTCTGTCCAATTGCCGCCTTTTGTGCAGCTATCAGAGCCGTTGTTCACCTTGCTGAATGTTTTAATGCTCACAAAAAACGAATCGCAGTTAAACTTAAGGTTATATAACGAATAAGTTACCAGTTGCTTTTGCATGGTTACACTATCCTGCTGCCACTCGCCCTGCAGGTAGCCCTCGCCCGGTGTTTGCATATCAGGATTGAACCTGCAGGCGGTTTGCAGCAAATAGGTTAAAGCTAAAAGATAAAAGGCGAAAGCTTTTTTCATATTTCTCCGCCCGTCATTGCGAGGTACGAAGCAATCTCTGACCTATACCATTCGCCATGCTTATGGGCGACGTTCTATCAGGAGATTGCTTCGTACCTCGCAATGACGGTGATTTTTATTTTTTTAAATAGAAGGCGAAGGTTTTGATGTTCTTATCTATTTTCTTCCCCTTCGGGATCGGGTTTTATTTTAAGCTCCCTATCATATCTTCGGGGCGTACCCATTCGTCAAATTGCTCGTTGGTCAGGTAACCTAAGCCAACCGCCGCTTCGCGAAGCGATTTATTTTCCTTTAACGCTGTTTTGGCAATTTTTGCCGCGTTTTCGTAACCTATATGCGGGTTAAGCGCGGTAACAAGCATCAGGGAATTTTCCAGGTGCTTTTTGATACCGTCGTAGTTGGGCTCTATACCTACGGCGCAATGATCGTTAAACGATACGCATGCGTCACCTATCAGCCTTGCCGACTGCAGAAAGTTAGCCGCCATAACGGGTTTAAACACGTTTAGCTCGTAATGCCCGTTTGACCCGCCAATGCTGATGGCAACATCGTTACCCATTACCTGCGCGGCAACCATGGTAACCGCCTCGTTCTGGGTAGGGTTCACTTTGCCCGGCATAATAGACGAGCCCGGCTCGTTATCCGGTATATGTATCTCGCCGATACCCGAACGCGGGCCCGAGGCCAGCATGCGGATATCATTAGCTATCTTCATTAACGAAACAGCAATCTGCTTTAACGCGCCGTGGCTTTCAACAATAGCATCATGCGCGGCCAGTGCCTCAAACTTATTTTCGGCAGTGATGAATGGCAGGTTGGTGAATTTGGCGATGTATTCGGCAACCTTAACATCATAACCTTTTGGTGTGTTGATGCCGGTACCTACGGCGGTGCCGCCAAGGGCAAGCTCGCTCAGGTGGTCTAAAGTATTACGCAAGGCTTTAAGGCCGTGGTTTAACTGCGATACATAACCCGAGAACTCCTGGCCTAAGGTAAGCGGCGTAGCATCCATCAGGTGGGTACGGCCAATTTTTACCACGCTTTTAAACGCGTCAGATTTCGCCTGCAAGGTATCGCGTAGTTTTTCGATACCCGGGATGGTTACATCTATCAAAATTTTGTAGGCCGCAATGTGCATGGCCGTTGGGTACGTATCGTTTGATGACTGCGATTTGTTAACATCATCATTAGGGTGGATAAAGGTTTTACCCTCGCCCAATTGGTTGCCCTGTAAAACGTGCGCTCGGTTTGCAACCACCTCGTTCACGTTCATGTTTGATTGCGTGCCCGAACCGGTTTGCCATATCACCAGCGGAAACTCACCGGCCAGTTTGCCAGCCAAAATCTCATCGCAAACCTGTGCTATCAGGTCGCGCTTATCGGCAGGCAATACGCCCAGGTCGGTGTTGGTGTAAGCCGCCGCTTTTTTAAGGTAAGCAAAGGCTTCTATAATTTCCTTTGGCATGCTTGCCTCGGGGCCAATTTTAAAGTTATTGCGCGAGCGTTCGGTTTGCGCGCCCCAGTATTTGTCGGCGGGCACCTGTACCGCGCCCATGGTATCGTGTTCGGTTCTGAAACTCATATCGATAGTATGTTTTTGCGGTGCAAATTTAGGGTTTTATGCGGAAGGGCTTACTATCAAAAGGTAATCTTTTGGTACAAATTCTGTATTATTTATACGATATACGGTTTTTAAAAGCAGGTTCAACCATCTGAACAACAAGTAGTAAAAACAGCATAGCACCAGAGAGTATGCAAACTATTTTACTTGAATTTACATTTTCAATAATGTTTCTTTGATAAGCGGTAAGCAGCTCTCCGGCGCAAATACTATCTTGTACCTCGTATTTATAGCTAACCAGGCTATTGTAATAACCAAAGCCAAACAATAAAAAAAGCACGAAAAAAGTAACTGAAAGCCAAATTAGCCAGCGCCGCTTTATTATCATTTGTTTATAGTTTTTCGGATATACTGCTTTGGCTTATCAACTTTACAAATGTTTCAAGATCAGTTGCCTGCGATAACTTATAAAAGTATCCTGCCAACCAGTATGGCTTGGGCTGGGTGCCAAAGGCGGTAAACAAATCTTTTAGCTGCGCCGTAAGCAAAGCGGTTGCCGAAGCGTACTTGCGTGTCATAAAACCCGCCAGCACTTTGTTGATCGTTTTATTTTGCGCCATTGCTTCGGCTTTGGTGGCCGGTGCGGGCTGGTAGCCGGGCTCGGCAGGAAGGGTACCGCGCTGTAATATATTTTGCAGGTTGCCAAACGCTTCCTTGCTCCTGGCGGTGTTTGGTTCAAGTTGTAAAAACCGGCAAAAGCCTAATATCGCATCGGCGCGTTTGTTTTCATGAAAAGTAGTAAGTGCGTACATCCGCATACTGCCCGCATCCGCCGAATCCAGCTTTACAGCATTAACAAAAGTTTGCTCCGCGTCCTCGTATAACTTGCTGCGGTATTGCACAATACCCAGGTTGTAATAGATCCGCTGATTGGTGCTATCTGCCTTTATGCCATTCTTGTATGCTTCAATAGCTTTGGGCAGCTGTTTGCCGTTGCCATAAACGCTCCCCATTAAGCTGTATGATGCCGCTTTAAGCGCGGCGCTCGCGTTACCGTTTATTACCTTATCCAGGTAAGGCAATCCTTCGGGGCCTTTGCCGCTTGCAAAAAGTGTAAAGGCCAACTGGTAGTTTGCCTGTGTATTTTCGGGCTCGACCAATAAAGCGCTTTTGTACTTTTCAATAGCCTCCGGGTAATGTTTCTGACTGGTTAATTCCCGGCCTTGCTTAACTAAAGCGGTTACATCCTGCGCCGATGCATGTAAACTTATCGCGACGGCAAATAAAATGGACCAGGTTTTACAGATATTCTTTAGCATTAAAACTCCCGTTTTGTTGATGTCGCCCAGTTACTTAACGCTGTAAATTCTTTATCATGTTCAGTAATCCATTTTTTATTTTCATCGGGATAAGCACTTATGCTCAAAAACCTTACAAACGCAGGCATATTGCCCGATTTGCCCAGCGCTTCGAAATAACCCGCGAGAAATTTAGATGCAAATGGCTGGTCTTTATCGCTGATAATGCTAGGTGCAACCTGGAAAAGGGAACTTAACTGTAATGTTAACGAGTCAACCGGCGATAGATTGGTTTTACCGGCGGTAGCATTAATAACAGCAAGTGGCATCATCAAACCTACCGGGTTCGTATTATTTTGGTTCAGGGTAACCGTAATATTTTTATCTGTGTTTCTTTTGATGGCATAATTAATAATAGCCTTTATATAAGCCATCGCTTCTGCCGAGCGCTTGGTTTGCGGTTCAATCAGCAAAAAGCTGCACCAGCTTAATAAAGAGTTACCCAGTTTGTTTTGCTGTTTGGCAACTAATGCATACACCCTTTGGCTGCTGGCATGGCGGGGATCGAGCTTTATAGCGTTAATTATGCTGGCCTCGGCTTCCGGATACTTACCTTGTCGGTATTGCATGATCGCTAAATTATAATACAACCGCTGGTAGTTAGGTGCAACCTTAATACCCTTCATATAATAATCAAGCGCCTTTTCGGTTTGGTTATCATCATCATATATACTGCCAAGCATGTCGTAAGCGCCCGGCGAGTCCGGGTCCAACCTTATTACCTTTTCCAGGTAAGGCACAGCCTCTTTCCCCTTTCCTGAAGTAAAAAGGGTGTAAGCTAATTGGTATAAACCCTGCCTGTTATCGGGATCGATCTTAATCGCTTCCTGATATTTTTGGATGGCTTCGGTATACTTTCCTTCGTTATGTAAAGCAATACCTTGTTTTACCAAGGTTGTGGCATCTGTTTTATTTTGCCCGTAAGCAATAGTCGAAATAAAAAGGGCTATAATTAGTGATAGGCGGTATTTAAGTTTCATGCTTAAATTTAAAATAGTTTTTACCAATGTTAAAACATTAGTTATTTTTTTGGCTACGACCCCTTATATTCCTAATTCTTAGCTTTATTGATAGAAAGAGCTTTTGCGATAAAGCAAGTGTGTGCAACTGCGTGTCCGATATTTGCTGTTGCAAATTTCTGCTCTGTGTTTCTGTGAATTAAAAGTCCCTGTGGGTAAATCTTTCCCAAATATCTAACGCTGCAAATTCTTTTCCGTGTTCGGCAAACCATTTTTTATTTTCCTCGGGATACATGCTCATGCTAATGTACCTTACAAACGCCGGCATATTTGTCGTTTTACCAAGTGTTCCGAAATAACCCGCGAGATATTGGGATGCAAAGGGCTGGTCTTTATCGTCGATAATGGTTTGTGCCGCCTGAAAAATGGCAGTTAACTGCAGGGTTAATGAATCAACCGGCGACAGTTTTTTTTTACCGGTGGTAGCACCGATAACAAGCCGCGACATCATCAGGCTGGCCCCATTGAGGTTATTTTCTTTAGCGGTTGCCGTAATATTTTTGTCCGTTTTCCCTGTGATCACAGAAGCTATAATGGACTTTACATAACCCATTGCTCCTAAAGAGCGCGTGGTTTGCGCCTCAACAAATAAAAAACTGCACCAGCCCAATAATGAATTGCCTAACTTGTTTTGGCGACCGGCAGCCAGGGCATAAACCATTTGACTGTTGGCGTGCTTGTGGTTGAGTTTTAAAGCCTGGATTGCGCTGGCCTCTGCTTCGGCATATTTGTTCTGGTTATAATATATAATGGCTAAGCTGTAATGAAAGCGCTGGAAATTAGGGTCGACCTTAACGCCTTTCAGAAAATACTCAAGGGCCTTTTCCTTTTGGTTGTTCTGATAATAGGTATTACCCAGCGCATCATAGGCGGCAGGGAGGTTGGGGTTTAGTTTTATTATTCTTTCCAGATAGGGTATGGCTTCTTTTCCTTTTTCTAAATTAATTAACCCCAAGGATAATTGATATAAACCCTCGATGTTATCAGGATCAACCTTTATCGCCTCCTGGCCTTTTTGTACCGCTTCGGCGTATTTACCTTGTTTATTTAAAGTAGAACTCTGGTCTGTCAGCGTTTTTGCGTCTTCTTTGCTTTGTCCATAAGTAACTGTCGAAATAAAAAAGGCAATGATTAATAGTGATAGGTTGCGTTTAAGTTTCATGCCTAAATTTAAGATAGTTTTAACAATGTTGAAACATTAATCAACTTTTAGGCTTATACCTCCTATATAATTTCTAATTTTCGCCTTCGTTTACGTGAAAGAATTTTTGTCTATGAAACAAGTGTGCACAGCTGCCATTTCAACCATATTTTCCATCCTCCTGTTTACTTCCTGCTCCGGCAACGGCGAAAATAAAAAAGGCGAAGCCGATAACGGCAAACCTTTTAATACAACCGAACTGCTAAAGTACGACCCCGCTAAAGGCGATAAAAAAATTGAAGAGTTTATGCAGCACCTGCATAAGGTAAGCGGGTTTAACGGCAACGTACTGGTTGCAAAGAAAGGCAAGATACTTTACGAAGGGTCGTTTGGCTGGGCCAATCACCTCACCCGCGACAGCCTTAAACTGAACTCGCAGTTCGAACTGGCATCGGTTACCAAAACCATGACGGGTACCGCCATTATGCAGCTTTGGGAAAAAGGCAAAATTAAGTTAGATCAGGATGTGAAGGAGTTCTTCCCTGATTTTCCGTATGATGGAGTGACCATACGTTTGCTGCTTACGCACCGCAGCGGCATGATGAATTACGTTTACTTCGTGGATAATATTTACCGCAGCCAGCATCTTAACCAAAAAAAGGGCTTAACCAACAAAGAGGTTATGGCTATGATAGCCAAATACAAGCCAGCGCGCTTTAACAAGCCAAACGCCAGCTTTTTATACAACAACAGCAACTTTATGGTGCTGGGCGCTATTATAGAAAAGGTTACCGGCCAAAGCTATGCCGACTACATGAAGGAACATATTTTTAAACCCGCCGGGATGACACATACCGCCGTTTATTCAAAGGCGGTTTATGATAAAATACCCGTTGATGTAGTGGGCCATGACCGTAACAGCTGGAAATACTCGGTAGCACAAAACTTTTTAGACGGCCCCGTGGGCGATAAAGGCATTTACAGCACCGTTGGCGACTTATATGTTTTTGACCAGGCCCTTAAAGCCGGCAAGCTCATTAAACCCGCCACGCAAGATTCTGCTTATACGGCGCGCAACCCCATGATACGCGGGCACTTCAGTTATGGATACGGGTGGCGTATATTTGAAAGCCCGGGCCAAAAGGTGGTTTACCATACCGGCTGGTGGCATGGGTTTCGCCATATATTTTTGCGCGATATGAAAAACGATGTTACCATTGTTTTGTTAGGTAATGTAGTAAACGGCAGCCTGCTGCACCTTGACGACCTATTTAAAATGACAGGTATGCCGGTTGTGCGCAAGGGGGCTTATACCGGCAGCGGCGATACGGCGGAGGATTAGCCCCCGGCCCCCTGAAGAGGGGAGTTTTTGAATTAAATAACAATGTTAAAATAAAACAGTCAACTTCTATTCCCCCTTTAGGGGGTTAGGGGGCGAAGATTAGGGGGTAACATGTTCGATAAACTAATGGAGGCCCAGCAAAAGGCGGGCGAAGTAAAACAACGTTTGGATGCCATAACCGTTACCGGCACCGCCGAGGGTGGCAAAATAACCGTACAGGCAAATGGCAACAAAGTGGTTAAATCGGTTGCTATTGACGAAGCTTTTTTGAAAGAAGCCGATAAAGAGGAACTGGAAGAACTGCTGGTTGTTGCTATAAACAAAGCCATGGAGCAGGCCGAAAACGTAAGCCAGAGCGAAATGGCAGCCATGACCAGTGCCATGCTGGGCGGAATGGGCGGATTAGGCAACCTGTTTGGTAAATAAAGTGACAGATGTGCAATTGCGTGAACATGCAAATGCACAGATGAGCTTATGAATATTTAATAACCAGGGTATGCAAAGCGATGTGCTAATAATCTGCACATACGCACATTTGCATATCTGCACATTTAAAATCTATGAAACTTACCTATTATGGCCAGTCGACCGTTGAGATCGTGACCGACGGCAAAACATTGTTATTCGACCCGTTCATCACGCCGAACGACCTGGCTAAAAACATTGATGTTAACAGCCTAAAACCCGACTATATATTGGTATCGCACGGGCACGGCGACCACGTTGCCGACCTGGTAACTGTTCAAAAAAACAGTGGTGCAAAAATTATATGCATTGCCGAAATTGCGGGTTGGCTGGGTAAGCAGGGCATAACCAATGTACACGGCATGAACATTGGCGGTGGCTTCAACTTTGAGTTTGGCCGCGTTAAAATGGTAAACGCTGTACACTCCAGCGCACTACCCGATGGCAGCAACGGCGGTAACCCTGCCGGTTTTGTACTATCATCCGAAGGAAAAAAAATATACTTTGCAGGTGATACAGCGCTTACTTATGATATGAAACTACTGGAGGACGAGAACCTTGATTGGGCACTTTTGCCAATAGGCGATAATTATACCATGGGAGCCGACGATGCTATTAAGGCCGCCGCGTTCATCAATTGTAAAAACATTATCGGCATACACTACGATTCGTTCCCGGTGATCAAGATAGATAAAGAAGAAGTTGCCGGTAAATTTATACACGCCGGGCTTAATTTAAAGCTGCCGGCCATTGGCGAAAGCATAGAGCTATAACATAAAGGCTGTCTAAAAAACGTGGGGCGCCTTCTCTTCTGATATAATATTAAACGAAACGGGTGGTGACAGTATACTGTCACCACCCGTTTTATTAATTAGCTGATTATCAAGCGTTCATGTCTGTTCACGGTGTTCACGTGCGCCGAACGTGAACACTTTCTGCTAAGTAGGTGTTCTCAACAAGCTTATATCACCGTTCCGCTTGGTATTACAGCGCGTTTCTTAACTATCACAATACCATCAGTTACCGTATATGTCGGGAAATCGCCGTCAGGCAAAGGCCCGCCGCAATTTATTTTTACATCGTTGCCTATGTACGTGTTTTTGTCTATAATGGCGTTTTTTATGCAGCATCTGTCTCCGATACCCATAATAGGCGCGCCGGTAGCTTTTGCCTCGGCTATATCTTCAAGGGTTTGATAATTGTCGCTACCCATTACATAACAGCTTTCAATTTCGCTGGCCACGCCAATGCGGGTACGTATACCAATTATGGAATGGATAATGTGCGCGGCATTGATGATACAGCCATCGGCAATAATAGAACGGTCTATTAGTGTACCCGATATTTTTGTAGGGGGCAACATACGCGCGCGTGTGTATATCTGGTTCTTATTAAACAGGTCGAATTTTGGAATGTCATCAGTAAGGCCCAGGTTAGCTTCAAAAAACGAAGGGATAGTCCCGATATCTGTCCAATAGCCTTCGTACTGATAGCTTAAAACTTTGTGGCCGGTGATGGCCTGCGGGATGATTTCTTTCCCAAAGTCCGGATCATCGTTTCCTTCCAACAACTCGTATAGTAATTTACGGTTAAACAGGTATATACCCATTGATGCCAGGTAAACACGCCCCTCTGCTTTCATCTCATCACTCACTTCAGATGCCCAGCTCTCGAAATCCTTTTTAGGCTTTTCAATAAAGGCGGTTATCATGCTGTTTTCATCCGTTTTAAGAATCCCAAAGCCCGGCACATCATTCGCGTGTACGGGAATGGTGGCTATAGATATATCCGCACCTGTATCAATATGCTTTTGTATCATCTCCTCAAAATCCATCTGATACAGCTGATCGCCTGATAATATCAGCACGTATTCAAAATCGTGCGTAGCCAGGTGATGCAGGCTTTGCCTAACCGCATCGGCCGTACCCTGGAACCATCCGCCGCTGGTTGGCGTTTGCTCTGCAGCCAAAATATCAACAAAAGCCGTGCTGAACGTGCTGAAATGGTAAGTGTTTTTGATGTGTTTGTTTAACGATGCCGAGTTAAACTGCGTTAACACAAATATACGGCTGATATTTGAGTGCAAACAGTTAGAGATGGGGATATCCACCAAACGATATTTGCCCGCAATTGGCACTGCCGGTTTTGAACGGGTTAATGTAAGTGGTGCTAAACGGCTACCCTGGCCGCCTCCAAGTACAATACTGATTACTTTTGATGTCATATCTTTGGAATTAAACTTTCATAAAGGTTTATATATTCTTTTGCCGAGCGTGCCCACGAAAAATCGAGGGCCATCATGCGCTTGCGTAATGCTTGCATTTTGCGGCTGTCTTTATATACTACAACTGCACGGGCCACCGACGTGCAAATATCTTCTACAGTTACTTCTTCAAATCGTATGCCGTAACCACCTTCTTCGCCAAAATCTATTACGGTATCTTTCAGGCCCCCTGTGCTGCGTACCAGCGGCATAGTGCCATAACGCATGGCATACATCTGGTTTAAGCCACAAGGCTCCACTCGCGATGGCATCAGCAGGAAATCGGCGCCGGCATAAATTAAATGCGCCAACGCTTCGTCGTACCCAATAAATACATTTACGTTTTGCGGGTATTGTTCTTTTAACAAAGTTAATGCTTGTTCCGTTGCGCTTTCCCCGGCGCCAAGTATCAAAAAGTTGACCTTATCGCCATGTTCTTTAACGCTCTTTTCAATTGCTTCAGGCAGCATATCTGACCCCTTCTCGCCTACCAGGCGGCCTATGAACGCTACCAGCGGCTTATCTGCAGATAACCCAAACCTGTCGCACAAAATATCCTTGTTTTTTTGCTTGCCCTCGGTAACCGTTGACGCATCAAAATGCGCTGCCAGCATCGGGTCGGTTTCGGGCTCCCAAACGTCGGTATCAATGCCGTTGATAATGCCTACGCCTTTATCCCTTTCTACATAAAACAAATACTCCAACCCGTTTGAGTTAACACTAAGTTCGTGCAGGTAACTCGGCGAAACGGTGGTGTATCTCCAGCAGCATTTTACTGCGGATGCCAGCGGGTTAATCCCGCCGTTCCAGTCCAGCAGGCCGGTTTTATAAAAATCAATTTCGGGCAGGTAATTTAAATTCTCCCAGCCAAACGCACCGTGATACTGTCCGTTGTGTATGGTAAATATGGTGGGTATATGGGCCAGCCGGCGGTACAGGTTTGAGTGGTACATCATAAACGGCACCAGGCCCGAGTGGTGATCGTGGCAATGTATCAGATCGGGCGTTTGGCCGCTCCAGTTTATCCAATCTAAAAACGCTATCTGGAAAGCGATGAACTGCTCTTTTTCATCCGGGTAGCTGTATACATTTTCCCTGTCAAGCAGGCCGGGTATTTTTACTAGATACAGCTCAAAGCCAAGTTTATCAGTTTGTTCTTTTAAAATCTCGAAATAAATACGCCGCGTGCCCAGCAAAGTTGCACCCTGAAAAACAACATCAAACGTATTGTCAACAACAAACTTACGGTTGTAAAAAGGCATTACAACGGCCGCCTGTAAGCCTGACAAATTCTGATATTTAGGCAATGCGCCAACCACATCGGCAAGCCCCCCTACTTTAGCAATAGGATAGCATTCGGCGCTCAGGTGGAAAATTCTCATTTGGGATTATATAAGGGTTAAGGTACTAAACATTTCCCCAAATGAACAAACACATAATTTTAAAAATGTGTTTAAAAAAGTGATATTATTTAATCAGATACAGAGGTTAATTGCAATTTCGGCATTAATATAAATTGCGGCGCAGGGTTAATTATGAATTTGTTAATGATTTGATGCACTGATCATACAGGTAGGATTCCCCAACCCTTATTTCTCCAACCGTTTTTGAATATACTTAATTTTGTCCCTCTCTTTTACATCGATCTTCACATTTGGGGCGATCCCGGTGTTGTCTATAGGATATTGAGGCAACCTTTTTGACCTTGCAATGGGAATAACAAGATTAAGGTCAGCACAGGGAATATCAAAATACTGATAGCTGCCATAATCTAATATACCTGCCGAGTTTTCACCGTAAACTTTTACTTTTTTGCTTTGCATCGCCGTCAGCAAAAACGATTCGGTAGAGCTTGCACTATTTCTGTCTATTAATATCGCTATCTTCTGCGGAAATTGATAAACGGAATCATATTTGATCTCAAAAGACTCTTTGCCGGAGGGGTTTACAAACTGGTTTGGATGTAACTTCATCAGGCTAATTACGTTCCTCAAAAATTCTTTAGCCTGCCCGGAGATATCCGGGTCCTTTAAATTGCCTTCTAAGAGGGCAATATTATCTTTTGATGAGCGATATTCATCCGGTTTAATATTTATCGGATTGGCGTAGATATACGGCAGTAAAGCATTGAATGCATAATCAGTGCCGCCGCCGTTACCACGAACATCTATGATCCAGTTAGGAGCTGTTTTTAAACTTTCCTGATGGGCTTTAAAAAGGCTGTCGATTATTTTCTTCTCACTCCATTCAAATGAAGGGAGCCTGATGAGTATAGTATTAGCGTTGAACTGCTTTATACTCGTTTGGCTATCTAATTTCTCGCCAGATCCGGGTAAAGTTTGTTTCGCGGCAAAAAGCTTATCAAGCTGTTTAATCTGTTCAGGATACTTTTCCCGGTAACGCCAATCTAATTGCACCCTAAGATGATGGTCTTTAAAGTAATTGACCCATGTTTTTAATATCACATAACAGGAGTCTGTACCGGTTGCTTTTAACGCCCTTTGGCGTAACTGCCCGGTGAAAGTGTTAAATTCCTTCAGGTTCTTGTTTTTTACCTTGTCGGTATACCCGGAATAGTTATCGGTTACATGGCTTGTGACGTAATCAAAATTTACCAGGCAGTTGCAATTCTGCGCAAATGCGCCTATCGGAAACAATACAATAAAACAGAGAAATAATTTCTTCATAAATTATGATAACTATTTTGAAGACGATAAACATTCTTCAATAGTTGCGAAGAGCTTTTAAATAATTTAATGCGCCTCTAACCAATTCAACCCTGTACCAATTTCTACCATTATTGGCACTTCGGTTTTAATGGCGTTCTTCATGTTCTCCACAATGATAGGCTTTACAATTTCTATCTCGTGGTTAGGCACGTCAAACACCAACTCATCATGCACCTGCATGGTCATGCGGGCACCCAGCTTCAGGGCTTTAAACTCGCGATGAATGTTGATCATGGCTATCTTGATCATATCCGCCGCGGAGCCCTGTATGGGCGCGTTTATAGCATTTCGTTCTGCAAAGCCGCGTACGGTTTGGTTGGCGCTGTTAATATCGCGCAGGTAACGACGGCGGCCCATCAGCGTGCATACGTAGCCGTTCTCGCGGGCAAAGTTCATGGTATCGGCCATGTATTGCTTGATGCCGGGGTATTGTGCAAAATAGTTTTCGATGATCTCGGCCGCTTCCTTACGCGGGATGCCCAGGTTTTGCGATAACCCAAAGGCCGACTGCCCATAGATAATTCCAAAATTTACCGCTTTGGCATTGCGGCGCTGGGTACTGTCCACCTCATCTATACCAACCCCATACACTTTGGCAGCCGTGGCGGTGTGGATATCTATATTATCTACAAAAGCCTGGCACATGTTGGGGTCTTTGCTGATCTGGGCAATGATGCGCAGCTCGATCTGCGAATAATCGGCAGATACAATGCTGTGATTCTCATCGCGTGGGATAAAGGCTTTCCTCACCTCGCGGCCCCGTTCGGTACGAATGGGGATGTTTTGCAGGTTTGGATTATTAGAGCTTAACCTGCCCGTGGCCGCCACCGCCTGGTTATAGCTGGTGTGCACACGCCCCGTTTTAGGGTTCACCATGGTGGGGAGGGCATCTACATAGGTGGATTTCAGCTTTTGCAGTTGACGGAAATCCAGTATATCCCTTACAATATCGCTTTTAGCCGCAAGCGATAGCAATACGTCCTCGCCGGTTTGGTACTGCCCTGTCTTTGTTTTTTTGGCTTTTGGGTCGAGCATCAGTTTCTCAAATAGCACCTCGCCCAGTTGCTTTGGCGATGCGATATTGAACCTAACGCCCGCTTTTTCAAATACGGTTTTCTCCAATTTAGCGATATCGGTTTCTAGCTCTTTTGAAAATTCGCGCAGGGTATCATGGTCAATACGTACACCTTCGTGCTCAATATCGGCCAGCACGTATATCAGCGGGTTCTCGATTTTATGCAACAGGTCTTCTGCCTCTACTTCTTTTATCTTCGGCTCAAAAACGGTGCGTAGCTGCAGGGTAACATCGGCATCTTCGGCGGCGTAATCTTTTATTTTCTCGATCTCCACATCGCGCATGTTACCTTGATTCTTGCCTTTAGGGCCAATAAGCTCCGTGATTGAAACCGGCTTGTATTGCAGGTAATTTTCTGACAGGATATCCATGTTGTGGCGGGTATCAGGGTCTATCACATAATGCGCCACCATGGTATCAAACAGGTCGCCTTTCATTTCTACATCATACCATTTCAGCATCAGTATGTCGAATTTAAGGTTCTGGCCCGTTTTGCCAATATTAGGGTCTTCAAACACGGGTTTAAATTCGGCAACGATCTTTTTTGCTTCCGCCTCGTCGTGCGGAGCGGGCACATACCAGCCCTGGTGGTGCTTCACCGCGAATGATAAGCCTACCAATTCGCAATGATTGGCATCGGTGCCGGTGGTTTCGGTATCAAAGCAAAAGTGTTTTTGCTGTTTTAATATATTAATGAGTTCAGCGCGTTTTTCAAAGGTATCGGCCAAAATATATTCATGTTCAACAGTGTTGATATTTTTGATCTCAACTTGTGTTGGCGCTTCGTATATATCCTGCACATCAACCTCAAGTGTCGTACGGCCATCGGCCACGGGGTTGCCAAACAGGTCGGTTTGTACCGATACCGCCCGGGTTTCGGTAATGCTAAAATCGTCTCCAAATACACGGCGGCCTAATGTTCTAAATTCCAGCTCGGCAAACAGGGGCTCCAGCAGGTCTTTACTTGGCGCACACATCTCAAGCCCGGCTTCATCCAGCTCAACAGGCGAATTTAGATTTATGGTAGCCAGCTTTTTCGACATCAGCCCCTGCTCAGCGTATTGCTCCACGTTTTCGCGTAATTTGCCTTTTAGTTCGTGGCTATGAGCTATAATCTCTTCAACCGAGCCATATTGTTTAATCAGCGTTTTGGCTGTTTTTTCGCCCACGCCCGGTATGCCGGGAATCCCATCCACCGCATCGCCCCAAAGGCCAAGAATATCTATTACTTGTTCCGGGCGTTCGATCTCCCATTTCTCAAGCACTTCTTTCACGCCCAATATTTCCATATCGTTGCCCATGCGGGCGGGTTTGTAAATGCGGATATTTTCTGATACCAGCTGCGCAAAATCCTTGTCGGGTGTCATACAGTAAACCTGATAGCCTTTCTGTTCGGCTTTTTTGGCGAGGGTGCCTATGATATCATCGGCTTCATAACCATCGGAAGTGATCAGCGGAATGTTAAAACCCAAAACCACTTTAAATATGTACGGTAAAGCTTTGCTCAGATCCTCGGGCATGGCCTGGCGGTGTGCCTTGTAGCCTTCAAAATCGGTATGGCGTTCGGTGGGCGCATCGGTATCAAAAACCACGGCCATGTGGGTGGGTTTCTCTTTACGCAAAACTTCCAGCAGCGTATTGGTGAACCCCATAACCGCGGAAGTATTTAAGCCCCCCGAAGTAAAACGCGGATTTTTACTCAAGGCAAAATGCGCCCGGTATATCAGGGCCATACCATCCAATAGAAAAAGCTTCTTCATATTATTTGTTGATTGCACCGATTGTTGTGCGTTTACACCGATTTCTCAAAAATACAATTCACGATGTTAATATCGAACACAGAATTTCGAATATTAAATGATGAAGGGCTTCGGCGTTCGAAGTTCAACATTCGGGGTTCGATATTATTTTACCTAAAACTGCACTCGGGGATATGGTCGTTAACCATGCCGGTGGCCTGCATGTGGGCGTAGCAAATAGTGGTGCCGAAGAATTTAAAGCCGCGTTTTTTCATGTCCTTGCTTATTGCGTCCGATTCGGGCGTGCTTACCTGGGGGCCGTTGTATATAGTGATAGGTTTACCATCGGGCATAAAGCTGTACAGGTAATTATTAAACGATCCAAACTCCTTTTGCACCGCTATAAACAGCTGCGCGTTACGTATGGCCGCATCTATCTTTAAACGGTTGCGAATGATACCGGCGTCGTTCAACAAACGTTCCTTGTCCTTACCGTCAAACTTAGCCACCTTTTCTACATCGAAGCCGGCGAAGGCCTGGCGGTAATTATCACGCCTGCGCAAAATGGTTATCCAGCTTAAACCAGCCTGAGCCGATTCGAGGGTTAAAAACTCGAACAGCACCTTATCATCGTGCGTTACCTTGCCCCATTCCTTATCGTGGTATTCCATGTAAAGCGGGTCGGTACCACACCAGCGGCAGCGGATTAAGCCTGAAGTCGAAAGTCTTGAGTCTAAAGTCATCGCTTATTTAAATTTATCGGGGTTATTAATCATGTATATCAACAAATACCCTACTTCTTCACTTTGTTTATTAAGTTCATCATACTTCTCTCGCGTAATGTATTTACAAGCCAGTGAAACATCAAGCCAAGCCTGAGTTTCACCGTTTTCCATATCAGAATCAGTGAGCTTGTTAGCAAAATGATTAGGGTACTTCCTTTTTTTATAAGCTTCAGCAATGCATGCAAATACTGATCTGGAAGACCTTCTTATCTGATCTATCAAACTATATGTCTCCTCTTTCGGAAAAGTCTTTGTCAGCCAAAAGATTTCCATAGCAAGCGCGAACGACTTCTTATAGGCAATCAAATCTCTAAACGAACTCATGATAACAGATCTACGTTGGTTTTAAAGATAAAATTAATCTTGCCTTTTTACTAAAGACTTCAGACTTTAGACTCAAGACTTAGTTCATCCCAATACTCCACTGCTCTGCGGTAATGGGGAATAACGATAGAGCCGCCTACCAGGTTGGCTATCATAAAAACTTCGTTCATTTCATCGTGCTTTACACCGGCTTCGTGGCATTTACCAAGGTGATATTTAATGCAATCATCGCAGCGCAAAACCATTGATGCCACAAGGCCAAGCATCTCCTTTGTTTTTACATCAAGCGCGCCATCAGCGTAAGTAGTGGTATCTAATGCGAAGAACCGTTTAATATTGGTGTTGGCGGTTTCCATTATCCTGTCGTTCATTTTTGTACGATAGGCTTCAAAATCGTTTATTAATTGACCCATAGGGATGAATTTGTTGAGTTTATTTAATGTATAATTTAGTGTTTAAAGGTATAAATGTTTATTTTGATAGCGCCCGATTAATCATAAATTTACCATACAATTAAAAAATCACCATGGAAAGTTTATCACCAAATATTTTTGTAAACGACATGAAGGCCACCGTGGCTTTTTATAAGCTGCTGGGTTTCGAAACTACCATGAGCGTACCCGAAACGGGCGACGAGCTGGTTTGGGCAATGATGACCAGCGGCAAGGTCACGATGATGTTCCAATCGTACGAAAGTTTGGCTGATGAACTGCCCGAGATAAAGCGCACCGATGGCGGATCGTTATTGCTGTATATTAATGTTAGTGATATAACCGGATTGTTCGATAGGGTAAAGGATAGCGTGAAGGTACTTAAGGGACTTGAAAAGACTTTTTATGGCGCTACGGAATTTTCCATACTCGATAATAACGGTTATGTTTTAACCTTTGCACAACACCAATAAGTTAATGATCAGCTTTAAACGCGCCGACCACTTTCATGTATGTGTACCGCCCGAACGGCTGGAAGAAGCAAAGGATTTTTATAAAAACGTGATAGGGCTGGAGCTTATCGACCGGCCCGATCATCTTTTCTCATCTGCCGGGTATTGGTTTAATATTGGCGATATGCAGCTGCATATTGGTGTTGAACCCGCGTTACCACGCAGCATACGCCACACCGCTATGGAAGTTATTGATGTGGATGCCGCCCGCCGGCATCTGGAAGCTAACGATGTGGAAATAGTGGAAGAGCCTGTTATCCCCGGGCGGCGGCGCTTTGCCTTTATAGATCCGTTTGGTAACCGCATGGAGTTGCTGCAAATTACAGGCTGACGCCAACAGTTGGCGTGATTTGTGCATATGTAGGGATATGAAACTTATTTCGCCAAAACTGCATGGCATTATCGATTACCTGTTGATCCTGTTCCTGTTTGCATCGCCTACCTTATTTGCTATGCCCAACAATGTAAGCACCGATACTTACCTGCTGGCTGCAGTACAATTGATACTTACCATAGTTACCGATTATAGTTTTGGGATGTTCCGTATGGTGCCACTGGGCGTTCACCGCATTATTGAACTGATCATATCCCTGGGGCTAATCGTTTCTGCGTTTACCCTGTTTCAATACGACGAGCGGTCAAAGCCTTACTATTTAGGGCTGGGGGTAATTTGGTTTATTGCCGCCCTTTTTACCGATACCGACAAAAAGAGGGATGCCGTTAAAGCGCCAATTCTATAGCCGGGTCCCAAAAAAGCGCTTTAAAATTTTGCACCTGGTTATCTACCACTTCAACCCCCTCGCTTTGCAGCATTTGCTCCATGGTATTACCGCCAAAGTGGAATTTACCTGTTAACAGCCCCTGCTTGTTTAGCACACGATGCGCAGGCACGGGCGGGCTTGCAGTGCCGCAGGCCATCATGGCATACCCCACAATACGCGATGATTGTTTAGAGCCCAGGTAAGCTGCAATTGCGCCATAGGATGTTACCCTGCCCCTGGGTATCTGCCTTACCACGTCATAAACGTTATCAAAAAAATTATAATCGGGCATTGTGCTTAAAATGAGAATTTAAGGTAATTAATATTCTTATTATGCTGCAGGTATTTTTTTTCGTAATAGGTTTTTATAGAAAGCACTTCATCGGCATATTCCGAGTGGTAAAGGTCTTCGGTTTTGGCAAATAGTTTAAGATCGAGTTCGGCTATCTTATCTGCCGTGTAGGCATACAGGTCATCGTTATCGGTCTTCAGGTTAATGTAGCCGCCCGGTTTTAGCACTACATGGTACATGTTTAAAAACCGGGGAGATGTAAGCCTTTTTTTCTCGCGGCTTAGCTGCGGTTGCGGGTCGGGGAAGGTGATCCAGATCTCGTCAACCTCACCTTCGGCAAAATAATCTACCAGGTTCTCTATCTGCATGCGCAAAAAGGCAACGTTGGTAACGCCATCTTCCAGCGCGGTTTTAGCGCCGCGCCAAATACGGTTGCCTTTATAATCAATGCCGATAAAATTTTTACCTGGGAACATCCGTGCAAGGTTAACCGTGTATTCGCCTTTGCCGCAGGCCAGTTCTAATACAACCGGATTAGTGTTTTTAAAAAATCCTGCGGCCCAGTTGCCTTTAAACGGCTTGCCGGCATCTAACTGCAGTACATTGCTAAATGTTTCTATCTCGGCGAAGCGCCTTATTTTATCTTTTCCCATAAAAAAGCAAAAATAAGGATTTTGTGATTATTGTGTGTGCCCCGTTTTCTATCGCTGTCCTTTCTAAGCAGCGGGGAGAAATCTTGTTGATAATGCATTTGCGGCTTGTCATCCGAAAAACTTCTCACATACGTTCGAATGACATGCTATGATATGGAAGCATATAAAATAAAAAAGGGATAAACCCTGTGGGTCTATCCCTTTTCCGTTAAAACTGTGTTTCGCAACAGGGCTTTAAGATCTTAATATGGCTGATAGGCCGGTACATCGTCTTTTTCTAAAACTATCCCGGCATCCTTATCATCTTTCACTTTCTTTTTAAAAATATTCCCAAAAAGGTTTTTAGCCTTATCCCATACACTGCTTACCGAGTCTTCGCTAATGTAGTGCGATGCTTTTTGCGAAAGAATGCCTACCAGCGTTTTGATGATAAAATTTGAATGTCTGAATATGGTTTTATTGAGTGTTAAAGGCAATACAAACCTTGATAAAAGCCCTAAAAAATCCTGGTTAAAAAAGCCCGCACCTTGTATACCATCGGTTGCGGCCGATTTAGGGAACAACGAAAGGACTGTTGAAAATATGGCCGACGGCCCGCTAAAGCGCGCTTTTAAAGCAATGGCCTGTTCAGCCTCTAAATTTTTTAAACGGCCAATCTCGGCTTGCAACTCAAATATATTTCTGATAGGTGTTTCCATGTGCTTATTTAAATAACTTCCTGATCATGGCATTAATTAACGGCCTTTCGAAACTGCGTTTTGCTAACATTATAATAACGGCCATAAGCAGGTATAATAAAGCTACGCAGCCAAACCCCTGCCAGTACGAGTGCAGCACATCGGCCAGGAACAGCGCCAGCGTAAAACTGGCGAATAAGAAGGTTAATACCAGGCTTAGTATAATTACTATATCAATTAAAATATCAGCTAAAACTGATGTGCTGCGTTCAATCACTTCATACTTTAAAAGTTTAAAGCGCGTTTCAGCATAGTCTTTCAGCTGGTCAACAATCGGGCGCGTGGTTTCTGCTTTTTCCTGTTCCATATAAATTTGTTAGTACAGCCGGTTTATATGCCGGGCGGTAAGTTATGCGTGCTCCAGGTCGTCCTGATATTCTTCTTCAGCGCCTTTTACTTTGCTTTTTATATTCTCTACAACTTTATCTTTAAGGCCTACAAGCTTATCAATTTCGTTAGCGGCAGTTTCTTTGATAGAATCGCCAAGATTGCTTAATGATTCTGAAAGCTTATCGCGTGTTTCGATACCTTTATCGGGTGCAAATAAAATTCCCAGTGCCGCACCTGCCGCTAATCCTGCCAGTAGGGCGACAATAACTTTTGTGTTATCGTTCATATTGTATTAATTTTTAAGTTGAGTATTTGTTTTATAATTATTAAATATCTTTTCAAAAAGGATGCTACCCGCGTCATAATCAGTTCGGTATAAAACTACTGCATTTCGGGCCCCGTTCGTATCCGCTCCAGCCTGTCGGCCGCCATACGGTTAGTTTCATATATTTCTAACAACAGCAAGAAATACGATAATAACACCGGCCCAAAAACCAAGCCAAGAATACCAAACAGGGGCAAGCCAATAAACACCCCTACAACTGATATAATAGGGTGCGTATTGCCAATACGCTTATTGATTATCATACGCAACACGTTATCAACGTTGCCAATGAACAATAACCCCCAGGCAAGCAGCAATATACCTTTAATATTGTGCCCGCCTGCAAATAATATAACGCTGGCGGGTATGCACAGAGTTGGCGCCCCTACCACCGGCAAAAACGACAGGAACGCGCCTATAACTCCCCAAAAAATAGCATCGGGTATGCCAAACGCGTAAAAGCCCATTGCCAGCAATATCCCTTGGGTAATAGCGATAATACCCTGCCCCAGAACATTAGAATAGGTTGAATTGCGCAGTTCGGTAGCAAATTTTAAGGCATGTTGCTCCCGAAAGGGGGCGTACTTCAATAATCCTACTTCAAACTCGCGCATTTGCACAAACATAAAGTACAATAAAAAATACATTACCAATAAGGTAAGTATTATACTGGCCGCGCTGCCCAGCAACGATGGAAAAAGGTCGGCAGCATAGGCCCCCAACTTTTGTAAGGTATTTTCGGCAAAGTGCGGCTGATTTAAATTAGTTGCTGTAAATGCGTCTATCTTCTCGGTCCATTTATCAATATTGATAGACTCGCGGTTTAAGCTCCCAATTTTGCCTATCACCATAATGCTCAGCGACAGGAACGGGATAACAATTACGATGAGGGAAATTAATATAATGATGATGGTGGCCAGCGTACTGTTAAATTTACGCCGCTCGACCATGTACAGGTAAAACGGCCTGAAAATGGTAAAGAGCACGATTGCGCCCAATATTGAGCTAAACAGGTCGCTTAAAGCGTAGAGTAAAAAGCAACCGAGCACAACAATGCTTACCAGTATTATATTATTACGCTGCTTATAATTAAAAATAGACATCTATAAACCGGAAAGCTAATTGTGATACTAATATATAAACAAAAAAGCGCCAAAAAGTTTTTAGCGCCCCGGTCTCATTTTTTTATTTAAAGCCGTCAAGAAGTTTATCAATTTTCAGCGCCGATTGGGCCAGGCTCTCCAGGTAAATTTCAAAGTCGCCGTGTATACCCTCCACCTCGTACCTTAAGCCCTCTAATGCCAGTTGAATGTTCGATAGCTGGTTTTTGATATCGTGCTTTAACATATCCAGGTCAGTTTTATCTGCAGGGGTGTTTAAATCTTCGGCCATAACTATTTCAAATTGATCGCTTTCATTTTATTGTAAAGCGTTTTACGGTCGATATTCAAAATCTCGGCAGCTTTTGTTTTGTTAAAGTTTACTTCGCGCAGTACTTTCAATATGGTTTCGTGCTCGGCGCCCAAGGCAGCGTTTTTTAGATCGTGCTTAGGTTCCTTAACTTCGGTACTAACCAATGTGCCGGCAGGTTCAAACGATGATACCTTAAAGTTCGATATCTCGAGTGGCAGCGTTTTCATGGTGATCTCGTTACCCTCGCTTAACAAGGTAGCCCGCCGCACCACGTTTTTCATCTCGCGGATGTTTCCCTGCCAGCGGTAATTCATAAAACACTCCACCACCTCGGGTGCAAAACTGGTTACGTTACGGTCAAGTTCCTGGTTGGCAATCTTCAGAAAATGTTCGGCCAGCATCATAATATCGTTCCCACGTTCGCGCAAGGGCGGCATGTAAATACTAAATTCGTTAAAACGGTGATAAAGGTCTTCACGGAACTTGCCTTTTTGGATACCCTCCTGCAGGCTTTCGTTGGTAGCTATAATAATGCGCACATCAAGGTCTATCTCTTTGGTGCTGCCAATTCGCTTTACTTTGCGCTCCTGAACGGTACGCAGCAAAGCGGCCTGTATCTCATAGGATAGGTTACCCACCTCGTCAAGAAACAAGGTGCCGCCGTTGGCCATTTCAAAATGCCCTATCTTGGTATAAAGCGCCCCGGTGAACGATCCTTTTTCATGACCAAAAAATTCACTCGCGGCCAACTCTTTGGTAAGCGATCCGCAATCCATTGCCACAAAAGGCTGGTTGTGCCGCGGGCTGTTCTGGTGTATGCTTTTGGCAACCGACTCTTTGCCGGTGCCGCTTTCGCCCAATATGATAACACTGTAGTTGGTTGGCGCAACCAGTTCAATCTGTTTTAAAAGTTCTTTTGATGCGCGGCTGGTGCCAACCACAAACTCGCCCGACAGTACCTGCTTTTTACTTTCCTTTTGAGGCTTATCGCCCTGGCTGTAATCGTTATGGGTCATTTCCTGGAGTGCGTACTGCGTTTCAATGGCCTTGTTAATGGTATTTAATATCTCGTCGGGATAAAGGGGTTTGGTGATATAGTCGTATGCGCCCATTTTGATAAGCTCGACCGCCATTTTTATATCCGAGTACCCGGTAATGATAATAACGCCTGTTTTTGGATAAAGCGCTTTGATGTTTTTAAGCATTTCGCGGCCGTCGGTATCCTCCAGCCTAAAATCGCACAGCACCAGGTCAAAATCATTTTTTTTGAGATATTCCATCCCGGCGGCGCCATTTGCAGCTGTACTTACCTCAAAACCGTTACGTACCAAAAACTTTGATAGCAATAGCCCAACGTTAACTTCATCATCAATGATGAGTATTTTTTTCATATCAGCAGTTACTGTTTACAGGTAAATGTCTTACGCAGGTTAAGGTACAAATATTTGCTAATTTATCAGAATTATTATTGATATGGGCTAAAAAAACGGCTTTTGGGCGCAAAAAAAAGGGAGCTGTTACGCTCCCTTTTTACAATTGTTGTCTTTACAAGTCTGATTTCTTTTCTTAGAAGCCGTATGCAACACGCACACCTAAAAAGCTTGGCTTGCTGCTGTCAAGAGCGCTGTTAAATTTAGTAGTTGCCTCGTAACGTACGCCGGCATCAATAAAGTTACCGCTTGCACTAACCGGGAACTGAACACCAATTTGCGGCGCGTAAACAAACGCTACGGATTTATCTTTGTAGGTATCATCGCTGTTTAACAGGAATGATGCACCTGCTTCGCCCTGGATGTAAAAATTCTGAACCGGGAAGAATTTTAAACCTGCTTTTACCGGTAATAATTTAATATCGGTAATATCGGCAGCGGCTACACCACCTACATTCTTTTTACCAAAAATGTTATTGTAACCAGCGTTAACGGTAACAAATAGTTGTGTTGCCACAGGGATATCGGCCTGCACCGATCCACCTAAATTCCAGTTATGGGTATCTTTCAGATCGCCAACCGGTACGCCTGCGTCAACACCGATGCTGTAGCGTATGCCGCCATTTGTAGTTGTGCTTGTAGTTGTTGTTTGGGCATTAGCAGCGAATGATAGTCCGGCGAAAGCTAAGGCCAATGTTGCGATTTTTAATGTACTTTTCATGATATAATAATATTTAGATTAACGTGCTTTTTCGTTTGCACAGGGCAAAGTAAAGCACGAAATCGGGTACATTTATTCATCGGATTGTCACGAATATTCAATCGATTGATTAATAGGGAATTAATTTTGACCCATTTGGACAAATAGTCAGGGCAGTGTAAATAATGTGTTAAAAACCAGCTGGGTTTATGAAATTTGGATGAAAAGTAGCTGTCCCGTTCTCACACCAATGCAGCGGAAAACTCGAAAAAACTCGAAAAAATTCAACTTTTTTACCGGTTATTTACCGGCCTTTGAACGCCGCTTTACGCTTTTGCATAAACGCCGAAACGCCTTCCTTAAAATCTTCGGTACCGAAACATTTGCCGAACTCGCGGATCTCGGTCTCGAAACCATTGATACCTTCTGTATCAAAATCATTTACCGATTTGATCGCAGCTGCCAGGGCGAGCGGTGCGCGGGTTAAGATCTTGTTCATCACCTCTTCGGCCTTTGGCAACAAGTCATCCTGAAAAACAACATGATTAACCAAACCCGCGGTAAGTGCTTCGGCAGCGCTTAGCATATCAGCGGTCAGGATCATTTCCAATGCCTTTCCCCGGCCTACCAATTGGGTTAAACGCTGCGTACCACCGTAACCGGGAATTAAACCAAGCGTAACTTCGGGCAACCCCATTTTGGCGTTTTCAGACGCGATACGAAGATGGCAGGCCATTGCCAGCTCTAAACCGCCACCTAACGCAAAGCCATTTATAGCTGCGATTACCGGCTTATTGCCATGGGCAATTATATCAAATACGGTTGATTGCCCTGTGCGGGCCAGTTCGGCACCACCCTGTACGTCAAGATCAGCAAATTCAGCAATATCCGCCCCGGCAACAAATGCCTTGGTACCTGCGCCGGTAATGATGATCCCGCGCACACTATCATCTTTAAAAGCCGCGGTGAATGCCTCGTGCAGTTCGGCAAGGGTAAACTGGTTAAGGGCGTTCAGCTTGCTTTCGCGGTTAATGGTTATATAATGTATGCGGCCCCTGGTTTGGGCCAGTATGTTTTCAAATTCCATGATCCGGTAAATTAAAAGTTGCGGTTTGTATGCACCCAGTTGGTAATATAGGTAACGATATCGGCCGTACTGGTACCCGGCGGAAACAGTTCGCCTACACCTATCTTTTTCAGTTCGGCCATATCATCGGCAGGGATAATGCCACCACCCGTAAGCAGCACATCATCCATTTTTTTCTCTTTCATTAGCGCCATCACCTTCGGGAAAACCGTCATGTGCGCGCCAGACAGTATCGAAATACCAATGGCATCCACATCTTCCTGCAGGGCTGTGTTCACAACCATTTCGGGCGTTTGCCGCAGGCCGGTGTATATCACTTCCATACCGGCATCGCGCAGGGTGGTGGCAATAATACGTGCACCGCGGTCGTGCCCGTCCAGGCCTACTTTAGCTACTAATACGCGTATAGGGCGGTTAAATTGGTTATCGCTCATGTAAAACGAATTGGTTGGTGTAAAAGTAAGAAGAAAAACGTTGGAATTATGATTACGCGGCTTAAAGGAATATCCTTATCACGAGCGGGCAGCGCAATCTCGAAGCAATATCGTTATGATAGGCCTGTGCCAAAATGAACGTTGGTCCGCTCAATTGCCGCGGAGGGCTGTTACTTTGTCTTGATACAAAGTAACCAAAAATCAAGTCAGCAAAAAGGCTTCTTTTTCGCACATGGCCTTTGCCCTGCAAACCGGGCAGAACCACGGGCTGGAATCTTTTGCCCCTGCTGCGCACACACGCCGCACGCTTCAGCAAAACTTCCTATGCCCCTGCCGCGCATAAGCCCCACCACGTTCTGCCCACTTTCACCCGAAGCTGTTTTGCTGACGTGGAGAAAAAGAAACTCTAAATAAGGAAAATCCCATATCAGGGTTCAGACAATCTTCGCGTTAGGGATTGCAGCGGATACCGGCACCGTGGCTAAAGCCTGTGCTGTATGAGCGTAAAGCCCGGCCCACAGGGAACGCCCTTAACAGTTTGCAATTGTGAGCGGGCAGTTTCAGTTATATATCATATTCTATTATTTCTATTTACATCCAATTCCGATTATGTATAACACTGTCTAAAAATGTATTATTTCCGTACTTTTGATCCCATCATGAGCGAAGAAAGATCACTTAATTTTTTAGAGGAGATTATTGAGGCGGATATTGCCGCCGGCAAAAACGACGGCCGGGTGTTAACCCGTTTCCCGCCCGAGCCTAACGGTTATCTGCACATTGGCCACGCTAAAGCCATATGCCTTAGCTTTGGCCTGGCACAAAAATATAATGGCAAAACAAATCTTCGTTTCGACGATACCAACCCCGCTAAAGAGGAAGTTGAATACGTAGATAGCATTAAAGAGGACGTAAAGTGGCTGGGCTTTGAATGGGCCAAAGAGTGCTATGCGTCCGACTATTTTGACCAATTATACAACTTTGCCGTTGAGCTGATAAAACAAGGCCTTGCTTACGTTGACGACAGCAGCGCCGAAGAAATTGCCGCGCAAAAAGGCACGCCTACCGAACCGGGTGTGGCTAACCAATACCGCAGCCGCTCGGTTGAAGAGAACCTGCAGCTATTTGCCGATATGAAGGCCGGTAAATACCCTGACGGCGCAAAGGTATTACGCGCTAAAGTGGATATGGCATCAACCAATATGCACCTGCGCGACCCGTTGATGTACCGCATTAAGCATACACACCACCATCGTACGGGTGACACCTGGTGCATTTACCCAATGTATGATTTTGCCCATGGCCAAAGCGACGCCATTGAAGAAATTACCCACTCGATATGTACGGTTGAGTTTATCCCCCACCGCCCGCTTTACGATTGGTTTATTGAGAAACTGCACCTGTTCCCGAGCAAGCAGTATGAGTTTGCCCGCCTTAACCTTAACTATACGGTAATGAGCAAGCGCAAGCTGCTGCAACTGGTTGAGGAAGGACACGTAGATGGCTGGGACGACCCGCGCATGCCTACCATTAGCGGCCTGCGCCGCCGTGGCTATACGCCTGCCAGTATCCGTGAGTTTTGCGAGCGTATTGGTGTAGCCAAGCGCGAAAACATGATTGATGTGGGCTTGCTGGAATTCTGCATCCGCGAGGACCTGAACAAAACCGCATGGCGCCGTATGGCTGTGCTTGACCCGGTTAAGCTGATCATCGATAACTATCCCGAAGGAAAAACCGAGGTGTTCCATGGCGAGAATAACCCCGAGGCAGAAGGTGGCGATGGCAGCCGCGAGTTTCCGTTTGGCCGCGAGCTTTGGATAGAACGCGACGATTTTATGGAGGAGCCAACCAAAAAATACTTCCGCCTGGGCATTGGCCTGATGGTACGATTGAAAAGCGCTTATATTATTAAGGGTGAAAGCGTTGTTAAGGATGCCGACGGCAACATTACCGAGATACATTGCACGTACATCCCCGAGTCGCAAAGCGGGAACGATACCAGCGGCATCAATGTAAAAGGGACCATACATTGGGTGAGCGCCGAACACGCCAAAACTGCCGAGGTTCGCCTGTACGACCGCCTGTTTAAGGTGGAAGACCCAAGCAACGAGGACGGCGACTTTAAGGATTACATTAACCCCAACAGCCTGCAGATAATCCCAACGGCTTATATAGAGCCCGACCTGGCAAACGCCAAAGTAGGCACGCCGGTGCAGTTTATGCGTAAAGGTTACTTTACGCTCGACAAAAACTCGACCCCGGATAAACTGGTGTTCAACCGCACGGTTACGCTAAAAGATGGCTGGGTGAAGAAAGGTTAAGCTGAACAATAAACCACAGAAGGCTAAAGGTTGAACTTTAGCCTTTTTTGTATCCTGATCTTTACAAAATAAAAATTTTGAGCTATTAAACCCGCGCGTATTTTTCGGCTCATACCGATATGAAAAAAATCCTTATCCCCTTATTACTTGTATTCCTTATGAGCTGTGCAGCGCCAAAAATGGTTGCGGTTAACATGCCCGAAGATCAGTTTAAAAAAGAACATGCTTCTGCCAAGCTTATAGAATTATCTGAATCGCGCACCGTTTACCGGCAACTAAATTACGCCCCTGGCGAAGGGCTTTATAAGTTCTATTATTTTAAAAATGGCAAGCTCACTTTAATGGACGAAGGATTTTTACCACACGGGCAAACCACCCCTGTGCCTACGCCTGAATTTTAACGGTTAATATTTCTGATAAACATTATACAACACATCCAGATCAAACTGCGTTAGCCGGGTGGATTCTTCGCGCTGTACAAAGTGGCGTTTAAATGCGCCGATGGCAGCGGGAAGGTTGCGGGTATCGTACCCTATTAAACGTAGAGCCGTAGCGCTATCAAAGTTTGCCGGTGCCGGCACAATGATCATATCCGAATAATAGCCGAAACCTTTACTGGCCAGCAACTCCCACGGGAAGCGGATCCCCGGGTCGGGTTTGCGGCCGGGGGCAACATCGCCGTGACCAATAAAATTGGCTGTGGGTATGTTGTAGTCCTTCTTTAACTTGGCCAGCAGTGCCAGCAGGCTGTTTATCTGCGCCGAGGCAAAGGGCTCGTTGCCTTTATTATCCAGCTCGATACCTATCGAGCAGCTGTTCATATCGCTGATGCTGCCCCATTTGCCAACGCCGGCATGCCAGGCACGCATGTAATCGTTAAGCATGTGCACCACATTACCATCTTTGCTGATAACATAGTGCGCGCTTACCTGCGGCCTTACCAGCGTAAAGGTTTTTATGGTTTGCGCCAGCGAATCTTGCGCGGTGTAATGGATAACTACATAATTTGGCTTACGCAGGTTAAAATTGACCGTACCCACCCATTCAGAAGGTATAGGCCTGCCCAGGCTATCTGTTAACATGGCCGGATTTTCTGCCAGTAAAACCTTGCTTAAGCTGTCGGCATGTTCGGTGTAAACTTTATTGGTGGCAGCATACCGGCTGGCAAGCGGCTTTACCTTTGGCGAGCAGGATGTGATGATAATGGCGGTAGTAAACAGTAGTAGCAGTCGGTTTTTCATAGTTGGTGCTAAATTAGCAAATTTTGTGCCTTGATGGTGCGGTTCAGTTTTAGCCTCGTTTCTATGCGCGTCATCGCGAGGTACGAAGCGATCTCTTTAAGTTATGTTGCAAATTGTTTCTCCGTTAGGAATGGCAGTGAGAAGTATGAAACGTCAGTGGATATATTTTTTCTTGCGGCTGACTTTTCTATCGAGGATTGCCACGCTACGCTTCCAATGACGTGTCGGTGGGACGCTGTGATTATGCGTCAGCAAAACAGCTTCGGGCGAAAGCGGGCAGAACATGGTGGCCTTAAGCGGGGAAAGGGCATAGCAATACTTGCCTGAAGCATGGGGATGAGCGAACGAAGTTGGGGCGAGATTTTGCAGCCCGTGGTTCTGCCTGCTTTGCAGGGCAAAGGCCCTGTGCGGCAAAGAAGCCTTTTGCTGACTTGATCTTTGGTTACTTTGTATCAAGACAAAGTAACAGCCTTCCGCGGCAATTGAGCGGACTAACGGCCATTAAAGCACTGGCCTGTTCTATGTTAGGAATGGCAGTGAGTTGATGAATTGTCAGTGGATGTACTTTTCTTGCGGATTGCTTTTCTATCGAAGATTGCCACGCTACGCTCGCAAGGACGTGTCGGTGGGGAGTTGTGATGATGCGTCAGCAAAGCAGCTTCGGGCGAAAGCGGGCAGAACAATGCCGCATTTTGGCGGTGTCGTTATGTTTGTCAGACTCTTTTCAGGAGCGCGGGGCTTCCTGTCAGAGTGGGCGGGCCGGGTGTATGGCGGGAATGCAAGTTTAGCTTTTTCGATGGATTGGAGCACAGCGAACAATCGAGAAAAAAAGCGTTAAGAACCGGCAGGGCGGGCTGAAGCATCGCTCTGACTTGATCTTTTGCTTCTTTTCTATCAAGAGAAAACGGCGAAGCCCTCTTGAGCACCTTAAAAAAACAAACAACAGCGAAAAACAAGTAGCCCTCCGCGGCAATGAGCGGGCTAACGGTCATGAAAGCACAGCACTTTATCTCTTCTTCGTTAGGAATGACAGTGTTACGATGAATCGGCAAAGTAATAGGCCTTCCGTGGCAATGAGCGGGCTAACGTTCATCAAAGCACAACCCTATCGGGAGCTGCTTACTTATTCTTGTGTACGTAATCCTCAAGCGCAAACTTGTATTCATCACGACTAAAAAGATCATTGATATCCAGGTACGATTTGTAATTGGTAGTGTACTCAAAGGCATACTTAGCAGCGGCCAGTTTGGAGTCGTCGGTAAGGAACTGATTAAGCAGGGTAATCAGTTGCGTTACCGTAATGCCCACTTCCTTGCTGTTTAGCCTGGTTTTTATCACCGCTATTTTCTCCTCGTCGTTACGCTGCTGCTGCATCTCTTTCAGGATAGCCTTGGCCTGCTCGTTGGTCATGGCCTGCTTGGGATGCTTTATTTTGTCGGTAGGGGTAGCGTGGATGGCGCTTATGGGTTTGGTAATAGTTGGCACTGCTTGCCCGATACCCGTGGAAAGCAGGATGATAGGGATCAATAGTTTCATTTTGATTAGGGTTATTGGGATTAAATGTAAGAAGAATTGGAGAAAAGCGAAAGAGGGGGTTAATTCCTGATAGCTCTGAGGAATTCGTCTACATCCTGCTTTCCAACTTCCTCAATATAGTCAAGTTCATCAAACTCATGCCACGTTGGGTCATCTTTGCCAAATGTTGGTAAAAGCAATTCAGGTAGATTCCAATAATCGGCGTAAAACCATGTATCGTCGATAAGCTGCAACCGGATAAGTGTTTCTATTTCTGATAAAAGCTTGTTTCTTGGATTATTCAAGATAACGAAACTGTGTTTTTTGTAATTAGCAGCGTCGCGATAAAGGTAGGATAGTTTGATGTTTGCCATACGGCCAAATTACCCAGCCGTAACAATTCTGTCAATCGGCTATAAGTGAAGTTTATCAAAAATGACACTTATAGTCCGTTGACTTATAGTCAACGATAAGCCAACTTGCTAACATGAGTATAAAGGTGAAAGTTGGACAACGAATAAGAGAGTTGCGTAATGAAATTGGCATTTCTCAGGAAGCGTTAGCTAATAAAGCAGAAATTGACAGAACATATGTTACCGATGTTGAAAATGGTCGCCGTAATATCTCTATTGAAAATTTAGAGAAGCTTATTAACGCTTTAGGCCTTCCTTTTAAGGAGTTTTTTAACTCTCCTAATTTTAATAACTAATGGGAGCGTATTACTCAAATACAATTGCGGGATTTTTGCAAGAGAGTGCCAAATCAATTTTAGGAACTTTAACACATCAAGCGGGTATTGCCGGTTTTCACCAACAATTACATACGCAAACGCTATCATGGGATGAAGAAATAGATACACTAAAATATTCCTTTAATAAGATACTTGCTTATAACCCATTAGCTGGTGATTTTGGAATTTTATTAGAATATCCTATTGCACGCAGAGAAAAAAGAATAGATGCGGTGATAATTGCAAACGAAACGATAATAGTAATTGAATTTAAAGTTGGCAGTAACGACTATTTCAATTCGGATAAAGAACAATTATTAGATTATTGTTTAGACTTAAGAGATTTCCATTTTCAATCGCGGGGAAAAAACATAATTCCTATTCTTTTAGCTACCAATGGTCCCAGTACTGAAAATACTTACATAGAAAATTTAGATTCAGTTAAAGAAATACTAACGGCGAATTCCAACGATTTAACGGATAAACTGGAAGTAATTTTTAGTCGATACTGCTCTAACAACGAAGGTTTAAATTTTGAAAACTGGAATAATAGTGATTATTCTCCAACTCCAACTATAATAGAAGCTGCTCAAACATTATACGCAGGCAAATCTGTTGTAGAGATTTCGAGATCGCATGCCGGTACAAAGAACTTAACAAAAACTTCGGAGGCTGTAGTTTCTGCTATTAAATACGCAAAGGCCAATAACGAAAAAATTGTTTGTTTTATCACTGGCGTACCTGGAGCTGGCAAAACCTTGGCTGGTTTAAATATTGCCCATGATAAAGAGTTCCAAGATCATGAAAAATCTTTAGCAACTTTTCTTTCAGGGAACGGACCATTGATAAAGGTTTTAAGGGAAGCTTTGTCTCGTGATGCTTTTAAAAAACTAAAAGTGGGCGATGCGAATGCAAAAAAGAAGGAAACAGACAGGATTATATCTTTCATTGAAAATGTGCATCGATTTTTAGACCATTATTTTATTGAGAAGGAAAGAATACCTAACAATAAAATTGTAATTTTTGATGAGGCACAGCGAGCATGGGATCAAGAACACTCTATGAGAAAGTTTCAACGACCGCACTCTGAAGCAGAAATGATGCTCGAAATAATGGGTCGGCATCAAGATTGGTCGGTAATCGTGGCATTAGTTGGAGGAGGACAAGAAATAAACACAGGTGAAGCTGGGTTATCAGAATGGGGAAGGATCATAGAGGAAAAATTTAATGATTGGAAAGTTTATGTGTCACCTCAATTAGCAACAGGAAATCATAGCACTGGAGATCTTACACTTTTTAATAAATATCCTACTAATGTAAAGGTTGTCGAAAACAAAGATTTACATCTTGAAGTCTCTATACGTTCTTACAAAGCTGAGGAATTATCAAAGTGGGTAAGTTTAGTACTTTCTAATAATTCAATCGAGGCAAAACAACTTTTTGAGGAGAAATTATCAAAGTATAAAATCATCATAACTCGCGACTTAGATAAAGCAAAGACGTGGCTTACGTCACACTGTAAAGGTTCAAGACGAATGGGTTTAGTTGCAAGTTCAGGCGCAAGGCGCTTAAGGCCTTATGGTCTTGAAGTTAAGTTAGATTTTGAAGAAGCAGCATGGTTTTTGAATGCTCGAACAGATATAAGATCGTCATATTACTTAGAAATACCTGCAACCGAATTTGGTGTTCAAGGGCTTGAATTGGATTGGGTTGGAATGTGTTGGGATGCTGACCTCAGAAGAAACCGGGATGAATGGGATTACAATTCGTTTACGGGCACCACATGGAAAAAAGTAAAGCAACCTGAAAAACAACAGTACTTAATAAACAAATATAGAGTGCTGCTAACCCGCGGCCGCGAAGGCATGATAATATTTGTTCCGCCAGGTAGTGATGATGATATAACCAGAAGACCCACTGACTATAATTCAATTGCAGAGTATTTAAAATCATGTGGAATTAAAGAAATCTAACGGATTTCAGCAGTCGAGCTATTGTGCAAGCTTGCGTCGTTATGGTATGAAATGCCCCTTCGTCTTTAAATCAGCTACTAACAAAATCTTGTCAGTATTAACACATTGATTATCACGAGTTCGCGAATGTTCACGGTGTTCACGTGCGCCGAACATGAACACCTACGAACAAAACGCATGGACGCCTGTTCAATCATCATGCGCCTACCCGTCCTATTAAGTTTCCTCATCCTCACCCTGCTTTCGTGCGGCGGGGATAAGCCTACGTACACCATTACAGCGGCGGATACGGTGGCTGATACTGCCGGGCGTAAAACAGTAATACTGGCGCCTACGGACGGTACTGCTGATATGAACAATATTAACGTGGGCAATACTACTCCGTTGCAATTGATCGCCTTTGCCCGCACGGCCATCGGCATCCCCTACAAATATGCCTCTACCGACCCGCAGCAGGGGTTTGATTGCTCGGGTTTTATTACTTATACCTTTAACCATTTCGGTATTGCCGTGCCGCGCACATCAACGGATTTTACCAATGTAGAGCGCGAGGTGCCCCTAAACGACGCCCGCGCGGGTGACCTCATTCTGTTTACAGGTACCGATAGCACCGTACGCATAGTGGGCCATATGGGTATTGTAGTTACCAACCCCGGCGAAGAGTTGCAGTTCATTCACTCCACCTCGGGCCGCGATAACGGGGTTACCATATCGCCCCTAACAAAAGGCTATCAGGAAAGATTCGTGAAGGTGGTACGGATATTTAAATAAGGTTAAAGTTTAAAGTGTAAGGTCGAAAGTGTGTCAAAACTTTTAGCTTTCTACTTTGACCTTTCAACTCATTAGTACTGTCCTATACTCAGCAGCACCAACGTGCAGGCATAATCTGTAGCTATACCGTTATCGTGAGCAAGGCGGCGTAACTCGCTGTTCTCGGTACCGGGGTTAAATATAATGCGCTTGGGATGTGTGTTGATGATATAATCGTATAAAGGCGGCTGGTTTTGCGGGCCAACGTACAATGTAATCGTATCTATATCGGTATGGATGGTTTCGGGTTTCTCGATAGGTACGCCGGCAACCTCACCGGTTTTTATACCCACGTTAACAATGCTGTGCCCGCTGCGCACCAGCCGGTTAGCGGCAAGGTAAGCGTAACGGCTTGCATCGGGCGTGGCGCCCAGTATCAGTGTTTTTTTATCGGCCATGTTGTAATAACGTGCAAGGTTACAAATAAGTTTGCAGTAGGGAGTTAGCAGTTTGCTTTTTACATGATGGTGATTACTCACCCGGTCGTTGCTTCGCTAGACCCCCCTCTCTCCGCGTTGCGCAAAGAGGGGGAAAATATTTCTCACCCTCTTTACAAAGTATAGAGGGTCGACCCGCGAAGCGTGGTCGGGGTGAGTGAATCATTGCCATTCTCAATGTTTTTGACCCGTCCTTAATCTCTCATCAAAAAAATAAAATAATTTAAAATGTTTTCAAACCATGCTCGTCTTTATCTTTAAACACCATCATAAATTGACAGCAGCATCGATGCCCCAGGATAACAACAGCCATATCATACAAACCATTGCGTCGTATGGTAAAAGCCTGCTGGGGTTTATCCGCAAAAGGGTAAAAAATGATGCCGATGCCGAAGACATTCTGCAGGATGTTTGGTACCAGTTTAGCAATGTGGTAAACGCCGGGCCTATTGAGCAAACCAGCGCGTGGTTATACCGGGTGGCTAAAAACAAAATTATCGACAAGCATAAAAAGCATACCGAAACCCTTTTGGATGATATGCTGCCTGCAAGCGATGATGACGACGACGACACCCCGGATTTTCAGTCTATATTACTTACTGAAGCCACCACGCCCGAAACCCAGTACCTGCGCAACCTTTTTTGGGAACAGCTTTTTGTAGCGCTCGACGAGCTGCCCGAAAACCAGCGGCAGGTATTCATCTGGCAGGAGCTTGATGATATTCCCTTTGAGGAGATCGCCAAGCGCACAGGCGAAAACATTAACACCCTGGTATCGCGCAAGCGGTATGCGGTACTACACCTGCGCAACAGGTTAAAACAATTGTATAAAGAGATAACAGAATATTAAAAACATTAAAAATAAGAACAATGAAAAACGCATTTTATAAAGGTAGGTTCATTTTTATCCCTATCGGCATAGCGGCTATTTTAGCGCTGGCAAGCTTTGTGGTAATGCAGCTTTGGAACCATCTGCTGCCCGATATTTTACATGTAACCACCATAAGTTTCTGGCAGGCCATGGGCATATTCATCCTGTGCAAAATACTGTTTGGCTTTGGCGGCCCAAAAGGCCGTGGCGGTGCGCCATGGATGCGCCGCAAACAAATGATGCAGGAACGTTTGGCGGGTATGTCGCCCGAGGAACGCGAGCGCTTTAAAGAGCAGATGAAGGACCGCTGCGGCTGGGGCGGCCGTGGCCGCCACCGCGACGACTGGCGCGATGCCTGGAAAGACGCGCCCATAGCCGAGAAAGAGTCAAAAACAGAATAAGTAGCTCTTGTCAGTCTGAGCTTGTCGAAGACTTGGCAAATAGATGCTTCGACAAGCTCAGACTGACAATTATAAGTTTATCAACCAACGCCCTACTACCCATGGATGTAATGATATTTAAAACAAGCGTTGCCAGCAGGCAGGAAGTAAACCGGATCCATCCGTTACTTATCTCGCTGGCCGAAATAAAGCAATACAACTTTGACCTGGAAGATTGTGACAATATTCTGCGCGTGGTTAGCAGCGGCATCGAGCCGCAAACCATTAACCACATGCTGCAAATAGCCGGGTTTACCTGCGAGGAATTGCCTTATTAAGTTTGCAGTGGACGGTAAGCGGTTTGCTGTTAGTGCTTTTTCGTGCTGACTGCCAACTTAAAACTGTTAACTGAAACTAACCCACTATCCTGTTCAGCAATGCTATCTGGCCGCTGTGGTAAACGTGGTGTTGTATCAGGCCTTCAATAAGGGCTTGGTAGCTTACACCTTTACCGCCCAGTTCCGGGTCACGGTGGTCGTTAATAGGCTCATCCCACTTACTACCAGGAAACTTTTGAATAACACCTGCCAGCGTAACATTGGCCAGCTTAAAATCAGCGATCAATTGCTTCCATTTATCGTCGTCGGGGTGGCCGGGGTCGGGCCAGTCGCCGCCTGCGGGTTCCCCAGCGGTTTGGCCTTGCATGCGGTCGGTAACCTCTTGTGTCCAGCCAAGCATATGCAATAATATACCGGCAATGCTGTGTACCGAACCTTGCGGCACTTCATACGCCGCCTCAAAGGTTATGTTTTCAATAATATCGTAAGTAGCCGGCCCATACCATGGGTCGTTAGATAGGATCTGCTGTAAGGAATCCTGAAGCTTTTGAGCGATGGTTGTCATATTTCTTTTAACACCTCCTATTAATATTGGTTTGAGACGTTAGTCTTATCGAAGAGCGGTGGGCCGACAAAAAACCGGGCCGATGGGCAAATGCCTGTGCGGGGAAGGATTTTTTTGTCTTGATTTTTTGGTGACTTTTTGTATCAAGACAAAAGTTACTAAGCCCCTGCGGCTATGAGCAGACTGCCATTCAAACAGCACAAACTCACGGGAGATTGCTTCGTACCTCGTAATGACGCGTGGGGAATTATTCAAAATACCTCGCTACCCCATCAGCACAATTCACGCCGTCAATAGCGGCAGAAATAATGCCACCTGCATAGCCCGCTCCTTCGCCGCAGGGGAACAGGCCTGCAACTTGCGGATGCTGGTAGCTCTCCCGGTCGCGTGGAATTTTTATGGGCGATGAGGTGCGCGATTCCACACCAACCAATATCGCTTCGTTCGTATAATATCCCTTCATTTTACGGCCGAATACAGGTAATGCCTTGCGCAGGCGGTTATGGATCCAATCGGGCAGCACCTCTTTCAGGTCAACACTTTTGCAGCCGGGCAGGTACGAGTTTTCGGGCAGGTCGATTGATACGCGGCCTTCCACAAAATCTGTCATGCGTTGCGCCGGGGCAACCAGCTTACCGCCGCCGGCTTTAAAGGCCAGATGCTCTACCTGCTGCTGAAAGTTCAGCATCCGGAAAGGATCGTTCACATCACCCTTTACATCTTCCATATTTATTTGCACCACGGTGCCCGAGTTGGCAAAAGGGTTATTCCGTTTGCTTGGGCTCCAGCCGTTAACCACGATCTCATCCTGCGCGGTAGCGCAGGGGGCTATAATGCCGCCGGGGCACATACAAAAAGAGAACACGCCGCGGTCTTCAACCTGCTCAACTAAATTGTAGTAGGATGGCGGCAGGTCGGGTCCCCGGTACTCGCAATGGTACTGGGCGCGGTCAATAATTTCCTGCGGATGTTCTATCCTTACACCCAGTGCAAAGGGTTTGGCCTCTATCAAAATATCCTGGCTGTGCAGCATCCTGAAAACATCATGCGCGGAGTGACCGGTTGCCAGGATCACGGCATCAGCCAAAAGTTTTTCATTGTTGGCTAATTGCGCCCCTTTTATCTTGCCAAACTCAACCAGTAAGGCAGTCACTTTCGTTTCAAATAGAAACTCGCCGCCTGCTTCTAAAATACTTTCCCGCATGGCGGTAATAATCTGCGGCAGCTTGTTAGTGCCAATATGCGGGCGGGCATCAACCAAAATATCTTCGGTTGCGCCGTGGGCGACGAAGGTTTTGAGCACGCCGTTTACATCGCCGCGCTTGGTGCTGCGGGTATAAAGTTTACCATCCGAGTAGGTGCCTGCCCCCCCTTCGCCAAAACAATAATTACTTTCGGGGTTTACCAGGCCCTGCTTATTAATGTTAGCCAGGTCGCGGCGGCGTTGTTTAACATCCTTACCACGCTCTAAGATGATGGGTTTAAGGCCCTGCGCAATACATTGCAAAGCGGCAAAGATCCCTGCAGGGCCTGCGCCTACAATAATAACCCGTTTGGCATCCTTTACATTTTTATATTGAGGAGTGTAGCTTTCAATTTGTACCGGCTCATCTATAAATACCCTTACCTGCATGCGGTAAAGTACCTTGCGGCCGCGCGCGTCTATCGAGCGCTTAAAAACCTTTATACCGGTAATTCTTTTTTGGGGAATATTAATGGCTGTTGAAGCCAGGCCTGTTAAAACCGCTTCATCCTCGTGCTGCCCGGGCTGGCAAACAATTTCTGCTTCCTTTATCATAATGGTATGCCGGGTTTTTATCCCGGATACGGCAAAGATACATTTTTAAGTATGCAGTTAATAGTTGGCGGTTTGCAGGCGGGTTAATGGCATGCGCGATTCCTCGCGGCGGGAGGGTGCAGGGAGAGAATTAATTAAAAAAATCAACCCATTGTTACGCTCTGCCACTAAGCTACGTAGAGCTAATAGCTTAGTGTAATTAATACACTTAAAAGCGTTCGGTAAAGAACGGTTGACCGTCCGCTATCGTACACTTTAAAATTAGTTTTAAAAATATTCAATTGATAATCAGCATATTATAAAAATGGTTGCATTTTGGCATAGGCCGTTGTGGAATAAATAATAAAGAAATGATGACCACCGTTGATAACCGCTTACAAACACTTTGGGAAGGCTGCCTGCGTAACGACAGGAAGCAACAAGAGATGTTATACAAAGCTTTAGCGCCAAAAATGCTTGCGGTTTGCATGCGCTATGCGAATGATAAAGACGAAGCACAGGATATATTGCAGGAAGGCTTTATAAAAATGTTCAAGAACATGGGCAACTACCGTGGCGAAGGTAGCCTTGAAGGCTGGATCCGCCGTATTATGGTGCACAGCGCTATATCCCGTTACCGTAAAGCCAAAAACGTTGTATTGGTTGAGGATTTTGCCGAACAGGGCATCCCGGTTAATACCAGCTATAATGATAACGGATTAGAAGCCGGCGATCTGATGAATATGGTTCAACAATTGCCCGATACTTATCGCTCTGTTTTCAACATGTATGCTATCGAGGGCTTTTCGCACCAGGAGATAAGCACCAAGCTGGGCATGAGCGAATTGCTGTCGCGCACTACCTTATACCGTGCGCGTATTATTCTTAAAGAGAAACTGAACAAACTGGCTGTTAGAGAGCGCCACTGTATGGCGGGGTAATGTCTGAACTCAATTTGTTGAATTCGAGAGTTTACAGAATCAAGGCAATAGTTTGAAGAGAATGTCCTAACGCGCCACTAAATAATTTCAATTCCCGCCAATTTCCATTGTGTCAATATTTTACTCAGGTTATTCTGCTGATCTTTAGAACTAATTACAAATCGACTGCTAATGATTTTATCATCAAAGGTTATATATATTCTGTTACCTGAACCATCACTTGATCTGGCACCTTTATAGTCATTTGCGTTTACCTCTATTTTTCTTATATCTTTAAGTAATATTGTTTTCTCATTCAAAGTAACTGATTCTGTATTAACAATTAATTCTCCATCCTTTTTGTACATTTTTACAAAGTTGGTACTGGTTAGAATCAGGTTTATCACTATTGTAATTAATCCCAATATAACGAGAGTACCCGCAAGGGGCTTATACATTAGTGGTATTTGTAAATCTGTAATCTTCGCTCCCAGTATACCAAGCAGTGTTAATATGCTAATAACTTGCAATATGTAATATAACTTAGTCTTTTGGATATAGGTATCGAATTTTTCTGTCATATATATAAAGTTAATAACGCCTCTTTTAAAGTTTGCCAATCGCTTGAATTTAGAGAATCTTTTCTAAGTATTTCTATTTGATAAGAACGTTGTCCTGTTAGACCCGGCAAAACAAACCAAATCACAAGGTGAGCAACTCTCGCGACCCATCATTATTACATTCAAAATTCTACGATTTGAATTGATATATTAGCGCATGGACCGCAATATTTATGCTGCTCAACTTAGAAAGAGCTTGATCTACACTTTCCTGCTTGGCTATCTGCTCACATTTATTACTATAATGGTTGTGTTTTCTAAAGAAGCTGGAAGTTTAGAAGGAAATCAAGGAATAACCTTGTTTTGTTTGATTGGCTTTGTATGGGTACTTTGCCTAACACTTTTATCAACCACTATATTCTTTAACCTCTTTCCTGAAATAAAAAACAATCGGTTTTACAATTTCCTGAGTTATTACGCGCTGCCTGTTAGCGCCTGCAGTATCCTGATCTTCACAAACAGCGTTTTAGAGATTGCCTCGGTTTATTTATCTATAACTCTCCCATTTTTTGCTGTCCACTCTTTTTTCTTCTATCGACAAATGGACTCAAACTAATAAAAAATGGTTGACCGGCGTACCCGATCAACCATTCTCTTATCTTTATTCTCCGACCGTTACTTGTGTTTAGAACTCATATAAAACACCATTTCGCCGCCATTCATGATATCCTGGTGGGTAATGGTTAAGCTGTTATACGGCTTGCCGTTGAGCATCATTTTTTGTACGTAAACGTTTTTCTCGCTTTGGTTTTTAACGGTTATCTTAAAAGTTTTGCCGTTGCCAACCTGTATGGTAGCGTTATTTACCGACGGGCTGCCGATAGAGTAATCAACCGAACCAGGGGCTACCGGATAAAAACCCATCGAACTGAAAATGTACCAGGCACTCATTTGGCCGGTATCATCGTTACCGCCTAAACCGTCGGGTGTTGGTTTGTACATGCGTGGCAATATCATACGGATGCGTTCCTGCGTTTTCCAGGGTTTGTCTGTCCAGTTGTACAGGTAGGCCACATGGTGCGACGGCTCGTTACCATGTACATAGTTACCAATGATACCGTCGCGGGTAATATCCTCGGTTTCGGCAAAGTATTTATCCGGCAGGTTCATGGTGAACAGCGAATCTAAATAAGGCACAAAGCGTTTGTTGCCACCCATCAGTTTTATCAATCCTTCGGGGTCCTGCGGTGCAAATAAGGTGTAGTTCCAGGCGTTGCCCTCAATAAAGCCTTCGTTAATAGTGCTCAATGGGTCAAACTTGGCGCGGAAGGTGCCATCAGCTTTCCTCGGCCTCATAAAGCCCGATTTTGCATCGTACACATTTTTATAATTCTCGCTGCGTTTAATAAACTCGTTATAAATATCTGTTTTACCCAGTTTTTTTGCCATCTGCGCAATTGCCCAATCGTCGTACGCGTATTCTAAAGTATTTGATACCGATACGCCTGTTTTTTCATCAGGCACATAGCCCAGGTCCATGTATTCGCCAATGCCCTCGTAGCTGCGGTGGCGGGCGGTTGTTACGCAGGCCATTAAAGCTTTTTCGGCATCGAATGGCGCGTTACCTTTTACAACTGCATCCGCTAAAACTGCTACACTGTGGTAACCGCTCATGCACCAGTTCTCGTTGGCCGAGTTACTCCAAACCGGGAGCATCTTTTCGGGACTTTGATCAAAATGCACCATCATCGATCGTACCATATCTGCATTGCGCTGCGGCTGTATGATATTAAACAGCGGGTGCAGGGCGCGATAGGTATCCCACAACGAGAAGGTGGTATAATTGGTAAAGCCATCGGCTTTGTGTACGTTTTGGTCAAGGCCCTTATACTGCCCGTCAACATCCATGTAAACGGTTGGGTTTATCATGGTATGGTACATGGCGGTATAAAAATCCTGCTTGCGCTCGGTACTGGCATTAATAGTGATTTTCTCCAGTTCGGTTTCCCAAAGCTTCTGGCCGTCTGCTTTTACCTTTTCAAAATCCCAGCCCCGTACTTCGGCCTGCATATTGGCTAAAGCGCCATCCATGCTCACCGGCGATAGCGCGAATTTTATTTTGATCTTCTCGCCCTCTTCTGTCTTAAAATCAAAGTAAGCGCGTATCTGCTTTCCGGCTATCTCAGGAAAGTTTTTGCTTTGGTTGAATTTGCCCCAAAAGCCGCCATAAACCTCGCGCTTATCGTATTTTTTAAACCCATGCTGAATGAATTTCTTGTTAAACGCCATGGCAAAATATAGCGTGCGGGTGCGCGCCCAGCCGTTTGTTTGGCGGTAACCTACCAGTGTGCTATCGTTCAGCAGCTTTACGTATGTCCAAACGTTTTTGTCTGGATAATTGTAAATACCAGCCATCAGGTCTAATATCACATGCGATTGATCTGATTTAGGGAACGTGTATTGGTGAAACCCAACGCGCGCGCTGGTGGTCATTTCGGCGGTGATGTTCGAGGCATCCAGCTTTACTTTGTAGTAGTTGGCCTCGCTTACCTCGTTGGCATGCGAAAACGCCGAGCGGTAACCGCTGCCCGGCACATCTGCTACACCCGGATTTAGTTTAAGCTGACCTACGGTTGGCATTATTAAAAAATCGCCAAGGTCTGAGTGCCCGGTACCGCTAAAATGGGTATGGCTAAATCCTACAATGGTTTTATCTTCGTACTGGTAGCCCGCGCAGTATTCGTAAACCTTAGGGTTATACCTGCCGTTAAGTTCATAACTGGCGGTATCCGTTTCGGGGCTAAGCTGTACCATCCCAAATGGAACGGTAGCCCCGGGGTAGGTATGCCCCATGCGCTGGGTGCCAATAATGGGTTTTACATATTGTACCAAGTTTTCGTGCTTGTTTTGCGCAGTGGCCTGCAGCGCGGTACAAATAAAAAGGGCGGCAAATATCTTTTTCATTTATCGGGTAATGATAATACGTGTCAGTAAATAGTTATCAATGGCAAATATAAAATCATATACCATGTTAGCCGTATTTAATTACATTTACAAGGCAATAATTGCCATTATGGCGTAAATATTAGGTTTTGTAACAACGGTATGCGTTTTGTAATCTAATTCGTAAATTCACATTACTATAAAAAACTAAAAAACACACAATGAAAAATTTATGGATCGTAATAGCTGTTGTGATAGTACTTGCCCTGATGGGTGGCTGCAGTTACAACGGCATGGTGAAGTCTGACGAGAACGTAAAGAGTAAATGGGGCCAGGTGCAAACCCAATATCAGCGCCGCAGCGATCTTATCCCTAACCTGGTATCTACGGTAAAAGGCGAAGCTAATTTCGAAAAAGGCACACTTACCGAGGTAACCAACGCGCGTGCAAGGGCTACTTCAATACAGGTTGACCCAACCAAGCTTACCCCCGAAGCGATACAGAAATACCAGGAAGCACAGGGGCAGCTAAGCACCGCTTTAGGTAGGCTGCTTGTTGCATCAGAAAACTATCCAACACTTAGGGCTAACGATGCCTTTAGAAACCTGCAGGTGCAGTTAGAAGGTACCGAAAACCGGATAAGTGTGGCCCGTAAGGATTTTAATGATGCTGTACAGGCCTACAATAGCAAAATCCGCACTTTCCCAGCCAACATTACCGCAAAGGTGTTTGGGTTTGCCGAAAAAGGATATTTCCAAAGCGAAGCCGGTTCGGATAAAGCGCCAAAAGTTCAGTTTTAAGATTTCACTGATAAAAGATGATCTCGCCGGTTTTTTTACCGGTGAGATCATTCCTACAAAACCTGTAATCAACATCATAATCTGTGTAATCACAACCAATATGGCAGTATTTACCGAAGAGGAACAGCAGCGTATACAAACGGCTGTTGCTGATGCCGAGAAGGAGACATCTGGCGAGGTACGCGTTTGTATTGAAAAAACCTGCACCGACGACCCGCTTAACCGTGCCGTGAAATACTTTACGCAGCTCGGGATGGAAAAAACCAGGCTCCGCAACGGCGTGCTCATTTACGTGGCCACTGTCGACCGTAAGTTTGCCATAATAGGCGATGCCGGTATTAACGCAGTGGTACCCGCCAATTTTTGGGATAGCACCAAAGAGGAAATGCTGAGCCAGTTTAAGTATGGCAACCTGGTTGAAGGCATCGTTACCGGCATTGAACATACCGGCGCGCAGCTGAAAAAATATTTCCCCTATATGCTTAACGATAAGAACGAACTGCCGGACGATATCGCCTTTATGGATGGCAATTAACAATAAACAATGTTAAAAAGAACAATATTGTGGCTGGTGCTGGTGCTATGCATCAATACAGCCTTCTCGCAGGACATCCCCGAAAGATCCGGCACGCTTGTTACCGATTATACAGGTACCTTATCCGCATCAGACAAGCTAAAGCTTGAGGATAAGCTAAACAACTACAACGATTCTACCAGCACGCAAGTAGCCGTTGTTATCATTAAATCAACCGGCGATTATGATATCAACCAATATGGCGTAGAGCTTCTGCGCAAGTGGGGCATTGGTACCAAAGAAAAGAACAACGGTGTTTTGGTACTGGTTGCCATAAACGACCGGAAGATGGCCATCCAAACCGGGTACGGCGCCGAAGGCGCCCTGCCGGATATCACTACCCAGGAGATCATCCAAAACGATATGAAACCCCGTTTTAAGGAGGGCGACTATTATGGCGGGTTAGATGCCGCAACCGACGACATTATTAAAGCCATGAAGGGCGAATACAAAGCCGACGCAAAAAAAGCTAAACGCAAAGACGATGGCGGCGGCTCTGCAGGGTTTATCGTTATTATCGTAGTTATTGTCCTCATTATTATTTTCCGCAAACGCGGCGGCGGGGGTGGCGGCGGCCGTATCATTGGTGGCCGTGGCGGCGCAAGTCCCTTTTGGTGGTTTTTAGCCGGCAACATGCTTGGCGGCGGCGGACGCAGCAGCGGCGGCGACTGGGGCGGCTTTTCTGGCGGCGGAGGCGGCTGGGGAGGCGGCGGCGGTGGTGGTTTCGGCGGCTTTGGCGGCGGAAGCGGCGGGGGCGGCGGAAGCAGCGGCAGCTGGTAAGCAGTGTAAAATTTCAATATTAAAATTAACCGAAGCTAAAGCAGATCCTTTTTGTTATAAAAGGGATATAAATTACTATGCTTATATGAGCGATCTTATCTGGAAAACCTGTTCTTCCGAATATATCCATAAAGGCCCCTGGGCTACTTTGCGAACCGATAAATGCGAAATGCCCGACGGCACCGTAGTAGACCAGTATTATGTACTGGAATACCCCAATTGGGCTAACGCGGTAGCACTTACCGGGGATAATAAAATATTGATGGTTCGCCAGTACAGGCATGCCGCTAATATTGTATCGCTGGAGATACCGGGCGGTGTTATAGAGGATGGCGAAGACCCTGAAGAGGCCATGCGCCGGGAGTTATTGGAGGAAACCGGTTACCGGTTTGATGACGTGGAACTGATAAGCACCGTTTATGCCAACCCATCAACCGCAAATAATAAAACCTTTTGTTACCTGGCTAAAGGGGGGCAAAAGGTACAGGAACAAAAACTTGACGAACACGAACGCCTTGTGGTAGAAGAATACACCATAGCCGAAGTAAAGCAGCTACTGGCGGAAAACAAGATAGCCCAGGCGCTGCATTGCACCGGGCTGTTTTATGCATTAATGAAGTTGGGCGAATTATAATTCAACACAACTGTCAGCCTGAGCTTGTCGAAGACCAACACTTTGTCAGTGGTTCGACAGGCTCACCATGACTTATTTGTCTCAAAATACGATCAGTATCTGTCCTTTTTCAACTTTATCCCCCGGTTTGATCTTGATGGTTTTAACGGTAACGTCTGCCGGGGCTTTAATGATGTTTTCCATTTTCATGGCTTCCAGCACAAATAAGTTATCGCCCTTTTTTACTTCGGCGCCTTCTTCAACAAGTATCTTCAAAACAAGCCCGGGCATAGGGGCCTTTATATCGCTAACCTTAGCGGTCATTAAATTGCTAAGGCCCATCTTATCCAGCAATACATCAAACTGGTCTTTAGCGGTAAGGCTGTAAATAGTATTGTTCACTTTTATCTCAGCGGTTTTCGCTTCCGCATCAAAACTTACTACCTCGGCGTTATACGAACCGTTGTTGTTAATAACGTGGTAAAGCATATCATTTAACCGGGCGATATCCGCGTTAACGATATTGCCGTTAACGGTTAGCGTCTCATCTTTTCTGTCAACCTCAAAATCGTGCTTATTGTTAACTTTAATTTTGTACATATTATGTGGTATGATCTTCCGAATTTAAAAATTAACAGGATAATTAGCCCTACTTAGTAAATATATATTGTATAAGGTTTGCCCCCATTCTTAAAGCTTTAAGGCGCGCTTCCTGGGTGTCGCCGGCGTAGGTGCCGTAATCTTCCCAACCGTTACCCAGGTCGCATTCGTAAGTGTAAAAGCAAACCAGGCGCCCTTTGTATATCAGCCCGAAACCCTGCGGGCGCTTGCCGTCGTGCTCGTGTATTTTTGGCAACCCATTAGGGAAGCTATATTTTTGGTGATAGATGGCATAGTTGGTTGGGAGTTCCACAAAATCAAGTTCCGGGAAAACCTTTTTCATTTGCGGGCGAATAAATTTATCAAAGCCGTAGTTATCATCTATGTGCAAAAAGCCGCCGCCCGTTAAATACTTGCGCAGGTTGCGGGCTTCCTGGTCGCTGAATATAACGTTGCCATGCCCGGTCATAAATACAAACGGATAATTATACAGCTGCTCGCTGCCAACCTCAACCACCTCCTCTTCGGGTTCAAAGTTTGTTTTTAAGTTTTGGTTGCAAAATTTAATGAGGTTCACCAGGGCCGTACGGTCGCCATACCAGTCGCCGCCGCCATTGTATTTTAGCCGGCCCATTTTGTACGATGGCGCGGTAAAACTGCTGATGCAACACACCAGGGCAACGGCTATAACAGTGAAAATGGATGATCTCATTTACCGGTTTAAAAAATTCACTTCAAAACAAGCCTCTAACGCCGCGGTCTCGGTGCGCAGGCGGCTTTCGCCTAAAGTTATGGCTTTGTATCCGTTCTGCAAAGCGGCATCAACCTCGCCCGGGGCAAAATCGCCTTCAGGCCCTATCAGTATCAGGTAACGGCCTTGCTTTTTAAGAGATTCGGCCAGGCTTACCTTCTCGCCTTCATCGCAATGCGCTATAAACCTTTGCCCATCAAACGGCTGTTTCAAAAATTGGTTAAACGCCACCGGTGCATTTAAAACCGGATGATAGGCCTTTATGGATTGTTTGATTGCCGAGGTGATGATCTTATTCAACCGCTCTACCTTCGCCTCCTTACGCTCTGATCGCTGACAAATAATGAGAGATATCTCATCAATACCAATCTCGGTAGCTTTTTCCAGGAACCACTCCACCCTATCCAGGTTTTTTGTGGGCGCTATGGCTATGTGCAGGTAATGGTTGCGTTTATTAACCCCCTGCGTAGCCGAATTTATTTGAAGGATGGTGCGCTTGGGATGCGCATCCTTTATTTCCGCCTTGTACATTCCGCCTCTCCCATCTATCAGGGTAACGTCGTCGCCCACGTTTAGGCGCAGCACACGCACAGCATGTTTGCTCTCCTCCTCGCTTAAAAAGTATTGAGATAATGCGGCGTCTATATCGGGGGTATAAAAAAGATGCATTTTATGTTAAAAGAGACGCGATGTGTCGCGTCTCTACCTCAAACAATCATCGTAGAGACGCGATACTTCGCGTCTTTATATCATTTATAATTAATGCAGATCTACCGCATCTTCTTCGTTGATCAGCAGCTCCAGCTTTACCGATTCGATGTTCTGATCGGATTTTTTTAGTACGGTGATGTTGTACCCGTTGCTTTCTTTCTGCTCGCCTACATCAGGTATTTTACCAAATATGTGGCCCAACCAGCCCGATACGGTATCAAAGTCGCCATCTTCGGGCAGGTCGTGCGGCAGATGCTCATTTACATCGTATATAGGTGCAAGGGCATTCACCACAAACTCGCGGTCGTTTAGCTTCTCAACAATTGGTTTTTCCTCGTCAAACTCATCTTGTATCTCACCAACTAATTCTTCAACAATATCTTCCAGGGTCACCATTCCGGCCGTTCCTCCAAACTCGTCAGATACGATGGCTATTTGAATGCGCTTTTGCTGCAGCTCGGCCATCAGGTCGTTTATCTTTTTGGTTTCGGGTATAAAATATGGCTTACGGATAATGTCTTTCAATACAATGGGCTCGTTACGTGCCAGTAGTGGTAAAATATCTTTGGCGTGTACAATACCCACGATCTTGTCAATCACATCATCGTATACCGGCATGCGCGAGTATCCTTCAGTTATCAAGCACTCCAGCAGTTCCTCCTTGCTCGTATCTAATTCAATACCCGATATCTTGGTACGGGGCACCATAATGTTTTTTACTACGCGCTCGTTAAAATCAAACACGTTTTGTATCAGCTCATGCTCGTTCGAATCGAGCGCGCCTGTTTCGCGCCCCTGTTCCAACAGGTACTGCAACTCTTCTGAACTGTGGTGCGTTTCTCCGCCTTCCAGGGTGGTGATACCAAACAGCTTTAAAATAAAATTAGCAAAGCCGTTTAATACCCATATGGCTGGTCTGAACACAACAAAGAAAAACCTTAACGGTACAGATACCGCCATAACAGTCCCGGCCGATTTTTGAATTGCCAGCGATTTTGGCGCCAATTCGCCAAACACAATATGCAATATGGTAATAAAAGCAAACGAAACGATATGACTGGCGGTTACAAAGCCTGATGTAAGCGTAATACCTACACTCATAAAGCCACGCAATACAATATTGGTAACAACACCCTCGCCAACAACACCCAGGCCCAGTGATGCTATAGTGATACCCAATTGTGTAGCGGCCAGGTAACCGTCAAGATTATGCAGAATGCCCCTTGCTACCTTTGCAACGCCACTGCCGGCTTTGGCCCGGATCTCGATCTGCGAGCCCCTTACCCTTACCATCGCAAACTCAGCTGCTACAAAAAAGCCGTTGAGCAGCACCAAAAATATGGTAGCAAAAATATAAAATACACTTATTTCGTAGGGTCCGGGGTCCATTAATCAATTTATTTGTAAACAGGGAAAGTAGATTTATATAGCTCTAAACTTTCGGTAATTACTTTATGGGCATAGCGCACGCCCAGTAAATGTTCAATAGTAACATTCTTGCCTTCCAGCTTTTTATAATCCTTAAAAAAGCGCACAATTTCGGTCATCGCATGCGGGGGTAGCTCTGCAAGGTCGTTAATATAATTAACCGACATGTCGTTTTTTGCTACCGCGATGATTTTATCGTCCTGCTCGCCATTATCTACCATGTGCATCACCCCCACAACCTTAGCCTCGATGATCGACATCGGGAAAACATCTATCGAGCATAGCACTAAAATATCAAGCGGGTCTTTATCATCACAATAAGTTTGCGGGATAAAACCATAATTGGCCGGGTACATCACCGACGAAAACAGTACGCGATCCAGCTTTAAAAGTCCCGACTCTTTATCAATCTCGTATTTTGCCTTTGAACCCTTTGGTATCTCAATTATCGCGTTTACAGTTTCAGGAATATTATCGCCCGGTGAAACCTGGTGCCAGGGATGTTGTGTGCTCATGTATCTTTATATTAATTTACTTTTCTTTTGACTTTGCATACTGTCTTCTCACATAAGCAATAATCAGCGGAATTGTTGTAATAATTATCAAACCGAGTACTATGTACTCCAGATAATCCTTTAATTCGGGGAAGCGTCTGCCTAAAAAATAACCGGCTAAAGTTAAAATGGTTACCCAGGCTACGCTGCCAATAATATTGTAAATGGTAAACTTTTTAAGGTCAACCCTTACAACACCTGCAAATATAGGGGCAAATGTTCTAACTATGGGGAAAAATCTGCCTAAAATCAAGGCCATGCCACCGTACTTGGCATAAAACTCTTCGGCAACGGCTATGTACCGCTTTTTAAAAAAAAAGGAGTCGTTTTTGTTGAATAGCACCGGCCCCGTGCGATAGCCAAACCAATAGCCGGTATAGTTACCCAAAATGCCCGCCGCTATAAGCGAAAGCACTAAGGTATAAATGGGCACATGTATTATGCCGGCAGCGCTTAGCAGGCCTGCCAGAAACAGCAAATAATCGCCCGGTAAGAAGAAACCAAAGAATAACCCGGTTTCGGCATATACCACTATAAGCAAAAGGTAAAAGCCACCACTGCTTAAAATAGACTGTGCGTCGGTTAAATTTTGAAGGTATTCCCAAAAGTTTTCCATTAACTATATCCGTAAAACTACAAATATTAAATGGAATTGTATTACCTAATCCGCTTCAAAGGAGAGGACTTTCTTTCTGTTTTAGCCCGGCCCCGTATTAAATAAGGGCGGATATAAACGACGGGTATACCCCGATAACGATAGTTGCGATAGCCGAAAAGCCCAAAACAAACTTGTAATAGGCAGGCACTTCAACCTCGGCACGCTCGGCGCTGCGGAAATACATCGCAATTATTACCCTGAAATAATAGAAGATGCTGATCATGGCATTAACTACTGCAACAATTACCAACCAGGTATTATAATGTGCCAGCGCACCAGAGAACATGAAGAATTTACCTATAAAGCCAGCAGTAAGCGGTATCCCTGCTAATGATAACATACTTATGGTAAGCACAAACGCTAAAAACGGATTAGTTTTACCAAGCCCGTTAAAGGCCTCGAAGCTATCACTCCTGGTTTGTTGTTTTACCAGGATAAACGCCCCAAAAGCGATAATTGAAGCTACAGTATAAGCCGCGCCGTATATGAGCACCGAATTAGCAGATGCCGCACCTAATGCTACAATAGCGAATAACAGGTAACCAGCATGTGAAATGCTGGAAAAAGCCATCATGCGTTTAAAGCTTTGCTGGTACAGTGCCGTTATATTGCCAATAAGCAGGGTTGCAATGGTAATGGTTAGCAATACAGGTGTCCAAAAACTGCTGATGGTCGAAAAACATGCCGAGAATAATCGTAGGAATGCAACTATACCTGCTACCTTAACTACAGTAGACATGAACAGTGTGATCAACGAAGGCGAACCTTCATACACATCCGGTGTCCAAAAATGGAACGGCGCCGCGCCAACCTTAAAGCAAAGGCCAACAATAACAAGCATAATCCCGGTATAAAACAACGGATCGGTATTACGGGGATTGGTTAATACCCAATCGCGGATGCCATCCAGGTCGAACGATCCCGAAGAGCCATAAATCAGCGTAATGCCAAACAGCAGGAAACCGGTCGAAAACGCACCCATCAAAAAATATTTCAATGCTGCTTCATTTGAAGCAAAATCTTTTTTACGTATTCCTGCCAGTATATACAAACTAACCGACATGATCTCGATACCGATGAACAGCATGGCGAGGTTATGGTACGACACCATAACAATTATACCTGCTAACGAGAATAATATTATGGCGTAGTATTCAGCAATGTGGTTGCTTATCCTGTCGAAATACCCTTTGGAAAGCAGCAATATCAATATGGTAGACGTAATACTTACCACCGAGAATGCAATAGAAAAGTTGTTGAACAACATCATACCATGATAGATCGGCACTGCGTTATTGCCCCATTGGGCTACTGCCGCGCCCAAAGCCGCAAGCAAACCAATAACGGTCACCGGCAATAAAGCTTTCTGAACTTTATATAAACCCAGGTATAATATTACGATGGGTAAAACAGATATGATTATTAGAGTGGTCATTTATATAAATTCTTTTAGAATTTCCCCATAGCAAACTTCGCACTTACCGTGTTCACCAAATTTGTTACCGCTGCTTCTGATATATGCAATATAGGCTGCGGGTATACACCGATGCCAATGATCAACACGCATATAATCCCAAGCACCAGTTTTTCTGAACCGCTGATGTCGGCGAATATGGCTGTCAGTTCATTCGTCTCGCCTTGCATTACGTTCTTGTACATACGCAGCATATATACCGCGCCAAATATGATGGTTAAGCCGGCAACTGCCGCAAACCAAATGTTATAGTTATAAACGCCTTTCAGCAATAAAAACTCGCCCACAAAACCGTTGGTCAACGGAAGAGCAACCGTGCCTAACACGATTATTAAAAACACTATCGAGAAATGAGGCGCTACTTTAGCGATACCACCCATCTGGCCAATGTCTCGGGTGTTTAACCGGCGGCTGATAATATCCCATATAAAGAACATCCCCACCACGTTTATACCGTGACTAAGCATTTGGATCATGGCACCTTGTACACCTTGTGTTGTCCAGGCGAAGATTCCGGCAGCAATAAGGCCTACGTGCGCTATTGACGAGTATGCTACCAGGCGCTTACCATCCTTTTGGTTAAAAGCTATCAGCGAAGCGTAAACAATACCAATTACCGCTAATATGATAACCAGATTTTGCCATTGCAGGAAACCCGCAGGCGCGTTTGGTATCAGCCAGCGGATAACACCGTAAATACCCATTTTTAGCATAATACCGGATAGCATCATGGTACCTGCCGAGGGCGCTTCAGTATAAGTATCAGGCTGCCACGTGTGGAACGGAAATACCGGCATCTTGATAGCAAAGGCTGCAAAAAATGCCCAGAATACCCATGATTGCTGGGTTAAAGTAAGATTCAGATCGTTAAAACTCCTCAGATCGTAAATACCGCCCGGGGTTTGCAGGGCCAGGTAAATGATGCCTAACAGCATAAATAAAGACCCCGCGAACGTATAAATAAAAAATTTAATGGTGATGCGGATGCGGTTTTCGCCGCCCCACAAAGCGCAGATAAAATAAATAGGTATCAGTGCCGCTTCCCAGCCTACGTAAAATAAAAATCCATCAAGCGCTGTAAATACCGTGAGCATACCCGCCTGCATAAACAGTATCAGCGCGTAAAACGCCTTAGCGTTTTTGTACTGGTGCTTGTATGTGGTTAAAATGATAAGCGGTACCAGTACGGTGCTCAGCAAAACCATTATCATACTGATACCATCTATCCCGGCTGTAAAATGCACACCCATTTGCGGTATCCAGGGTGCGTCAACGCCATATTGTACCGATGCATCGGGCACAAAGCCCGCAAGGAAATAAATGGCAAGCGCAAGCTCCACAACAGAGAAGAATAATGCCGCGTGCTTTGCTGCCCCGTTCTTAAACAAGAGCACTAAAAGTGCTGCTACTACCGGTAAAAAAAGTAAAATACTAACCGTCATTTTATATCTTAAACGCCAAGCGCATTTATTTTAATTAAACTGTATACCAAAATGGCGATAATACCTAACACCATCATAAATATGTAAAAACCTACGTTACCTGTTTGCAGCAGGCGCAGGCCCTTGCTTGTATCTAATGTGCTTTTGCCAAGTCCGTTAACAAAGCCATCAATACCTAACTGCTCTACTACTTTGTAGAAGAACACTGATATAGCATCCAGCGGCTTACGGATAACCTTATCGTACAATTCGTCGATATAAAATTTATGGTACGACAGGTTCGCCAGTGCCGGGCGCTCTGCTTCATCGGATACCGGTACATGGCTTTTTGATACGTATTTATTGTAAGCAAGGCCCATAGCTATCAGCGCCAAAAGCACCGACGCACCCATTAACACCCATTCGGTGCTGTGGCTTAACTCATGCTCGCCTAATATTTTGTTTGATGCTTCAAATACGGGGGCAAGGTAAGCGCCCAATTCGTGATGACCGCCTAAAACCGCCGGTACGCCAATCATACCTGCAACGGCTGATAGTATGGCCAGGATGATCAACGGGATGGTCATGTTAGCAGGCGACTCGTGTACATGATGTTCCTGCTCGTGCGTCCCGCGGAACTTCCCCCAGAAGGTAAGGTACATCATCCTGAACATATAGAATGAGGTTAAACCGGCAGTGATAACACCCACTACATAAAAAGTGGTGCTATGCGCGAAAGCCGCAGCCAAAATTTCGTCTTTTGAGAAGAAACCCGAGAACGGCGGGATACCGGCGATAGCAATAGTGCCTACCAGCATGGTAATGAAGGTTACTTTTATTTTACCCTTTAACCCGCCCATTTTGCGCATATCCTGCTCGCCGCCCATGGCGTGGATAACCGAGCCTGCACCCAGGAACAATAATGCTTTAAAGAAGGCGTGTGTTAACACATGGAAGAAAGCGCCTGTGTAAGCGCCTACGCCCAAACCCAAAAACATATAGCCCAGCTGCGATACTGTTGAGTATGCCAGCACCTTTTTAATATCCGTTTGCGTAAGCGCAATTAACGCCGCGAATGCTGCAGTAGCCAAACCAATAATGGCAATCACTTCCATGGTATCGGGCGCCAGTGTAAACAAGATGTTTGAGCGGGCTATCATGTAGATACCTGCAGTAACCATGGTAGCCGCATGTATGAGTGCCGATACCGGTGTTGGGCCTGCCATGGCATCGGGCAGCCAGGTGAACAACGGCAGCTGTGCCGATTTACCAACAGCACCCACAAATAATAACATCGTAATTAAAACAATCGGCGCACCGGCGGCAACCGCTCCGGTAGCCTTAGGGAAAATATCATTAAAAGCAACACTGCCAAACGTATTCATTAAAAGAAAAATACCGATCAGGAAACCAAGGTCGCCGATACGGTTCATTACGAAGGCTTTTTTGGCAGCATCGGCATAGCTTGGGTTAGTGTACCAGAAACCGATAAGCAGGTATGAGCATAAGCCCACGCCTTCCCAGCCAATAAACATTACCAAATAGTTGCTGCCCATTACCAGCAGCAGCATGAAGAAAACGAACAGGTTAAGGTATGCAAAGAATTTACCAAAGCCGTTATCATCGTGCATGTAGCCAATAGAGTATAAATGGATAAGGAAACCCACGCCGGTGATGATCAGCAGCATAATGGAGCTTAGCTGATCTACAAGGAACGCGAATGGAATATGAAAATCGCCAACGGCTATCCAGTCAAACAGGGTAACCTCAACGGGCATACCCGAGTTTTTTATCTGAAAGAATGTAGCAACGCTTATACCAAACGATACCAATACCAGCAAACTACCGATAGCCCCGATAAGGTTCTTCGGTAACGTATTGCGCCCCAGTCCGTTAATAACAAAACCGGCTAAGGGTAGTACAGGAATAAGCCAGATCAAATTGTCCATATAAATTTTTTGCCCCCTAACCCCCTGAAGGCGGAACAGAAGCTCTTTTTTTTATAATTAATTGCTCTCCTTACCCCCTTTAGGGGGCTGGGGGCTTTACCATTTCAACCGGTTCAGCACGTTAATATCTATACTGTTGGTGTTACGGTATATCATTACTATAATAGCCAAGCCTACCGCAACTTCGGCGGCGGCAAGCGCCATAATAAAAAATACAAATACCTGCCCCGCTGCATCGCCGCGATAAACCGAAAAGGCGGTAAGCAGCAAGTTCACCGAGTTAAGCATCAGCTCAACCGACATGAATATTACAATGGCATTGCGGCGCAATAAAACGCCCATTACACCTATCGAAAATATAATAGCGCTTAATAAAATGTAGTGGTTAAGCGGCACCGCTTGAATGGTATGGGTTAAACTTTCCATCAGATGGTTGCTTTTGTTTCGTTAGGTTCTTTTGTAGCCAGCAGCACCGCGCCAACCATTGCCGATAACAGCAATACCGACGATACTTCAAACGGCAGCAAAAATTCGTTGAATAATACTTTCCCGAGGTTTTTTACGAGGCCAAGCTCAGGGTTCCTGAGCACCACCGGATCTGATACGCCTAATGATTTCAGGGATGACACCAGCGCTACCGCCAATATCCCTCCGCCAAATACAGCGGCTATCTTCACCATAAACGGCTTAACCGGCTCGCTTTCTTTATTCAGGTTTATCAGCATCAATGTATATAGGAACAGTACCAGTATGGCGCCCATATAAACTATAAAGTTTACAATAGCCAAAAACTGCGCGTTCATTAATATATAATGAATGGTGAATGTAAAGAAGGTGAGTATAAGGTACAGTATACTATGCACCGGGTTTTTTGCAGAAATAACCAGTATTGAAAAGAATATGGATAAAAACGCGATGAAGTAAAATGTACTCATGTTTATATTTTACAATATACTTTTGCCCTGCTCAAAAGAGTTGCGCAAAGGTATAAAACTTCTGTTATTGATTTAAAGGTGCTTCTACTAATTTGTCTTTACCGTAAATAAAATCCTTGCGCAGATAATCCGATGGGATAATGTCGCCATCAAGGTATATCGCTTCTTTAGGGCAGGCCTCTTCGCATAAGCCGCAAAAAATACAGCGCAGCATATTTATTTCGTAAACGGCAGCATACTTTTCTTCGCGATATAAGTGCTCCTCGCCTTTCTGGCGCTCGGCAGCTTGCATGGTGATAGCCTCGGCCGGGCACGATAATGCGCAAAGGCCGCAGGCGGTACAGCGCTCGGCACCATTTTCATCGCGTTTAAGCGAGTGCATGCCACGGTAATTCTCAGAAAACTCCCGTTTCTCGTCGGGATAGGCAATAGTAACCGGTTTTTTAAAGAAGTGCTTCATGGTGATGGCTAAGCCACTCATGATAGCAGGCAGGTAAGCCCGCTCCCAAAAATTGAGCGGCTTTACGGTTAATTGCTTCTTTTTATTACTTAATGATTCCATTAAAACTTAACCTCTCTCTTAATTTAAAAAAGTAATAACAATACCGGTAACAACAATATTAGCTATGGCCAAAGGTATCAGTACCTTCCAGCCCAGGTCCATCAACTGGTCGTACCGGAAACGCGGGATAGTCCAGCGTACCCACATAAAAAAGAAGATGAACAGGAATATTTTTGCAAAAAACACTGCGGTACCAATAAGCGGACCGATAACCGGGCCAACATGCGCGGCTACCCAATCCATACCGGGGTAGTTATAACCGCCCCAATACAGGGTAGCCATTACTGCCGATGAAATGAACATATTAATGTACTCGGCAAACAGGTAAAAACCAAGCTTCATAGACGAATACTCGGTATGGTAGCCGCCAACCAGTTCGGTCTCGCACTCGGGAAGGTCAAACGGTGTACGGTTAGTTTCGGCAAAGGCACACACCATAAACAGCAGGAAACCAACCGGCTGATACAATACGTTCCAGTGCCAGCCATGCTGCTGCGCTGCAATCTCGCCCAGACTTAAAGTTTGGGTAACCATCAACAGAGCGATTATCGAAAGCCCCATTGAAATTTCGTAGCTGATATTTTGCGATGCCGCACGGATAGCGCCTAATAACGAGTATTTGTTGTTTGATGCCCAGCCGCCTATCATTACACCATACACGCCTAATGATACTACACCGAATATGTACAAGATACCTACGTTAATATCAGTAACCTGTAACGGGATAACCTTATCGCCTATGACCAGGTTTTGCCCCCACGGAATAACCGCCGAACCTATACAAGCCGTTAATATAGCCAGCGAAGGGCCAACGATAAACAGGAACGATGTAGCATTAGTTGGGATGATCTCTTCCTTCATGAACATTTTCATCCCATCGGCCAGCGGCTGAAACATACCACCCGGCCCGGCACGGTTAGGGCCTACCCTATCCTGAAAAAACGCCGCTATTTTACGTTCGGCATAGGTAGAGTACATGGCTACTACCAGGCTTATTAAAAATATAACGATTATAAGGCCAAATTTAATGGCTATATCTGCTAATTCCATTACAGGCGTGTCTCCCTTTCAAATTGTTCTTTATTCGCTTCTATCAATACCGGGTTGGTTTTTACAACCGGCAACGGTTTTAACGTATCATAATGATTGGCGCTGATCACAGATTTGTGCGATACTTTACGCGGGCCTTCTATTATCCAGTCGGTGGTCTTCTTTTTATAAAAACGGCAGGTGTTGCAAATAAATGCTTCCGCCTCACCATACTCGTCTTTACGGGCGGTTACGCGCAATACATCTTCGCCCTTGTACCATAAAGTTACTTTACCACAGCATTTTGGGTTTTCGCATTCGCGATGCGCTTCAACAGGCTTGGTAAACCAA